>CALWXJ010000042.1 GCA_944385475.1 uncultured Oscillospiraceae bacterium
GCGACTACTACTATGCCGCGGTGGCCTGGGCGGTGGAGAGCGGCGTGACCCAGGGGGTCACGGAGACGGCCTTCCAGCCCGGCAGCCCCTGCACCCGGGGCCAGATCGTCACCTTCCTCTATCGGGATATGGTGAACTGAAGACCCGTTTCATAGGATAACCACATATAAGAGGCCGGGGGATCTTCCCCCGGCTTTCTTCCTGTGCCGGATTAGACAGGATGGATCCCTCTGAGATGCTAAAAAAGGAGAAAGCCCCGGAATTTCCGGGGCTTTCTCCTTTTTATTTTCAGATGTCAAGTGGGAGGGCAGAAGCTTACACCTTGCCCAGATCGCGGTACAGGAACGTAACGATCTGGCCCCGGGTGCAGATAGCATCAGGGGAGAAGGTGGTGGCCGTGGTGCCCTGGGTGATCCCGCTCTCCACCGCCCAAGCCACTGCACGATAGTAGTAAGCATCCTCGGAAACATCCGCAAAGTGGATATCCTTGCCGGTATGCTCTCCGCTGTAGCGCCACAGGAAGGTCACCACCTGAGCACGGGTGCAGGTGGCGTTGGGGGAGAAGGTGGTGGCAGTGGTGCCCTGGGTGATGCCCTTCTCCACGGCCCACAGCACCGCCTCATAGTAGTAGTCGCTCTTCTTCACATCGGTGAAGGGGTTGGTCTGATTGGAGGCCTGGGGCTTTCCGGCAGCGCGCCAGAGGAAGGTGACGGTCTGGGCACGGGTGCAGGGGTTGCCGGGGGCAAAGATGGTGTCCGTCACGCCGGTGGTGACTCCATTTTCCAGCGCCCAGGCCACCGCATCATAGTAGTAGTCCTGAGAATCCACATCGGTGAAGGAGAAGTCGCCTCCGGTATGAATGCTGCGGAAGGTGCCCTTCACCGTCACTCTGCCGGCAGGCATGGTGAAGGTGTACTTGCCGTCGCCCTGAGATTTGACCTGAAGTTCCTCGTCATTGCTGTCCAGCACGGTGAGCTTGTGGAGCTGATAGCCCTGGTTGGGCTTCACGGTGATGGTGACGGTGTCGCCCTTGTCCGCCCGCTTGGGGATGGCGGTAATAGAGCCGTTCTGGGTGGCCGCGATGGTCACGGTATAGCCGCTTTCATGGTCGCCGCCAGAAGATCCGCCGCCGGAGCCTTCGTCGGAGGAATCATCCTCCGCCTCCCAAAGGGCGGTGAGGCCCACCACTTTGCTGGCCTCGATCTGGGATCCGGCGGAATGGATGGAGCCATCCTGCAGCTGCCAGCCCAGGAAGATGTAGCCGGGGCGCTCCTCAGGCTGAGGGAGGGTAACGGTCTCATCTGCCACCTCTTCAGGCTTGGTAACGGTGACGCTGCCGGTATTGCCGGAGGCGTCCATGGCGTTTTCGAAAGAGGTGTGGTAGGTATACCCATCCTCGCCGTTGGACTCGTAATTCAGTCCTTCTGCCAGATAATCAGAGGGGACAGACTCTGTAAAGCTGCCGCCGGAGACAATGATGGTGGCCTGCTCCTGGGTGGCGGGCTCACCGTCATCGGCATTGGTGCCGGAGAGGGTATTGAGAGAGCCGTCCACAACCGTGCTGCCGCTGATTTCGATCTGCGGGGCGTTGGTGGCAGTGCCGCCATAGTTGATGCTGTTGACGTCGCCGGTGATGGTGCCGCCCTGGATGTCCAGAGTCGCCTGGGATTCATCCTTGGTAAAGCAAGAGACCAGGCCGTTGAGCTCTCCGCCGGTGACCGTGGCCTCGCCCCAGTTCTGAAGGCTCTGGGTACCAGTCAGCACTGCCTCGCCGCCGATTTCCAAAGTGGCTTCCTCGTCGTTTTTCACGGCAATGTGATCGCTGGTGAAAGTGCCGCCCTCAATGATCAGGTTACCCTGGTTAAAGATCAGGCACTGGCTGTCGCTGCTGGCGTCCGCAGTGGCAAGCTGGACATTGTGGCGGAGAGAGCCGCCCTCGATGGTGCAAGTGCCGGTGGTGTCGTTGAATACGGCAGACTTATCCCCGGCGATGCTGATGACGCCGCCGGTGCCAACGCCGTCCTGGATGGTCAGGGTACCGCTGTTGGTAATGGTGTGGGAGGGGGTTCCTCTCTGCTCCTCACCAGCGGTGTTTTGCAGGATGTGCCCGTTCAAATCCAGGGTGATCTCATCGTCGGAGTCGATGGTGATGTGCTCCGCCACGTCCTTGAGCAGCGTGATCTCACTGCCGCTCTCAGCAGCAGTAACCGCTTCGGCCAGGGTCTTGTAGTAGGTCCCGCCGGTGTAGGCTGCCGCAGGGATGTAGGCGATGCCGGTGGAGCTGTGGCGCACGGCCTCCAGATAGTTGGCGGGCATATCATAGTGGAACTTGTCAATGCCGCTGGAGGAATCTGCGTTGGTGATGTCCTTGGCATCAGTGTAGACCAGGTCCACGCCGATCAACGTGGCCTCGCTGGCATTAAAGGAGCAGCTGTCTGCCTCCGCGCTGACGCCCCAGCCCACATTGATGCAGTCCAAAGGACCATTGTTCTCCAAAGTCAGGTGGCCGGTGACGGTCACATCAGAGGCATTGACCAGCAGGCCATAGCCCGCCGTATTTTTCAGCGTGACGTCCTCCAGCTTCACATCGGTGGAGCAATAAAGGTGCAGGGCATGTCTGGACATGTTCCCCTGGGTGTTCACACCGGAGATCGTCAGGTCCTTGATGGTCACGCCGGAGACGCCTTCCACACCCAGAATATGCTGTTTGGAGGTGCTGTCAGAGACAGGGAAGCTGCCGGCCTGGATCTGATTGCCTCTGCCGTCCAGGGTCACATTGTTCTTTCTAAGTACCAAAGCGGTATTTGTGGGAGCCTCGCTGCCGTCCACTGTGACATCAGAGAGAAGAACGATGGTCTCTCCGTCCTGGACTGCTGCCAGCGCGGCCTGCAGCGTTTGATAGACGGCGTCGCCGTCGGTGTCTTCCTCTTCATCTGCCTGGGCATCCACATAGATGGTGGATTCCTCTGCAAATTCAAGCTCATTTTGCTGAGGCGGCTGAGAAAGATCCTCATCCGCGGCCCGCATCGTGGTTGGAAGGAGCGCCAGCACCAGAGATAAAGATGTCAGCGCCGATAAAATTCGTTTTTTCACACGTGTTTCCTCCTGCATTTGTTTTGTTCCACATGGAGCGGGGAGGCCCTGTCATGTGGGACGCAACGGTCAGGACGATTCTAAGTGGGCATTGCGCAAAATACAAGGACCTTTTCTTGGAATTGGCGGCATCGGAGAGAAGGGAAAGAGAAAACCCTTGGGAATCAAGCAGCTGTCTATATATAGGAAATTTTTGGATATTTAAAATAGGTCCAAATAACAAGCTTTTTTTGCTATATATTTCTAAAATTGGCGGTGGGCAAAGTGGGGTAGATCTGCCGGTGGAGGAGAGATATTTTGCTTGCGTTTTCCCGTCTTTTTGTTATACTAAAATAAAGAAGGATCTGTATAGATGCGGGGGATGAGCAAAAGAGGAGGTGTTTCCATGCGGCGAAGGATTTTGGCGATGCTGCTTTTCCTCTTGGTGGGGCTGGGGGCGTGCGCCTGCAGCGGCGGAGAAGAGTCTGTTTACACCAAAGGGGGCTATACCGTGGACACGGAGGCGCAGACCATCACCAAGGGAGAAGATGTGTACACCTACAGTGTTAGGACGGGGGCAAAGTCGGTGGAGATCACCATTACATATCCCGGCGGCGCGCAGTATGTGTGGACCTCCGGCGCTTCCGGGGGCCGCGGGGCCCTGTATGCCGGACTGACGGAGGACACCGGCCAATATCCTGACGGCAGCACGCTGGTGCGCCTTTTGCCTACATTTGAACCCCGGAGAAACAGCCTGGGATTTTCCATTTTTTGTTCCATTTTGCTGGCAGGGGTGGGGATCTTCAACCTTGTCTCTCCCCGTACCGCGTGGTATCTCAGCTATGGCTGGCGTTTTCGGGACGCTGAGCCTTCCGAGGCGGCGCTGCTGTTGGGGCGGGCTGGAGGCGGCTTTTTGATCTTCCTGGCCCTGGTGCTGCCCTTTGTCATGGATTGAGCAGGCACTTTTCCTGCTGCTTTGGCTGACAGGAACCCGGTTTTATAAAATCGCCGCTTTTAAAACAGCGGCACAAACTGTGTGCTACAAAAAAGGGACCGCTCTGCTTTTGCAGAGCGGTCCCTTACACTGTAAAGGGGAAATACCTTACAGGCTGTTGGCCTCGTCCACCACTTTGGAGATGGCATCGGCGGCATCGGCGGGGAGGCGATTGAAGCCGCCCTCGTCGCTGTCCAGGTTCTTTACATAGCGCAGCCGGTCCTCCATTCGGGCCTTTAGCTGGGCCACATATTCCTTATTGGAAAGATCCGGCACAAAGCCGGGGCATTCACAGATCTCGATATCTGTAAAGGGGCCCCAGGGCCGGAACTCCGCTGTGCCGTCCACCACGGATTCCAAAAGACGCAGGGTATCCTCCTTCTGAACCTTTTTCCCCATGAAATCGCCGGTATTGATGATGTAGCAGGCCACATTTTTCTCCGCTACCAACTTCTTGAATTTCTCATAGTCGTTGGACAGGGGATAGGTGCGGAAGGGGTTGGCATAAGGCTCCACCACCAACGCGTTGGGATCCACGCCCTCCTTCAGCCGCTCTGCGGACGAGCGCTTAGTGGCCAGGGTCGCACCCATCACAGAGGCCAAAGAGGCTCCTTTGAGCCGAACGATGGGAGGGATGGTGGGGTCCTTCATAATCCAAAAGATGGCGTTTACCGGAGAGTCGATCTTATCCACCCGGTTGGGGGACCAGAGCTTGGACTTGATGGCCCGGCCGTTGCCGTTGCGGATATCCTCCGTGACGCAGACCACCTTCCCGTCTTCGTCCAAAGTGGCGGAACAGTTTTGCACCGTCAGCAAATACTTGTTGTCTGGCGCATTGACAGGATAGTCGGCGGTCTTATCAAAATAGGTGGGCTCCAGAGCGATGGAGGCACAGGTGTCCGAATTGATGATGAATGCGTCATCATGGAGAACCTTGATGGAGGGGTATTTCCCGCCGTGTTTGGCGTGGGTCAGGGTGGACTTGCCGGAACCGCTGAGGCCGAATACCGCCGCCACGAATTTCCTGCCGTCGGAGAGGGTGTATTCCTTTTGGCCGCCGTGGCAGGAGGCATAGCCGTTGCGGTTGGCGATGGCCCAGGCCAGCGTCAAGGTGCCCTTCTTATGTTCACCGAAATAGCGCATCCCCAGGATGGCGGCGCAGTTTTGATCCGTGTTGAAATAGCAAAGGCATTTGGGATCACAGATCTCTTCCTGCCCCGGCGCACCGGTCCACTGGGGATCGGAGAAGATGTAGATGTCCGGTTCCGTTCCATCCCCTATGGGTTTGGAGGACTTATACATCTTTACATATTCATCAGAGAGGTACTGGAAGTTCAGCATCCAGTTATAAAGGAGGTTTTCCTCCCCCTGGGGGATCAGCAGGTGGGCCTTTACCATGAACTCCGGATCCAGGCCGATATAGACCTCCGCGTGGTACAGGGTTTTCCAGCGGGTATCGTATACGGCGTCCATGAGGATCTTGTCCAGAGCGGTGGTATTGACGCCGGGCTTGCCGGTGATACGGCGGGCGGGAGCATACCGGCCGGTAATGGAGCCGTCGTTAAAAAGCAGGACCCGGGCGTCGGGCTCCAGACCAAACTCCTCTCCCCGATAGACAGGCATATCCGTAACGATGGTGCCCGGGGAGTTTTTCGCCAGGGTATAGGCTTCCCGCAGGGAATTGATTTTGATCACGTTGTTGCCGTAAAACGCCGCCTCAATAATGGAGCGGGTCTTGGAAAAGCCTACCTTTCCAGGGCCGATTTCGCTGCGGGGATACAGAGCCTTCGTAGACATAGGAAACATTACCTCCGGTCAATATTTTTTGTAAGCTGAAAGGGATCACTGACGCAGTGCCCGGGCAAGCCGGGCAAAGTCAGAAAGAGTCAGATTTTCTCCCCGGACGGTGCCGGGAAGGCCGCAGGCGGCAATGGCCCCTTGGATGGCCCCCTTGTCAAGGCTGGGCATGGCCGCGCTGAGGCTGTTGGAAAGGGTTTTGCGCCGCAGGAAAAACGCCCCCCGAATGACTGTGAACAGCCACCCCTCGTCTTCCACCGCCACGACAGGCGCTGCCCGCCGAACACATCTGAGGACGGAGGAGGTCACTTTTGGGGCGGGGATGAACTTCTCCGGCGGCACATCGAAAAGACGCTCCACTTCCATATGGTAATGAAGAAAGAGGGAGAAGGCGCCGCCATCACTGGAGCCCGGCGGAGCGGCCAGACGCTGGGCCACCTCCTTTTGGATCAGGACGGTAATGGACTGGAAGGAGGAACACTCCACCAGACTTGTCAAAACCGGAGTGGTGATATTGTAGGGCAGATTGGCGCAGACAATAGGAGTGAGGCCGGAAAAATGCTGCGCCACAAGCTGGGAAAGATCCATCTTTAAGATATCTCCCCAGAGGATCTCCACATTTTCCCGGCCCTCCATGGCCTCCTCAAGAATGGGCAGGAGCCGCTCGTCCAGCTCCACACACACCACTTTGCCAGCTCGATGGGAGAGCTCTGCCGTCAAAGGTCCCACGCCGGGGCCGATCTCCAGCACGCCGCAGGTTTCATCAGCCTGGGAGGCTGCGGCAATAGAGCGGGGGATCTCGCCGTCTATCAAAAAGTTCTGCCCCATGGACCTGGAAAAATGAAAGCCGTGCCGGGACAGCAAGGCGCGCAGGGTCTCCAGATCGCAAAGATTCATAACCCACCTCCTTCCCACGGGGAAAAGGATTCGGCCTGGCCAAAAGCTGCGGCGTCCTGAAAGGGGGGTACCCTGCTTTGGCAGGCCGGTAAAAAGTAATTTATCTTATTATACCAGCGCTGGAGTCATTTGGAAAGCAAAAGATCAAAAATCCCGTTTTCCTGCCGCACTGATTTTTTCGCTCCAGAAAAAATAAGACTTGACAAATACCTGGTGGGGGTATATATTTTTGGCAGATCGAATACCCCTGCGGGGTATTTTATAGGAGGAGATCCCTATGCGGGAAGAACGCTATGATATCAGCGGCATGCACTGTGCCGCCTGCAGCGCGTCGGTGGAGCGGGTGACAAGGAAGCTGCCGGGAGTAGAGCGCAGCGATGTGAACCTCACCACCGGGATCATGGATATCGTCTATGATGAAAAACAAGTGACGCCGGAACAGATTGTGGCCAAGGTGGAAAAGGCAGGCTTTGGCGCCAGCGTCCATGCAGAGAAAAAAGAGGCCACCCAGGAGCAGCTGCAATCTCAGGAGGAGAAGGAGCTGCGGCGTAAAAAGATCGAGTTGGCGGTCTCCGCCGCCTTTTCTGCGGCACTTTTATATGTCTCCATGGGGCAGATGCTGCCCTTTGGACTGCCGCCGCTGCCACTGCCGGACATTGTCTCCATGCATACTCACGGCGTGAACTTCGCCCTTTTGCAGCTGCTGCTGGCCATCCCGGTGCTGTACTGCGGCCGCCGGTTTTTCACCGGCGGGTTCAAGGCCCTCTTCCACGCCAGCCCCAACATGGACTCCCTGGTGGCCATTGGTTCAGCCTGCTCGTTTGTGTACAGTGTGGTGATGACGTTTTTCATACAGGATGACCCCACTTATGTGCACAATCTCTATTACGAGTCCTCCGCAGTGGTGCTGACGCTGGTGTCTCTGGGAAAATTCCTGGAAAGCCGCAACATGCAAAAGACCAAAGGCGCCATCACGGCCCTGATGCGCCTGGCACCGGATACGGCGATCCTGGCCGCCTCCGGCCGGGAGGTGCCTACGGAGAGCTTAAAGGTGGGGGACATGGTGCTGGTGAAGCCCGGTGCCCGGATTCCCATGGACGGCGTGGTCAGTGAGGGGGAGAGCAGTGTCAATGAAGCGATGCTCACCGGAGAGAGCCTGCCGGTGGAAAAGATGGTGGGCAGCGAGGTCATCGGCGGCAGCGTGAATCAAAACGGCGTTTTGTACGTTACCCTCACCCGCACCGGGGAGGATACCACGCTTTCCCGTATCATCCGCTTCGTGGAGGACGCCCAGGGGAAGAAGGCCCCTATCTCCCGCCTGGCGGATAAGGTGGCGGGGGTGTTTGTGCCGGTGGTGATGGCCATCGCCCTGGCAGCTGCCGTCTTGTGGGCCCTGGCGGGGCAGCCCCTATCCTTTGTACTGCGGGTATTTACCTCTGTGCTGGTCATTGCCTGCCCCTGTGCTTTGGGGCTGGCCACGCCCACCGCCATTATGGTGGGCACCGGCCTGGGGGCGAAGCACGGGATCCTGATCCGCTCCGGCGAAATTCTGGAGATCACCCACAGCGTAGACACCGTGGTGCTGGACAAGACCGGCACTGTCACCGAGGGCACTCCCGCCGTGACGGAGGTCCAGCCCCATGAGTGTGAGACAGCCGTTCTGCTGTCCACTGCCGCAGCGGTGGAGGCGGTCTCTGCCCACCCCCTGGCCACTGCCAT
>CALWXJ010000043.1 GCA_944385475.1 uncultured Oscillospiraceae bacterium
TTTCTCTTTTGGTTCTTTTATGCAAAATAGGCTTAAATACACAAAAAAACCGGAGTAAGCGGCATTGCGCTCACTCCGGTTTGGAGCAGGGTACGGGAGTCGAACCCGCCTCAGCGGCTTGGGAAGCCGCTGTACTACCGATGTACGAACCCTGCAAAGGGTTTTTGCAGTCCCTAAAAACCAGGGACAAAAGGTATTATAGCAGACCCTGATGGAAAATGCAAGGCGAAAAATGGCGCCTCTCCCCCTTTTTCCCATTTCCCGCTCCGGAGGAACCGGATAAAGGGGGGAGGCCGTCTTTTTCTCCCCGCTTTTTCCGCATGAACGGCCCCGTCCCCTCATACGATTTGGATAACGAAGGAAAGGGGAATCGCCATGAAGAAGCTGTTTGCGTTTTTGTGCGCGGTGGCGCTGCTGGCCACCACCGCCGGGGCGGTGGAGGTCTCGGCACCTTCCGCCGTGCTGATGGAAAAAGAGACCGGCACCATTTTGTACGAAAAGGACGCCCATGCCGTGCTGGAGCCCGCCAGCGTCACCAAGGTGATGACGCTGCTTTTGACCATGGAGGCCATTGACAGCGGCCTTTTGTCCTACGATACGGTGATCACCGCCTCCGCCCACGCCTGCTCCATGGGGGGCAGCCAGATCTGGCTGGAAGAGGGGGAGCAGATGACCGTGGAGGAGATGCTCAAGGCGGTGTGCGTGGTCTCTGCCAACGACTGCGCCGTGGCCCTGGCGGAGGCGGTGGCCGGAAGCGAGGACGCCTTTGTGGAGAAAATGAACCAGCGGGCAGCGGAATTGGGGATGGCCGACACGGTATTTTGCAACGCCACCGGTCTTCCTCAGGAGGGCCATGTCACCTCCGCCTATGACATCGCCCTTATGAGCCGGGAGCTGCTGCACCATCCCCAGATCCGCAACTACACCACCATCTGGATGGACTCCCTGCGGGGCGGGGAGACGGAACTGGTGAACACCAACCGACTCATCCGCTTCTATGACGGGGCCACGGGGCTGAAAACGGGCTTTACAGACACGGCCCTTTACTGCCTGTCCGGCTCGGCGGAGCGGGACGGCATGGAGCTCATCGCCGTGATCCTCAAGTCCCCCACCTCCTCCCAGCGCTTTGCCGATGCCCAGGCCCTGCTCTCCAGCGGCTTTTCCACCTACACCCTGCTCCATGTCACGCCGGACTCTCCCCTGCCGCCGGTGCCGGTGAAGCTGGGGGCCCAGGCCACCGTGCAGCCTGTGGTCTCCCAGGAGGCCAGCGCCCTGCTGCTGGAAAAGGCCCAGGCGGTGGATGTGACCCAGGAGGTAGAGCTGCCCCCGGCGGTGTCCGCCCCGGTGAAGGCGGGGGATCCCCTGGGGACCCTCACCGCCTCCTCGGGAGGGGGGATCGTGGCCCGGGTGCCCCTTTTGGCCGGGGAAACCGTGGAGCGGATCACATTTGGCCAGATGCTGACGGAAATTTTACGCATGGGGCTGTTCTGCGCCTGAGGAAGTGACGCTTTTCCCTTGATGGTGACGGTTTGGGGTGGTATACTAAAAAGAGAAAAACGGAGGGGCATCCCCTCCCCACCATACGAAAGGACGTGCCGCCGCCATGTTGAATGTCAGCTTGTTTCAGTTAGAACGTTTTTTGCCCCTGCCCTATAAAAACGCCCTGGAACCACGCTTGAAGCACGCCCACAAGAAGCTGCAGACCGGGTCCGGCGCAGGGGGGGAGTTCACCGGATGGGTACATCTTCCCCAGGCGTACGACCGAGAGGAATTCGCCCGCATCCAGGCAGCCGCCCAGACCATCTCCCGCAGTTCCCAGGCCCTGGTGGTCATCGGGATCGGGGGGTCCTACCTGGGGGCCCGGGGCGTCATTGAGTGCCTTTGCTCTCCCAACTACAACCTCAAAAAGAAACCCACTCCCAACATCTATTTCGTGGGCAACGGCCTCAGCGCCGACGCCCTGCAGGAGGTGCTGGACCTGGTGGCAGATGTGGATTTCTCCGTAAATGTCATCTCCAAGTCCGGCACCACCACCGAGCCTGCGGTGGCCTTCCGCTTTTTCCGCAGGGCCCTGGAGGAAAAATACGGAAAAGAGGGCGCCCGGCAGCGGATCTACGCCACCACGGACCGCCAAAAAGGCGCCTTGAAATCCCTGGCGGGCAGCGAGGGGTGGCAGACCTTTGTGGTGCCGGACGACGTGGGGGGGCGCTACAGCGTCCTCACCGCCGTGGGCCTTTTGCCCATTGCCGTGGCGGGGGTGGATATCCAGGCCATGATGGACGGCGCCCGGGAGATGATGGAGCGGTGCGGCGAGGCCTCGTATGACTGTCCCGCCTGGGAGTATGCCGCCTTGCGCTATCAGCTCTACCGCTCCGGCCGCAGCGTGGAGCTTTTGGCCTGTTACGACCCCGCCTTCCGCTTTATGGCGGAGTGGTGGAAGCAGCTTTTCGGAGAGAGCGAGGGCAAGGAGGGCAAGGGCCTGTTCCCCGCCAGTGTGGAGTTCACGGCGGACCTGCACTCCATGGGCCAGTATATCCAGGAGGGGCGGCGGCTGATGTTTGAGACCGTGGTGCGGCTGGGCCCCTCCGCCTGCAGTCTCCTGGTCCCCGGGGAAGAAGACGACGGCGACGGGCTGAACTTCCTCACCAGCACCTCTCTGGACGCCATCCGGGACCGGGCCATGGAGGGCACCTTGCTGGCCCACACCGAAGGGGACGTGCCCAACCTCATCATTGACGCCGGGGAGAAGAGCCCCCGCTCCCTGGGGGCTCTCATCTACTTTTTTGAGTATGCCTGCGGCCTCTCCGGCTATTTGCTGGACGTCAACCCCTTTGACCAGCCCGGGGTGGAGGCTTATAAAAAGAACATGTTTGCCCTCCTGGGCAAGCCGGGATATGAAGACCGCAAAGCGGAATTGGAGCGCAAATTGGGCCGGTGAGGCGGCCAATCAGGCGCACCCTTTTCCAGGAAAATTTCGTTTTTGCATTGTCTTTTTCCCCCGCTTGTGGTATCTTTGATATAAGACCCCCAACCATCCCCGCAACTATCAAATGAGGAGTGATTTACTATGGTCAGATTGATTATGGGCGTGAAAGGCTCCGGCAAGACCAAGCAGCTCATTGAACTGATTAACAACGCGGCGAAGGACGAGCCCGGCAACGTGGTTTGCATTGAGGCCAACCGCAACATGACCTATGACATCCACTATCAGATCCGCCTGATCGACGCGGAGGAATATCATCTGGACAGCTATGATCTCTTCCGGGGCTTTATCAGCGGCCTGTATGCCGGCAACTACGATATCTCCCACGTCTTTATCGATAATCTCTGCAAAACCATCCACACCACGGTGGGCCCCGACACGGAGCGCTTTTTGGACTGGCTGGACGCCTTCGGTGAGCGGAACAACATCAAGTTCACCGTCACCATCAGCGCGGATCTGTCCATGGCCACCGACGGCATGCAGAAGTATCTCTAAGCCCGTTTATCTCTCAGGCGGCCCCTTTTCCGGGGCCGCCTTTTTTCCTCTCCACCGCTCCCGCCCCATGGCGGCGGAGCGCGCCCCGGGATCTGAAAAAAGCCGGCGGGCCCAAAGGTCCGCCGGCTTTTATAGCTTGGGAAAGCGCGGGGCTCATACCGCGGCGATCATCTCCGATGCCAGCCCGGTCACCCCGGTGAAGCACACCTGGCTCACCTCAAAGCAGCGCAGCAGCTGTGTCCGCAGGGCAGTGCCCCGGGCGTCGGGATACCACACCACGGTGGTGCGCTCTTCCGTGTCCTGCCACTGGAAATAAGCGCAGCCGTACCGCCCTGACCAGGCGGATGCGTCACCCGCCTGGGCCATCAGCTCCATGGCCCGCTCCCCCGAGAGGCTGGAAAAGCCCCCGTTTTTCGTCCAGGCGGTGGCGGAGGTGGTGAGCTGTACCGTCAGCTTTGCTCCAGGCACCTGCTCATCCATCAGGGCCAGGGCCTCATAGAGCTGCTCCATGGGCTCTGTGGGGGCGATGGGGAAGCCGTTGACCACCTCCTGCTCCGCCGCCAGGCGCACCACCACCCGGTTGGCCGTCTGCCCAATGGCCGCATACTCCCGCTGGGTGCCCTCCCGGGTGGGGGCGTCCACCGCCACGTACAAAAGCGCCTTTGCCCCCAGCGCCTGGCGCAGGGCGGTGACCAGCTTGGTCAAATAGGTGCCCCGGTCCCCGGCGCTTTGCTCCACATCAAGGTACACGCCGTCATAGCCTCCCTCCCGGACCATCTGGGCCACAGCGGCGGCGTTATCGGTATGGCTGCCGTGGAGGACGGAGGGCGCGCCGGTGATGCGCAGCAGGGCCGTGCCCCCCGCCTGGTGCACCGCCTCCACCGCGGCGGCGGCGTCCGCCGGCCGCATCAGCTGGTTGATCCGGGCCGTGCTGCCGGCAATGAGGCGGCCGGCGCTGATGGCCGCCACATCCACGCCGGTGAGATCCGCGGCGGGGTCGTCCACCACCGCCATGACGTCCATGGGGCTTTGCATCCGGTCATAGAGGCGCATCAGCACCACGGCGGCCTGCTCCCGGGTGGCGGCCCCCTCCGGGGAAAAGGTGGTCTCCCCCGTCCCGGTGACGATCCCCATCTCATAGGCCATGGCGATATAGCCCAGGTTGGTCTCCACATCCGTAAAGGGCAGGTCGTCCTCCTGAGCCATGGCGGCGATGGAGCCGTATCCCAGGGCCCGCACCAGCATCACCGCCATCTCCTCCCGGGTGATGGGATCGGCGGAGCGGAAGTCCTCGCTCTGCCGGGTGATGGCGTCGTTTTCATAGGCCGCCGTCACCGCCCCGGCATACCAGGCGGTGGCGGGCACATCGTCATACAGGGCCTGGGGCTGGCCGCTCTCCCAGCCGAAAAAGCGGGACAGCGCCACCACGAAAGCGGCCCGGGAGATCTTATGGCCCAGGCCGAAGGACGTGGCGCTCTCTCCCTGGAAAAAGCCCAGGGCGGCGCAGCGGTTGATGGCGTCCGCCGCCCAGTGGGTGGCAGGCACATCCCGGAAGGAGGCGGCCATGGCCCCGGAGGGGCACGCCGTCATCAGCAGCGCCCACAAAAGTGCGCAGGCAGCCGTGCGCCGAAAAACGCGACTTGGCATCTTCTATCTCTCCTTTCCAACGCCGGCACCTTACAAAGCGCCGGCGGTCAGACGGGGGCATTATAGCAAACTTTGCCTCCCCAGTCAAATTCTGCCAGATCCTCAGGGTCTTTATTCCCCTTTTTCCCCGTTTCAATCCCCCGCCGCCAAAGCCCTTATTACATTTATTCATGGATGTTTTTCTTTACCCGCAGCGCCTTTTCTGCTATAATAGGGTTCTTATGATGGGTCTGTATGTCAATTTCTGCGGAAGGAGGTCCTCTCCCATGAAATATCAAAAGTGGAACATCGGCACCCCGGCGCAAGAGGCGGTGGACCTCCTGCGCAGTTCCGGCTATCCCTATCTTTTGTCCACCGTGCTGGCTGCCCGGGGCATCACCACCCCGGAAGCCGCCGCCGAGGCCCTGGAGCATGAGCGCAGCCTCACCCTCTCCCCCATGCTGATGAAGGACATGGACAAGGCCGTATGCAGGATCCAGCAGGCCATCGCCCGGAAAGAGACGGTGGCGGTGTTCGGCGACTACGATGTGGACGGCATCACCTCCACTGTGCTGCTGCGGGACTATCTCAAAAGCTGCGGCGTGCCGTGTCTGCGGTACATCCCCCGGCGCATCGAGGACGGATACGGCCTTTCCAAAGAGGCCATTCAGAGCCTCCATGACCAGGGGGCCACGCTGATGATCACTGTGGACTGCGGCATCACCGGCAACGAGGAGGTGGACTTTGCCAACTCCATCGGCCTGGACGTGGTGGTGACGGACCACCACGAGTGCAAAGAGACCCTGCCCGCCGCCTGCGCGGTGGTGGATCCCCACCGCCCGGACTGCCCCTATCCCTTCAAGCACCTGGCAGGGGTGGGGGTGGCGCTGAAGCTGGTGATGGCCCTGGGGGGCGAAAACCGGGAAGATGCCCTGTTCGCCCGCTACTGCACTCTGGCCGCCATCGGCACGGTGGCGGACGTCATGCGGATGGAGGGGGAGAACCGCACCATCGTCTTCTGCGGGCTGGAGGCCCTGCCCCATACGGATTTCGTGGGGGTCCACGCCCTTTTGAAGGAGGCGGGGCTCCTGGGCAAGCCCATCACCTCCATCCAGATCGGCTTCGTTCTCTCTCCCCGGATCAACGCCGCCGGGCGCATGGGGGCAGCGGATCTGGCAGCAGACCTTTTGGAGTCCCAGGACAGTGCCCAGGCAGAGCTCCTGGCAAAGCAGCTTTGCGACCTCAACCGGGAGCGGCAGGAGGTGGAGCAGTCCATCTGCGCCGATGCCGTGCGCCAGATCCAAACCCTTCCCAACGAAGAGCGCAGCGCCCTGGTCCTCTCCAGCGAGCACTGGCACCAGGGGGTGGTGGGGATCGTGGCCTCCCGCCTGAGTGAGAAATACTCCTGCCCCAGCTTCATGATCCACCTCAAAGACGGCACCGGCAAGGGCTCGTGCCGCTCTTACGGGGGGCTGAACCTCTTTGCCGCCCTGGAGTCCTGCTCCGACCTTTTGGACGGCTTCGGCGGCCATGAGCTGGCGGCGGGCTTTACCATCCCCGAGGCCAACATCCCCTCCTTCCGCGCCCGGATGAACCGCTATGTCCGCTCCGTCTCCGGGGGGGAACTGCCGGTGAGCTCTTTGGACATCGACGCCGCCATCACCGTCCCCGGGGAGATCACTTTGGAGCAGGTGGAGCACCTGGGACAGCTGGAGCCCTATGGATCCGGCAATCCCCGGCCCGTGTTCGCCCTGCTGGGGGCCACGGTGGATGCCGTGCAGTCCGTGGGGCAGGGCAAGCATTTAAAGCTGCGCCTTTCCAAGGGAACGTGCCGTTTTGAGTCCATCTTTTTCTCCGTGCCGGAACTCACGGATGGCATGGCCCCGGGCAGCCGGGTGGACGCCGCTTTTTATCTGCAGACCAACACCTTCCGGGGCAACACCACGCTGCAGCTGCAGCTGCTGGACCTGCGCCCCTCCCTCTCCCCCAGCCGCCATGAGGCCGCGGACCTGGCACTTTTGGAGCGGCTGATGTCCGGCCAGCGCCTCACTGCCCAGGAGGTATCCCGGCTTCGGGCCTCCCGGGAACAGTTCGCCGCCCTTTGGGTGGCGCTGGAGCGCCGGCTGCGCCAGGGCAAGGCAGAGGCGGATTTCCTGCCCTGCCTGCGAGCACTGGCGGGCCGGGCCGGAGGCTGCGAGGGCTTTTTGCGGGCAGGGCTGGCCCTGGCCGTGTTTGAAGAGCGGGGGCTCATCGCCCTGACCCGGCGGGATCAGCGCATCTGCCTGTGCCTGACCCATGTACAGGGAAAGGTGGACCTGTCCGCCTGCCCCTATCTTGTCCGGCTGCGCCAAAGCGCGGCGGGACCCAATCGAGGTGAGTGTCCATGCTGAACATACAAGAGCAATATGACTACCTGGAAAAAACCATCCGGGAGTATAACCCCGGTGCCGACCTCCAGCAGATCCGCGCCGCCTTCGACTTTGCCGACAAGGCCCACGCGGGGCAAAAGCGCAAAAGCGGCGAGCCCTATATTACCCATCCCCTGGCGGTGGCGCAGATCGTGGCAGAGGAGCTGCATCTGGACTCGGAGTCCATTATGGCGGCGCTGCTCCACGACGTCATTGAGGATACCCCCGCCACCCATGAGGAGGTGGCCCGGCTCTTCTCCCCCACAGTGGCGGACCTGGTGGAGGGCGTCAGCAAGCTGACCCGGATCCAGTACGCCACCAAGGAAGACGAGCAGATGGAAAACCTGCGGAAGATGCTCATCGCCATGAGCAAGGACATCCGGGTGATCCTCATCAAAATCTCCGACCGGCTGCATAATATGCGTACCATGGAGTACCAGTCCCCCGCCAAGCAAAAGCAAAAATCCCTTGAGACCATGGAGATCTATGCCCCTATTGCCCACCGCCTGGGCATGCAGCGGGTGAAGTGGGAGCTGGAGGACCTCTCCTTAAAATACCTCGACCCCATCGGCTATGACGAGATCGTCTCCCGGCTGGACGCCAAACGCCCGGAGTATGACGCCCTGATGGAGCGCACCCAGGCCCAGATCCACCAGCGCCTGCAGGAGATGGGCATCCCCCATGTGGTCTACGGCCGGATGAAGCATCCCTACTCTATTTACCGCAAGATGTTCAATCAAAACAAGTCCTTGGACGAGATCTTCGATCTCTTTGCCTTCCGGGTGGTGGTGGACACCGTGGGGGACTGCTACAATGTCCTGGGCGTCATCCACGATATCTATAAGCCCGTGCCCGGGCGGTTCAAAGACTATATCGGCACTCCCAAGCCCAACGGCTACCAGTCCCTCCACACCACCGTCATGGGCAGCGACGGCATCCCCTTTGAGGTGCAGATCCGCACCAAGGAGATGCATGAGATCGCCGAATACGGCGTGGCCGCCCACTGGAAATACAAGCAAAACGGCCAGGGCGCCGGCACAGAGGGCAAGTACGAGTGGGTCCGCAAGCTGCTGGAAAACCAGGACGGCGCCGACGCGGAGGAATTTATCCACTCGCTGAAGATCGACATGTTCTCCGACGAGGTGTTCGTCTTCACCCCCAACGGGGATGTGCAGAACCTGCCCGCCGGAGCCACGCCCATCGACTTTGCCTACGCCATCCACTCCGCCGTGGGCAACCGGATGGTGGGGGCCAAGGTCAACGGCCGCATCGTCACCCTGGACCACGTGCTGAAAAACGGCGACATCGTGGAGATCCTCACCTCCAAGTCCGCCAAGGGCCCCAGCCGGGACTGGATGAAGATCGCCAAGAGCAACGAGGCCCGCAGCAAGATCCGCCAGTGGTTCAAAAAGGAGAAAAAGGAGGAGAACATCGCCAATGGCCGCGCCTCCTTTGAAGCGGAGCTGAAGCACTGCGGCATCGCCATGAAGGACGTCCTCTCCCCGGAGATCCTGCCCCTGCTTTTAAAGAAGGTGCCCTACGGCACCCTGGATGAGATGTATGCCGCCATCGGCTACGGCGGCTTTTCCGCCCAGCGGGCGGTGAGCCGCATCCAGGGGGAGCTGCAGCGCATCGCCAAGCAGCGCCAGCAGGAAAAGGCCGTGGAGGAGGCCATGGAGCCCCGGCAGGAAGACCAGCCCAAAGCCCCTGAACCCAAACGGGTAAAGGCGGAGCAGGGCATCATTGTGGAGGGGCTGGACAACTGCCTGGTAAAGTTCTCCAAGTGCTGCACCCCGGTGCCCGGGGACGAGATCGTAGGCTTCATCACCCGGGGGTACGGCGTGTCCGTCCACCGGGCGGACTGCCCCAACGCCTCCCCGGAAAAGCGCTCCCGCCCCGATCAGGCGGGCCGGTGGATCAAGGTCTCCTGGGGCAGCGACACCAACGACAGCTATCCCACCTCCCTGGAGGTGGTGGCCAAGGACCGGCCCAACCTGCTTCTGGATATCTCCACGGCCCTGTCCACCACCAACACCTTCGTCCTGGGGCTCAACTCCCGCAGCACGGAGGACAACTTCGCCATCTTGCGGCTGGAGGTGCGCATCCGGGACAGCGCCCAGCTCACCAGCCTGATGAACCGGCTGCACCAGATCTCCGGCGTCTTGAACGTCACCCGTCCCGCCGGCTGAGCCCGGCGGGCCCCGCCCCGGCTCCCGCCGGGGGATATCCTACAACATGTAAAGGAGCGTTTTTTATGCGGGCAGTGGTTACCCGGGTAAAGGAGGCCAGCGTCACCATCGGCGGCGCCGTCTCCGGCCAGATTTCCGGAGGGTTTTTGGTCCTCCTGGGCATCGGTCCTCAGGACACGGCGGACACCGCCGTGAAGCTGGCGGACAAGATCTGCAACCTGCGGGTCTTTGAAGATGAAAACGGAAAGATGAATTTGAGTTTGGAGCAGGTGGGGGGCAGCCTGTTGGTGGTGTCCCAGTTCACGCTGTACGCCGACACCTCCTCCCGCCGCCCCGGGTTTACCGGCGCGGCCAAGCCGGATGTGGCCATCCCTCTGTACGAGGCGTTTATGGCCCATTGCCGGGAGCGGGGCTTTGCCGTGGAGCACGGCCAGTTCGGCGCGGAGATGCAGGTATCCTCCGTCAACGACGGCCCTGTCACCATCCTCTTTGACACGGAGCGGCCCTGAGATGGCCATGCGTGTAGAGACCATGCCCCTGGGCATGCTGGGCACCAACTGCTATTTGGTGTGGGAGGAGGAAGGGGACGGCACCTGCGCCGTCATCGACCCCGGCGACGAGGCGGTGGCCCTGATCCGCCGCCTGGAATCCCTGCAGCTGCAGCCCCGGTATATCCTGCTCACCCACGGCCACTATGACCATGTGGGGGCGGCGGCGGCTTTGAAAGAGGCGTATCCCCAGGCCCAGGTCTATCTCCATCCGGCGGATTACCAGGCCCCGGACTCCATGCTCTTCCCCCTGCGCACCCAGCTTGCCGCCGTGGAGCCCTATGGGGAGGGGGATCGCCTGCAGCTGGGGGGCCTCACCTTTTCCGTGCTCCACACCCCCGGCCACTCCCAAGGGTCCGTGACGCTGCGCTGCGGCCAGGCCCTCTTTTGCGGAGATACCCTGTTTGCCGGCTCCTGCGGCCGGACAGACTTTCCCGGGGGCAGCATGAGGGACATGATGGCCTCTCTGGCCCGCCTGGGGGCGCTGGAGGGGGACTTTCATCTCTATCCCGGCCATATGGAGGACTCCACCCTCTCCCGGGAGCGGATGGATAACCCCTATCTCCTCCAGGCCATGGGCCGGTGAGGAGTTTGGGCAGGAGGTGAGAGATGAAACTCGTTTTGCAGGGGCATGATGAGCGCTATACCGTGGAGCAGAGCCTGATGAACCTCTTTCCCGGGGAGCTTCCCGTCTACGGCCCCATTACGCCGGAGGACACCAGCTGGGCGGTGATCACCCAGGAGCCCTGGGAGGGGGGCTGCCGCATGACGGTGTCCTTGTCCTTTGGGGGCAAGACCTCCCACAGGGAGGAGGTGTGCCCTCTCTCCGGCACAGACTTTCAGAAGGAGGGCCAGCGGCGCTATGCCATGGCCCGGTGCTTTTTCCTGGCGGCCCGGGACGTCACGGCGTCTCCGCCCCCCTGGGGCATGCTCACCGGCGTGCGGCCCGACAAGCCCGCCACCTACGCCCTTTCCCGGGGAATGCCGCCCCGGGAGGTGGCCGCTATGATGGAGGAGCGCTACTTCGTCTCCCCCTCCCGGGCGCGCCTGGCGGCGGAGACGGCGGAGGTGGCCGCCGCCGCCATGGCGGACCTGGGGCCCCGGGACATCGCCCTTTACGCCGGTATCCCCTTCTGCCCCACCCGGTGCGTCTACTGCTCCTTTGTCAGCCAGTCGGTGGAAAAGAGCTTTGCCCTGGTGCCCCCCTATGTGGAGGCCCTGACGGCGGAGATCCGCGCCGGCGGGGAGATGGTGCGCTCCCTGGGGCTGCGGCCCCGGGCCTTTTACATGGGAGGCGGCACCCCCACCACCCTGACGGCCCGGCAGATGGACCAGGTGCTGGGGGCCTTTGAGGCTTCCTTTGACCGAAGGGGATACCATGAGATCACCGTGGAGGCCGGCCGGCCCGACACCATCACGGCGGAGAAGCTGCAGGTGCTGCGGGACCACGGGGTGGACCGGGTGTCCGTCAACCCCCAGACCATGGAGGACCATGTGCTGCGGGCCATCGGCCGCTGCCACAGCGGCGCCGACGTGATAGACGCCATGGAGCTGGTGTCCGGCTTCGGGTTTGCCCATGTGAACATGGATTTGATCGCAGGGCTCCCGGAGGACACGCCGGAGGGGTTCCGCCGCTCTTTGGACCGGTGCCTGAAAATGGGGGCGGACAACATCACCATCCACACCCTGTCTTTAAAAAAGGGCAGCCGCCTGCTGCACCAGCGCGCCGCCATCCCCACGCCGGAGGCGGTGGGGCAGATGCTGGACTATGCCGCCGGGGCCCTGGGGCAGCACGGATACCGCCCCTATTACCTCTACCGGCAAAAATATATGTCCGGCAGCTTTGAAAACATCGGCTGGTGCCGCCCCGGGGCGGCGTGCTGGTACAATGTCTACATCATGTCGGAGCTGTGCTCCATTTTGTCCTTCGGCGCCGGGGGCTCCACCAAAATGGTGGAGCCGGGCACCAACCACATCCAGCGGGCGTTCAACCTCAAATATCCCGGGGAGTACATCCAGCGGCCGGAGAAGTGCCTTGCCAACCAGGCCGCCTTCGCCGCGTTCTACCGGGAGATGGACGCCCACGCCCATGAGAAAGGAGACGATCCTGATGCCGTATTTGCTCAGCAAGATCAATGAGTCCGTCCGCCGTGACCCAGCGGCTTTTGCCCAGGAGTGCGACCGGGTCTTTGCCCGGAAGGTGGAGATGGCGGCGGAGAAAATCGCCCAGCACCGGAGTATTTCCCGGATCGTGCTGCTCTCCGGCCCCTCCGGCTCCGGCAAGACCACCACAGCGCTGAAAATCGAAGAGCAGCTGCGGAAGATGGGCATCGAATCCCACACCATCTCCATGGACAATTATTTCAACACCATCGATCCGGACACCGCTCCCCGCAACCGGGATGGAGAGATCGACTATGAGTCCCCCTTCTGCCTGGACGTGGATCTTTTGAACCGCCACTTCGCCATGCTGGACCGGGGGGAGACCATCCACGTGCCCAAGTACGAGTTCTCCCGGCAGATGCGCTCGGATATCCTCTCCCAGCCGCTGCGTCTGGGGAAGGACGAGATCGCCATTTTCGAGGGCATTCACGCCCTCAACGACATCATCGTGGGGAAAAACCGCAACGCCTTCAAGCTCTATATCGCCGCCCGCAGCAGCGTGGTGGACGATGCGGGGCAGGAGGTCTTCAACCACGCCTGGCTGCGGCTTTGCCGCCGGATCGTCCGGGACTATAAGTTCCGGGGCAGCGACGCCTCCTTCACCTTGAAGATGTGGGACAACGTGCGCCGGGGGGAAAAGCTGTACATCTCCCCCTACAAGGAGAGCGCCGACATCATGTTTGACTCCTCCCTGGCGGACGATTTCTCCCTGCTCAAGCCCTATGTGCTGCCGCTGCTGGAGGCCATCCCCTCCGGGAAGTACCAGGTGGTGGAGGATATGCTGCGGGGCTTTTCCTGCATCGAGGCCATGAACGACGACTGCGTGCCGCCGGAGTCCCTGGTGCGGGAGTTCATCGGAGGCAGCACCTATGATAACCATTAAAAGGCAGGGGCAGGGCACGGCGCTCCTGCCCAAGGAGGATGCTATGGACGAATCACTGCACCAGAAGACTGCCCAGTGGCGGCACGCCGCCGCCCAGGCGGGGGAGCTTGCCTCCGGGGCGCTGTATCTGGCGGGGCAAACCGCTGCCAAGGCGGCGTGCCTCACCCGGCAGAGCGTCCAGGCCGCCGCCCTGCGCCGCAGCATCGACGCCGCGCTGCAGGATCTGGGGCAGCTGCTCTATGACACCCACACCGGCCACCCCAGGGACTCGGAGGTGCTGCTGGCAAAGATGGAGGAGATCGACGGCCTCAAATCCCGGCTCCGGGCCCTGGAGCGCCAGCGCCGCCCGGCCTGCCCGGCCTGCGGCGGCCCCTGCGCCCCGGAGGACCGCTTTTGCCGTCACTGCGGAGGAAAGTTATCATGAATATCTATTGCGAAGAACAATACCGGCAAAGTGCCCAGGCCCTGCAGGCGTATCTGGGGGATTTCCGTCCCCGGGTGCTGCTGATCCTGGGCTCGGGCCTGGGGGATCTGGCCGGGGAGGTGGAGCAGGCCCTGTACGTCCCCTATGACCAGGTGCCCCACATGAAGCGCTCCACCGCGCCGGGCCATGCCGGGCAGTTCGTCTTCGGCCGTCTGGCGGGGCAGGACGTGGCGGTGATGCAGGGCCGGCTCCACACCTATGAGGGCTGGTCCTTTGCGGACGTGGCCTATCCCGTGGGTGTGCTGCGGCTTTTGGGGGCGGAGACGCTGGTGGTGACCAACGCCGCCGGGGCGGTGAACACCGCCTTCTCCCCGGGGGACCTGATGCTCATCACCGACCACATCAAGCTCTTTGGGGCCAGCCCCCTGTGCGGCCCCAATGTGGACGCCCTGGGCCCCCGCTTCCCGGATATGACCCATGTCTACACCCCCGCCCTGCAGGCCATCGCCTGCCAGGCAGCCCGGGCCCTCTCCATCCCTCTGCGCCAGGGGGTCTATATGTTCTTCCCCGGCCCCCAGTACGAGACCCCGGCGGAGGTCCGCTGCGCCAGGGCCCTGGGGGCGGACGCCGTGGGCATGTCCACGGTGCCGGAGGCCATCGCCGCCGCCCACTGCGGCATGTCCGTGCTGGGGCTGACCCTGTGCACCAATATGGCCGCAGGCGTTTTGGACCAGCCCCTCTCCGGGGAGGAGGTCATCGCCGCCGCCCAGGCCTCCGGCCCCCATTTCTGCGCTTTGGTGAAAGCGTGCCTGCAGAGGATGTAACGGGCATGTTTTTCCTGCTTCTTCCATAGGCTGGAGCAGCCCCTTTGCGCACTGATTCTGGATTCGAGGTACTTCGTTCATGTCCAATGAAAAAAAACAATCCTTTTTGGGTGGCGCGGCGATCCTGGCCGCCGCCGTGGCAGCGGTGAAGCTCATCGGCTTTTTCTACAAGATCCCTCTGAACAACATCCTGGGGGCCGAGGGAAAGACCTATTTCAACACCGCCTACGAGATCTACAACGTGCTGCTTACCGTGTCCACCGCCGGTCTGCCCCTGGCCATCTCCAAGCTCACCAGCCAGGCCCATGCCCAGGGACGGGAGAACGAAAAGCGCAAGATCTTCCGCACCGCCATCTGGCTCTTCTTCGCCCTGGGCCTTCTGGGGGCGCTGTTGATGTTCTTCGGCGCCGCGCAGCTGGCGCATTTTCAAAATAACGCCTCGGCTTACTGGCCCATCCGGGCCCTGGCCCCGGCGGTATTTTGCGTGTGCCTGCTGGCCTGCATGCGGGGATACACCCAGGGCCAGGGCAATATGAAGCCCACTGCCGTCTCCCAGGTGCTGGAGGCCCTTTGCAAGCTGGGTATCGGGCTGCCTCTGGCCTGGTATGTCCTCAGCCAGGGCATGGGACTGGAGATCGGCGCCGCCGGCGCCATTTTGGGGGTCACCATCGGCACGGTGGTGTCCATGTTCTTTCTGATCTTCTATCTGGCCACCCATCCCAACCGCGCCCAGTCCCTGGACACCCCCAGGAGCAGCGGCGCCCTGATGCGGCGGATCCTGGCCATCGGGGTGCCCATCACCCTCAGCAACTCCGCCATGAGCATCATCACCCTGGTGGACACCAAGGTGATCCTGGGGCAGCTGCAGCACACCCTGGGGATGACGGAGGACGCCGCCTCCATTTTAAAGGGGCAGTACAGCTATGCCATGGATATGCCCAACATGGTGGCCTCCTTTGTCTATCCCGTCACCATGAGCCTCATCCCCTTTGCGGCCGCCGCCCTTGCCCGGAAGGACAACGCCGGCGCCGGGCGCATCATCTCCTCCGCCTTCCGCCTCATCGCCATTTTGGCCCTGCCGGCAGGGGTGGGGCTGAGTGTGCTGTCCACGCCCATCATGCGCCTGGTGCTGCCGGCCCAGCCGGAGGATGCCATCGCCGCCGGCCCCCATCTGCAGATTTTGGGCATCGCCTGTATCTTCATCTGTGTCATGATCCTTACCAATGCCATCTTGCAGACCTACGGAAAGGAGAACCTGCCTATTTTCACCGTCATCATCGGCGGTGTGGTAAAGATCTGCATGAACTATATCCTGGTGGGAAACCCCGAGATCAATATCCACGGCGCCCCCATCTCCACTCTTTGCTGCTATGTAGTCATCGCCGGGCTGAACCTGTTTTTCGTTTGGAAGTACTCCCCGGAAAAACCCCGGTACCTGCAGCTTTTTGCCAAGCCGGTGATCGCCTCCGTCCTCATGGGCGGCGCAGCCTGGGCCGGGTATGGCTTTTTGGCCCGGGCGCTGGAGAGCGGCCACTCCGCCTACATGGCCAACGCCGCCGCCACTTTGGGCGGGATCCTGTCCGGCGTGGTGGTGTACTTCGTGCTGGTGGTGGCCCTGCGGATCCTCCGGGCGGAGGACCTGCGGTCTGTCCCCCACGGAGCCAAACTGGCACGGCTTCTGCGCCTGCGGTAAAAAAAATGAAAAAATCATTGATTTTGAACGCTTTCGCGTGAAAACTTCTTGCAAAGGCAGATAATGTATGGTAAATTTTCAATGTAAAAATCGCTATACCTGGGAAGACTTCCTGGAGATCATGCGTCTTCTGCGCGCTCCCGGCGGCTGCCCCTGGGACCGGGAACAGACCCACGCCTCCATCCGCCGCAATTTCCTGGAGGAGACGTATGAGGTGCTGGACGCCCTGGACCGGGACGATGTGCCCGGCATGCGGGAGGAACTGGGAGACGTTTTGATGCAGGTGGCGTTCCACGCCCAGATCGAAACAGAGCGGGGCCGCTTCACCATGGCGGATGTGGTGGATGCCGTGGCCAAGAAACTGGTGTACCGCCACCCCCACGTCTTCGGCACCGTGGAGGTGGAAAACAGCCAGGAGGTCCTGGCCAACTGGGAAGTCCTGAAGCGCCGGGAAAAAGGGCAGGCCTCTACGGCAGACGCCATTGAAGCCGTGCCCCATACGCTGCCGGCACTGTGGCGGGCGGAAAAGCTCAGCAGCAAGACCGCCAAGGCCGGCTTTCGGTGGGAGGATTCCCTCTCTGCCCTGAAAAAGCTGGAAGAGGAAGTGGGAGAGCTGCGCTCCGCCCTGGAGCGGGGGGAGAACACCGGTCCCCACGGCGTCCGGGAGGAATTGGGGGACGTGCTGTTTATGGCGGCGGTGCTCTCCCAGATGAACGGGGCGGACCCGGAGGCGTGCTTGCACGACGCCTGCGACAAATTCCAGCGCCGCTTCCGCCATGTGGAGCAATCGGCCCAAAAGCCCCTTTCCCAATATGAGTCCCAGCAGCTTTTGCAGCTGTGGAACGAGGCCAAGGAATCGGAGTCTTAAACGCGGACCACGCGTTAAGAGATAAACGAAAACAGCCATTACAAACGAAAATTATAGGAGGAATATTCCCATGAACAAAGCTGAACTCATCGCCACTGTCGCTGCCAACGCCGGCGTTTCCAAGAAGGAAGCCGAGGCTGTCATCACCGCTACCCTGGATGCCATCTCCGCCGCTTTGAAAGAGGGCGACAAGGTTCAGCTGGTGGGCTTTGGCTCTTTCGAGGTGAAAAAGCGCGCTGCCCGTGTGGGCCGCAACCCCAAGACCAAGGAGACCATCGAGATCCCCGCCTCCACCGTGCCTGTGTTCAAGGCCGGCAAGGCTCTGAAGGACGCCATTGCCAAGTAAGTTCCCCTCCGGGGTGGACTTTTGCGGCAGAGGCCGCGACATTTGCTTTTTCACTGCTGCCGGCACCTGGGGGTGCCGGCAGTTTTTTAGGAGGAGCCATGCGCTTAGATAAGTATTTGAAAGTCTCCCGTCTGGTGAAGCGCCGGACAGTGGCCAACGAGGCCTGTGACAACGGCCTGGTCTTTGTCAACGGCAAGGCCGCCCGGGCCTCATATGAGGTGAAGGTGGGGGATACCATCTCCCTGCGCCTGGGGCAGCGGACGGTGACGGTGGAAGTGCTGTCAGTACAAGAATCGGTCAAGCAGGCAGAGGCGGCAACCCTCTATCGTCAGATCTGACCTTCTATCCCTCCCCCCTGCTGCATATGGTGGGGACAGGGGAGGAATGTGAAATGAACGAATACACCGATATGTCCGCCGCCCACCGCCTGGAACTGACGGGGCGGGAACGGCTGACAGTTTCCGGCGTGGAGGACGTGGAACGCTTTGACGAAACGGGCATCATCATGTCCACCACCGCGGGGACGCTGGTGGTCACAGGGGAGGGGCTGCACATCGGCAAGCTGTCTTTGGACGGCGGGGAGCTGTTTGTGGATGGCCGGATCGACTCTGTGACCTACGAGGACCAGGGCGGCGGCCGGGGCGGATTGTTTGCCCGCCTGTTTGGTTGAAGATGGAGGCCCAGCTCTCAAGGCAGCTGGCGCTGTTTTGTCAGGCCGTACTGCTGGGCCTCTCCCTGGGCCTGGTGTACGACCTGCTGCGCCCTTTGCGCCAGCGGCTGCCGTCTCTGACGTCCTTTTTTGACGGGGTCTACTGCCTCACCTGTGCCGCCGGCGTCTTTTTGTTCGCCCTTCAGCGGGCGTCCGGCGACCTGCGGGGGTTTTTGCTCCTTGGCATTGCGGGGGGCGCGGTGCTGTTTTTCTGCGCCCTGTCCCCGCTTTTGCGCCCGGTGTGGGCCTTTTGGGCCGATACCGCCGCCGAGGGGCTCCGCCTGGCGGCCCTTCCCCTGGGGTGGGCCTGGAAAATTTGTAAAAAAATGGTCCGACGGGCAAAAAATCTCTTTTATTTTGCGCAGAAATGCTATACAATAAAGAAAATCTCTTATTGCGGTCATTTCGCAGAAGGAGGTCGGCATGGCAAAGCAAAAAAGCAAAAAGCAGCCCCGCCGGGTGCGCAGCAGCCTGGCCACTCGCCTGCTCCTTCTGATTTTGCTGGCGGCCGCCGGGTGGCAGCTGTATACGCTGCAGATCCAGCTGGACGCGGCCCAGGCGGAAAAGGATCAGTACAGCGCCCAGGTGGCCCAGCTGCAGCAGAAAAACGAAGATCTGGCCGCCGACATCGCCGAGGGCAGCACAGAGGAAAAAATGACGGAAATCGCCCGGGATGAATTGGACTGGGCCTATTCCAACGAGTATATTTTCTACGACAAGCGCAGTTGAAGACACGCCGGACGTGTTTGGGAGACACGCCCGGCGCTTTCCCGTTTTGCCATCCCACGAATTTTTTGGAAGGAGAAACAGTCACGGTATGGAGTTGCAGGTAGGCAGTATTCTGGAGGGGAAAGTCACCACCATCACAAAATTCGGCGCCTTTGTGGCCCTGGAGGGAGGCAAATCCGGCCTGGTACATATCTCGGAGATTGCCAACACCTATGTCAACGACGTCCATGACTTTCTGCAGGAGGGGCAGGCCGTTAAGGTAAAAGTCCTCTCCACGGACAACGGCAAGATCAATCTCTCTGTGAAAAAGGCCCAGCCCGCCCCGGCAGGCCCCGGGACAGCGCCCCGGAGCGCCCCGTCCCACGGGGCGGCCTTCCACCGCCCGGCCCCTTCTGCCGGCGGGGGCCACATTTCCCAGGGGCAGACGCTCCCCCCCTCCGCCGACCAGTCCTTTGAGGATAAGCTCAAGCGGTTCCTCTCCTCTTCCGAGGGGAAGATGGCCGATCTCAACCGCAGCATGGACGGCAAGCGGGGCGGGCGGCGGCGCAGATAACGGCCACAGCATCTTCTGGCGGCGGGCATAGGCCCGCCGCCTTTTTCAGCGGATAAAAAAGAGCCGCACGGCATTTTGCCGGGCGGCCCAAAAGCGGGTGGGATATTGGAAGCTTCCCAAGGTGAATCCTATCACGCCGGAGGAAAAAATACCGTCGAAAAAGGGCTCCTTTCCCCGGGAAAAAGTTTTTGGTGAATTTCTCCATTTTTCTCTGGCTAAGTTTTGGCCGCTATGATATACTATGCACAAGGAGGGGCTCCATCCCTCCCCCACACGAAAGGAGCGATCACCATGAAGTATACGTTTACATGCAAAAAGGTCTCCCTGAACGATTCCATCAAGGAATATGCGGAAAAGCGCATCTCCAAACTGGAGCGCTACTTCCGGGATAAGGACACCTCTGCCTTTGTAACGTTTTGCGTGGAGAAAAACCGCCTTTGCACTGTGGAGATCACCATCCGGGACGGGGCCACGCTGCTGCGGGCCCAGACGGAGGCGCCGGACGGGGATATGCGCAGCGCCATTGATATCGCGGTGGGTTATATTGAGCGGCAGATCCTGAAGAACAAGACCCGGCTGGCCAAGCGCCTGCGCAGCGAGGGCTTTCCCCCGCCTGCAGCGGAGGACGACTTCTCCGTGGCGGAGGAGCAGGAGTTCCACATCGTCCGCACCAAGCGCTTTTCCGTCAAGCCCATGAGCCCGGAAGAGGCCATCTTGCAGATGAACCTGCTGGATCACGACTTTTTCGTCTTCCGCAACAGCGATGACGACAGCATCTCCATCGTCTACCAGCGCAAGGCCGGCGGATACGGCCTGATCGTCACGGACGAGGCCGAGTGAGTGTATTTTCCCGTATCCCAGGGGGGCCGCCAAAGCGGCCCCCCTCTTGTATCCGGGGCCTATCTTTGTTATACTAAAGGTGGGCCAAGGCCCAATTCAGGAAAGAGAATGATTCATCATGAAACGGATTTTTTTGGTGGATGGTGACAACAACATCGGCGTAGGGCTCCAGGGCCTGGACCTTTTGACGCCGGATGACACCGTTCTTTTGTTTTACGGCAAGGGGCAGACCCTGGCGGGTTTGCGCCGGGCCTGTGCCAACACCCAGGCCCACATCCAGTATCTGGAGAGTGTCCGGGATGGGAAAAATTCCATCGACTTCCAGATCGTCACAGAGTTAGGGGTGCTGGTGGGCCGGGGCCAGGCGGACCTGGCCTATATCATCAGCCAGGACAAGGGGTATGAGGCCGCCATGAGCGTCCTGCGCAGCCGCTATGCCGGCACCTTCCGGGAGGTGGCCCTGCGCCCCTCCATCAAAAGTTGCGTGCCGGCCACGTTTTTGCTGCGCTGCACCAGCCCCGAGGAGCTCTCCTCCGCCTTACTGAAGGAATACGGGCCCGTCCAGGGGGCCATGGCCTATGAGCATCTCACCAAGCTCTTCCGCTCCGGCCGCCGCAGCCAGCCCGTCCGCTCCAAGGCCCAGGGGCAGGCGCCGGGGCAGGCGGCCTCCCCCGCTTCCAAGGAGGGGGATGCGTCTATTCCGGGCGCTGTCTCCGGAAGCGGGGCGGAGTCCCCTGCGAAAAAAGCCCCCTCCCAGAAGCCTGTTTCCCCGGGGGAGCGCGCCCTGCCCTCTGAAAAGGAAGCGGCATCAAGCCCCAGCCAGGGCCAGGCCCCTGCCAAGGAGGGGGCGGGAAAAAAGGCCTCCGGGTCCAGGCGGTCCGGCAAGGCCACGGAAAAAGACCCCAAGTCCCCCTTGGAGCTGCCTGAGGAGGCGGCTTCCCCGGCCCCCAAGAAATCATCCCCCTCCGGCAAGAAGGCCCCGGGGGCGGAGGGCGGCGCGTCCGCCGCCAAGTCCTCCAAAGGGAAAAAGGGCGGCAGCGCCGGAAAGGCCTCCGCCTCCAAAAAAGTCCCGGCCAAGGAAAAGGCCGCCCCCAAGGAGTCTCTGCCCTCCAAGGAATCCTCCATGCCTTCTTAAGAGGTAAGAAAAAGCCAGCCCGCGGCATATGCCGCGGGCTGGCTCTTTTTTGTTTCAGGGCCCTTCCCGGAGGCAGGGCCCTCGTTTTTAGCGGCGCTTTTATGAAAGGGGAAGAACCCCGGGGCCCTCCCCTTCATAAATTGGGGTATCCCCCCCTTAGTCCCGGTGGTCCACCGCATACATATGGGCCATGAGATCCAGCAGCTTGTTGGTATAGCCCCACTCGTTATCATACCAGGCGATGAGCTTGACAAAGTCATCGTCCAGCATGATGCCGGCCGTCTCGTCGAAGATGCACGTCTCCGTAAAGCCGGTGAGATCCGAGGAGACCACTTGATCCGTAGTGCAGGTGATGATGCCCTTCATGCTGTTTTTGGCGGCATTTTCCATGGCCACACACACATCGTGGTAGCTGGCGGGATGGATCAGCCGGGCGGTGAGGTCCACCACGGAGACATCGTTGGTGGGCACCCGGAAGCTCATGCCCGTCATCTTTCCCTTGAGGCTGGGAATCACCCGGCCCACTGCCTTGGCCGCGCCGGTGGTAGAGGGAATGATGTTGCCCAGGACGCTGCGGCCCGTGCGCCAGTCCCGGCCCGCCCGGGCATCCACGGCCTTCTGCTTGGCGGTGGCGGCATGGATGGTGGACATAAGGGCCTGGCGGATGCCGAAGGTGTCGTTGATGACCTTGGTCATGGGGGCCAGGCAGTTGGTGGTGCAGGAGGCGTTGGAGACGATGTCCATATCCGGGGTGTACTCGTTGTGATTGACGCCCATGACGAAGGTGGGCATGATATCGTCCTTGGAGGGCGCGGAGATGATGACCTTCTTGGCCCCGTAATTCAGATGAACAGCGGCCTTTTCCATGGTGTTGTACGCACCGGTAGACTCGATGATGTACTCCGCCCCGCAGTCGTTCCAGGGGATACAGGAGGCGTCGCTCTCCCCATATACCCGGATCTTTTTGCCATTGATGATCAGGTGCCGCCCGTCGTGCTCCACCGTCCCCCGGAAGGTGCGGAACACAGAGTCGTACTTCACCTGGTAGACCATATAGTCCAGGTCCGCGTTGCGCAGATTGATGCCGCAGATCTGATAGCTGCTGCAGCCCCGCTCTTCCATGATCCGCAGCGCCACACGGCCAATCCGGCCGAAGCCATTGATGCCCACTTTGATCGCCATGATTACCCTTACTCCTTATGTCCATATTCTGCTGTATGCAATTGTGCCGGTCTTGTCCGACAAAGTAATGATATTATATCAGAATTTTACGGAAACCGAAACCATAATTTCCCGAAAACGGCCCCGGATTTTCAGAAAATCTTTTTTCCCAGGGAGCTTTTGCCGGCAGCGCCTTCCCCGGGGAGGGTGTTTTCGACAAAATTCGACAAACTTCTTGCCTTCCAAGCGTGCTTCTGCTATCCTGTCTTCATGTGGAAGGACTTTCCTTGTCTTTTGGCGGCCTTTGCCGCAAATGCTATGGCTGCTGTAAAATCATGAGAGGAGGGGCTTATGGATCGGAAGGAAGACCAGCTGGCGTCGCTGTTTCCCAGTATTGCTGCGCAGATGCGGGGCGCTTTGGGCAACCTGCACCTGGCCGCCTACCGCCTGATCCCCCCGGAGGCCCGGGAGGCGGACCCCGACCTGGATGCCCGGGCTGCCGTTTTAGATCAAAGCTATTACCAGCTTTTGCGCCTGGTGAACAACCTCACCGCCGCCCGCTATTTGCTGGACGACACGCCCCTGCCCATGCAGAACCGGGACATCGCCGCCTTTGTGGAGGATCTGTGCCAGCAGGCGGGGGATGCGGCCAAACTGCTGGGGATCACCGTGGGCTTTTCCTCCCCGGTGGAACGGCACGTGTGCGCCATACACCCCCCCTCTTTGGAGCAGCTCCTCTACCACCTTTTGTCCAACGCCCTGAAGTTCACCCCCAAGGGGGGCAGCGTCACCGTGGAGCTGCGGATCAGCGGGGGGCGGATCCTGATCTCCGTCACGGACACGGGCTGCGGCATCTCCCCGGAGAAGATCGAGACGCTTTTTGAACGCTATCTCCACCCGGAGGCCCTCTCCCAGGGGCTGGGCATGGGGCTTCCCCTGTGCCGCCGGATCGCTGAGCTCCACGGGGGCACCTTGATGGCTGAGTCCTTTCCCGGAAAGGGCAGCCGGTTCACCCTCTCCCTGCCGGACCGCCTTTGGGAGGGGCAGGTATCGGATGTGGCGCCGGTCTATACCGGGGGCTTCAACCGGACCCTCCTGGGTCTGGCGGATGCGCTGCCCTCCCGGGCCTTCCTCATCCGCACGCAGGATTGACCCGCCGCCGGGGCGCCCTTTGGGCGCCCCGGCTTTTTCCTGTTTCCTTTTGGCATCAGATGCGGTACAATAGGGCCGTATACCCAAACGGAGGAGGGAGCCATGATGGCTGAAAAGGTCCTGGTGGCCATGAGCGGGGGAGTGGACTCCAGCGTGGCCGCGTATCTGCTCCAGCAGCAGGGATATGCGTGCGTGGGCGTCACCATGCGCCTGTGGGACGGAAACAGCGGCCAGGACGCCGCTGACGCCCAGGCGGTGGCCCGGCGCCTGGGGATGGAATTCCATGTGCTGGACTGCACGGAGGACTTTGACCGGTCCGTGATTCAGGCGTTTGTGCAAAGCTACGCCCAGGGGGATACCCCCAATCCCTGCGTGGAGTGCAACCGCCACTTAAAATTCGGGCGGCTTTTGCGCTATGCCCTGGAGCTGGGGGCGGACTATATCGCCACTGGCCACTATGTCTGCCGGGGGCAGGATCCCTCCACCGGCCGCTTCTTTGTGGCCAGGGCCGCCGACCTCACCCGGGATCAAAGCTACGTCCTCTCCTGCCTGAATCAGCAGCAGCTGCGCCGCACCCTCTTCCCCCTGGGGGAGCTTACCAAGCCCCTGATCCGCAGGATCGCCCAGGAGCAGGGCTTTGTCAATGCCCATAAACACGACAGCCAGGACATCTGCTTCATTCCCGACGGGGACTATGCCGCCTTTTTGGATCGCTATGCCGGCATCTCCAGCCAGAGCGGGGACATTCTGGATCTCCAGGGGCATCTGCTGGGCCGCCACCAGGGGGCCATCCGCTACACCCTGGGCCAGAGAAAGGGGCTGGGGGTCAGCGCGGCGGAACCGCTGTACGTCTGCGGCAAGTCCATGGAACGCAACACGGTGATCCTGGGCCCCTCGGCCGCCCTGTTCCACAAAGTGCTGCTGGCCGACGGATGGGCCTGGGGAGCGCTGCCGCCCCTTACCGCGCCCCTGCGGTGCAAGGCCAAGATCCGCTACCGCCAGGAGGCCCAGTGGGCCGTGGCCGCCCCCGCCGAAAACGGCGCCCTGCGCATCACCTTTGACCAGCCCCAGCGGGCCATCACCACCGGGCAGACCGTGGCCCTGTACGACGACGGCGGACGGGTGTTGGCAGGGGGCACCATCCGGCGTGTGGAGCCGGATTGAAAATTTTTACTGGTTTTCCGGATATCCCCTGAAAGAACCAGGGTTTTTCCCGCGCCTTTGGGTCACACTATGACCAAGACCGCAAAGGAGTGACGAAAATGAAAGTAAATACCGGATTTTGGGTCGGTATGAGCGCCGGCCTCATGGCCGGCGCCGCCATCGGCATGATGAGTCCTTACGGCAAGGATTCCATGAAAACGCAAGTGGGAAAGAGCATTCAGAAACTGGGTGTCGCGGTGGACCATGCCGTGGACAACATCGTGTCGGAGATGCGCTGAAGGCGCGGGGCGGAGGGCAGAGCCCTCCGCCCTTTTCCAAAACTTTTGACGAAAACGGGAAAAACGCTTGACAATTTCCCTCCCTCTGGTATAATAACACTGCTGCGGGTTTATTTGCCCGTTTTTCATTCTCTGGAGAAGTCGCCTAGTTGGTCGAGGGCGCATGATTGGAAATCATGTAGGCCCCTAAAGGGTCTCGAGGGTTCGAATCCCTCCTTCTCCGCCATACAGGAGCAAGCGCGGCAGCGCTTGCTCCTTTTTTATGCGGATGGCCGCTGTCCTCCCTCACCCCCCCGGCAGCGCCGGGCCCCGGACGGCTTTGGGGGCGGGAAACCAATGGTTCACCGGGGTAAACCACTGGTGGGTTGATGGCTTTGGAAAAACGCGCTATGATGATTCCATCAAAAGAAGAGGAGATGAAGCTGTGGGTACAACCACCTTGGGAGCGACCATCGCCTCCCTGCGCAAGGACAAAGGCATGACCCAGCTGGAGCTGGCGGAGCGGATGGGCGTGACGGACAAAGCGGTCTCAAAATGGGAGCGGGGCCTCTCTTATCCCGATGTGGGCTCCCTGCCGGCCCTGGCCCAGATCCTGGGGGTGTCCGTGGATGAGCTGATGCAGGCAGGAGGGCAGGCGCGGCGGGAGGAGCCCACCGGAGAGGGGCGGCGGATCTTCTGCCTGGTTTTAAAGGCGGTGTCCCTTGCCATGGGGGTGGGGACCGTTTTTCTGACCGCTCTGGAGCAGATCGACCCCTCCGCCGGTCTTTCCATGCTGGGGATCGGTCTTTTCTGCCTTGCGCTGCTGCAGCTGCAAAAGGGCCCGTCGTGACCAGGAAAGGGGCGATGGACTCGCCGCCCCCCTGTCCCCTTCTCCGGCAGGGGGCACATTGCGCTTTGGGGCTTTTTTTGCTATAATGGACGGCGAAAATCCAACTGCCCAAGGAGACGACGCATCATGGCATACACTTTGGCCATCTTTGACATGGATGGTACCATCCTCAACACCTTAGACGACCTCACCGCCAGCACCAATTACGCCCTGAAGACCCAGGGCCTTCCCCCCCGCTCTTTGGAGGAGGTGCGCTCCTTTGTGGGCAACGGGGTGCGTCTTTTGATCCAGCGCTCCGTGCCCCGGGACACCTCTGCCCAGACGGTGGAGGCAGTCTACCAGTCCTTTTTGTCCCACTATGCCCTCCACTGCGCAGACGCCACCCGCCCCTATGACGGGATCTGCCAGGCCATCGCCGCCCTGCGCCAGGCGGGGGTGAAGACGGCGGTGGTGTCCAACAAGGTGGACGCGGGGGTGCAGGAGCTGTGCCTGCGGTACTTCCCCGGCCTTTTTGACTGCGCCGTGGGAGAGCGGCCGGGCATCGCCAAAAAACCCGCCCCTGGCGCGGTGAACGCCGTGCTGGAAAAGCTGGGGATCCCCCGGGAGCAGGCTATCTACATCGGGGACTCTGATGTGGATTTCGCCACTGCCCAAAATGCCCGCATGGCCTGCATCAGCGTCACTTGGGGCTTTCGGCCCCAGGAAATGCTGCAGCGCCTGGGGGCCACCGTCTTCGCCCACCGCCCGGAGGAGCTTCCCGGGCTGATCCTTGGAAAATAAGCCGATACAGCGAAAAAAAGGGAGCCGTGACCCCATGGGGGCACGGCTCCTTTTTTCAGCCTTTTGAAGGCGCCTTTTTCAGATCTTGGTGATCATGTCGCCGTTTTCGTCAAACTCGATCTCAAAGGGCTCGCTCACGATGGTCAGCTCCTTGCGGGTCTTGGCCTCGGGGATCAGGGCCTCAGAGATCAGCATATCCTCGATCTCCAGGGAGTTTTTCAGCATGATGATCCGGGGATGCTCATAGTCCATGTCCAGGCAGATGGCCATGGCGGTCTGGATGGCCTCCCGCTCGTTATCCACGATCATGGGGATCTTGTACACGGAGCTGCTGTGGTCCGTGACAGCGTTGGGATACGTGTCGTCAAAGGACAGCTGGCTCAAAAACTTCTTGGTGGACACGTCCGCCCGGCCCATGCCGGTGGCGTTGCCGTGGGACTCCTCGCTCAGCTCGAAAAAGGCCATGGTCTGGGACTTGATGCCGATGGGCAGACGGGACCGGCCCACCACGTTGGGATCCATGCCGCCGCCGCTGAAGTTCTTGCCGATCTTCTGCAGCACCAGGACATCGCACTCATCCAGGAAGATCTTACCCATGGCGGCCTTGGCCTCCTCCAGCAGCCCCGGCTCTTCATCGGGGATCCGCTCGCCGGGGAGGAAGGCGATTTTGAAAGTCTTGTCAAAGGCGTTTTCCATCAGGCCCACGCCCATGATGATGTTGCGCTTTTTCACCATCTCGCTGCCGATATAGAAAAGCCGCTCCGGCATGTTGTCATCCCCGGTGGCGTGGGCGATATAGGCGCCCTTCTGCTTGCCAAGGCCGATGGTCATCATCTTCATCAGGCCGCTTTCGTACTTGCCCTTGAAGCCGGTGTGGGCCTTGATACGGTTGACCACGATGATGCCGTCGGCCTCGTTGGCGTACTTGTCCAGGTTCACGGGGATGCCGTGGGTCTCGGAGATGACCACCGTCTCCATGGTGGCCAGAATGGGGCAGCCCATGGTCTCCTCAGTGATGTTATAGCTGGCCAGAATGCCCCGCTGGCCCTCGGCGGTGGCGCCGCCGTGGCTGCCCATGGCAGGGATGATAAAGGGCTCGGCCCCCAGGGCTTTTACCTGGCGGACGATCTCATGAAGGATCAGCACGATGTTGGAAAGGCCCCGGCTGCCTGCCGTGATGCAGATACGCTGGCCGGGCTTGATGCGCTCTTTGAACTCCGGGCGCTGGAAATTCTCCGCGATGAGGGCAATGATCTGCTCCTCCGTCAGCTCGTTGTGGGGAAAGTACTGCTTCACCCGCACAAAACGGGGCAGTTGGGCATGGGCCACCAGATTCGTAATACCAGACATTTCTCTACCACCTTTTTCAGTTTGAATTTTGGAGAGAGGACATGGTCCTCCCGCAGTTCTTCATAAGGGGGAGGCCTCCGCCTCCTCCGGCTGGGGGGCCCTGGGGCTGACATACAGCCCGTGGGCGCGGATATACGCTGCCACAGCAGGGGGCAGCAGTCCCTCCCCCTCCCGCCGGCGCAGCAGGGCGTTTCGTATGTCGCTGGAGGAGATCGTCTTCACCGGATTATCCAGACGGAAAGAGGCGATCCCCGCCTCCTTCAGGCGGCTGCGGACCCGTTCCACCGCCTCCTGGGCGCCGATGCGCCGGGCAATGAGAAGGTCCGCCAGGGCGCCGCACTCCCGCCAGCGGTACCAGTTGGCAAAGGAGAGGAACGCATCGTCCCCCAAGAGGAGATAGCGCTTTTCATCCGGATAGCGGCGGGCCATCTCCTGCAGGGTATCCACTGTGTAGCAGGGGGAGTCCTTACAAAGCTCAAAGTCGTCCACCTCCACATCCGGCAGGGCCTCTGTGGCCAGGCGGCACATCTCCAGCCGCTCCTGGGGGGACGCCCCCCGCTCAAAGGACTTGTAAAAGGGCTTGGTGGGCACCAGCACCATCCGCCGGGGGGACACCGTCTTGCGGATATAGTCACAAAGGGCCAGGTGCCCGTTGTGAATGGGGTCAAACGTGCCGCCAAAAATCACGACACCGCCTTTTTCAAACGGTTCCATCCCCCCGCCTCCTCCCTGTTGTTCCGGGGCTCACTGAGCCACGTTGAGGATCAGAGCCAGGACCCGCAAAGGCTCCTCCCCCACATTTTCAATGCTGTGGCTGCCGCCGTCCCGGCACTGCATCATATCTCCCTGGCGGAGCAGATAGATCTCCCCATCGTCCACCACCTGGCCCACGCCCTCCAGCACATAGTATACCTCGAATTCTCCCTTGTGCTGATGGTAGCCGATGGAGCAGCCCGGGGCCAGGGTGTTGATGGTAAAATTCCGGCCGGCGCCGTAGGCGTCCTCCTTCTCCAGGACGTGCTGCAGCTCTACCTGCCCCTTGCCTCCCATCATGTCTGTCCGGATCTCCCGGCGCTGCTGGGCATTTTCCTTTCTCATGGGATCTCTCCCCCTTCTTTCTCCTCTTGTTGTTCTGGTTCTTCTCGTCCCACGGGCAGCGTGTGTACCTCGCCGCCGCAAAAAACCGACACGCATCCCGGCACCCCGCCGGTGCCGTCCAGCACCAGGATGCCGGTATCCACGCCCCAGTGCCGCAGCAGCAGCGGCCAGTTGCGCCCGCCGTTGAGCAAAAAGTCTCCCCGGCCAAGCTCCGCCCCCTGGCAGAGCTCCTCCGGCGCCGCCAGGGCGGCCAGGCCGGGTCCGCCGGGAGCGGTGTAGACGGCAAAGCCGTTTTCCAGCACTTCGCACTCCCCCTGGGCAGAGGAGTTCTCTTCCCGGGGATCTCCCAAAACGCCGCCGGTGCTCAGTCCCAGCGTCTTTTCAAGGTCCGGCGCCCAGGCGGAGGCTCCTACCATTACCAACGTGTCTGTTGCCAGGCTGGAAAGGGCCCCGGCCAGCATCTCGTCCACGTCGTAAATATCGTAGGCGCTGTGGAGGCCCAGCGTCTCCAGCTGGCCGAAGCGCTCTTGCCAATAGGCCCTTGTCCCGGCCTCACAGATGCCCGCCACCACGATCTCCAGCCCATCCTGAGCCCCGACCCGGGCCCAGGCGGCCTCATAGCGGGGGGCGCTCATCCCAACTGGGCGCTCTGGTCCGGATACAGGGCCAGCACCGCCTCCGCCATGGCACGGTTGAGTTCCTTTATCTCAAGGCCTGACTCCAGTCCCTGCAAAAACGCCGCGTAGGCGGCTTTGGCCTCCACATAGGGGCCGGGGACATTGATCAGGATCGTATGTTCTTTTTTGCCGATAATAAGTTTGCTCCACATGTGGCCGTTTTTGCCATAGATCTCATGGGAGCTGTACTCGTCAAGATATTTGCCCAGGGCCGAGTGAGTGAAATCCTTGCCCAGGGATTTGCTGAACCGGTGGCCGCCGCCGCTGCCGCCGATGAGGACAATCAAATCGGGGTCCTGTCCCCGCAGGGCCTCAATGGTTTCTAAAATGGTGTTCTCCACATCCAAAATGGGGGTGATGCGGGTGACCTCCGCCTGGGGAAAGGCCGCAAGCGTCTGGCTCATCAGTTCCGGGGAGTCAATGTCCCGCACGATGCCGCCGAAGATCTCATCGCCGGTGGGGGCGATGAAGACCCGTCTCAGTTCTTTCTCCATTTGATCCACCGTTCCTTTGCGCAAGCGGACAGGGGCTGGTCCGGAATGTCGTCAAAATTCACGTCCAGGATCTTTTCGCTGCAGGCCATCTTGGTAAGGTCCGTGACGGTAATGCCCTCCGCCAGGGAGACCGCCTCAATGACGCCCTTTTCATCCCGGCGGATCTGTTCGGGATCGATGTTGTAAACATCCATCTCCACAGCGTCCCCAGTGACGCCGATGACCCGGACGAAGGTCTTCATCCGCTCTTCCAGGATCTTTTCGATCTGGGCGGTGTTGAGCCCCTTGATCTTCACGCCGGAGATCTTCAAAACAGACTTGTCGGCGTGGGCGATGATGTATTCGTGCTCCATGTTTTCCATGTGTCTTACCCTCTTTATAAGAACGCCCGGTCCCAGCCGTTGGGTCGGGACCGGGCCTGTGTGGCTGGGCCCGGCCCCGCCGCCCCAAGGCGGCGGGCGCCGGGGCGCCGTCCATTGTTTTTGGGAATCCGCGAAGCTGGCTCTTAGATCTCCACGTAGCGGTCCTCGTACAGATCCGCCACGTTGAAGCGCTTGCCGTCCTCCATGCCGGGAATGATCTCGGCAGCCTTGGCGATCATCTCCTCACGGGTGAGGGGCTTGGCCACGGGCTTCTCCAGATCGGCGCGGGTGATGCCCACGCTCTCCAGCTCGATCCAGGCGGCGGCAGTGATGTTGTCCAGGTCAATGGGCAGGCCCATGGCGTGGGCAATGGTCAAGTTGGCGGGAGAAGAGGAGATGTCACGGCCGGGAACCATGCCCGCCTCCAGGGCGCGGATGGTGTACTCAGCCAGGGTCTCCTTGGTGCCGGCCATGCACCAGCAGTCGCTCTTGACGGTCTTGGCATAGTCGCCGGAGGCATGAGCCGTATCGCCGGCGTCATAGCCGCCCAGGCCGAAGATCCGGCCGGCGTCCTCCCGGACCACCATGCCGATACCCACGGACACCACGGGGCCGCTGTGGCCCACCAGCACCTCGCCGCCGCGCATGACGGTGAGCATGCCATACATGGGGGTGAGGACCTCGGTCATATCCACCACGTTCATCACCTCAGAGCCGGTGTTGTTGTTGGCGATCCGGCCGGTGATGGTCTGGCGCTCGTTCAGGGGGCCGCGGGGCAGCATGTCGTCGCCATAGGAGCCGCGATACAGGCGCTTGCCGCGATAGTAGTCGCTCTCCCACTGCTTCATGTGCTTTTCCCGGTTCAGCAGGGTTCTGGTATAGGGCATCTCAGAAACCGCCACAAAGCCGGAGACGGGGTTGATGGTGCCATAGTCCGCAGAGGCATAGGCCACCACGGCGCCGTCGGCCACGATACCGTCGCTGGTGACGGTGATGGCGTCCAGGTCGATGACGTCCACAGAGGCGGGGGCGTTGAGGTCCTTCGCCACGGCGCGGCAGGCATCGATCATCAAAATGCCGGCGTCGGTGATGTCCTTCTTATCGATGTACACGAGGTTGATGGGGATCATGCCCTCAGCAGCACCCTCGGGAATCAGGCGATATTTCAGCTTAGCCATTTTATAATTCCTCCTTCAGTCCTATTTCTCAGCGGGGGATGTCCACTGTTGCCTTGGGACGGTTGTCCACAACTTCTTCCACGCCGGCCAGAACATGCTCCACGGCGGGAACGCTGACATAGACGACCTCCATGTAGGCCTTCTTGCAGCTGCCGTCCTTGTGGACGCCCTTGATCACCACGGTCTGGGCAGTCTCGGGATAGTAGGGATGGATGGAGACTTCCACCGTCTCAATGTCGGGATCCTCCATGGTCAGGTGGTAGATGCTGTTCTCGATACGGCCCACCCGCAAAGAGGCCAACTTGGCAGTGGGGGTGTTCTCCATGCCGGTGATGGTCACCTTGGTCTCGGGGTTGACGCGGCGGGCGGCTGCCTTGAGCTTGTCATAGAAATCGGGCAGTCTCGTGTGCATCAGTTTCATATGCGAACCTCCATAAAATAAATTGTTCCACCAAACGGGGCATCCCCCGTGTTGAACCGAATGGGGCCGGGCCCTGCCCGGCGAGGCATCTCTTGTTCCGCCTCCAAAAATGCAATAAGCAAATATCGTGCCAAAAAGAAAAGTTTCCCCCAATTTTGCCGGGGTGCCTTTAAAATTTTGTGGACATCCGACAGAGCGCGTCCTTCCTTTTTAGCGAAAATCGCCAATGGATTCCACTGCTTTCGGCAAAAATCTGCGCTCTATTTTCATCCAGCAAAATCCAGAAAAATCTGTTAAAGTCTATTAACGCACCGCGGTCTTCGGCTTCCAGGGGCGCCGGAAGCCCAGGGGCTGTCCCGCAAGGAAATTATACAGAAAGCGTGCCGAAATTGCAAGGGTGGAACAGGGGATTCCCCCCCCCTTCCCCGGCAAAAAAGGGCATTCCCGGACCGCCCCGGATCCCGCTGAGGCGCCGGGATGGATACCTTATAGTATATATAGCAGCAGATTAAAGGGCAAAACAGCATCGGGGAGGCCGGATGCCCGCCTGAAAAAGGCGGCCGCGGCATAAAGCCGCGGCCGCCCCGAGAGGGAACGCTTGATCAGCAGGGTCTTTCCTCAGCCGAAGAAGGCCCTGGCCATCCGCTCCATGGCGCCGGCGAGCACGCTGCGGGGGCAAGCCACGTTCACCCGCTGGAAGCCGCTGCCCATGGGCCCGAACATGGAGCCGTTGTTCAGCCACACCTTGGCCTCGTGGAGCATCTTGTCCTCGATCTGCTCCTCCGTCAGACCCAGGCCCCGGAAATCCAGCCACAGAAGGTAGGTGGCCTCCGGCTCGGTGAGGGTGACGCCGGGCATCTTCTCCTTCACCACGGAGCGCACAAGATCGATGTTGCCCAAGAGGTACTCCCGCACCTGCTGATACCACTCCTCGCCTTCGTTATAGGCGGCCATGCAGGCCACGATGCCCATGATGTTGCACTCGTCGCAGGCAGGGCGCTCCTTGGCCTCCAGGAAGCGGCGGCGCAGATCGTCGTTGGGGATGATGTTGTTGGCCAGCTGCAGCCCGGCCAGGTTGAAGGTCTTGGAGGGAGAGATGCACAAAATGCACTGGTCCCGCAGCTCCGGCACGGCCTTGAGCAGCACTGTGTGCTGGCCCTTCCAGGTGAAGTCGCAGTGGATCTCGTCAGAGACGATGATCACGCCGTACTTGCGGCACAGCTCGCCCACCCGGCGCAGCTCCTCCACCGTCCAGGAGCGGCCCACGGGGTTGTGGGGGCTGCAGAACAAGAAGAGCTTCACGCCCTCTTTCATCCGCTGCTCCAGGCTCTCGAAGTCCATATAGTATTTGCCGTCTTTCAAAATGAGGTCGCTGGAGACCATCTTGCGGTGGTTGTTCACCACCACATTCTTGAAGGGGTGGTAGACCGGCTGCTGGATGAGGACGGGGTCGCCGGGCTGGGTGAAGGCCCGCACCGCCGTGGCCAGGGAGTAGACGATGGTGGGGGTCTTGGCGATCCACTGGCTCTCAATGTCGAAATCGTAGTGGCGCTTCCACCAGCCCTTCACCGCCTGGGCAAAGGTCTCATCCGTCTCGGTATAGCCGAAGACGCCGTGGTCCGCCCGGGCCTTGATGGCGTCGATGACAGGCTGGGCCGTGGCAAAGTCCATGTCCGCCACCCACAGGGGCGTGGCATCCAGAGGCTTTCCCTTCTTCACCGCAAAATCATACTTTTCCGCCATGGTTCCCCGGCGGTCGATCACCCGGTCAAAATCATACTTCATGGGGGGGTTCCTCCTTTTTCTTATAAGATAGAATCATTACAGACGCAAAAATCAGCACGATCCCCGCAATCTGCATGGCGCTGAGGGGATCGCGGAACAGCACCACGCCCAAAATCGTGGCCACCACCAGATCCACGGTGGCGATCATGGCCGCCTTGCTGCTCTCCACCCGGGACATGCCCATGCTGTAGAGCACGCTGGGGGCGGCGGCGCACAGCGCCCCCAGGGCCAGACCCAGCAGCAGGCACTTGGGGTCGGCCATCTTGGGCACCAGCCCCCCCATGTCTCCAAAGGGGGCCACCACCACATAGGCGAACAGCACGCAGTAGAACGAGGCGCTCTTGCTGGAGCAGCCCTGTAAAATGGCCATGCGCAAAAACAGGCTGTACAGGGAGTAGGCAAGGCCGGAGGCCAGGCCCAGCAAAGTCCCCTTGAGGGAATAATGGACGCCGGTGGCCTGCAGCACGCCGGTGACAAACACACATCCCACCAGCATCAGCGCAAGGGACACCACCTTCTGTCCCGTCAGCTTCTCCCGGAACAAAAAGAGGGAGAAGATGGTGACAAAGGCCGGCGCCGTGTAGGACATGGCGGAGGCAAAGGAGACGGCCGTCTCCTCCACCGCCATGAAATAGGTCAAATTGTAGATGCCGGAGCCCACGCCGCCGGAGATGAACAGCGCCAGGAGCTGTTTCCACGTGACGCGGAAGGCGCTGCGGTCCCGGAACAAAAACCACAGCCCGATGAGGAAGCTGGCCACCAGCATCCGGCAGGCCGCCGCCTGGGCGGAACTCACCCCGAAGGCCTGCATCCCTTTGTAAACCGTGCCCATGCAGCCCCACAGGCAGCCGGCAAGCATAACCAGGAGATAGGAAGCGATCATATTGGTATGGTTTTCCTCTTCTTTCATAGTATTAAACAGGGATGGACAACAAAAAAGCCATGCGTACCTGTCTAAGATACGCATGGCGATAAGAGTCTGACATTTGGCAGACCCGAACAAGCCGTATTGCTGGTTTTTGAAAGGACAGTGTGATTATAGTGAACTCTTTCTCACTTGTCAAGGCCCCGGAGCATCTTTTGCAGGCACGGGTCCTGTTCCATCCTGCCATAGGCGGCGGTGCCCAGGGGGGTGATCCGGGCGCCGGAGCGGCCGCTTCCCTGGATCACCATGCCGTGGCGGGCCAGGGTCTGGCTCACCCGGCGGATCTCCACCTCACTGAGGCCGTGGCCCTGCTGCTGCAGCTGGGAAAAAATGGCGTGGCGCCCCACCCCCTGCCCCCGGGAGCGCAGCAGAACCCCCAGCACCAGGCAATAAGATAGTTCGCTGCCGGAAATCTCCCGCCAAAAATCCACCTCTTCCTCAGAAGACGGCGCTCCCGCTGCCTCTGCCGGTGCCGCCGGTGCCGGCGCCGCCGCCAGAGGCGCCGCCGTCTGGGCAGCGGCGGCAGGGGGTCTTTTCCCCTCCCGCTGGCGGCTGTGGAGCAGCCGGCGCACATCCTCCAGGTCCAGGTGGTCGATGTTCAAAACCGACAGATACTCCACCCAGTTGCGCAGCTCCCGGATATTGCCGTACCAGGGGTAGGCCGCGAGATACGCCTCTGCCTCCGGCGTGAGGGTGAAGGTGCGCTGTTTCATCTGGGCAAAGCGGTGGAACAGCAGCAGAACATCCCCGGAGCGCTGACGCAGGGGCTTGAGTTCCAGGGGGATGACATTGAGGCGGTAGTAGAGGTCCCGGCGGAACCGGCCCTTGTCAATGAGGTCCCAGAGGTCCTGGTTGGTGGCGGCGATCACCCGGATATCCACGGGATATGTGGTGTCGCCGCCGATGCGCAGCACCTCCCGCTCCTCCAGCACCCGGAGGATCCGGGCCTGGAGCTCCAGGTCCATGTCCCCGATCTCATCGAGGAAGATGGTACCGGTGGTGGCCAGTTCGAAAAGGCCGATCTTGCCCCCCTTCTTGGCGCCGGTGAAGGCGCCCTCCTCATAGCCGAACAGCTCGCTCTCCAGCAGCTCCCGGGGCAGTGCCGCGCAGTTGAGGGCCACAAAGGGACAGCTGCGGCGGGGAGAGGCGTTGTGGATGGCCTGGGCCAGAATCTCCTTGCCGGTGCCGCTCTCCCCAGTGATGAGGATGGTGGCGTCGGAGCGGGCGTGTTTTTCCGCCATGGCCTTGAGCTCCATGGTGTCGGGATCGGCAGTGATGATGTCGGCGAAGTTCCGCTTGGCCACATGCCCCTTTTTCAGGATCTGACGGCGGAGATTGCGCTGGCGCTTTTCCCGCTCTTCAAAGGAGTTCACCGCCACCAGCGCCCCGCAGGGCACCCCCTTCATATTGATGGGGATCACCCGCACGGACACCGCCATGTTGTTGAAGTTGATCAGCTGCGCCTCGCTGTCGTGATGGATGGTTTCAATATCCCGGGTCAACTGACAGGGCAGCAGCTGCCCGATCTGCCGTCCCATGACGGTCTTCTTGCTGCCCAGGATGGTGGAGGCCAGGGCATTGCAGTCCTGTACCAGCCCCATGCGGTCCACAATGGCGATGCCCTCTCCCAGGCTGTCCGCCAAGGACAAAAACACCTCGCTCACCGCCTGGGAGCGGTCCAGCAGATAGGCCAGACTGTTTTTCTTCACGCAGATCTCCGAGGCGTATTTTTGGAAGTTGTCGCTTTTGAGCAGGTGCTCCAGCCCCAGATAGACGGCGATCTCCGTCAGGCAGGGCAGGTCGATCACCCGCCCCCCGATATCCACGATCTGCTGGACATAGTCCGGCACCAGCCACGACTCCCCCGGGGTGATGGCCACCGTGGGCTTCACGCCGCTGTCCACCGCGGAGGCCGCCGTGGTATAGGGAAAATATTCAATATGTGTCAACCCCAGCTCCTGCAGTTCGGTGATGGTCTCCACCGTGGCGCTTTCGCTGTCGTTCACCACCAGCACCTTCGTCCCCGCCGGGATCTCCCGCACCATCTCATACTGCCGCTTGGTAATGGTGGCGGAGAGGTTCACCGTAGGGGTAGCGGGATCAAAAAAGCCGTGGGCAGAGTAGTAGATGATGGGCTGGGCAATCAAAATGAGGTCCGCGTCCACCGGGCCCCGGATGGGGTTTTTGTCGGCGTTGTAGGGGATGACCTCCACCTCATTGGAAAAGAACCGCATCAGCCCCTTTCGCAGATATTCCGCCCAGCGGGCCCCGCTGGTGATAATGGCAATCTTCTGGCGCATAAGTTGTTCCTTCCCGTGCTTTGCTGGATTTTGTTTGTGGTATACGGCTTTATTGTATCAGATATTTTTGCAAATGCAACCACCGGGCAGAAAATTCCCCAAATTCCCGCCATTTTTCCCTTTTGTGTTTGCGCCAAATTTATCTGGACGTTTTTTGTGAATCATGCTAAAATTTTTGCAAGAACTTCGCAAGGCGAAGGGGGCTTTGGCAAGTTGGCCTGTTTTTTGCTTTAAAAGTTCTGTGCAAATCAATTGAGGAGGTATATTCCCATGAACCACGCATTAAGCTACCACAACGGCGGTGAGGATCTCCACAGAGAGACCCTGATCCTGGGTGAGGGCGGCGTCGTCTGTGACCGCCGTCTGGACACCCCCATCAACCCCCCCATCTATCTGTCCACCTCCACCTGTGTGGACACCCTGGATGAGCTCAAGCAGCTCCACGCCGAGCAGGGCTACAGCTACATCCGCACCCGCAACCCCAACCGCAACATGCTCAGCGAGCTGATCTCCTATCTGGAGGGCGGAGAGCAGTCCCTGGTGTTCTCCTCCGGCATGGCGGCCATCACCACGGCCCTGACCGCCTTCGTCAAGGCAGGGGACCACATCCTCTCTGACGACACCCTCTACGGCGAGACCATGCAGTTCATCAACGACATCCTGCCCACCTACGGCGTGGAGACCACCATGGTGGACTTCACCGACATCGAGGCCGTGAAGGCCGCCATCCGTCCCAACACCAAGGCGGTGTACAGCGAGGTGGTCACCAACCCCACCATCAAGGTCATTGACGTGGCCGCCGTGGCGGAGGTGGCCCACAGCGTGGGCGCCCGCTACATCGTGGACAACACCTTCACCACCTCTTACGCCGTCAAGCCCCTTTCCCTGGGTGCCGACGTGGTGGCCAACAGCCTCACCAAGTTCTACAACGGCCACAGCGATGTGTGCGCTGGCTCCGTCACCGGTGACGAGGAGTCCGTCCACATCATCTGGGACCGCCAGAAGCTGGTGGGCGGCATTCTCGATCCCTTCAGCGCCTACATGTGCCAGCGGGGCATGCGGACCCTGGACGCCCGTCTTGCCCTGCAGAACAAGAACGCGGTGGCCCTGGCCAAGGCCCTCTCTGAGTGCCCCTATGTGGAAAAGGTGCTGCATCCCTCTCTGGACAGCCATCCCCAGCGGGCGGTGGCCAAGAAGGAGTTCAAGGACGGCGTCTACGGCGCCATGCTCTCCTTCTACATGCCGGAGGACTGGGCCAAGATCAACCAGTTCATGGAGCGGCTGCGGGTGCCTCACTACGCCATGACCCTGGGCGGCTACCGCACGTCCTTGTCCTATCCCATCATCTCCTCCCACGCCGGCGTGCCCAAGGAGGAGCGGGAAGCCATCGGCATCACTGACGGCATGATGCGCGTGTCCGTGGGCATGGAGAATACCGAGGACCTGGTGAAGGACTTCCTGCAGGCCCTGGAGGTCTTCAAGAAGTAATCCCCCTTTTGCACAGAGTCTTTTCCTTTCCCCTCTCTCAACTTGTCAACAGGTCCGGGCGGCTGCGGCCGCCCGGACCGGAGATGTTTTATCTCCCCCTTCGCGGACTCCCCCTGCTTGCGAGGCACCATTCCCCAACACAAGGAGGACCGCGTTATGATGAAAAAGCTTTTTCCCTGTTTTTGGCGATGCTCATGCTTCTGAGTCTGGCCGCCTGCGGCGGTGGTGACGACGGAGGCAACTCCACTGCGGATGCAGATGACCCGAACACCTTGAAGGTGGTCCAGCCTGACGACCCCGGCGTGTTCCAGCCCGGCAACAACGACGACCAGGACTTCAACCGCCTGATGCGCCAGATGTATGAGACCCTGTTCTACATGGACGAAAACGGCGAGGTGCAGCCCTGGCTGGCCACCGGCTATGAGTGGGAGGACGATACCCACTTCAAAGTCACCCTCCGGGACGATGTGAAGTTCTCCGACGGCAGTGACTTTACTGCTGAGGACGTCATCTGGACCATCACCTATGCCATCGAGTCTGCGCTTCCCAACTCCCACTACAATCTGGTGGATGCGGCGGAGTGCTCCGTGGTGGACGACTACACCTGCATCATCGGCCTGAAACAGCCCTGCATGACCTTTGCCGCCCACCTGTGCCTGCCGGAGTGCGGCATCGCCTCCAAGGCGGCTTTTGAGGCCGGCAACGGCGACTATCTGGGCGCCTCTGCCATCGGCACCGGCCCCTACAAGTTGGACTCCTATACCCAGGGTGACATCATTAAGATGTCCGCCAATGAATATTATTGGCGTGAGGGCGAGCCCAAGACCCCCAACCTGGAGATCCGGATCGTCTCTGCCGACACCACCCGCGCCACCGAGGCCCGGGCCCTGAGCTCTGACATCGTCATCTCCCCCAACACCCGGGAGTTTGAGTCCATCGACGCCACCGACGGCATCCACATGGAATACGGCGTCACCGCCAACACGGTATACCTGCTGCTCAACACCGCCAAGGCCCCCATGGACAACGTGAAGGTCCGGGAGGCGTTTGCCCGTGCCATCAACGTGGAGGCCACCGTGCAGCTGGCATACGGTGATTTCGGCTCCCCCGCCTCCGGCATCGTCTGCCCTGCTATCCTGGGCTATGACGCCGAGGCCTATCAGACCTATTACGGTGCCGGCCACGATGTGGAGGGCGCCAAGGCGCTGCTGGCGGAGGGCGGCTATCCCGACGGCATCGACCTGGAGATCACCGTGGACAACGCGGACTCTCAGCGCTGCGATATGGCTGAGGCCATGCAGGCCCAGGTGCTGGAAGCCGGCATCAACCTGAGCGTTAACAAGATGGAGTCCGCCCCCATGCGTGAGTATCTGGCGCAGGGCAGCCACCAGATGTGCATCTACGGCTTCACTGCTTTGACCATGGAGGCCGACGGCATGCTCTCCCAGATCCAGCCCGGCTCCTCTGCCCTGGCCCGGATCGGCTATGATAACCAGGCCTTCTTTGACAAGTACAACGAAGGCGCCGCCACCGAGGATCGGGAGGCCCGGGGGGAGATCTGGAAAGAGTGCTTGAACATGCTGATGGAGGATTACACCATGATCCCCCTGTGGCACAAGTCCATCGGCGCCGCCGTGAAGGACAATCTGGAGGGCTTCTTCTGGGCCAAAGACTATGAGGAGATCTATTTCCAGTATATCGAAAAGACCTGATCCCCCGGCGGCACTGTCCGCCCAGGAAGGAGAAATTGTAAATTTTTTGTGTCTGGAAACGCTTCTGTCTCAAGGCTTTGGCCGGGGAGTTCCAAATTTTATCGAAAAAACGCACAAGTTTTTCTTGAAATTCTCCATTTTTCTGTCTATAATTAGCATGTATTTTCGAATGGGCCGTTGGGAAATCGGTTTTTGAAAGGACCGCCCTTCCCAAAACCTTGGACGAAGCACAACCCCCTCTATTTTGTTCCCCCACAGCCCGCGGGGCTGTAAAAATACTTTTTTGAGGAGAGTTGACCCATGAAAAAGTTTGTTTCTCTGTTCCTGGCGCTGCTCATGGCTCTGTCTCTCGTCGCCTGCGGCGGCGGCGGCGGTGACACGACCGATGACGGCTCCACCCCCGATGATGGCGGTTCCGCCAGCACCGGAGAGGACCTGGATACCTTAAAGGTCATTCAGGGTTTTGACCCCGGCACCTTTGAGCCCGGCAACAACGACGAGCAAGGCTACAACCGTATCGTCCGTCAGATCTATGAGACCCTGTTCTTCTTCGATGAGAACGGCGAACTCCAGCCCTGGCTGGCCACCGGCTACACCTGGGATGACGACACCCACATGAGAGTTACTCTCCGTGAGGGCGTGAAGTTCTCTGACGGCACGGATTTCACCGCTGAGGACGTCATCTGGACCTTCACCCGGGCCATTGAGGACGCGCTGCCCAACTCTCACTACAACATGATCGATCCTGCTGGCTGCGAAGTGGTGGATGACCTCACCTGCGTCATCGCTCTGAAGTATCCCTGCAGCACTCTGCCCAACCACCTGGCCAACTCCCAGTGCGTTATCGCTTCCAAGGCCGCTTATGAGGCCAACGACGGCGATTACCTGGGCGGCGCCGTGGTGGGTACCGGCCCCTACAAGCTGGTCTCCTACACCCCCGGCGACATGATCATCTTTGAGGCCAACGAGTACTACTGGCGTGAAGGCGAGCCCAAGGTTCCCAACATGGAGATGCGTGTCGTGCTGTCCGGCGAGTCTTCCGCTACCGAGGCCAAGACCGCTGCCTACGACGTGGTCCTCGGCGCCAACACCCGTGAGTTCGAGGGCATCGAGGCTGCGGACGGCGTCCACATGGAGTATGGCATGACCGCCAACACCGTGTACATCCTGCTGAACACCGCTAAGGCTCCCATGGACAACGTGAAGGTCCGGGAGGCCTTTGCCCGTGCCATTAACGCTGCCGCTACCGTGCAGCTGGCTTACGGCGACTTCGGTGAAGTGGCCACCGCCATGGTTTCTCCCGGCATCGGCGGCCGCAACGAGGAGACCTTCCAGAAGTACTATGGCACCGGCCAGGACATCGAGACTGCCAAGTCCCTGCTGGCCGAGGCTGGCCATCCCGACGGCATCGATCTGGAGATCACCGTTGAGGCCAACGACACCCAGCGCTGCGACATGGCCGAGGCCATGCAGGCTCAGGTGCTGGAGGCCGGCATCAACCTGACCGTTAACAAGATGGAGTCCGCCCCCATGCGTGAGTACCTGGCCCGCGGCGACCATCAGATCTGCATCTATGGCTTCACCTCCAACACCATGGAGGCTGATGGCTTCCTCAGCCAGCTGCAGCCCGGCTCCTCCGCTCTGGCCCGTATCGGCTATGACAACCAGGAGTTCTTCGATCTCTACACCGAAGGCTGCGCCACCGAGGACACCGCCGCCCGTGACCAGATTTGGGAGCAGTGCCTGGAGATGCTGATGGAAGACTACACCATGATCCCCCTGTGGCACAAGGAGCTGGGCGCTGCCGTGAAGGACAACGTCGAGGGCTTCTGGTGGGCCAAGGACTACGAGCAGTGCTACTTCCAGTTCGTGTCCAAGAGCTGATCCGATTATCCGCATATTTGCTGTGAACAATTAAAATCGCACAACCCTTTACCTATGGCATTTCATTAGGCTGAATGATGGGGGAAGTGATGATCACTTCCCCCATCAAAGTCGGCCATCTGCATGCAGGGAGTTTCGGACTTCATACTCTATCCCATAATAGGGGAAAGGAAGAAATCAACTTCTGATTTCATTACTACTAATATGCTTCGTTATACTATAAAGCGTTTGATTTACATGGCGCTGGCTCTGCTGGCCACCATCGTGTTCCTGTTTACATTGATGGAATTTGTTCCTGGCGACCCCGCCCTGGTGGTGTTGGGCGAAGGCGCCACGGAAGAGAATATCGCTGCTATCCATAAAGAATTGGGCTTGGATGACCCCTATCTGGTACGTCTGGGCCGTTACCTTGGTGATTTGCTGCAGGGGGACATGGGTACTTCCTATAAGACCCGTCAGCCCATTGCTCCTGCGTTTTTCTCCCGCCTGCCTCTGAGTATGATCATCGCATTCTGGGGCGTCTTGGTGGGTACCATTTTAGGCGTCTTGGCCGGTATTATTTCCGCTGTGAAGCAGTACTCCATTTTTGACCGTGTATTGACGGTTATTTCGCTGTTCGGCGCATCGGCACCTTCCTTCTGGCTGGCCATGATGTTCGTGCTGATCTTCTCGGTGAAGCTGGGTTGGCTTCCCGCCACCGGCAGCTATTCCTTTAAGCACTGGATTTTGCCCGTGGTGACCATCGGCCTGCAGTGCTCCGCTTCCATTACCCGTATGACTCGTTCTTCCATGCTGGAAGTCATTCGTCAGGACTACATCCGCACCGCTCGTGCCAAGGGCCAGACGGAGATCAGGGTCATCATTTCCCACGCTCTGCGCAACGCCTTCATCCCCATCCTGACCCAGATCGGTTCCAACATCAACGGCTACCTGGGCGGCACCGTGCTGGTGGAGTCCGTGTTCGCCATCCCCGGCATCGGCAACTACGTGCTGGACGGCGTGAAGACCATGGATACTCCCGTGGTGCTCAGCGGCATCGTGTTCATCTGTCTGATGTGCTCTTTCGTCACGTTCTTCATCGATATGGCCTATGCCTTTATCGATCCTCGTATCAAGGCCACCTATGGCTTCGGCGTGAAGAAAAAGAAGAAGGCTGCTGTTGCTACTGCGAAGACTACTGAGGGAGGTGAGGGCTAATGGGCGGCTACAAGAAGAAGAAGGAATACGGTAACAGCCAGTTGGCTCTTACCTGGATGAAGCTCAAGGACAACAAGTTTGCCTTTATCAGCTTCTGGCTGGTCATCGCCGTGATCTTGGTGGCAATTTTTGCTCCTCTGCTGGCTCCCTATGACTATGCCGCTCAGGATTATAATAACATCATGGTCCCCCTGAGCTTGGAGCACCCCTTCGGCACGGACCAGTTCGGCCGTGATATCCTCAGCCGTATCATCTACGGCACCCGTTACACCATCATCATCGGCTTCGGCACCATGACCGGCTCCTGCATCGTGGGTGTCTTCCTGGGCCTGCTTGCCGCTTACTATCCCAAGCTGGATAACCCCATCATGCGTTTCCTGGACATCTTCGCCAACATCCCCGATATGGCGCTGCTGATGTGCCTGGTTACCATCCTGGGCACCAACATGAAGAACCTGCTGATCTGCCTGATCCTGTATTACATCCCCGGCTTTGCCCGGATCTCCCGTGCAAAGGTGCTGACTCTGCGCAACGAAGAGTTCGTGGAGGCCTCCATTGCCCTGGGCGCCAGCGATGCCCGGATCCTGACCAAGCACATTCTGCCCAATGCACTTTCTCCTCTGATCGTTCGTTTCACCATGTCCACTGGTGGTTCCATTCTGGAGGCCGCTGCTCTGTCCTTCATTGGCCTGGGCATTCAGCCCCCCGAGCCTGAGTGGGGCCTGATGATCTCTCAAGGCCGTCAGTTCCTGAGTACTTATTGGTATTATTCCATTATCCCCGGCCTGTGCATCGTGTTCCTGACCTTCATCCTGAACTTCCTGGGCGACGGCCTGCGCGATGCTTTGGATCCCAGACTGAACTACTAATCTACTTTGTGAGGAAAAGAATATGCGAGAAAACGAACTGTTGTCGGTCGAGGATCTGGAAGTTAAGTTTTTCCTGAGAAAGTCGACCGTTGAGGCGGTGAACGGCGTGTCCTTCACCATTGACAAGGGTGAGTCTGTGGGCCTGGTGGGTGAAACCGGTGCCGGCAAGACCACCACCGCGCTTTCCATTCTGGGCCTGGTGCCCAACCCTCCCGGAAAGGTCACCAAGGGTGCCATTTACCTGAACGGTGAGGATCTGCTGAAGACCCCCGAAAAGGAAATGCGGAAGATCCGTGGCAATGATATCGCCATGATCTTCCAGGACCCCATGACTTCTCTGAACCCGGTTATGACCGTTGGCGACCAGATCATGGAAGTGGTCCGTCTGCACAACGATATGACCAAGGAACAGGCCATGAAGCGTGCCGTTGAGATGCTGGAACTGGTGGGCATCCCCGGCGAGCGCTATGCCGAGTTCCCCCATCAGTTCTCCGGCGGCATGAAGCAGCGCGTGCTGATCGCCATCTCTCTGGCCTGCAACCCCAAGCTGCTGATCGCCGACGAACCCACCTCCGCCCTGGACGTGACCATTCAGGCCCAGGTGCTGGACCTGATCGCCGGACTGAAGGAAAAGTTCAATACCTCCCTGCTGCTGATCACCCACGACCTGGGCGTCGTGGCTGAAACCTGTGACCGCGTGATGATCATGTACGCCGGCAGCATCGTGGAGTCCGGTCCCGTCCGTTCCGTGTACAAGAACATGAAGCATCCCTACACGGTGGGCCTATTCAACTCCCTGCCCCGTCTGGACGTGGAGACCGATCGTCTTGAGCCCATCAAGGGCATGATGCCCGATCCTACCAACCTCCCTGCGGGCTGCGCCTTCTGCGAGCGGTGTCCCTATGCCACCGAGCGCTGCAAGACGGAGCGCCCCGTTCTGACCGAGGTTGAGGACGGCCACTTCGTTGCCTGCTTCAACCCCATGAATAAGGAGGGCTAAGACACATGGAAAATAACGTGATGCTTAGCGTAAAGGATCTTAAGAAGTACTTTCCCACTCCGGGCGGCATGCTCCATGCTGTGGACGGCGTGACCTTTGACATTCAAAAGGGCACGACCTTGGGCGTCGTGGGCGAGTCCGGCTGCGGCAAGTCCACTCTGGGCCGTGTGGTGCTTCACCTGCACAATTCCACCGGCGGTCAGATCTTCTTTGAGGGCAAGGATATTACCCATGTGTCCAAGGCAGAGCTGCATGAGCTGCGCAAGCAGATGCAGATCATCTTCCAGGACCCCTTCTCCTCCATTGACCCCCGTATGTCTGTGAAGCAGCTCATTGCCGAGCCTCTGCAGATCTACAAGCTCACCAAGAGCAAGGAAGAGCTGGAGAAGAAAGTTAAGGAGACCATGGATATCGTGGGTCTTGCCAGCCGTCTGGCTGACTCCTATGCCCACGAGCTGGACGGCGGCCGCCGTCAGAGAATCGGCATCGGCCGCGCCATCATCCTCAACCCCTCCTTCATCGTGTGCGACGAGCCCGTCTCCGCCCTGGACGTGTCCATTCAGGCTCAGATCCTGAACCTGATGCAGGACCTGCAGGAAGAGCGGAAGCTGACCTACATCTTCGTCACCCACAACCTCAGCGTGGTCAAGCATATCTCCACGGACATCATGGTCATGTACCTGGGCTGCACCGTTGAGAAGGCCAACGCCAATGAGCTGTTCCATCATCAGTATCATCCTTACACCAAGGCTCTGATTTCTGCTATCCCTCACGTGGATCCCGATGACGACACCAAGCGGATCCTGCTGAAGGGCGAGCTGACCTCTCCCATCAACCCCAAGAACGCCTGCCGTTTCGCTCCTCGCTGCAACTATGCCTGCGAGAAGTGCCACTGCGAGGTTCCCCCTCTGGAGGAGGTTGCTCCTGGCCACTTTGTCGCCTGCCATCGCGTGCGGGAGATCAATGGCCTGTAAGCCACTGACCTGGGCGAGTTAACACTTGTATTAAAGTCTCCCCGTAAGGTCTTCTTACGGGGAGATTTTAATAAAATAGGCCATCATATCTAAGCCTAAATTCTGAAGGTCCGCAGAAAAGGCGTTCCGGCCGTCAGGCCGCGCGCATTTTTTGCATCCCTGCTTTTTGTCGACGGGGGATCAGCCCTCTCCTCTTTATTTTCTTCCACTGGGAGAGTGCTTTTCCATCCAAGAGACAACACCGGAACGCTATGCGGAGACCGGCGGCAGCGAGAAGGGACAACGGATTTTACACCTGGGCATTTTCGTGCTTTGTCCAGGGAAAGGCCGCTGTTTCCATTTCCTTTGCCTGTCGGACTTTTATACTGCAGGACGCTGGGGAAATAAAGCCGAAAGCATGGACATTATAGAGAGGCGCGCAGCATGCACTTCATGCTGTGCGCGCTGTTGCGGTATGCAGCTATCTTGAAAACAGCCCCTTCCTCCCTTCTCTCTGCCGGTTTCAGGCGGAGGGCCATCAGGAGGTCTCTCCTGCCGGTTTTTTAGGGAGCGTGGTTGTCAAGGGGCAGCAAACCCACCACAATACGGGAGATTTTCTTATGAGGTGACGGAATGAATGTTGTTGTGATCGATGGGCAGAGCGGCCGTTTGGGCCAGCTTTTCATTGAGCGGGTCAAAGCGGCCAAGCTGCCTTGCCATCTCACGGCCATCGGTACCAACGCATTGGCAACTTCTGCCATGCTCAAAGCCGGGGCGGACACTGCCGCCACGGGAGAAAACCCTGTGGTGGTGGCATGCCGCACGGCGGATATAATCGTAGGGCCCATTGGCATACTGGCGGCGGACTCTCTGATGGGGGAGATAACGTCCACCATGTCAGTGGCCATCGGTCGCAGCCCCGCCAGGAAATTGCTGCTTCCTGTGAACCATTGCAGCAATATCGTGGTGGGTACCCAAACGCTCTCTCTGTCCAAGCTCATGGATGAGGCCGTAGACCTACTGCAATCGCTTATCTGACCCCTTTATCCCCCCCCAAAATTTTTATGAGGTGAACAATCATGAAATTCAACACTGACGTCCTGCATGCTGAACAGCTTCACGCCCGCCTGACCGGCTCCTATAAGCCCCAGGCCATGGCCCATGTCAGCCCCATCTATCAGACCAGCACCTATGTGCTGGAGGACTTCGACACGGCTGTGTATCTCAACCAGCACGTGGACGAGGGCTTCGTTTACACTCGTTTCGGCAACCCCAGCTGCGATGAGCTGGAGAAGAAGATCGCCCATCTGGAGCACGCTGAGGCCGCTTTGTCCCTGGCCTCCGGCCTGGGCGCCATCTCCACCGCCGTCATGAGCGTTGTGAAGGCCGGCGACCATGTGGTCTTTGGCGACGTGATTTATGGCTGCTCCTATGCCCTGTTTGCCAAGGTCCTCACCAACCTGGGCGTCACCTATACCCGCGTGGACACCACCAAGGTGGAGGAAGTGGAGAAGGCCATTCAGCCCAACACCTCCCTGGTGTATGTGGAGACCCCTGCCAACCCCACTCTGAAGATCAGCGATATTGCCGCCATTGCTCAGGCCGTGCATAAGCACCCCAATATCACCATGATCGTGGACAGCACCTTTGCCTCCCCCTATCTCCAGAATCCTCTGGATCTGGGCGCTGACATGGTGGTTCACAGCGCCACCAAGTACCTCTCCGGCCACGGCACCGTTACCGCCGGCGTCATCGCCGGCAGCAAGGCCCGGATCGACCACTGCCGGATGCCTTATCTGCAGTGCTTCGGCGCCGTGCTGGATCCCTTCGCCGCCTGGCAGCTGATGCAGGGCATGAAGACCCTGGGCGTCCGGATGGAGCGTCACTGCGAAAACGCCATGAAGGTGGCCCGTCATCTGGAGAAGCACCCCAAGGTGAACCGCGTCTATTATCCCGGTCTGGAGAGCCATCCCACCCATGAGATCGCCAAGAAGCAGATGCACAACGGCTTCGGCGGCATGATGAGCGTGGATATCAAGGGCGGCATGGACGCCGTGCGCACCGTGATGAACAATGTCAAGGTGTTCAGCCTGGCCACCAGCCTGGGCAACGTGGACTCCCTGATCCAGCACTCCCCCTCCATGAGCCATTTCGATATGACTCCCGAGGAGCGCCACGCCGCGGAGATCTTTGACGGCCAGGTCCGTCTGTCCATCGGTATCGAGGACGCCGACGACCTGATTGCCGATTTGGATCAGGCTCTGGCTTTGGTGTAAGCATCTTTTGAAAACCGACTGTCAAAAGCGAGGCGGATTACTCCGCCTCGCTTTTTAAAATGAAGAGCATCCGCTTCTTTCCTGCATTTTTCCCTTTCACAGATGTTTCTTTACTTCCTGTATTGCAAAACGACTGAAGAAGGCTTTCATTTTTTTCGTTTTTCATCAAATTTTCTCTTTCTTTTTTGGAAGGCCTCCTGTATAATAAATGGCACGATTTTAATTAGGTGGGGCGGCGGCGCCAGGCCGGCTCCCATCCCCAAGAAGGAGAAACGCCATGACAAACGCGCAACTGTGTATCCTGCTGACCATTGCGGTGTATCTCATCGCCATGGTGCTGGTGGGAGTCTACTGCGGCCGGAAGGGCTCCGGCGAGAGCTCCAGCGAGTTCTATCTGGGGGGCCGGAAGCTGGGCCCCATCGTCACCGCCATGAGCGCCGAGGCCTCTGACATGAGCAGCTATCTGCTGATGGGTCTGCCGGGCCTTGCCTATCTCTGCGGCATCGCGGAGGTGGGCTGGACCGCCATCGGCCTGGCCATTGGCACCTATCTCAACTGGCTGATTGTGGCCGCCCGCCTGCGGCGCTATTCCGACTCTCTGGGGGCCATCACCATCCCCCACTTTTTCTCCCGCCGGTATCGGGATGACGCCCAGATCCTCTCCTGCATCGCCGCGGTGATCATTCTGATCTTCTTCATCCCCTATACCGCCTCCGGCTTCAAGGCCGTGGGCACCCTCTTCAGCAGCCTGTGCGGCGTGAATTACCACGTGGCCATGATCATCGGCGCGGTGGTGATCATCGGCTATACGGTGATGGGGGGCTTTTTGGCGGTATCCACCACGGACCTGATCCAGAGCATCATCATGACCTTTGCCCTGATCTTCATCGTCCTCTTCGGCATCCAGCAGGCCGGCGGCTTCTCCACGGTGGTGGAAAATGCCCAGGCTCTGCCGGGCTATCTCAATTTGACCCAGGGCTATGATCCTGCTACCGGCACTGCCTCCTCTTTTGGAGGGCTGAGCATTCTCTCTACCCTGGCCTGGGGCCTTGGCTACTTCGGTATGCCCCACATCCTGCTGCGCTTTATGGCCATCCGCAACGAAGGGGAGCTGAAGACCTCCCGGCGTATCGCCACGGTGTGGGTGGTGCTGTCCATGGCAGTGGCGGTCTTTATCGGCATCATCGGCTACAGCGTGTCTGTTGCCGGACGGATCCCCTTCCTCACCACCAGCTCTGATTCCGAGACGGTGATCATCCGCATGGCAGATCTCATGAGCCAGCACGGCGTGCTGCTGGCCCTCATCGCCGGGGTGATCCTGGCGGGCATCCTGGCTGCCACCATGTCCACGGCGGACTCCCAGCTTCTGGCTGCCGCCTCCAGTGTCTCCCAGGATCTGCTCCAGGGTTTTTGCAAGATCCGCCTGAGCAGCCGCAGCGCCATGCTGGCGGCCCGGGGCACCGTGGTGGGCATCGCCCTGGTGGGCATTGCCCTGGCCTGGGACCCCAACAGCTCTGTATTCCGGGTGGTCGCCTTTGCCTGGGCGGGCTTTGGCGGCGCCTTTGGCCCGGTGATGCTCTTCTCCCTGTTCTGGAAGCGCACCAATAAGGCCGGGGCTCTGGCGGGGATGATCTCCGGCGGCGCCATGGTCTTTATCTGGAAATACGGCGTCGCCCCCATGGGCGGACTGTGGTCCATCTACGAGCTGCTGCCTGCCTTCCTGGTCTCCTGCGTGGTGATCGTGGTGGTGTCCCTGCTCACCGCTCCCCCGGCCGACGAGATCCAGGCGGAGTTCGAGGCAGTCCGTCATCCCAAAAAATCCTGAGATAAAAGGCCTCCGCACCACTTGGGTGCGGAGGCCTTCTTGTATCCTCTGCTGGGACAGGTCCTTCTTCCTTTCCCTGGCTGTCCCGAATCCGGAGGGCTGCTCCCCGGGGGATCATGGCTTGCCCAGGACCTGGCGGCGGATGTACTGCAGCGCCGCCTCCTCCCCCTCATCCCGGAGCTTGCGGAGCATAGACTCCAGCAGCGCCTCCGTGGCGGGGTGCATCAAAAGCCGCTTCTTGCTGCCCTGGCAGAAGTAGTCGTAGGGATCCCCGGGGCAAAAATCCGCCCCCCGGTAGACCTTGCTGGCGGCCAGCCGGTCACAGAACATCTCCGCCACGAAGCGCTTGGGCACCTCCACCCCGGCGATGCCGTCCCCCTGGAGGCTGTAATCCGTCCAGTACTCAAAGTGGTGGCGGTTGCGGCCCTTGTGGTGCATCCAGGCGGCGCTGTATCCCACGGCTCGGCGCTGGGCGTCGTTGGGGCTGCGGTTGCCCTGGTAGTATTTTGCCCCGGCCCAGAACTCCGTGGGGGAGTATTTGGAAAGGTCATGGGTCAGCCCCTGCCAGTAAAGGCCCAGGCGGAAGCAGTACCGGCGCACTAAGCTGCGGTGGCGGTGGACGGTTTTCAAATGGCCGATGATATGCAGCATGGACTCACCTCATTCAAAAGCCCGCCCCTGGGGGCGGTTTCTCCCATTATAGCACACCCCCGGCGGAAAAACGAGAAAAAACCGGGGATTTCCCGCTCTTTTCCGGAAAATACGGTATTTTCCCAGGGGAAAAGGGGGAATCTCCCTTGACAAATTGGCCAAAAATAGTATAATTATTTCGCTTAAACAGCCAAATGCAAGGACAAAGTCAGCCTGGGTCCACGGTTCGCAGCGAGAGGGGAGATGGTGCAAGCCCCTTGAATCCGCCCCCGGGCAGCCGCTTTGGAGCGGTCCGCGGCGAGCGGAACGGCCCATCCCCGTTACCGGATGGCTAAGATGCCCCCCACCGGGGGGATAATTAGGGTGGTACCGTGAAGGCATGCCTTCGCCCCTAAGGACAGGGGGCGGAGGCTTTTTTCATACAAAATACCCCACCACACATCACAATAGGAGGAAATGACACATGGCACATCCCTATCACGGGCTCAATGAACTGCGGGAGATGTTCCTGAGCTATTTTGAGAGCAAGGGGCACCTGCGCCTGCCCAGCTTTTCCCTGATCCCCCAGAACGACAAGTCCCTGCTGCTGATCAACAGCGGCATGGCCCCCATGAAGACCTGGTTCACCCGGGAGGAGGAGCCCCCCCGCAACCGGGTGACCACCTGCCAAAAGTGCATCCGCACCGGCGACATCGAAAATATCGGCAAGACCGACCGCCACGGCACCTATTTTGAGATGCTGGGCAACTTCTCCTTCGGGGACTATTTCAAAAAAGAGGCCATCGCCTTTTGCTGGGAGTTTTTGACGGACGTGGTGGGCCTGGAGAAGGACCGCCTCTATCCCTCCATCTACCTGGATGACGACGAGGCCTTTGAAATCTGGAACAAGGACATCGGCATCCCCGCCGACAGGATCTTCCGCTTCGGCAAGGAGGACAACTTCTGGGAGCACGGCGCCGGCCCCTGCGGCCCCTGCTCGGAGGTGTATTACGACCGGGGGGAGGAGCATGGCTGCGGCAAGCCCACCTGCACCGTGGGATGCGACTGCGACCGGTATATCGAGGTGTGGAACAACGTCTTCTCCCAGTTCGTCAACGACGGAGAGGGCAACTACTCCGAGATGAAGAACAAGAACATCGACACGGGCATGGGCCTGGAGCGCCTGGCTTGCGTGTGCCAGAATGTGAACTCCCTTTTTGACGTGGACACCGTCATGAACATCACCAACAAGGTCAGCGAGATCACCGGCGGCCACTACGGCGAGAGCCACAAGACCGACGTGAGCCTGCGGGTCATCACCGACCATATCCGGGCCTCGGTGATGATGATCTGCGACGGCGTGCTGCCCTCCAACGAGGGGCGGGGCTATGTGCTGCGCCGCCTGCTGCGCCGGGCCGCCCGCCACGGCAAGCTCCTGGGGATGGAGCGCCCCTTCCTCTATGAGGTGGTGGACACCGTGGTCCACGAAAACGAGTTCGCCTATCCCGACCTGCGGGAAAAGCAGGCCTATATCACCAAGGTCATCCGCACGGAGGAGGAGAACTTCGCCCGCACCATCGACGGGGGCATGAAGATCTTCCAGGACCTCCTCTCCGCCCACAAGGCCCAGGGGGAGACGGTGTTCTCCGGCGCGGACGCCTTCAAGCTCTATGACACCTTCGGCTTCCCCATCGACCTCACCGCCGAGATGGCGGAGGAGGCGGGCATGGAAGTGGACCGCAAGGGCTTTGACGAGATGATGGAGGCCCAGCGCGTCCGGGCCCGGAAGGCCCGGGAGGCCCTGGGAGACCTGGGCTGGGCCGGCATCGAGTTCGGCTCTGACATGCCCGCCACGGAGTTCGTGGGGTATGACCGCACCCAGGAGACCGGCAAGGTCCTGGCCATCGTGGTGGAAAACGAGCTGCAGCAGGAGATCGTCTCCGGCGCCGAGGCCACCGTGGTGCTGGACAAGACCCCCTTCTATGCCGAGATGGGCGGCCAGGTGGCTGACCACGGCACCCTCACCTGGGACCAGAGCGTGTTTGAAGTGCGGGACGTCCAGAAGAACAAGGGCGGCAAGTTCCTCCACGTGGGCACTTTGAAAAGCGGCACGCTGTCCGTGGGCCAGACGGTCACCGCCTCCATCGACGTTCCCCGCCGCCGGGCCATCATGCGGGCCCACAGCGCCACCCACCTTCTGGACGCGGCGCTGAAGAAGGTCCTGGGGGACCACGTCCATCAGGCGGGCTCTTTGGTGGAGCCGGACCGGCTGCGCTTTGACTTCACCCACTTTGAGGCCATCACCCCCGATCAGCTCACCGCCATCGATCACATGATCAACGACGCCATCCTGGAGGGCATCCCCGTGACCACGGAGGTGCTGCCCATCGCCGAGGCCAAGAAGAAGGGCGCCGTGGCCATGTTCGGTGAAAAATACGGCGACATCGTCCGGGTGGTGGAAATGGGCGACTTCTCCATGGAATTTTGCGGCGGCACCCACCTGGACAACACCGCCAAGGTGGGCACCTTCCGCATCAAGTCCGAGGGCTCCATCGCCTCCGGCGTGCGCCGGATCGAGGCCACTGTAGGCAAGCTGAGCCTGGAGACCATGAATCACAACCAGGAGCTTTTGTTCCAGGCGGCCCACATCCTGAAAACCACCCCCGGGGAGCTGGCCGCCAAGGCCCAGCAGCAGGTGGCGGAGCTGAAGGCCACCCGCCAGACCCTGGAGCAGTTCAAGGCGGAGGCCTCTTTGGGTGAGGCCCGTCAGTTCCTCATGTCCGCCAAGGACGTGGGGGGGCTGAAGGTGGTCACCGCCAACCGGGACGGGCTCAACGCCAACGAGCTGCGCCAGATGGGAGACTTCCTGCGGGATAAGTCCGCCGATGTGGTGGCGGTGCTCTCCTCTGTCAGCGACGGCAAGATCACCTTCCTGGCCGTGTGCGGCAAGGAGGCCGTGGCCAAGGGCGTCAAGGCCGGGGACCTGGTGAAGCATGTGTGCGCCATCTGCGGCGGAAAGGGCGGCGGCAAGCCCGACAGCGCCATGGGCGGCGGCAGCGATCTTTTAAAGCTGGACGACGCCCTGGCCAGCGTGGACGACTTCGTCTCCGGAAAGCTGTCTCACTGATCCCCGCCTCCGGGGCAGCCCCACGGCCTTGACCCATGCCCCGGAGCCGTTTATCATGAAACCATCAAACCAAACGAAAAGGAGGGACCAACCATGTCTGATTGCCTGTTTTGTAAAATCATTGCCGGCGAGATCCCCAGCAACAAGGTCTATGAGGATGCGGTGTGCTATGCCTTTTATGACATCGATCCCCAGGCGCCCACCCATTTTCTGGTGGTGCCCAAGACCCATATCGCCTCCGTATCCCAGGTGACGGAGGAAAACAGCCAGGATGTGGGGCACATCTTCGCCGTCATCGCCCGTCTGGCAAAGGAGCTGGGATTGGAGAGCTACCGGGTGGTATCCAACATCGGGGAGCAGGCGGGGCAGAGCGTACCCCATCTGCATTTCCACGTGCTCTCCGGCCGGGATATGACCTGGCCTCCGGGCTGAGGGCCCCATTTCCCCTGCGGGGGGAAACATCCGTTTTTTCTCCTCTGTGAGCAGCGCCGATCACGGCGCTGCTCACAGTGCTTTCCCCAGCAAAAGTGAACCATTTGGTTTCTTTTTTCCCAGAAAAGCTAACCAAATGGTACTCTCATCATGAGGTGATGGCCATGTATTTAAGGCGCGTTTACGACCTGCGGGAGGACCACGACCTGACCCAGAAGACGGTGGCGGCGTATCTGGGGATCCAGCCCAATGTCTACCGCCGCTATGAAAAGGGGCTGCGGGACTTCCCCCTTTCCGCGGTGATGCGTCTTGCGGCGTATTACCACGTCAGCACCGACTATCTCCTGGAGCTGACGGACGACCCCACGCCTCCTCCGCCCTGCAAAACCCCATGAGAGTCCTGGCCACCTTCGCCGGGGCCTTTTCCCTGGGGATCTTTTTGTCGGAGTATCTGCTGCCGGGGGGATTCTTGCTGCCGGCGGCCTGGATCGCGTTTGCCCTGGCGGCTGCGGCGCTGCTTCTCCCTGCCTCCAAACGGCGGCGGGCGATACTGGGGCTGACGGCGCTGTCCCTGGCCCTGGGATATGACGTACTCTATCACCGCCAGGTGGTGGGGCCCATGACCGCCCTGAGCGGGCAGGAAGTGGCCGTCACCATGACGCTGCAGGAGTTTGCCCAGCCCAGCGATTACGGCGCCAGGGTCACCGTCCGCCTGCCGGGGTACTGGGGCAAGGCGGTGTACTACGGGGGAGAGGAGCTGCTGAGCCTCTCCCCCGGCCAGACCGTCCGGGACACCGTCTTGCTGCAGGATGCCAGAAAGATCCGGGAGGATACCATCACCACCTTCACCTCCAAAGGGGTCTTTTTGCTGGCCTATTCCCGGGGCGAGACGGCGGTGGGGCCCGGCAGTGCCGCCTCGCCCCGCTGGTGGGCCCTGAAGGTGGGGGCGGCCATGCGCCGGTGCATGGCAGGTATGGTCTCCGGGGACCCCGGGGGCTTTCTCACCGGCATCCTGACCGGGGACAAGTCCGGTCTCTCCCTCCAGGCCTCGGTGGATCTGGAGGAGGCGGGGCTTACCCACATCCTGGCGGTGTCCGGCATGCACTGCGGCTTTTTGTTGGCGATGGTGATGATGCTGCTGGGCCGGCACCGCCGCCCGCTGGTGGCCCTGTGCACCATTCCCCTTCTGATCTTCTACGCCCTTCTCACCGGAGGCAGCCCCTCGGTGCTTCGGGCCTCCATGATGCTGACGCTGTTTCTTCTGGCGCCCCTGCTGCGCCGGGACAGCGACGGGCCCACCGCCCTGGCCGCGGCGCTGATGGCCATTTTACTGGGAAATCCCTGCGCCATCGCCTCCATCAGTCTCCAGCTCTCTTTCGGCGCCATGGCGGGCATCTTGTTCCTCACGCCCCGGCTCCACCGCCTGCTGGAGGGGAAGACGCCCCGCCCCAAGGCCTTGCAGGTGGTGGAGGCCAGCTTCTGCGCCACCATGGGCGCCCTGGCATTCACCCTGCCCCTTTGCGCCTACTACTTCGGCTCGTTGGTGCTGGTCTCCCCCTTGAGCAATCTCCTCTGCCTCTGGGCCACCAGCGCCGCTTTCGTCCTGGGAATGGCGGCCCTGGGATTGTGCCTTGTCTGCCCGCCTTTGGGGGCACTGGTGGCGGTGATGGCCGCCGTCCTTTCCCGGTATGTGCTCCTGGCGGCCCACGCCATGGCCCGTCTGCCCTTTCACGCCCTTTCCTTCGCGGCGCCGGATCTGAAATACGCCCTGCTCTTTGTCTATGGGCTCTTTGCCGCGGCGGCCCTTTGTCCCGGCAGGCGGCGCAAATACGCCGTGGCCGCCGGACTGTGCGCCCTCTGCCTGTTCTGGGCAAACGCCCTGGGCAGCCTTCGCTGGGGCGGGACCCTCACCGCCCAGGTGCTGAATGTGGGACAGGGCCAGTCGGTGCTGCTGTCCTCCCACGGGGCGTATGCCCTGGTGGACTGCGGAAGCGCCAACAGCTACCAGGATCCCGGCGCCACTGCCGCCGACCACCTGCAATCCCTTGGCTGCCGCCGCCTGGACTATCTCATTTTGACCCATTATGACGCCGATCACATCAACGGCATGGAGATGCTCCTCTCCCGCATGGAGGTGGAGCGGCTCCTTCTGCCACGGGAGACGGAGGAGGCGGCAAAGCGGGAGGAGGCCATCTCCCTGGCCCGGTCCTTCGGCGTGACGGTGGAGGCAGTGGATACCCCCAGGTCCCTTTCCCTGGGAGAGGCGTCCTTGTCCATCTTCCCGCCTGTGGGCGGCACTTCCGACAACGAGTTGTGCCTGAGTGTCCTGGCGGACGCCGGGGAGAACCAGCTGCTCATCACCGGTGATCTGGACAGCGCCGGAGAAGCCGCCCTTTTGCGCTCCTATGACCTGCCGGAGGTGGAGGTGCTGGTGGCGGGGCACCACGGCTCCCGCACCTCCACTTCCCAGGCCCTGCTGGACGCCCTCCAGCCCCAGGTGGTGTGCATCAGCGTGGGCTCCAACAGCTATGGCCACCCCACGGAGGAAATGCTCCGGCGGGTGGGCTTGGCCGGCTGCGCCGTCTACCGCACGGATCTGCAGGGCACCATCACCCTATCACTGAACTGAGGAGGCCCCTATGGCACCATCCAAAAAAACCAACCGCAGCGCCGCCCTGGAATCCCTGAAGCAAGACCTGAAAAACGGCACGGTGGGGCAGGCGTACCTCTTTTACGGGGAGGAGACGTATCTTCGGGAACACTATCTCTCTGCCCTGCGGACGGCCCTGGTCCCCCCGGCCTTCTCCGCCTTCAACTATCACCAGCTGGAGGGCCGCGGCCTGACCATGCAGGCCCTGGAAGAGGCGGTGGAGGCCATGCCCATGATGGCGGAGCGGACGCTGGTGGTGGTGACGGACTGGGATCTCTTCGCCCTGCCGGAGCCCCAGCGCCAGGCCCTCATCTCCCTGCTGGAGGACATGCCCCCCTATTGCTGCCTGGTCTTTGTCTACGACACGGTGGCCTACCAGCCCAACCGCACCATGAAGCGCCTGATGAAGGCCATCTCCCAATACGTGGCGGTGGTGGAGTTCCAGCCGGCGGAGCGGGACGACCTGCTGCGCTGGGTGGGGCGGCACTTCCGCTCCCTGCACAAGGAGATCGACCGGGCCACGGCGGAGCATCTCATCTTCACCTGCGGAGACCTGATGACGGGCCTGGTGCCGGAGATCTCCAAGATCGCCGCCTACGCCAAGGGTCCCTCCATCACCCGGCAGGATATCGACGCGGTGGCGGACCCCGTCCTCTCTGCCAGGGTCTTCCACCTTACCGACGCCGTGATCCAGGGGGACCACGACCGCTCCGCCGCCCTCCTGGCGGACCTTTTGAAGCAGCAGCAAGAGCCCATCTTGCTCCTGGCGGCCCTGGGATCCCAGCTGCGCAAGCTCTACACCGCCTGCCTGGCCCTGCGGGACGGGCGGGGAAGGGACTGGCTGACGGACCTGTGGGGCATGAAATCCGACTACCAGGCCAAACTCCTGCTCTCCGCCGCCCGGCGCACCACCGTGGAGTGGTGCGCGGACGCCGTGACCCAGTGCCAGCGGCTGGACCTGCGGATGAAAAGCGAGGCGGGCCTGGATCCCCAGGGGGAGCTGAAGCTGCTGCTGGCAAGATTGGAGGCCCGGCAATGACCCGCCGGAAACTGCGGGAGGTGGTGGTGGTAGAGGGGCGGTATGACAAAAACACCCTCTCCCAAGTGGTGGACGCCACCATCGTCACCCTGGAGGGGTTCTCCGTCTTTCACAACCAGGAAAAGCTGCAGCTTCTGCGGCGCCTGGGGCAGCAGCGGGGTCTCATCGTGCTGACGGACAGCGACGGCGCCGGCTTCCTCCTGCGGAATTTTCTCAAGGGGGCGCTGCCCCCGGGGCAGGTGAAGCACGCCTATATCCCCGACGTGGCCGGGAAGGAGCGCCGCAAGCGCCGCCCCGGCAAGGAGGGAAAGCTGGGGGTGGAGGGCATGTCCCCCCAGGTGCTGCTCCAGGCCCTGGAGCGCTGCGGGGCCACCTTTTTGGATGAGGACGCCCCCTCTCCCCAGGGGGGCGCCCCCCTCACCAAGGCGGATCTTTTCTCCCTGGGGCTCTCCGGCGGCAGCGACAGCGCCCTGCGGCGCCAGGCGCTGCTGCGGCGGCTGGACCTGCCGGAGCACCTGACGACCAACGCCATGCTGGAGGTTTTGAACCTCCTCTATGGCCGGGAGGCGTTTTTTCAATGGTGGAAGGAGGAGTTCCCCTCTTCATGAGGGGCTCCTCCTCTTTTTCTGCAGATTCGACAAATTTCAACACCCTTTTTCCCGATAATATGCTATGGTAATGCAATCAGTCACCTTGAAATCTGCATATGCGCAACGGAGGGGAGAGACGACATGCGCACGCTGTTTGCGGGACATTCTGCCCACTGGGGGCAGATCTTGTCTTACTATGTTCTTGTGGAAGATCTGGGAGAGCGGGAAAAATCATACGGTGTGGAAGTCCGCCTGCAGGAGGAGTGCTGCCGCCTTGCAGGCCTCACCTCCCACCGGGGCCGCATCGAGACCTTGATGGAGGCGCTGATCCGCCATGATGTCACGCCGGTGGCCCTGCGGGACGTGGTGGAGGACTGGCTGCTGCTGTGACGCCGGTTTCCCTTGCTTTTTTCGCCGGAATCTGTATAATGTGTGGTATATTCTGCAACATCTGTACGGAAGGATGAGAGACATCATGGCTGAGGAACGGAACATCCCGGCGGAAGAGACGGCTGAGAGCCGCAACTTTATCCACGCCTTTATCGAGGAGGACATCGCCCCCGGCGGGCAATTCGCGGGCATGCAGGTGCACACCCGGTTTCCCCCGGAGCCCAACGGCTATTTGCATATCGGCCACTGCAAGGCCCTGACCATCGACTTCGGCACCGCGGAGAGATTCGGGGGGCTTTGCAATCTGCGCTTTGACGACACCAACCCCGCCAAGGAGGACACGGAATTCGTGGACGCCATCCAGGAGGACATCCACTGGCTGGGGTTTGACTGGGGGGACCGGCTGTACTACGGCTCGGACTACTTTGAAAAGACCTATGAGCTGGCAGTGGGCCTGATCAAAAAGGGCCTTGCCTATGTCTGCGAGCTCAGCCCTGAGGAGTTCCGGGAGTACCGGGGCAGCATCGGCGTGCCTGCCCGCAGCCCCTGGCGGGACCGCCCCATTGAGGAGAGCCTGGACCTCTTTGCCCGGATGAAAAACGGCGAGTTCCCCGAGGGGAAGTATACCCTCCGGGCCAAGATCGACCTCAGCAGCGGCAACTTCAACATGCGGGACCCTGTCATCTACCGCATCCGCTATATCGAGCACCACCGCCAGGGCACCAAGTGGTGCATCTTCCCCATGTACGACTTCGCCCACCCCATCCAGGACGCCCTGGAGGGCATCACCCACTCCCTGTGCTCTTTGGAGTATGAGGCCCACCGTCCCCTTTACAACTGGGTCATCGCCAACACGGACGTGCCCTGCCACCCCCGGCAGATCGAATTCGCCCGGCTGGGCATCAACTACACCGTCATGTCCAAGCGCAAGCTCCGCCGCCTGGTGGAGGAGGGGCGGGTCTCCGGCTGGGACGATCCCCGGATGCCCACGTTGTGCGGCCTGCGCCGCCGGGGCTACACCAGCCGCTCCATCCGCAATTTCTGCGACCGCATCGGCGTTTCCAAGGCGGACTCCACCGTGGACTTCGCCTTTTTGGAGCACTGCCTCCGGGAGGACCTCAACGACACCGCCAGCCGGGTGATGGCGGTGCTGCACCCGGTGAAGCTCACCATCACCAACTACCCCCAGGACAAGCACGAGACCTTCGAGGTGGAACATAACCCCAACCACCCGGAGGAGGGCAGCCGCCCCGTCTCCTTCTCCCGGGAGCTGTGGGTGGAGGCGGAGGACTTTCTGGAGACGCCGGTGCCCAAGTACAAGCGCCTCTTCCCCGGCGGCCCCGAGTGCCGGCTGAAGGGGGCCTACCTCATCACCTGCACCGGCTGCGTCAAGGACGCGTCGGGCAATGTCACGGAGATCCTGGCCACCTATGACCCCGACAGCCGGGGGGGCGACCCCGCCGACGGCCGCAAGGTCAAGGGGGCGACCCTCCACTGGGTGGATGCCGCCACCGCCATCGACGCGGAGGTGCGGCTCTACGACTCCCTGTTCACCGACCCCGATCCCGACGGACCGGACAAGGATTTTATGGACTGCCTGAACCCCAACTCCCTGCGGGTGCTGACCTGCTGCAAGGTGGAGCAGTCCCTGCGGGAGCGCGCCGCCGCATACGACCGCACGGAAAAGCAGGGCAAGACCGCCCCCTCCTTCCAGTTCATGCGCCTTGGCTACTTCTGCCTGGACAGCAAGGACTCCTCCGGGGAGCACCCGGTATTCAACCGCAGCGTCAGCTTGAAAGACGGCTTTAAAAAATGATCCCCTTTGCCCCCTGCCTCAGGCGGGGGGCAATTTTTCTGGCTTCTGCCCAAAAAGGGGGACATAGCCCCCGGCGTTTCCCCGGAAAAGGAGGGAAACATGACAAATTGCCGGAGAGGGCAGGGTTTTTCGGCAAAAGCGATGACTTTTTTTGTAAAATTTACAAAACTTTTCATTCTTTTTGAATTTGTTGATTCTGCGCACTTCTCAAAGCTCCCCGCAGCATATATAATGGTATCGTATCACAGTGCCTGCCCGCGGAAAGGCCCGGATAAAGGAGCAGTTGAAAATGGACATTTTTTCCGTGTTTACCCTGTGCGGCGGCCTGGCCTTTTTCCTCTTTGGTATGAACACCATGTCCAAAAGCCTGGAGAAAATGGCCGGCGGCAAGCTGGAGCGCATTTTGAAGAAAATGACCTCCAACCCCATCAAGAGTCTTCTCTTGGGCGCGGGGATCACCATCGCCATCCAGTCCTCCTCAGCCATGACGGTGATGCTGGTGGGTCTGGTGAACTCCGGCGTCATGGAACTGAACCAGACCATCGGCGTGATCATGGGTTCCAACATCGGCACCACCCTCACCGCCTGGATCTTGTCTCTTTCCGGCATCGAGAGCGAGAGCGTTTTTATCAAGATGCTCAAGCCGGAGAATTTCTCTCCCCTGTTTGCCCTGGCGGGCGTCATCTTGATCATGGGCTCCCGCAAGCAGCGCCGGCGGGACATCGGCCGGATCCTGGTGGGCTTTTCCATTTTGATGTACGGCATGGAGCTGATGGGAGACGCCGTGAGTCCCCTGGCCGATATGCCCCAGTTTTCCAGCATGCTCACCGCCTTTGAAAATCCCCTGCTGGGCGTGCTGGTGGGCACGGTGTTCACCGGCATCATCCAGTCCTCCGCCGCCTCTGTGGGTATTTTGCAGGCCCTGGCCCTCACCGGCTCCATCACCTATGGCATGGCCATCCCCATCATCATGGGCCAGAATATCGGCACCTGCGTCACCGCCCTCATCAGCTCCATCGGCGTCAACCGCAACGCCAAGCGGGTGAGTATCATCCACATCTCCTTCAACGTCATCGGCACGGCGGTTTTCCTGGTGATATTCTACGGCGGCAACCTCCTCTTTGATTTCCAGTTTATGAAGGCGGTCACCTCCCCGGTGGGCATCGCCTTCTGCCACACTGTTTTCAACGTGTGTACCACGCTGATGCTGCTGCCCTTCTCCCGCCAGCTGGAACAGCTGGCGCGGAGGGTGGTCCCCAGCGACGGCAAATCCGAGCAGTACGCCTTTTTGGACCCCCGGCTGCTCCGCACCCCCGGCGTGGCCATCAGCGAAAGTGTCTCCACCGCCAACGAAATGGGGGCCCTGGCCCACAAGAATCTGCTGCTGGCCTTCCAGCAGATCGACTCCTATGACGAGGCCCGGGAGCAGGAGATTTTAGAAAATGAGGACAAGCTGGACACCTATGAGGACCATCTTACCTCGTATCTGGTGCAGATCTCCCAGCACGGGGTGTCCATGGACGATATCCACACCGTCTCCCGCCTGCTCCACGCCATTGGCGACTTCGAGCGCATCGGCGACCATGCCTTGAACCTGCAGGAGTCCGCCCAGGAGATCCGAGACAAGCAGATCCAGTTCTCCGCTTCCGCCCAGGTGGAGCTGAAGATCGTGATGGACGCCGTCCGGGAGACTATGGAAGTGGCCTTCTCCTCCTTCCAGGGCGATGATGTGGTTTCCGCCCGGAATGTGGAGCCCCTGGAGGAGACGGTGGATCAGCTCATCGAGGAGATCCGCAACCGCCATATCCGCCGCCTGCAAAGCGGCACCTGCACCATCCAGCTGGGCTTCGTCCTCAGCGACCTGCTCACCAACTTCGAGCGGGTGTCTGACCACTGCTCCAACATCGCCCTTTGCGTCATTGAAGAACATGACGCCGACGTGGACCGCCACACCTACCTCCACGATATCAAAAGCGACCCCTCCTTTGTGGAGAACCTGCGCCGCAACCTGAAAAAATATATGCTGCCCCCTGTACAAGGGTAAAGGACAAGCCCCCGGGAAATTCCCCGGGGGCTTGCTGTTTTTCAAGATCCGTCCTCTTCCTCTGTCTCCCCGGCCTCCCAGGCAAAAAAGCGCCCCGGCGCATCCCCGAAAACGGGGGCGCCGGGGCACCCTTGTTCCCATCCCATCCAGGGTCCTCAATAGGTGACGATGAGGCCCCGGTTCATGGCATAAAAGCTGGTGAGGCCCCGGCAGGGCAGGATCTCCACCCGGCCCACCGGCAGCGCCTTTTTCAGCTGCGCCTTCAGGGCCATGGCCCCGTCCAGGTTCCCGCAGTGGGTGATGATCACCTCCGCACCGGTGCAGTCCTTGGTGGACTCCATCACCCTGGCGATGGCCCGGTAGGTCCGCTGCACCCCCCGGGCCTTTGCCGCCACGTGAATGGTCCCCTCCGGGGTGGAGTCGGCGATGATGTGGATGCCCAAGTTGTGCAGCAGCGTCCCCGCCAGGGGGCTCATACGGCCGTTTTTGATAAGGTTTTCAAAGTTTTCCAGGGTAAAGCAGGTGTGCAGCGTGGGGCGGTAGGCCTCCACCTCCCGGCAGATGGTCTCAAAGTCCGCCCCGGACTCCGCCAGCTCCGCCGCCCGGCGGATCAGCAGGATCATGGCCCCGGACACAGAGCGGGAGTCCACCACATGGATCTGCTTTTCCGGGTGCTCTGCCAGCACCAGATCCCGGCCCATCATGGCGGCGTTATAAGTGCCGGAGAGCCCTGAGGAGATGGTAAAGCAAATGGTCTGCTCCCCCTGCTCAAAGGCCCGGGCAAACGCCGCCGGAGAGGGGCAGGCCGTGGAGGCCGCCGACTTCTCCTCCGCCATGGCCGCCAGCATGGCAGGCACAGACAGCCCCGCCTCATCCAAAAACTCCTGCTGGCCCACCTGGATCCGCAGCGGGACCGTGTGGAACTGGAAGTGAGTGCCCTGGAGATCCCCTGGCCGCAAATCGCAGCTGCTGTCACTGACCATGTTCAGCAAAATAACCAACTCCTCAAAATATGGTATTAAAAACTATTTTTAAAACATCATACCTGTCTTTTTTCCATTTGTCAAGCCCTGGGGACTTGACAGCGCCGCCCCGGTGTGCTATGGTCTTTTTGTTCTTATTCAAACTGTTTTATTTTAAACTTTTGCTGTTTTGGCTTTGTCACTCTTACAGCAAACGCCGCCAGGAGGCCGATTATGCCCATCAATTTCTCCCAGCTTACCCAGTTTACCCAAAACTGCGGTCGGTTTTACAGCCGTCAGTATCAGCCCCTGCTCCGCCGCACGGGTCTTTCCATGCGGGAGGTGCAGGTGCTGCTGTTTTTATCCAATCACCCCACCTATGACACGGCCCGGGACATCTCCCAGCTCCGGGGGATGTCCAAGTCCCAGGTGTCCCAGGCGGTGGAGCTCTTGGCGGCCCAGGGGATCCTCTCCCGCACCCCTGACCGGGGGGACCGCCGGGTGGTCCATCTGGCCATCACGCCCCAGGGGCGGCCTCTGGCCCAGGAGCTGGTGCAGCTCCAGCAGGAGAGCAGCCAGCGGCTGCTTGCCTGCCTCAGCGACCAGGAGCGCAGGGAATTTCGCCGCCTGATGGATGCGGTGATGTGTCAGGCCGCCCGCCTGGCGGAAGAGGAGGGATGCTGAAATGGCAAAAGAAAACGGCGTGGATCTGGGCCACGGCAAGGTGGGGCGGCTGCTGTTCTCCCTGGCGCTGCCCACCATCACCTCCCAGATCGTGAACATGCTCTATAACCTGGTGGACCGGGTGTACATCGGCCACATGCAGCCGGCGGACACCGTGGGCAAGCTGGCCCTCACCGGCGTGGGGGTATGCCTGCCGGTGATCATGGTCATCTCCGCCTTTGCCGCCCTGATGGCCATGGGGGGCGCCCCCCGGGCCTCCATCGCCCAGGGGCGGGGGGAGCCGGAGCAGTCCGAGACCATCATGGGCAACAGCTTTACCATGCTGGTGGTCTCGTCCTTGATTTTAACGGTGGTTTTCCGGCTGTTTTCCCGTCCGCTGCTGCTGACCTTCGGCGCCAGCCCCAATACCATTGCGTATGCCCAGGACTATATGAACATCTATACCCTGGGCACCTTGTTCGTCCAGGTGACCCTGGGGATGAACGCCTATATCACCGCCCAGGGTTTTACCACCGTCAGTATGAAAACGGTGCTCATCGGGGCGGTGCTCAACACCATCCTGGACCCCATCTTCATCTTCGGCTTCCACATGGGGGTGCGGGGCGCCGCCCTGGCCACCATTTTGTCCCAGGCTGTCTCCGCGGCGTGGGTGCTGCGGTTTTTGCTGGGGGAGAAGACCAAGTGGCGGCTGAAAAAGGCGTGCCTGCGGCCCCGGGCCAGCGTGGTGCTGCCCTGCCTGGCCCTGGGGCTGTCCCCCTTTATCATGCAGTCCACGGAGAGCCTTATCGCCGTGTGCTTCAACTCCTCCCTCCTCAAGTACGGCGGGGACCTGGCGGTGGGGGCCATGACGGTGCTCACCAGCATCATGCAGTTTGCCATGATGCCCCTCCAGGGCCTCACCCAGGGCGCTCAGCCCATCGTCAGCTATAATTACGGCGCCAAAAATCCCCAGCGGGTGCGGGATGCCTTCAAGGCCCTGCTCATGGCCTGCGTCACCTATTCCATGGTGCTGTGGGTGCTGGTGCAGCTCTTCCCCCAGATGTTTGCCCTGCTGTTCAACAACTCCCCCCAGATGGTGGAATACACCTCCTGGGCGCTGCGGATCTATATGGGCGCCACGGGGATCTTCGGCATCCAGATCGCCTGCCAGCAGACCTTCGTGGCCCTGGGCAACGCCAAGACCTCCTTGTTCCTGGCGGTGCTGCGCAAGATCATCCTCCTGATCCCCCTCATCTATATTCTGCCCAACTTTTTCCAAGATAAGGCCTTTGCCGTATTCTTGGCGGAGCCGGTGGCGGACTTTTTAGCGGTGGTCACCACCGCCACCATGTTCTTCTTCCAGTTCCGCCGCAGCATGGCCCAGCTGGAAGAGCCAGGAAAAACCTGAGCCGAAGCGCAAAAATACCCGCCGCCCTGATCCGGGCGGCGGGTATTTTTCCGGTTTCAGTCCGCGATGGTGGGCACGGCGTCCGCCGGGATGGGGCAGGTATAGCCCTGGGCGGTGCGCTGATCAAATTCCTCCCGGGCGGCCCGGAGGATCTGGGGGTCGCCCAAAAGGTCGATGGCCGCGGCGGCCAGGACCTTCCCGGCGTGAAGGGCGCCCTTGTGGCCGATCTCCGTGCGGCCGCAGGAGACGTTTTGCCAGCTGTGGCCGGGGCAACCATTGGGCCAGGTGGCCACATGGATCTGGGCGGTGGGGCACTCCCAGCTCACATCCCCCACATCGGTGGAGCCGGGTTCAAAGGCGTCCCCCTGGTACAGGGGCAGGAGGAAGTCGTTCATGGCCCGGCCCCAGTCCTTCCGCAGGGCCACGGCCTGCCGGGCATAGTCCCCGTCATGGTCGCTGCCGATGCCGGGAGCCTTGTCGCTGCCGGGATAGGTGGCGCTGAGGTCGTCGGCGAAGCGCAGTTCCTCCTCCGTGTGGAGGGGGACCCCCAGCTGGGAGAAGTTTTGGTGGAGCAGCGCCTCCAGCACGTGGTTGGGCACGGTGTCCGCCAGGCCGTCGATGAACTTGCGGCGGTAAGTGGTCTCCGTCATCAGCGCCGCCCCGTCGGCGATCTTGTCCACCCGCTTTTGCAGCGCCACCGCCTCGGATACATGGTTGGAGCGCACCATATACAGCACCGTGGCCCGGGGCTGCACCACATTGGGGCTGCGGCCCCCGGCGTCGGTGATGGCGTAGTGGATCCGGGCCTTGGAGGACATGTGCTCCCGGAGGAACTGCACGCCGATGTTCATCAGCTCCACAGCGTCCAGAGCGCTGCGGCCCCGGTCCGGAGCGGCGGCGGCGTGGGAGGCCACGCCGGTGAAGGTATACTGCACCTGAATGCAGGAGTTGGAGGAGCCGGTGACCACCTCATTGGCGTCGCTGGGGTGCCAGGTGAGGGCCGCGTCCAGCTTCCGCCACAGCCCATCCCGGGCCATAAAGGCCTTGGCGGCGCCGCCCTCCTCCCCCGGGCAGCCGTACAGCACCACGGTGCCGGGCTTTCCGGTCTTTTCCAGATAGGCCTTCACCCCCAGGGCGGCGGCCAGGGACCCCGCTCCCAGGAGGTTATGGCCGCAGCCGTGGCCGCAGCCCCCCGCCACCACTTCCTGGCGCTGGAGGCTGCCCCCCTTCTGGGACAGGCCGGAAAGGGCGTCATACTCCGCCAGGATGCCGATGAGGGGCCGGCCGCTGCCGTAGGAGGCGGAAAAGGCGGTGGCAATGCCGCAGATCCCCTCCTCCACGGCAAAACCCTCCTCCCGCAGCGTCTTGCAGTACAGCCGGGCGGACTTCTCCTCCTGCAAGGACAGCTCCGGGTTTTCCCAGATGGTGTCCGCCACATGGGTGATGAGGGATGCTTTTTCTTCTATGGCGTTCAGCGCCGCCTGCTTGTTCTGATCCATACGATCTCCTTTTTTCTTTCGGTTTCAAAAGGGCGCGCACAGCTGTGCGCGCCCTTTGGCGTGTTTTTCTTCCGGCGCTTACAGCACCTTGCTCAAAAAGTCCTGGAGCCGGGGGTTCTGGGGCCGTCCGAAGATCTCCTCCGGCGTCCCCTGTTCCAAAAGCTGTCCGTCCGCCATAAAGAGGACGCGGTTGCCCACCTCCCGGGCAAAGCCCATCTCGTGGGTGACCACCACCATGGTCATCCCCTCCTGGGCCAGCTCCTTCATGACTTCCAGCACCTCGCCCACCATCTCCGGGTCCAGGGCGGAGGTGGGCTCGTCAAAGAGCATCACCTCCGGCTCCATCATCAGCGCCCGGACAATGGCGATCCGCTGCTTCTGTCCGCCGGAGAGCTGGATGGGATACGCCCCCGCCCGGTCCTTCAGCCCCACCCGGTCCAGCAGGGCCAGGGCCTTTTCCTCCGCCGCCGCCTTGTCCATGTGCTTGACCTGGATGGGGGCCAGGGTCATGTTGTCCATAATGGTCATGTGGGGAAAGAGGTTGAAGTGCTGGAACACCATGCCCATCTTCTGGCGGTGCTTGTCGATGTCCACCTTCACCATCTTCCCGTCAGGGCCCATGGTCTTTTTCTTGGTGATATCCACCCCGTCAAAGATGATGGAGCCCCCGGTGGGCTCTTCCAGCAGGTTGAGGCTGCGCAGGAACGTGGACTTGCCGGAGCCGGAGGGCCCGATCACCACCATCACATCCCCCCGGTTGATATCCACGGTGATGCCGTCCAGGGCCTTGATGGTGCCCTTGTTGTAGTATTTTTTCAGATCGGTGACCTGGATGAGGCTATCTCTTGTCTCCACGGCTCATTCTCCTTTCGAAATAGGCGATGATCTTGCTGGTGGGGAAGGTCAGGCAGAAGTACATCACCGTGGCCACGATCAGCGGCTCCATCACGATATACAGCGAGCCCTTGGTGGCGTTCACCGCCGACATGATGTCCTTCACGCCCACGGTGTAGGTGATGGAGGACTCCTTGATAATGGTGACAAATTCATTGGCGATGGCGGGAAGGGTATTCTTGATGGCCTGGGGCAGCACAATAAAGCGCATGTTCTGCCGCTGGTTCAGCCCCAGGGAACGGGCCGCCTCCGTCTGGCCCCCGTCAATGGACTGGATGCCGGAGCGGAGGATCTCACATAAGTACGCCCCAGAGTTCATGGCCAGGGCCACCACGCCGGGCAGGAACCGCTCCAGCTGGATGAAGCCGAAAATAGTCACCCGGGGCAGGTCGATGACGGATTTGTCAAACAGTCCGTAATACACGATCCACAGCTGGACGATCATAGGGGTGGCCCGGAACACCTCCACATAGGCGGTGGCCAGAAAGCTCACGGGGTTGAAGCGGCTCAGGGCCACCAAAAACCCCTGCTCCCGCAGGTGGCCGTCCCGGGTCAGGCCCAAAAAGCGGAAGGGGCAGACATTGGAAAGGCGCATCACCGCCAGCACCATGGCCAGGATGAAGCCAAAGAGCACCGTCAAAAGCGACAGCAGCAGCGTGATGACCAGGCCCTCTTTAAAAAGATCCCCAAACTGGGCCACTTTCGCGAAATTTTCCGCGGAGATCAATTGACTCATGGGAGTCTCCTTTCATGCAGTATCAAAAAACAGCCAATTCCTCCCCCTGGTCGGGGGGAGGAATTGCGCGGATCCGTCAGGATTACTCCTCGTCCACAACGATCTCGCCGTCCACCAGGGAGCCGGTGGTGCCGGCGGCCTGCTCCTGGGCCTGGGCCACGAAGTCATTCATGGACCCGTCTTCCAGGGCGGCGGCAATGGCCTCGTTCACGCCGGCCATCAGGGCCTCGTTGCCCTTGGTGACGCCGATGGAGCTGCCGGCGTTTTCATAGGGCACCTCCAGGACGATCTCCAGGTCGGGATAGTTCTTCTGGTAGCTCAGGGCCACCTCGGTCTCGATGTACCCCAGGTCCATCTTGCCGCTGAGGATCTCGGCGATGATGTCCGTCACCTTGGCCAGCTGGATGTTGTTGGCGTCGGGGGTGTTGTCCTCCGCCAGGCCCACCTGGATGGAGCCGGTCTGGGCGCCGATGACCACGTCGGGCTGGTTGCACTTTTCAAAGCTGTCAAACTTGTCGGCGTTTTCCTTCAGGCACACCAGGGACTGGCCGCCGGTGTAGTAAATGTCGGAGAAGTCCATGAGGTTTGCCCGGTCGGGGTCGGGGCTCAAGCCCGCCATGGCCAGGTCGGCGTTGCCGTTGCCCACTTCCATCAGCACGCCGTCAAAGTCCAGCGTCACCATCTCCAGCTCCAGTCCCAGATAGTCCGCCACATACCCCGCCAGGGCCACGTCAAAGCCCGCCAGGGTGGGAGTGCCGTCCTCGGCGATGGCATAGAACTCATAGGGGGCAAAGTCGGGACTGGTGGCCACGGTGAGCTTGCCGTCGGTGACGGTGGTCAGCTCCTCTTTCCACCAGCCCTCTTCCTTCTCCGTGGAGGCATCGTCGCCGGTGTCCTGGGTCTGGGCGTCGTCGCCGGTGTCGCCGGTATCATCGGTGGTGGCGGCGTCGTCCCCGCCGCAGGCGGCCAGGCTCAGTACTATGGCCAGCGTCATCAGCAGTGCAAATAACTTTTTCATGATCGTCGTTCCTTTCATCCCGGTTCTCCTCCCCGGCGTCTTTCCCCTCGCCGGAGACGAACCTTTGCTTTTGATATGGCATACCTTACCACCCTTCCAGAGAATTGTCAATACTTTTTCAGAAAAAATGAATATTTATTTTTGGGTCATCTGGGTTTTCCCGTTTCTTCCCTCCTTTTCCCGCTGATATCTGCGGTTTTTCCCCCGCTTTTCCCAGGGGGCGGCGTATTCATGAATAATTGAATATTTTCGGCAGGGAGAAAATTTTGCGGCAGCGGGTATGAAACAGGAAAAAACACAGACGCTATAAGGCAGTTCGGGGCAAAGGCCCCGCAATTCTCACAAAAAGGAGTGACTGGCTTGGAAACTGGCATCCATAACACCT
>CALWXJ010000044.1 GCA_944385475.1 uncultured Oscillospiraceae bacterium
AAGGACAAAAAGAAGCGTGAGCGTCCCAGATCCGAGTGGCTCATCTTTGAGCATACTCATGAAGCACTGGTGGATCAGGAAACCTGGGATATCGTACAGGAGGTACGATCCCATAAACGCCGCCGCACAAATATGGATGAGCAAAATATGTTCTCTGGACTGGTATATTGCGCGGACTGCGGCATGCCCATGGTGCTGCACCGGGCGCACACCATGAAGCCGGAACAGAACAATTTCACTTGCCGCACCTACAAAAAGGACGGTTCTGATGTCTGCAGCGCTCACTATGTCCGGGAAGTAGCACTGAAGGAAATCGTGCTGGAAACGATCCGCAGAGCCACAGAGTTTGCCCGGAGCGATCCGGAGCGGTTCGCAGCCTACATCCAGCAGAAGCAATCCACTGAAGTGGCAAAGGAGATCCGAGGCTTGGAGCGAGAGCTGTCCACGATGCGGAAACGGGATGGGGAGCTGGATGTGGTGTTCAAGCGGATGTATGAGGACAGCGCCCTGGGACGGGTGAGCAATGAGCAGTTCCGCTTGCTGTCTGGGGCATACTCCAAGGAGAAAGCGCAGCTGGCCGAAACCATCCCCGCCACAGAGGAACGCCTGGAGAAACTGCGCAGCAGTATGGCCAACGCCAAAAACTTCATTGCCAAGGCCAGAAAGTTCACCGACATGACGGAACTCACCCCGGAATTGCTCCGTACCTTCGTAGCGAAGATCGTCGTGTATGAAAAAGAGGTCAAATACTCCAAACACGCACCGCAGAAAATCCAAATCTGTTTCCGGGACTTTAACCTCAACGAAACAGACGATGTGATTCTCTGCGGGGAGACAACAGAAAAGGCAGACAGTGCAACTGCACTGCCTGCCTAATCCGAGGACACGCTTCAAGATACCCCTATCAGGAGTAGCGGAAGGGGCTCTCTTTTTTTGCGGGGTTCCGGCGGGGAAGGGGCGTTTTAGTTCCCCCGGGCCAAGCGGCGGCGGTAGATCCCGATGGATAGGGGGATGGACAGGATAGAGACCGCCAGTCCCCCCAGCAAAAGGAGGGCGGAGGGCAGAGCCAGAGAGCTGGAGGGAGGGAGTTCCCCCGCGGAAAAGAAGATGGTTCCCAGGACCCCGGCGCTGGCGCACACCAGGACGATCATGAAAAACATCACCAGCCGTCCCCGCTCCACCCCGAAGCGGAACATCAGCGGCAGCGTGATGGCCAGGATGCAAAATCCCGTCCCCAGGGCCGCCGCGGTGGAGGCTACCAGCTGGGCGGGCATCTGGTGGAGGAAGCTCCCCAGCGCCAGGCGCAAAATCAGGGAGAGGGCCGCGGCGGCCAGGCAGCTCAAATACCCCAGGACGTATTTGCTCCCCACGATCTCCCCCGGGGAGTAGGGCAGCAGGGGCGCCAGATGGTCCCACTTGCTGCGCTCGTCATAGGCCATGACGGTATAGGGCAGCATGGTGGCATAGAAGATGGCAAAGGTGTTATAAAAGCTCCCTGGCAGGCAGGTGAACACCAGTAGCAGGAGAAAGAAGGCCCGGGCCTGTTTGCCCACCACATAGAAGTCCTTTAAAATCAGCGCGCGCATGTGTCTTTCGCTCCTTTCACCAAAAAGAGGATCACATCTTCCACGGTGGGCCGCTGCAGGTCCAGGGTGGGGGGCACCATATCCCGACGCACCAGACAGCGCACCCCGCCGTAGGGCTGGTTTTCCCGGCCCACCACCGCCTCCTCCATGAGGCTGTCCGCCTGTTCGGCGGTGCCGGTGAAGAGGGCGTAAGTCTCCAGAAGCTGGTCCTTGTCTTCGTATAAGAGCAGCCGCCCGTGGGAGAGAAAGGCGATGTAATCGCACACCTTCTCCAGGTCCGAGAGGATGTGGGAGGAGAGGAGGACGGTGTGACCCTCGTCCCGGGCAAATTCCAGCAAAAGGTCCAAAATCTCGTCCCGTACGATGGGATCCAGTCCGGCGGTGGCCTCGTCCAGGAGCAAAAGCCGGGCGTGGTGGCTCAGGGCCGCGGAGAGGGACAGCTTCATCCGCATGCCCCGGGAGAACTTGGAGATGGGCTTTTTCGCCGGCAGTTCAAACCGCTCCAAAAAGGCTGCGTACTGCGCTGCATCCCACCGGGGGTAGGTGCGCTGCATCACGTTTCCCAGCTGCGAGGCGTTGATGGTCTCCGGGAAGCAGGCGTCGTCCAGCACCACCCCCACCTCCTCCTTGACGGACAAAAAGGCGTCATCGGTGCTGTCGGTTCCCAAAAGGCGAATGGCGCCGCTGTCCGGGGTGATGCCCCCCAGCAAAAGGCGGATGGTGGTGGATTTGCCGGCGCCGTTTTCCCCCACCAGGCCGCAAATGGCGCCGCTGGGAAGGGCAAAGCTCAGGTCCTGGATGGAAAAATCCCCCAGCCGCTTCTTCACATGACTCATTTCAATGGCATTCATACTGACTGCTCCTCCAACAAGATGCCCAGCAATTCCATCAGCTCTCCCGGGGCCACGCCGCATTGACGGGCCAGCTCCACCGCCGAGGAAAGATGGTCCTCCATCTCCTGGCGCCGGTGCTCCCGGATCAGCTCCGGCGTTCCCTCCGCCACAAAGTATCCCTTCCCCGCCACGGCGCACAAAAGGCCGTCGGTCTCCAGTTCGTCATAGGCCCGCTTGGTGGTGATGACGGAGATCTTCAAATCCCTGGCCAGCGCCCGGATGGAGGGCAGCCCCTCCCCCGGAGCCAGCGCGCCGGAGAGGATCTGGGTGCGGATCTGCTGGCAGATCTGCTGGTAGATGGGTTGATTGGTGTTGTTTCGGATGACAAGTTCCATGGAGTCCCTCCGTTCGTACTGTACATGTACAGTATATACAGAATATACAGTTTGTCAATTCCCTTTTTCAAATTTTTTCAAATCCGATGGGAAGGGGCGGCGGAAGGAGGGGGGTGGGGCGGTGCGGGGCAGGCGCAAAGGAGAAAAAATCCCCGCGCCGAAAAGGCGCGGGGAACGGGGGAAATGTTATTTCATCAGCTGGCACACCAGGTCGGTGTAGCCGGAGGGGTCCTCCAGGGGCAGGCCCGCGATGAGCAGGGCCTGGTTATAGAGCAAGGTGGCGTACAGCCTGGCCTTGTCGGGGTCCGCCGTCACCGCCGCCTCCAGGGCCTGGAACACGGGGTGGTCCACATTCAGCTCCAGGATCCGCTGGGCCTTGAGGTTCTCCTGGGGCTGGAGGAGCTGGAAGTACTTCTCCATCTCAAAGCTCATGCCCTCGCCGGCGGTGAGGCACACAGGGTGGGACTTGAGGCGGGTGGAGGGGCGCACATCCTGCACCCGGTCTCCCAGGGTGGATTTGACGAAATCCAGGGCATCCTTGTGGGCGCCGGCGCTCTCCTCCGCCTTTTTCTCCGCCCCCTCTTCGATCTCCTGGTTCAGCACGGAGCGCAGCTCCTTGCCCTGGTAAGTCCCCAGGGTCTGGGCGCAGAATTCGTCCACCTCCTCGGTAAAGTAGAGGATCTCCGTGCCCTTTTCCCGCAGCAGCTCCGTCTGGGGCAGCTTGTCGATGCGCTCCACGGCGTCACCGGCGGCATAGTAGATATACGCCTGATCCTCCGGCATCCGGGAGACATACTCCGACAGGGTCACCAGCTTTTTCTCCGTGGAGGAGTAGAACAGCAAAAGATCCTGCAGCTGCTCTTTGTGCATGCCGAAGCTCTCCACCACGCCGTACTTCAGCTGGCGGCCGAAATTCTTCCAGAAGGTCTCATAGGCCTCCCGGTCGTCCTTGCACATCTTCTCCAGCTCGCTTTTGATCTTCTTTTCCAGGTTGGAGGCGATGACCTTGAGCTGCCGGTCATGCTGCAAAAGCTCCCGGGAGATGTTGAGGGACAGGTCCGGGGAGTCCACCACGCCCCGGACGAAGCGGAAGTGGTCCGGCAGGAGGTCCGGGCACTTGTCCATGATGAGCACGCCGCTGGAATAGAGCTGCAGGCCCTTTTCATAGTCTTTGCTGTAATAGTCGAAGGGGGCGGCGCCGGGGATGAACAGCAGTGCCTTGTAGGTGACGGCCCCCTCGGCGGAGACGGCAATAACCCGCTGGGGGTCGGTGTAGTCGTGGAACTTGTCCCGATAGAACTTGTTGTACTCCTCCGGCTTGACGCTGGACTTCCTGCGCTGCCAGATGGGCACCATGGAGTTGAGGGTCTCCACCTCCGTGTAGGTCTCATACTCCGGCTGATCTTCGGGGCAGCCCTCCTTGCGGCGGGTCTTGGAGACCTCCATGCGGATGGGGAAGCGGATATAGTCGGAGTACTTGCGCACCAGCTCCTGGAGGCGGTAGCTCTCCAAAAACTCGCTGTATGTCTCCTGGGGGGTGTCCTCCTTGATGTGCATAATGACGTCCGTGCCAACGGTATCCTTTTCACATTCGGTGATGGTATAGCCGTCCGCCCCGGAGGACTTCCAGACGTAGCCCGTCTGGGCGCCGTATTTTTTCGTCACCACGGTGATGGCATCCGAGACCATGAAGGCGGAGTAAAAGCCCACGCCGAACTGGCCGATGACATCGGTGTCCGGGGCATCCTCCCCCACCTCCTGCTTGAAGCGGTAGGACCCGGAGGAGGCGATGATGCCCAGGTTATTTTCCAGATCCTCCTTGTCCATGCCGATGCCGTTGTCCCGCACCGTCAGGGTGCGCTGGGCCTTGTCCACCAGGATCTCAATTTGAAAATCCTTGCGGTCCATGCCCACGGCGTTGTCCGTCAAAGCCAGGTAGCACAGCTTGTCGCAGGCGTCGCTGGCGTTGGAAATGATCTCCCGCAAAAAGATCTCCTTGTGGGTGTAAATGGAGTTGATCATCAGATCCAGCAGCCGCTTGGACTCCGCCTTAAACTGCTTTTTTGCCATAGGGTTTGCACTTCCTTTTCCTCTTGGTCTGGCCGGAAAAGCCGGGATACAGGCTCCGCCGGCCTGATTTCACAAAAAGAAACTATATCACAATAAAGCGCCCAAATAAATGACCATTTTGTAAATTTCAGACACAAACCGTTGCGGAAGAGGGACTTTGTGAGTACAATAAAAAGAAAACCATGATTTTTTTCGCCTCCTTCGGCGCCCGGGGCGCCGGAGGGGCGTCTCCGGCCTTTTGCCGGCAGAAAGGGAGCATCGCCATGCTGTATCAAATGAAAAATGCCCTGATCCGCTTTATGTACGGGCGCAACGGCTCGGATCAGCTGGCCCGGACCACGCTGTTCACCGGGCTGGGGCTGAATATCCTTGCCATGCTGCTGGGGCGGGACAGCCACCTGGCCAGAATTTTCACGGCGGCGGCAACGGTGCTGGTGATCTATACCTTCTTCCGGCTCTTCTCCAGGAACCTCAGTAAGCGCCGGGAGGAAAATCAAAAATTCCTGCAGTTTTTCCGGGGGATCCAAAGCGGCGTGGCCGGGGCCCGGGCCCGCCACGCGGACAAGGAGCATAAGTATATCACCTGCAAAAACTGCAAGACCATCTGCCGGGTGCCGGCGGGGAAGGGGAAGATCGTGGTCACCTGTCCCAAATGCGGCGCCCAGATCCACAGCAAGTCGTAAAGCCACCCGGCGCATCACAAAAGGGCCCCATCCCATATGGGATGGGGCTCTTTTTATCCTTTAAAAAACCGGCGGCGCAGCCGTGTGCGCCAGAGGGAGCTGAACATGGCAAAGCACCGGTCGGCGCAAAAGAACAGCCCGCACCCCAGGACGGTCATGACAGCCGCCGTGGGAACAGCGCTTTGCTCCGGCAGTCCCACCACCCAGGCCGCCCCGCCCCAAAGCAGCGCCGTGGTGACCAGATATATCCCCAGCTTTGCCCCGGCCCGCAGCAGCGCCGGGCGGATGCGCTGCAGCCGGGGGCGGAGGACGGGATACCAGCCAAAGAAGAGATATACCAAAGACAGCTCCCGGTCCGCCACCAGCAAAAGCCCCAGCACCGCCACCGCCCCATAGGCGGTAAGGGCCAGCCGGGGCTCGCACTCCTCCTGCACCGGCAGCAGCACCGCCATGGCCCCCAGGGGAGAGAGGAACGTGGCCAGTCCCGTCATGCCCCCCAGGGCAAGCAGGGTCACCGCCAGGGCGCAGAGCATGCCGCAAAGGGCGATCTTCCGGCTTTTCATCAGGGGATCACCTTATAGCGCAGCTTATAATAGCTCCACTTGCGCCACTTGTCGATCTGGCCGGTCAAAGACGCCTCTGCCTCCTGCAGGGGCAGTGCCTGCCCCTGGGGGGTCAGATAGGACTGCTTTTGGACCACCGGCGCCTCCCGGCGCAGCTGATTTAAAAAGTCGAACCAGGGGCTCTCCCCGGTGCGGCCGGTGAGCTCCAGCACGGCCGCCCCCAAGAAAGCGGCAGAGATGCGCCCATCCTGGGGCAGCGCCAGCTCCGCCACGGCCTCCTCCCAGTTTAGCGCCTGGGCGGCGGCGTCATTGGCCCAGATGACATAGGGCGTCTCATAGGGGCTGAAGAGGTCCTGGCGCTGCTCCTCCTCCAGGGCGGCGTCCATCCCCAGCTCCCGATAGGCCAGCTTGTCGTCCCCCAGGGAGGGGAGGTGATCGCCGAAAAAGACCAGCACCACCGGCTCTTCCCGGTTTTGGAAGTACGTCCAAAGCCGGCCCAGCATGGCGTCGGCGTCCCGGGCGCCCTCCACGTATACTTCCAGCATGGTCTCCACCCCTTCGGACAGGGGCTGCGCCGTCTCCACCGCCGGATAGGAATAGCCCTCCCCGTATTTGTCCGGGGTGTAGGACATGTGGTTTTGGATGGTGGTGGTGTAGTGGAAGAGGGTCTGCCCCTGGGACACGGCCTCCTCGAACTCCGCTTCGATGAGGCCCGCCATATAGTCATCGGTGACCCAGCGGCCCTTGTATGCCACATCCTCCATTTCGCCTGCGAACAGCGTCTCCTCCGCGCCGAACCAGCGGTACACATTCTCCCGGTTATAGAACCAGTCGTCCCCCGGGTGGAAGAAGGAGGTGTGGTAGCCGTCGTCCCCAAAGACCCGGAAGAGGCTGTCCAAATTCCGGTTCACCACCCGGAACGAGGAGGTGGTGGAGGCAGAGAGGGCATTGGTCTGCATCCCCGTCAGCACGTCAAATTCCGTGTTGGCGGTGCCCCCGGCAAAGCCCGGCACCACCACATGGCCCGTGAGGGCGTGGGGATCCTGCTGCAGGGTGTGGAGGTTGGGCAGGGGGTCGTTTTCCTGGGTATAGGTGAAGGCGTCGTCATCGGTGATGTCGGAAAAGGCCTCGTCCATCACCATGATGACGTGCACATCCTCCCCAAGGCCGGCGGCCCCCCCCTGGTCCCACTGCTCCGCCTCGGTCCGGGAAAATCCCTCCGGCCGGTCCACCGGATAGGTGGTGAACTGGTGGCAAAAGCAGTAGGGGAAGCCCAATTCATTGAATACCTGGGGGATATAGTAGGGGTTGGAGACGATAAAGGAATTGTAGAGGCTCTGGGAGGCGTAAACGGTCACGATCAAAACCGCCAGCATCCCCATGGAGGCGGCGGCCCCCAGGATCCGCCCCACCCAGCCAAGGCAGCGCCCGGAGGAGGACGTCCCCCCTTTTTTCAGACGCCGCCACAGCCCCCAGGAGGAGAGGGGGCGGCTGCCCACCAAAAGCCCCGCGGCCACCAGCGCCAGCGTCGTCAGCCCCAGCACGGCGAGAATGTTCCAGGGCAGGGTGAGATCATACTGGCTCATGGCGCTGCCCGCCTCTTTCAGCAGGGAAAAATCCCGGGGAAACACCGGCTCATCCCGGATCTCGATCTTCAGCCGGTTGGCGATGGACAAAAGGCCCACCCCCACATGGACGGCGGCGGCGCCGTAAAACACATTGCCCAGCACACAGGCCGTAGCCAGCAGCAGCAGCCCCACCGGCATGGCGTTGAGGACGATGAGAATCTTCTGTGCCCGGAAGATGGCCAGGGTGGAGCCCAGGGGATAGGGCTGGCACCACAGGGAAAACAGGGTGATGCCCCCCGCCAGCAGCACGGCGGCCAGGCAGGACGCCCACAGGGGCAGGCGGTATTTGGGCAGATGGAGTCGTTTCAAAGCGGACGTTCCTTTCCTCCGCCAGGTGCGGAATATTCCCTATTATATGGACTCCCGGCCAAAAAAGCAAGGCAGGGGAAGAAAAAGGATCCTATTTGTAGAATTTTCAAAAAAATATACAAATTGTATTGAAAATAGTCCTCCTGACAGGCCCCTTTGAAGGGCCCCGGCGGAAGGAAACGGCGGAGAGGGACGGAAAAAGCGCCCCGCCCCCATGGGGGGCAGGGCGCCGGGGAAACGGGAAGGGGGATCAGAAGGTGACGACCTCCTGGGCGGGCTTTTCACAGGGGGCGATGGAGAAGATATGCATCACCGGCCCCTTGCCCTGATAGGCGGGGTGGTTTTCCACCGCCATCCGGGCGGTGACTTCCACCCAGTCCCGGTTTTTGTATTGGTTAAGTCCCACGCCCTTGGCCACCAGCCCCAAAAACTGGATGTCGTTTTCGCAGCACACCATGGCGAAGCGGCCGGGGCAGTGGGTGCCGGGGTATTTTTTGGAGTGGCACATCAAAAGCTTCATATGCACGGTCTTGCCGGCATAGCGCTCCGGGTGGTCCATGACATCCACATACCACACGCCGAAGTCATCGTCGGGGATGTCCACCACCTCCTGGCTGAGGTCGAAGGGGCACTCGTCCCCGGTGCAGTAATCCTCGCTGGTGCCGTCCTCCATCTCCAAAAAGATGTCCGCCCGGCGGTTCACCATCCGCAGATTCCGCTTCCGCAGGGCGGCGGCCAGCTCCGGTGTGCAGCGGTTGAAGACGATCATGTCCGCGTTGAGGATCTTCTCCATCATCAGCTGCCCCATGTTTTTGACATACAGCTCAAAGGTGGACGCATCCACCATGGCCATGATCTGGTAGAGGACCCAGTTGGCCGGCAGCACCTCCCGGTACAGCCGCTCCAAAGACCACATGCCGTTGTACTCAATGAGGACCTGCTGGGGGTGATACTGCTTTTCCAGCTCCTTGAGGCGGGAGCACTTGAGGTCCTCCTCCTCTTCAAAGGGGATGACGGTGACATTGTCCAGGGCCCGGTCCTCATAGGACTCGTCCCCCTCCTCGCAGCACAAAAGCAGCGTCCGCTCCTCCCGGGCGAAGCCGTCCTGGAGGATGCCGTTGATAAAATTGGTTTTGCCGCCGTCCAAAAAGCCGGCGATGAGATAAACGGGAATATCCATGATCTGCGGTGATTCCTCTCCCCTCTTACAGGCCGAACAGCCCGCCCAGGGCGCCCTCGTTGAGCTCCGCGCCGATGACGCAAAGCCGGCCGGTGTAGTCCGGATGGCCGGGACGGATATCCTGCTCCTCCGGCACATAGTCAAATTCGATCCACTGCCCGTCTTTGCCGTTTACGATGCCTTTGGCCCGGAGGATCTTGCCGTATTCGCCGCTGTCCAGAGCCGTGAGGATCTGCGAAATGTCCTCCCGGGTAAAGGCCTTGGGAGTCTCCCGGCCCCAGGAGGAGAAGATCTCGTCGGCATGGTGGTGATGGTGGTGGCAGGAGCAGTTGGGGTCGTCACATTCGTGACCGTGGTCATGGTCATGGTCGTGGTCATGGTCGTGACCGTGGTCATGGTCGTGGCCGTGGTCATGGTCGTGGTCGTGCTCATGTTCATGCTCATGTTCATGCGCGTGCTCCGCCTCGTGGAGGGCGTGCTCCTGCTGCATTTTCTCCAGCAGCTCCTGGGCCAGAGAGACCTTTTCCATGGCGTTTAAAATGGTCTTCCCGTCCAGATCCTCCCAGGGCGTAGTGAGGATGGCGGCATCGGGGTTCTTCTCCCGCAGCATGGCCACGGCGCTCTCCAGCTTCTCCTGGCTGAGCTTCTGGGTCCGGGAGAGGATGATGGCCCCGGCGGCGGAGATCTGGTTGTTGTAGAACTCCCCGAAGTTTTTCATGTATACCTTCACCTTGGAGGCGTCCGCCACCGTGACGAAGCTGTTGAGCTCCAGGCCGGGCACCTGGGCGGCGGTGTTCTCCACCGCCACGATGACATCGCTGAGCTTGCCCACGCCGGAGGGCTCGATCAAAATGCGGTGGGGCTGGAAGCGCTCATAGACCTCCTGAAGGGCCTTGTTGAAATCCCCCACCAAAGAACAGCAGATGCACCCGGAGGACATCTCGGAGATCTCCACCCCGGACTCCTTTAAAAAGCCGCCGTCAATGCTGATCTCCCCGAATTCGTTTTCAATGAGCACCAGCTTTTCCCCGGCAAACGCCTCGCTGAGGAGTTTTTTGATCAGCGTGGTCTTGCCGGCGCCCAAAAAGCCGGAGATGATATCGATCTTGGTCATAAAATCCACCCTTTTGCAAAAATTTTCAACATGCACATCATATCATTAAAATGAAAAAATGCAATGTGGTTGACCAAAATTTCCCTGTTTTTTGCCTGCTTTGATGCTTGCGGCGGCCGTTTGACCCCCCTCCTTCCCGAAAAGGCGGGGCGCCCGGGGGCGGCGGGGCGGATAGGAAGGAGGCCGGAAGGGAAAAAGGGTCCGGAGTACTTGCTCCGGACCCTTGGGAGAAAAGACCCGGGAAGCGGGTCTCAGCTCTCCATATGGCGGCCTAAAAAAGCGGCGATGGTCTGGGCCAGTTTGTACTCCGGCTCGCCCAGGGGCTTTTGGTCCCCGTCGGTGATGAACAGCACCATGCCCAAAAGATCCCCCTCGGACAAGATGGGGGCGGCCACAGCGGTGGTGAGGCGGTCGCTGCTGTCGCACACCGGGATGGGGTCGCCCTCCCCGGTATACTGGTAGATGCTGCGGTTGTCCATGATCCGCTCCAAGTCCGGGGTGATGCGCTTGCCCAAAAGCTCCCGCTTTCCCCCGCCGGCCACGGCGATGACGCTGTCACGGTCTGTCACGGCGCAGATGCTGCCGGTGGAGCGGCTCATGGTCTCACACAGCTGGCTGGCGAAATCCTCCACGCCCCCCAAGAGAGAGTACTTTTTAAAAATGACCTCGCCGTCGCGGTTGGTGTAGATCTCCAAGGGGTCACCGTCACTGATAACATTGGCATGGAACACCTTGTCCGGATGCTGCTTTGCCTCTTGGACGATGGTGACGGGGGAGATATGT
>CALWXJ010000045.1 GCA_944385475.1 uncultured Oscillospiraceae bacterium
CGCCGCCAAAAGGGCGGCGCTCTCCCGGCTGCCCAGGTCATAGCCCTCTTCCCGGGCATCTACGTACAAACTGCCGCCGCTGATGGTGTAAGCGTCGTCGTTTAAGTGCAGGCGCTGCTCCTTCATCTCCCGGCTGTTCACCAGAGCGTCCAGCAGATATTCATAGGTGCCCTCCTGGGCAAGGCGGGACCGGGTGAGGTAGAGGGGATAGCGCCGCTCCACCTGCGCCCCGTTTTTCAGGGTATAGCTCAGCCACAGGGTGGTATAGGCGGTATCCTCGGTATAGATGTCCTGATTCACCATGCTCTGGGCGTAGTCTTTGTCCGCCACCACCGCCTGGTGCACCGTCCGCACCTGCTGGATGAGCGCGTCATCCTCTCCGGGGCGCAGGGTGTAGGAGTTGTCTGCGGTGGAGATGGACAGGGAGCGGATCTCCTCCAGGGCAGGCACCCGGTCCGTCACGCCGAAAATGTCTGCGTGGAGCCCCCAGCACACCAGGGCGCACCCCGCCACCACGGCGGCGGCACCTGCCACGCTGCCCCGGAACACCCGCAGGGATTTGGCCAGGAGCATGGACGCGGCGTAATAGCCCATAAGGCCCGCCAGGGAAAGGCACAGCGCCATGGGCACGGCCGCTGTGACGGCGCCGTTGCCCCGGAGGTTGCCGAAGAACATCTCATAGAGCAGCTGGCCCCCCATCAGCGCCGCCAGGGCACTGACACCAAAACGGAACACCGGGCGCAGATACTTCCCCGCCACCACATCGCCGGCCCACTCACTGCGGCGCAGGCGGTAGAGGCCGTAGGCCGCCGCCACCAGCAAAAGGCCCGCCAGGACATAGAGGCCGATGAGCCCCAGGCCGTGGAACTCCACCGCCTGCAGGACGCTTCTGGTATAGGAGGAGTGGTCGGTGGCGGTCACCGTCACATCCTGGTAAAACCGCTCCACATTCAGGTGGCCGTTGGTGAGATACACCGTGGGAGAGAGCCACTCCACGATCCCGGAGTAGTCGCTCCAAAGGCCGAAGAGAAAGCTCTGGGACAAGACGGACACCAGCCAGTCCAGCAGCGGCGCCAGGAAGTGCAGCAGGAAGTACAGCGCCGGCATGGCAAAGAGGTTGCCGGTGAGGAAGGAAACGAAGGTGGCGCTGGAGAAGTAGAACACGCTCAGCCCCAGCACCCCCGCCACCGTCACCAGGAGGCTCTGGAGGTCAAAGGCCCCCATGGCCAGGGAGACCACCATGCAAAGGCCCCCGCAAACCACATAGGGGATGAGCATCATGATCATCCCGGAGAGGAAGTTCGTGACAAACAGCCCCTCCCGCCGGATGGGCAGGGCGTGCATCAGCCCCACGCTGCGGGATGTATAGAGATAGCTCCACACCGCCTCGGCGCACAGCACCGCGTACACCAGGGAAAGCGCCGGCACCACCTGGCTCAAAACGCTGTAATAGACACTGGAGAGCTCCTGGGCCGTCATGACATAGCCGGGCACCCGCAGCACCTGCATGGCCAGGGTCAGGGGGAACAGGGCGCCGATGAACGCCGCCATGCCCCACAGCGGCCAAAAGCGGCTTAAATTCTTCCGCAGCAGCGTGGCGTTAAAGAACGATGTCCTTGACCGCATAATCGGCACCTCCCAATTCGTAAATAAAGATCTCCTCCAACGTCAAAGGCACGGCGTCCACCAGCAGCGGGTTATACACCGCCAGGCGGTTGGTGGCCTCCTGGGCGCTCATGCGCATGATGAGGGTGTAGATCCGCCCCACCTTGGACACATGCAGCACCGGCAGCTCCGGCGGCACGCCGCACCCATCGGCAAAGACCACCTGGAGCTTGACCATGTTGTCCTGCATCTGGGCCAGGGACCGCTCCAGCAGCACCTTGCCGTGGTCCATGATGCCCACGTGGTCGCACACGTCCTCCAGCTCCCGCAGGTTGTGGGAGGAGACCAGCACGCTCATGCCCCGCTCCGTCACGTCCCCCATCATGAGGCTCCACACCTGCCGGCGCATCACCGGGTCCAGCCCGTCCACCGGCTCGTCCAGCACCAGATAGTCCGGCATGCAGCAAAGGGCCAGCCAGAAGGCCACCTGCTTTTGCATGCCCTTGCTGAGGCGGCGGATGGGGCGCTTTTCCTCAATGGGGAACACCTCTTTGAGGGCCTCATAGCGCTCCATGGAAAAGCGGGGGTAAAAGCCCCGGTAAAAGCGCATCATATCCCGGACGGTGGCCTGGCTGAAATAATACCAGTCGTCGGGGATGAAGCCCATGCGGGCCTTTAGGGCGGCGTTTTCCCACACCGCCTGCCCCTCCACGGTGATGGTGCCGCTGTCCTGGCGGTAGACCCCCATGAGGTGGCGGATCAGGGTGGATTTTCCCGCGCCGTTGGGGCCCACCAGCCCGTACACGCTGCCCTGGGGCACCATGATGCTGGCCCCGTCTAAAGCCCGGAACGTGCCGAAGCTCTTGCAAACTTCTTTGACTTCAATCATGGTCGTCCTCCTTTAATAGGGCCTGCAGCTCCGCTTCGCTGGCGCCCAAATACCGCAGCTCCGCCACAGCGGCGCGGACGGTGCGCTCCAGCTCCTGCCGGTGGCGGTTGTCCCCGGCGGCGGAGGAGACAAAGCTGCCCTTTCCCAAAATGGAATAGAGATACCCCTCTCCCTCCAGCTCGTTGTAGGCCCGCTGGATGGTGTTGGGATTGATAGACAGCTGGGTCGCCAGCGCCCGGACGGAGGGCAGCTTCTCATCCGCCCCCAGGGCGCCGCTGACAATCAGCTTGCGCAGCCCGTCTTTGATCTGCTGGTAAATGGGCCGGGAGTCCCGGTAATTCAAGCTGATCACCGCATTCACCTTCCTCTCCCGCGGCAAAGGCCGCGTCCGTCTTAACTGTATTATGTGTCTTAGTACAGTTAGACTATCACACCCCCGCCTCCCTGTCAAGGGGGCTGGGAGGAAAATTTCCCCTGGCAAAAAGCCGGAAAAAACCCTGGCAGGACATGATTTTTTTCTTTACAAACAGGAAAAAATGTGCTATGCTGGTTCAGCATGCAATGCGCACATCCCCAGAGCTTCGCTTCGCGGACGTCACCGGTCCCCAGGCGCAGCCCTGCGGGGAATCAGAACAAGAAAGGTGGAATTTTATTATGCTGCGCAAAGAACAGAAGACCGCGATCATCGACGCCAACCGCACCCACGAGACGGATACCGGCTCCCCGGAGGTGCAGATCGCCATTTTGACGGAGCGGATCAACATCCTCACCGAGCATATGCGCATGAACCCCCAGGACAAGCACTCCAACCGGGGTCTTTTGAAGATGGTGGGTAAGCGCCGCAGCCTCCTGGACTACCTCCAGAAGAAGGACATCGAGCGCTATCGTGCCCTCATTGCCAAGCTGGGCATCCGGAAATAAATCGGCACTGCGGGTGACGGAGATCCCTCTCCGTCACCCGTTTGTACAAAAATCACCTTTTTTCGCCGGGAGCGCCGTCTTTTTGTGTTTGAAACTGTGCCCGAATCCCTTCTCGGACATGCTTTCAAATACGAAAAGCCCCTCCCGAGCACCTGTGCAAAGGAGATATATTATGTCAACCATTATCACCCATCGGCAATTCCCGGGCTATCACAAGTATGAGATGGACCTGGCGGGCCGCCCCCTGACCCTGGAGGTGGGCAAGCTTGCCGAGCTGGCCAACGCCGCCGTCATGGTGGGCTACGGCGACACCCGGGTCCTGGTGTGCGCCACCGCCGCCCCCCGTCCCCGGGACGGCATCGACTTCTTCCCCCTGAGCGTGGACTTTGAGGAAAAGCTCTACGCCGTGGGCCGCATCCCCGGCTCCTTCAACCGCCGGGAGGGCCGCCCCGGGGAGAAGGGCATCCTCACCAGCCGGGTCATCGACCGGCCCATCCGGCCCCTGTTCCCCTCCGACTTCCGCAACGACGTCTCCATCATGGCCACGGTGATGAGCGTGGACCATGACTGCTCTCCGGAGATCGCGGCCCTCATCGGCACCTCCGCGGCCCTGGCCATCTCCGACATCCCCTGGAACGGGCCTGTGGGCGCGGTGAAGGTGGGCCTGGTGGACGGGGAGCTGGTACTCAACCCCGACAGTGCCCAGCGCAAGGTCTCCGACCTGGACGTCACCGTGGTCTCCACCGGCAAGAAGGTGGTGATGATCGAGGCCGGCGCCAACGAGGTCCCCAACGACGTGATGTTCCGGGCCATCCAGCTGGCCCATGAGGAAAACCAAAAGCAGATCGCCCTGATCAACCAGATGGTGGCCGAGGTGGGCAAGCCCAAGTTCGACTACCCTCACGCCGATTTCAACCAGGAGCTCTTCGACGACATCGTGGCAAACTTCATGGACGAGGCCAAGGCCGCCATGGACACCGACGACAAAAACGTCCGGGAGGCCCGCTGGAACGCCATGATCGAAAAGTGGCACGAGAAGTATCTGGAGCAGTACCCCGACATGGACAAGTACCTGGAGGAGTTCACCTACAAGTTCCAGAAGAAGATCGTCAAGGCCTGGCTGCTGGAGG
>CALWXJ010000046.1 GCA_944385475.1 uncultured Oscillospiraceae bacterium
TGCACCAGCTGCCCAAGCTCCGGGGGTGCGACGCCCACTTCTCCGTGGTCCTCAGCGATGTGGACGCGGGACTGTTCCGCCGCATCGGCGTCAACGCCAGCTGCGAGCCCCGGTATGAGACGGAAAAACTCTTCCACAAATAAAAAAAGACCGGGCCGCGCCTTTCGGCGCGGCCCGTCTGCGTCACATGAGATCCTGCTCATTGATGATAAGGTGGAACTGCATGTTCAGCCGCTCTGCCGCCCGGCGGCAGAGGAGCATCCGGTTCAAAAAGATCTCAAAATAGTCCACCACCGTGCTGTATGCCGGGTCGATGGTGAGGGTCAGGGTGATGGAAGTGTGGTCGTCGTTGATGCGCAGGGCGGCGGAGCGCACGGAGTAATTCACCCGGTCATGGATGTCAAAGGTGAGGGGATCCCGGTTGCGCACCCGGCTGCGCCGGACGTCGGACTTGTCCGCCAGGATCAGGGCCGCCGCCACGGCATTCACCGGCACGCCGTTGCCCTCATCATGGTTGCCGATGGCAGTGACGATGGTGGCGATGTCCTCCGCCTCATAGCCCAAGTTGTCCAAAATGCGAAAGGCCATGACGGCGCCGCTTTGGGAGTGATCCACCCGGTTGACCAGATTGCCGATGTCGTGAAGATAGCCGGCGATCCTGCACAGCTCACAGGTATGGCTGTCATAGCCCAGCGTCTCCAGGATCCGGGCGGACTCCTCCGCCACCCGGCACACGTGGGGAAAACTGTGCTCCGTATAGCCCAGGGCCACCAAGGACTCGTCAGCCCGGGTGATGTAGGCCTGGATGGCGGGATTTTGCCGCAGCTGCTGATAAGAGAGCATGATAAGCGCCTCCTGATAACCGATAGAATCGAGATGGAAGGGATGACAGCTGCATCTATTTTAACAAACAAAACCCTTGCCATACAAGACCTTTGTCCTATATAATACGAAAATCGCAAACCATTCCGGCGGACGCCGCCGGGGAAGGAGGCGGGTATGGATCCCATTACAGCCCAGCTGGCACAGGAATTGAACAAGGAGCCCCGGTACGTGGAAAACGTGGTGGCGCTTTTGGATGAGGGGAACACCATCCCCTTCATCGCCCGCTACCGCAAGGAACTCCACGGCGCCATGGACGATACGTCCCTGCGGACTCTGGCCGAGCGGCTCCACTACCTGCGGGGCCTTGGAGAGCGGAAGGAGGCGGTGAAGTCCGCCATTGCCCAGCAGGGTAAGCTGACGGCGGAGCTTGCCGCCGCCGTTGACGCTGCCGCCACCTTGGCGGAGGTGGAGGACCTCTACCGCCCCTATAAGCAAAAGCGCCGCACCCGGGCCACTGTTGCCCGGGAGAAGGGCCTTGCCCCCCTGGCGGAGGCTCTCATGGCTCCCGGGGCTCCGGATCCCATGACGGAGGCCGCCAAGTATGTGGACGCGGAAAAGGGGGTGGAGACAGCGGAGGACGCCCTGGCAGGGGCCAGGGACATCGTGGCGGAGACCATCAGCGATGACGCCGCCCTCCGGGGGAGCCTGCGGGAGCTTATGATGAAAAACGGCCGCCTCCGCTCCCGGGCCGCCACGGAAGAAGACAGCGTCTACCGCCTCTATTACGACTTCAACCAGGCTCTGCCTAAGCTCCAGGGGCACCAGATCCTGGCCATCAACCGGGGGGAAAGGGAGGAGAAGCTGAAGGTCAGTGTGGAACTGGACCGGGATTTGGCACTGCCCGCGGTGCGCCGGGCCGTGGTGATCCCCGGCAGCGCCGCCATGGACTTTCTCAAGGCGGCGGCGGAGGACGCCTATGACCGCCTGATCTTCCCCTCCCTGGAGCGGGAGGTCCGGGGATCCCTCACCGAGACTGCCCAGGAGGGGGCCATCGGCCAGTTCGCCCTGAACCTCAAACCCCTTTTGATGCAGCCCCCCGTCAAGGGCAAGGTCACCATGGGCCTGGACCCCGGGTACCGCATGGGCTGCAAGGTGGCGGTGGTGGACGGCACCGGCAAGGTGCTGGACACTGCGGTGGTCTACCCCACCTACGGGGAGCGGCAGAAGCAGGAGGCCATCGCCGCCCTGGCCCGGATGATCCGCAAGCACAGCGTGGAGCACATCGCCATCGGCAACGGCACCGCCAGCCGGGAGACGGAGCAGATGGCGGTGGATCTGATCCGCCAGGTCAGCGAGGCCGGGGCCCATGTGAGCTATATGATCGTCTCGGAGGCGGGGGCCAGCGTGTACTCCGCCAGCCCCCTGGCGGCGGAGGAGTTCCCGGAGTACGACGTGAACCTCCGCTCTGCGGTGTCCATCGCCCGGCGGCTCCAGGACCCCCTGGCGGAGCTGGTGAAGATCGACCCCAAGGCCATCGGCGTGGGCCAGTATCAGCATGACTGCCCGCCCAAGCGGCTGGACGAGGCGTTGGGGGGCGTGGTGGAGGACTGCGTCAACGCCGTGGGGGTGGACGTGAACACCGCCTCCCCCTCCCTTTTGCAGCATGTGGCGGGCCTCACCGCCGCCACCGCCAAAAATGTGGTGGCCTACCGGGAGGAAAACGGCCCCTTCACCTCCCGCAGGCAGATTTTGAAAGTCCCCAAGCTGGGGCCCAAGGCCTTCCAGCAGTGCGCCGGCTTTTTGCGGGTGCCGGAGAGCCGCAGCGTCCTGGACAATACCGCCGTCCATCCGGAGAGCTATGCCGCGGCGGAGGCCCTCCTGGCCCTCACCGGCCACACCCTTGCCGATGTGGCGTCCGGGAAGCTGGGGGACCTTGCCGCCCAGGTGAAGGCCTATGGGGAGGAAAAGGCCGCCGCGGAGATCAGCGTGGGCGTGCCTACGCTGCGGGATGTGGTGGGGGAACTGATGAAGCCCGGCCGGGACATCCGGGAGGAGCTGCCCCGGCCCATCCTCCGCACGGACGTGCTGGAGATGAAGGACTTAAAGCCCGGCATGGTCCTCACCGGCACCGTCCGCAACGTCATCGACTTCGGGGTGTTCGTGGACATCGGCGTCCACCAGGACGGCCTGGTGCACATCTCCCAGGTGGCGGACAGGTTTATCCGCCACCCCTCCGAGGTGGTGTCCGTGGGGGACATCGTCAAGGTGGCGGTGCTGGAGGTGGATGAAAAGCGAAAGCGTATCAGCCTCTCCATGAAAAAGGCCAAGTGAAGAGGGATCCCCCCAAAAAGAGACCGGACTTTGCCTTTTGGCAAAGTCCGGTGCATTTTTTCTTGGGGCGGCACAGCGCCGCCGGGCGTTTTACGGATGGGCGGCAAAATAGTCCCGGGTGGCCTGGGCGTCGGCGGTGATCTGGGCCTTCAGCGCCTCCAGGGAGTCAAAGCGGATCTCGTCCCGCAGCCGCTGGCAGAACATCACCCGGATCTGCTGCCCATAGAGGTCCCCGTCAAAGTCCAGAAGATAGGATTCCACCGTCACGTCCCGCCCCTGATTCACCGTGGGGCGGGTGCCGATGTTGGTCACTGCCATGCAGGTCTGTCCCCCGGGCAGGGCCACCTGGGCGGCGTATACCCCGTGGGCCGGCTCCAGCACATGGGGGGGCAGGGTGAGGTTCACCGTGGGCACGCCGATGGTATGGCCGATGCGGCGGCCGTGACGTACCACCTGGGAGAGCTGGTGGGGATGGCCCAAGAAGGTGTTTGCCCGCTGAAGCTGCCCCAGCTCCAGGAGGCGGCGGATGTATGTAGAGCTGACCGTGACGCCGTCCAGCTGCACCTGGGGGATGATGTCACAGCCGATCCCCAGCCACTCGCAAAGCCCCGCCAAAAGGGTGGCGGTCCCCTCGTTGCCATAGCCGAAGCGGTGGTCTTCCCCCACCACCAGGTGGATGGCCCCCAGACGGCCTATCAGCAGGTCCTGCACATAGTCCTGCCAGGGGGTGCGCATCATGGCCTCGTCAAAGGGGACGGAGCGGATCTGCTGGATGCCGCAGAGGCGCCGGATCAGGTCCGCCCGGTCAAGGGGGCTGTTGATCAGGGGACAGGGCTGCCCTGTCACCACCTCCCGGGGGGACCGGTCAAAGGTAAAGACCATGGGGGTGGCCCCCCGGGCGGCGGCCACCTGTGCCGCCCGGCGCAACAGGGCGGCGTGTCCCAGGTGGACGCCGTCAAAAAAACCAAGGGCCAGCACCGTGTTCGTATAGGACATGACCTCAGCCTCCAAAAAAGTTTTTCAGGGATGTCAGCGTGCCTCCCCGGGCCTGGGAGAGGCAGAGAAACTCCCGGTTTTGCCCGTAAATGCGGTAGGTGCCGTCCGGGGTGCCGGGCAGGGTAATGGGGTTGCCGCAGCGGACCCGCTGCTCTGATTGCCGGGATTTGAGCAGCAAAATAGGATGGGCGGAAAAGAGGCTGTCCGTGGGCAGCAGCAGCCCCTCCCCCTCCTGGGCAAGGTCCTCCAGCGTCACGCACCGATCCTCCCCGAACCCGGCTGCCATGGTGCGCCGCAGGCTGTACATGGCGCCGCCGCAGCCCAGGGCCTGGCCGATATCATGGCACAGGGTGCGGATATAAGTCCCCTTGGAGCAGCGGCAGCGCAGGAGGTAGTCCCCCTGGTCCGCCTGCTCCAAAAGCTCCAGGTGAAAGATGGTGATGGGCCTGGGCCTGCGCTCCACCTCCTGGCCCTTCCGGGCCAGGTCGTAGAGCCTTTTCCCGCCGATCTTCACCGCCGAATACATAGGGGGGATCTGCTCCTGGGGCCCCGTGAAACGGCGCAGGACCGCCTCCACCTCCTCCCGGGAAGCAGTCACGGGGTGGGTGGAGAGGACGCGGCCGGTGGTGTCCTGGGTGTCGGTGACCAGGCCCAGGCGCAGGCCAGCCACATATTCCTTGGGGGCGTTTTCGGAAAATTCCACCGCCCGGGTGGCCCGCCCCACAAACACCGGAAGCACGCCGGTGGCCATGGGGTCCAGTGTCCCGCCGTGACCCACCCGGCGCTCCTTCAAGAGCCCCCGGACCTTGGCGCACACATCCATGCTGGTCCATCCGGCGGGCTTATCAATGATGACGATGCCATTGGGCATAGGGCAAACCTCCTGTGGGGATGGGCGTTTTACAGTTCCTTAAGCGCCAGGTCATGGCCCATGATCTGGGCCACGGCTCCCAGCATCTGGGCCTTGGCCTGGGGCCAGGGGAGGGAGACAGTGCAGCCGGCTGCCGCCGCATGGCCGCCGCCTCCCAGCAGGCGGCAGATGCCGGTGGCGCTGACGGCAGGGGTGGTGCGCACGGAGAACTTCCACACGTCCGGCTGCAGCTCCCGACCGGTGACGGCGCAGTCCACCCCCTGGATCTGGGGGCCCAGGGAGGAGAGGTCCTCGGCGTCGCTCTCCGTGGCGCCAAAGCGCTCCATCAGGGAGCGGGGCACCGCCAAAAGCGCCACCCGGCCCTCGTCGTAAAATTCTGCCTGAGACAGCATGGCGGCCTCCAGCTGCATGCGGCAGCGGCTCTTTGTCCGGAAGAAGGTCTTGTTCACCCCGGCATAGTCGATGCCGGTGGACATCAGTGCCGCCGCCACCTGGTGGGTGTAGGGCGTGGTGTTCCCATAGACGAACCCGCCGGTGTCCGTGGACACCGCCACATATAAAGGCAGGGCGATCTCCCGGGTGATGGGCCCCAGACGGGTGAGGACGTCATAGAGGACTTCCCCGCAGGCCGCGGCCTCCGGCCGGACCAGGTTGTGGCGGCCAAATTGGGTGAAGGAGGGGTGGTGGTCAATGGCCAGGTCCACCGCTTGGGCATAGGGCCGGGCATTTTCCGGCAGCAGGTCCACCGTGGCGATATCCGTGGACACCACCGCCTGGGGCACAAACTCCTCCGGAGCGGCGTAGGGGGCGAACAGGGGGCGGGTATTGTCCGTCAGTTCTGCATTGGGCAGCAGGTATGCTGTTTTTCCCAGGCGCCGCAGTCCTGCGCACAGCGCTGCGGCGCAGCCCACCGTGTCCCCGTCCGGGCGGACGTGGGTCAGGATCAGCACATCGTCAAAGGTCCGCAGCAGCGCTGCGGCCTGTTCCACGTTCAGCATGGTCATCCTTCCTCCTTCCCGGCGGGCTGCTGGCGGCTTTCCTCTTCCTGCTCCACCCGGCGCATCACTTCTAAAATATGGGCGCCGTACGCGATGGAGTCATCGGGGAAGAACTGCAGCTCCGGGGTATAGCGCAGCTGCAGGGTCTGCCCGATCTCCCGGCGCAGAAAGCCCCCGGCGGACTTGAGTCCCTTGAGGACCTCTTTTTCCCGGGACTTGTCCAGCACGCTTACATAGACCCGGGCATAGCGCAGGTCACCGGTGGTGTCCACCCGGGTGATGGAGACCATGCCGGTCTGGGCTACCCGGGGATCTTTCAGGCGGCGCAGCTGGTCGCTGAGCTCCCGCTGGATCTCCTCGTTGATACGGCCGATTCGGTTGCTTGCCATGAGATGACCTCCTTTATTGAAGGGAATGTCTTTAAGATTTCCACAGGGAAGAGGGATATGTATCCCGTTTGGATATCCGTCCTGCCGGCAGCAGGCGCCGCTCCAGTCGGGCGAAGAGCCGGTGGAGCAAAATGCCCAAAAGCAGGTTCAAAGCACCTGTCACGGCATAATAAAAAATGTGCCGGGGGCCCCGATCCAGATAGGGGGATAGGAGCGCAAACTCCCGGGTGAGGATCACATTGAGAAGATAGATCTCCAGACTGGACTGTCCCAAAAGCCCCAGGGCCTTGCGCAGGGCGGGGGGAAAGCAGTGCTCCACCGCCGCGGCGCACACCAGGCAAAACGGCACCAGCTGGGCGGCGATGAGATAGCAGGGGGAGAGATACCCCAGCCCGGAAAAGCACCACCACGCCGCCGCGGCCCCCGCCAAGCTCCCCGCGGCCCAGCCCGCCCCGTGGAGCGGGGTGAGGCGCTGGCCGCAGAGCAGATACCGGCCCATGAGCATCCCCAGGGCAAATGCCGGCAGGCGGCAGACAAAATCCTGGGTATAGGTCAGCCCCAGAGGGATGGAGAGACGGTAGAGACCGTAGGACAGGGGGAACATCCCCAGAGTCAGTCCCACGGGATGGCTGCAGCGGCGCAGAAGGCCCGCGTAAAAGGGGGAGATGGCGTAAAAAGCCAGGAGGGCGGGAATATACCAGTTGAAGGCACCGGGGATCCCAAACCAGTAATACAAGGTGGAGAGGTTCCACAGCAGCAAGGGCAAGCCGATCCGCCCGGACAGCAAAAGGCCCAGGCTGTATCCCCCCACCACCGTACCGTAAGCCGGCAGGATCCGCACGGCCCGGCGGAGGAAGAAGGCGCGGATATCCCCGCTCCCCTTGGATAAGGACACATAGAGCCCCATGGCGGAGAGGAGGATGAAGACATCCACCCCCGCAAAGCCGGCGGATTTGACGGCATCCAGCGGAACGAAGATGAAGGAGAGGGAGTAGGCGTGGAACAGCATGACCCACAGAGCCGCCAGGCCCATGAGTTCCGAGCGGCAGCGGCTTAAGTTTTGGTATGCATCAGACATGGCCACACCTCCTGATTTTCCCCTACAGACAAGCCGGGGCGGCGACGCAGGTCGCCGCCCCGGTTGCACACAAAGCGGGGACTGCCCAAAAAGCGATCAGCGGGGGATCTCCTCCATGGTAAAGCCCTCGATGATGTCGCCTTCTTTGATGTCGTTGAATTTTTCCACGGTCATGCCGCACTCATAATTCTCCGCCACCTCTTTGGCGTCGTCTTTAAAGCGCTTGAGGGAGGCCAGCGTCCCCTCGTGGATGACAATGCCGTCCCGCACCACCCGCACGGAGCAGTTGCGCACGATCTTGCCGTCCTGGACATAGCAGCCGGCCACGGTACCCACACCGGAGACCTTGTAGGTCTGGCGGACCTCGGCGTGGCCCAGCACCACTTCCCGGTACTTGGGGGCCAGCATGCCCTTCATGGCCGCCTCGATCTCGTCGATACAGTCATAAATGACCCGGTACATCCGCATATCCACGTTCTGCCGGGCCGCGCCGTCCCGGGCGGCGGCGTCGGGGCGGACATTAAAGCCCACGATGATGGCATTGGAGGAGGCCGCCAGCATGACGTCGGATTCGTTGATGGCACCCACGCCGCCGTGGATGACCCGGACGTTGACCTCGTCGTTGGAGAGCTTTTCCAAGGAGGACTTCACAGCCTCCACGCTGCCCTGGACGTCCGCCTTGACAATAAGGGCCAGCTCCTTGCGCTCGCCGGAGCGGATCTGGTCGAAGAGGTTCTCCAGGGAGACTTTCTGCACCGGTGCGGCGGCCTTGGCCCTGGCCTCGGCCTTGCGCTGCTCCACCAGCTCCCGGGCCATCCGCTCGTCCGCCACGGCAAAGAAGGGGCTGCCTGCCTCCGGCGCCTCGGAAAGGCCCGCCACCTCCACGGGGACAGAGGGACCGGCCTCTGTGAGGCGGCCGCCCTTATAGTCCGTCATGGTGCGCACCCGGCCCACGGCAGTGCCGGCAATGATGATGTCCCCCTGCTTCAAGGTGCCGTTTTGCACCAGCAGGGTGGCCACAGGGCCCCGGCCCTTGTCCAGCCGGGCCTCGATGACGGTGCCCTGGCCGGCGCGGTTGGGGTTGGCCTTGAGCTCTTCCATCTCGGCGGTGAGGATCACCATCTCCAGGAGGTTGTCGATACCGATGTTCTTCTTGGCGGAGACCTTGCAGCAGATGGTCTGGCCGCCCCACTCCTCCGGCACCAGGCCGTATTCCGTGAGCTGCTGCATCACCCGGTCGGGATTGGCCTCGGGCTTGTCGATCTTGTTGATGGCCACGATAATGGGGATCTCTGCGGCCTTGGCGTGGTTGATGGACTCCACGGTCTGGGGCATGATGCCGTCGTCCGCGGCCACCATCAAAATGGCGATGTCCGTGATCATGGCGCCCCGGGCCCGCATGGAGGTAAAGGCCTCGTGGCCCGGGGTATCCAGGAAGGTAATGGGTTTGCCGTTGACCTGGGTTTGATAGGCGCCGATGTGCTGGGTGATGCCGCCGGCTTCACCGGAGGCCACAGAGGTGTTGCGGATGGTGTCCAGCAAAGAGGTTTTGCCGTGGTCCACGTGGCCCATGACCACCACCACCGGGGCCCGGGGCACCAGGTCCTCCGGACGGTCGGCGTGGTCGTCGATGAGCTTTTCCTCGATGGTGACGGTGACCTCTTTTTCCACCTTGCAGCCCATCTCTTCGGCAATGATGGCGGCGGTGTCAAAGTCGATGATCTGGCTCAAAGAGGCCATGACGCCGTTTTTCATCAGGCATTTGACCACCTCGGCCCCCGTCTTCTTCATGCGGCTGGCCAGCTCGCCCACGCTGATCTCGTCGGGGATCATGACCTTTACCGGGGCCTTTTTGGCGATCTCCAGCTGCAGCCGGCGCATCTTCTCTTGCTCATCCTGCTTGCGCTTGTTGGAAAAGGCAGGGCCGCCCCGGCGCTGGTTGCCGCTGCGGATCTTCTCCTTGCCGCTGCGCTGCTGGCGCTGCATCCGCTCGCCCCGCTCGCCCCCCAGAGTCTCCAGGCGCTCGTCGTATTTGGCCAGGTTCACGTCGCCGCCCTTGCGGGTGTCCACGATCTTGCGCTGCGGCACCCGGGAGACGGGCTGCTGCACCGCCGGCTGCTGGGGCGCGGAGGTCTCCGCCTTGACAGCGGGAGCCTTCTCGCCTCCATCGACGGCGGGCTTCTCCGCCGCCTTCTCCGCCCCCGCCTGAAGGGGCTTTGCCTCCTCCGGCTGGGAGGCCTTCGCCTCTCCTGCCTGGGGCGCAGCCTTCTCCGGGGCCGGTTCGCGATAGGTGTCGGCGTAAATGGCCTGGATGTTGGAGATCTGATTGTGCTGGGTCAGATACTCGAAAATGATGGACAATTCCTGATCGCTGAGCACCTGCATGTGGTTTTTGGGGGCGGCCACATACTTGGTCAGGATCTCCGTGATGGTCTTGGTGGGCAGGCCGAAGTCCTTGGCCACCTCATGCACTCTGTATTTCTCAATACCCAATCAAAACACCTCGTTACTCCAACCCGGGGGCTGGAAAGATTTTCACATTGACGGCACGGCACCTCAGCCCTGCTTTTTCCCGCGAAAAGAGCCCTTGCCCTTTTTCACCGGGCGGCTGTGGGCGTACGGGCCGGGCCTGGGGCCCTGGGGGCGGCAGGAAGTCCCGCCCTTGTCCCGGGGGACTGTTCGGCCCCTCCGGGAGGGGGGTGGTCCGCCGGCTGCCCGGGAGGGCACCGCCTCCTGGGGAGGAGAAGAGCGCTTGGCCGGGACCGGTTTTTTCCCCTGGCGCACATTCTTCTCGTGGGCCTGGCGCTCTGCCCGCCGCTGGGCGGCCCGCCGGGCCTTTAAGGCCATCTGATCCGCCGCCGCTGCGTAGCGGGCAGGGTCCAGCTGGCGCAGCCGCTCCGTCACGGCGCTGGCAAGGCCGGTGTCTGTCAGGGCCGCAATGGCCACGCTGGTGCGGCCCAGGCTCTGCCCCAGCTCCGCCTTGGAGAAGGGGAGGGTGAGGCACAGGCACTGCCCCATTTGGGCAAAGCGCTCCGTCCGCCGCCGGGTGGCGGGGGCGGCATCCTCCGCCAGCAGCAGCAGCCGGGCCTTTTTTCCCCGGGCGGCGGCTTCCACGGGTTCTTCCCCCACAGCGAGGTTGCCGCCCCGAAGACTCAGTCCCAGAAGGGACAAGACTGCCTCACTCCCCATGGCAGCCTCGCAGTTCTGCCTCCATGGCGTCGTACACCTCCGCCGGGATGGCCGCGTCAAAGGCCCGCTCCAGGGCCCGGGACTTCCGGGCCTTCTGCAGGCATGCCACGTCGTGGCACACATAGGCGCCCCGGCCGGGCTTTTTTCCGCCGAAATCCAGGCTGATGGTCCCCTCCGGGGACTTCACCACCCGGAGCAGGGATTTTTTATCCTTCATCTCCCGGCAGCCCAAACACTGCCGCTGGGGGATCTTTTTTGCTTTGGGCATGGCTCAGGCCGCCTTTCCCTCTGGATTAGTCCTGCTGCGCCTCCTGGGGGTCTTCCTCCTGGGAGGGCAGGTCATCATGATAGCTTTCGGGTTTGATGTCGATTTTATAACCGGTGAGACGCGCGGCCAGACGGGCGTTTTGCCCCTCCTTGCCGATAGCCAGGGACAGCTGGTCATCCGGCACCACGCAGCGGCAGGCCTTGCCCTCTTCCGCCATCTGGACGGACAGCACGTCTGCCGGGGACAAGGAGGCGGCGATAAACTCCGCCGGGTCCTCGCTCCATTTGATAATGTCGATCTTCTCTCCCCGCAGCTCCTCTACGATGTTGGCCACCCGCTGGCCCTTGGGGCCCACGCAGGCGCCGATGGGATCCACGTTCTCGTCCCGGGACCACACGGCCATCTTGGTGCGGCTGCCGGCCTCCCGGGCGATGGACTTGACCTCCACAGTGCCGTCATAGATCTCCGGCACCTCCAGCTCGAAAAGGCGCTTGACAAGGCCGGGATGGGTCCGGGAGATGAGGATCTGGGGGCCCCGGGTGGAGCGGCGGACATCCACCACATACACCTTGACATGCATCCCCTCCACCAGTTCTTCCCCGGGGACCTGCTCACTGGCCATCAGCAGGGCCTCTGTGGACTCTGCCCCGGTACCGATACGCAGGGACACGCTGCCGGTGCGGGGATCCGTGCGGGCCACCACGCCGGTGAGGATTTCGTGCTGCTTGGAGTTGAACTCGTCATACACCATGCCCCGCTCGGCCTCCCGCAGGCCCTGGATGATCACCTGCTTGCCGTTGCCTGCGGCAATGCGGCCGAACTCCGTGTTGTCCACGGGGAGATTGACGATATCCCCCACCTCGTATTTGGCAGACAGGGTCCGGGCCTCCCCAAGGGTCATCTCGTTGGGGGGATCCACATAGTCCTCCTCCGCCACCACGGTCTTTTGGACATACATTTTTAAGGTCTGGTGTTCTTCATCCACATCCACCACCACATTTTCCACCCCGGCGTGGTCCCGCTTATAGGCGGTGGTGATGGCCTGGATGATCTTATCCATCATAAATGTCTGGGGGATGCCCCGCTCTTTTTCCAGCATGGCCAGGGCGGCAAAGATCTCCGCGGGATTCATGCCCGCGGGCTCTTTTTGCTTTTTGCCTTTCATCGTCAATTCTCCTTTGAACAGTGATCCGTCTATTTCACGGCAATGGATACAAACACTTAAAAGACCACCCGCAGGCGGCACAGGGCCACATCTTTCTTCTCGAAGGTGCGGGTTTGGTCCCCCAGGGCCACGGTGATGGCGCCGGTGGACGCGTCATAGTCTTTCAATACGCCGGGGAACTCCTTCCCCCCGTCCTGGGCCCGGTAGAGCTTTACCAAAACGGGGCTGCCTAAAAACCGGGCAAAGTCCTCCGGGCGCTTTAAGGCCCGCTCCGCCCCGGCGGAGCCCACCTCCAGGGTATAGCTGCCCTCAATGGGATCCAGCTCATCCAGCCGGTCGGAAAGCTCCCGGGACACCGCCTCGCAGTCCAGGATGTCCACGCCGCCCTCCTTGTCCAGCAGCACCCGCAGATACCAGGTGCCGGCCTCTTTCACATATTCCACATCCCAGAGGGTGCAGCCCTGACGGGCGGCAATGGGACTGGCCAGCCGGGCGGTGAGGTCGGTGATTTTTTCCATGGAAGTCCGCTCCCTTCTTCCGCGCCGGGCGCGGTTTTTATGAGGGCGAAAAAGGCTAATAAAAAGAGCGGACCTGTGGTCCACTCCATACCTTACACTCTCTAACATGTGCAATATACCATGCTTTTACAGAAATTGCAAGGGGTTTGCGGCCGTTTTTTCTGCCGGAAGCCGGGGAAATATTCCGCGGGAGGCGAAAAAAGCGCTGTTTTTTGGCATCAGCGCTTTTTCCGGGCGTAGAAAAGTTTCCCTTGTGACCTTGACGCGGCAGCGGTTTTTCGGATATAGTAAATGCAACGATACTATTACAATAAAGAGAAAGGCTGCTGTCAGAAAGAAAGCCCAGATGAGGAAAGAAGGGTGAGAACATGACATTCCAACAGCTGCTTTATGTGGTGGAGATTGCCAAGTGCGGCTCTTTGAACAAGGCGGCCCAGAAGCTCTTTTTGTCCCAGACGGGGATCTCCGTGGCCGTGCGGACGCTGGAGGAGGAGCTGGGGGTGCAGCCTGTTTCCCGGAGCAACCGGGGGGTCATCCCCACGCCGGAGGGGCAGGAGTTTGTCAGTTATGCCGCCTCTCTCATCGAGCAAAAGCGCCGTATCGAGGAGCTTTACAGTGTTCCTCGCAGCGCCGAGGAGCCGGTGCGGCTTTCCGTGTCCGCCCAGCGGTTCGTGTTTTTGCTGCCGGCCTTTTCCTCCGTGATGGTCACCGCCCAGGGAAAGCCCTTCCACTTCCACTACCGGGAGGCCAATATCGACGATGTGATCGACGATGTATATGAACACCGCAGCGAGGTGGGGCTTTTGTTTTTGTCGGACTTTTCCGACAAGCTCATCACCCACCTGCTGAAGATCCGGGATCTGGAATTCCACCAGCTGGCCAGCACGCCGCCCCGGATCTTCTGCCGCAGGGGCCATCCCCTCACCCGCCGGGAGGAGGTGCGGGAGGAGGACCTGCTGGCCTATCCGTACATCTATTATGAGCAGGGGCTGGGCAACGCTGTGGAGTTTTCTGAGGAGTATCAGCTCTTCACCTTCCAAAAGCCGGTGCAGACCATCTGCCTCAACAGCAGCATGGCCTGTGTCTCCTTCATCCGGGACACGGACGCCTTCACCGTGGGCAGCGGACTGCTGGCGCCGGACGGGATCGAGCAGATCACCTCCATTCCCCTCAGCGGCGCCGCCCTGATGCATCTTGGCTGGGTGTGCGTCCGGGGGCGGACCCTCTCCCCGGAGGCCCAGGCTTACACCATCCGCCTGAAAGAGGCCATGGACCGCTCTGTGGCGTATACCCGGAGCCACCCCGTGGCGGAGCCGTAGCACAAAAACGTCCCGGACCGCCGGCAGCTTGCCGGCGGCCCGGGCTTTTTCAAAAGGGCTCAGCGCCGCCTGAGGGCGGAGACCGCCCAGGAGAGCAAAAATACCCCCAGATTGGCCACCACCACGGTGGCCCCCACCGGGGTGGAGAGGAAGAACGACGCCGTCAGCCCCGCATTGAAGCAGATCACGGAGGTG
>CALWXJ010000047.1 GCA_944385475.1 uncultured Oscillospiraceae bacterium
GGCATCACCAGCGACAACGCCGCCGCCTTTGCCGTGGCCGTCTCCCCCATGAACATCCGGGCCTACGGCATCGTCGCCGTCCTCCCCGCCGAGGGCAAGAGCGAGGAGGTCCAGGAGGGCCTCCAGGGCTTCATCGACCAGCAGAAGCAGAGCTTTGAGCAGTATCTGGCCGACCAGTACGACATTGCCAACGCCGCCCGTCTGGAGACCCTGGACGACGGCACCATCCTCCTGGTGATGTGCGAGGACCAGGACACCGTTTTTGACGCCATCCAGGACGCCCTGAGCGCCTGAGGCATATATTTCCCGGAAAAGGCAGGTCCCCCGGCGCTCCAAGCGTCGGGGGACTTCTTTTGCCTGAGGAGCAGAACAGGCCCGGCAGCGCAAAATCGCGCCGCCGGGCCTTGGTTCCAAAATCGCTTAGTAGTTCTCAGCCTTGATCTCGAAATAGGCCTGGGGATGGCCGCACACGGGGCAGACGGCGGGAGCCTCCACACCGTACTCCAGGTGGCCGCAGTTGCGGCAGTACCACACCTTGACCTCGCTGCGCTTGAAGACCTCGCTGTTGGAGAGGTTCTCAGCCAGCTTCACATAGCGGTCCTCGTGGCTCTTCTCGATCTTGCCCACAGCGTCAAAGGCGTCGGCCAGAGCATGGAAGCCCTCTTCCCGGGCGGTCTCGGCCATTTCCTTATACATCTCGGTCCACTCTTCGTGCTCGCCCTCAGCGGCGGCCAGCAGGTTCTCGGCGGTGGTGGCGATGCCGCCCAGGGCCTTGAACCACAGCTTGGCGTGCTCTTTCTCGTTGCCGGCGGTCTCCTCGAAGATGGCGGCGATCTGCTCGTAGCCCTCTTTGCGGGCCTTGCTGGCGAAATAGGTGTACTTGTTGCGGGCCATGGACTCTCCGGCAAATGCTTTCCAGAGATTGGCTTCGGTCTTGCTACCCTTCAGTTCCATTTTGGACACGCTTCCTTTCTAAATCAAAATAATGGGATCATCCCAAGGGATCGCTTACTCCTGGGCCTTCCAGAACCCGTGGAGGTTGCAGTACTCATAGGCGGTGACGGGGTCGGCGCCGCCGGTCTTCAGGACAGGCTCGTCACCGGGCTTGGGGAGCTGGAAGGTGACCTTGTTGCCGGACACGGCAGCGATGAGCTGGATGTAGTGCTCCTCCAGCATGGGGTGGATGGTGGAGCCCACCTGGATGGTGACGTGATTGCCCTCCCGGGTGATCTGGGGGACGTGCTTCTCCAGGGCGCCGTCAGTGGTGTTAGGGACCAGCTCCTCCATCTTCTGGCCACAGCACATCAGGGGCACGCCCTTGTCCACCAGCTTGAAGGCGATGTTGCCGCAGTGGGCGCAACGGTAAAGCTTCAGTTCCATGTTTCATTACCTCCTAAAAATAGTCCAAATTTTTTCTTTTTCTCTGTTTATTAACTCTATCACACTTTTCGCAGGAAATCAATGCTTTTGGGTACAGGCAGAACAGGTCCCGAAAAAGACCAGATCATGCCGGTCCACCTGGTGGCCGCTGCACTGCTCGGCGGCCTGGTCCAGGCCGCTGTCATAGGGCAGGTCCTCCATATCGTAGACCCTGCCGCACGCCTTACAGCGGAAATGGGGGTGGGGATGGGTGCGGGCATCGTACCGCTCCACCGGGAAAGGCATCCGGACGATGACCCCCTCCTCTGCCAGCAGATTCAAATTCCGGTAGACCGTCCCCAGGCTCAAATTGGGATTTTCCGGTTTGAGCCACTGGTAGAGCATCTCCGCTGTGGGGTGCTCGTCTGTCTCCACCAGCTTCTGGTAGATCAGCTCTCTCTGCCGGGAATATCGCTTGCCGGTCATGGTTCACCTCCCCATTATCAAGAATAATTCCTGTTACTGTTTGTAGTATAACAGGAATCATTCCTAATTGCAAGCCCTTTTTTTGATTTCCTTAAAAATTTTCCGTGGGTAGCTGGCATCTGGCATGGCATACTAAGCCTCGGATGGGATCCGGATCGCCATGTCATAATAGGAGGAAAGGCTATGAAACGGAAGTATCTTGTCCTGCTCTGCGGCCTGGCGCTGGTGGGCGCGCTGGCCGGCTGCTCCAAAAAGAACGCCCCCGACGTAACGCCCACCCCCTCGGCCGCCACTCCGTCAGAGAGCGTCCGGCCTTCGGAGACGGTGAAGCCCACGGACACCACCGCTCCGACGGATACCGTGTCCCCCACCGACAACTATCACGCCGACGGGGACGGCAGGGTGGAGGACGACACCACCGGACAGGACGACCACTCTCTGGGCGACGGCATCCAGGACGCCATTGATGACGCCGGGGATGTGGTGCGGGATGCCGCAGAGGGCACCGGACGGACCATTGAAAAGATCGGTGACGACCTCACCGGACACCGGTAAGCCCTTTCGGGCGCATACGCGATCAGGGACAGTGCCTGCGGCACTGTCCCTGCGTTTTTGCCGCCCCTCCTCCGGACAGATACCCTTTATCTTTCTGACCGAATTTATTCAGAATATGGACCCTTTTCCTTAAAAACGCTTCCGGGCCGCCGTTTTATACTATTCTCAACGAAAAGGAGGCGTTTTTATGGAAAAGCTGCGCATCGCCGTGCTCTTCGGCGGCTGTTCG
>CALWXJ010000048.1 GCA_944385475.1 uncultured Oscillospiraceae bacterium
AGGTCTGCCCCCGTGACGCCATTACCCCCATTGCCACCGCGGAGGAGAAGGAAAAGTACAAGGCCTTCAACAAGGCCCAGGCGGAGAAAGCCGCCGCCAAGGCTGCCGCTTCCTCCGCACAGGAGTAAAAGGACCCGGCCTCTGCCCGCCGCCCCGGAAATGTTTCCGGGGCGGCGTTTTTTTACGGGAGGGCAGGAAGAAAGGGGCTATTTTCCACTCTGCCTCCCCGGGGCATGGGGCAGGGAGGGTCCCGGGGCGGCAGAGGACGTGCCCTTTGGGAGAATTTCCTCTTGCGTTTTTCCCGGGAAGGACTATAATGGGTGCTGTTCAGGCAGAGTAGGGACACATGTGTGAAAAGTGCCGGAAAAACGGGGAGTTGTTTTCCGGGCGAAAGGATGGATCCCGCAGTGTGTGTCCCGCATCCCGCTGCCGCATACAGGGGATCCACATGACCTTCCTTTGTGCGGCATTTCCGTTTTTGGACTGCCAAAATCAAAGGAGGTCTTTTTATGTCTAAACACCGCTATGCCGCCATCCGCCATATCTGCCTTGTGGGAATGCTGTCCGCCCTGTATTTGGCACTGAATATGGTGGGCTTCCGGGCCTGGAGCTTCCACATCACCTTTGCCTCGCTGCCGGTGGTGGTGGCGGCGCTGCTCCTGGGCCCCGTTGAGGGGGTCCTTGTGGCCTGCATCGGGGAGTTTTTCAACCAGATCCTCTCCTATGGCGTCACGGTCACCACCGTGCTGTGGCTGATCCCGCCGGCGGTGCGGGGCCTGGCGGTGGGCGCCTCCGCTTTGGCTGCGGGCAGGAGAGGGCGGCGGCTGGAGCAGCGGCCTGTCCTGTGCTATGGGGTGTGTATGGCGGCGGCGCTTTGCACCACCGCGGTGAACACGCTGGTGATGTACTTAGACAGCATCATCATGGGCTATTATAATTTTGCCTATGTGTTCGGCTCCGCTGCGGTCCGGGTGGTCTCCGGTGTGCTGACGGCGGTGGTGGTGACCACCGTGGCCGTGCCTTTGGTGACGCTGCTGCGCCGCCAGGGCCTGGTGGGGGAGGTACGGTCATGACCGGGGAGGAGGCCATCGCCTATATCCATACATATCACTGGCAAAGCCACGCCCCGGGGCTTGCCCGGATGGAAGCGCTGCTCCAGGCCTTGGGAGAGCCGCAAAAAAACCTGAAATTCGTCCATGTGGCAGGTACCAACGGCAAGGGCAGCACCTGCGCCTGCATCGCCTCCGTGCTGCAGGCGGCAGGCTACCGGGTGGGGCTGAACACCTCCCCCTATCTTGTGCGGTTCCACGAGCGGATCCAGGTGGACGGAGAGATGATCTCCGATGCGGACCTGGGGGAGCTCACCCAGCTCGTCCGCTCCGCCGCAGAGGCCATGGAGGACCACCCCACGGAATTTGAGCTCATCACCGCCATTGCCTTTTTATACTTCCTCCGGCGCCGGTGCGATATCGTGGTGCTGGAGGTGGGACTGGGGGGCGCGTTGGACGCCTCTAACGTCATCGATGTGCCGGAGGTGGCGGTGATCACCGCCATGGGCATGGACCATATGGCCCAGCTGGGGCCTACCCTCTCTCACATTGCCGCCGCCAAGGCCGGGATCATCAAACCCGGCGGCAGCGTGGTGAGCTACGGTGGCTGCCCGGAGGCGGACCAGGTCATCCGCCGGCGCTGCCGGGAACAGGGGGCGGCGCTGCGGGAGGTGGACTTTTCACGCCTGCGGATACACAGGATGGACCTGCAGGGGGCCGTATTTGACTTTGCCCCGTATGAAGGGCTGCGGATCCCCCTGGCAGGGACTTACCAGGTCCGCAACGCCGCCACGGCTATCACTGCTGCGGAGGTCCTGTCAACGCGGGGCTGGAAGGTCACCCCGGAGGACCTGAAAAAGGGCCTGGCCGCCGTGCGCTGGCCGGGGCGCTTTGAGGTGCTGGGCCAGAGCCCTACGCTGTTGCTGGACGGGGCCCACAACGCCCACGGGATGGCTGCGGCGGTGGAGAGCCTGCGCAGTCTCTTCCCCGGGGAGAAGGTGACATTCGTCCTGGGGGTCCTGGCGGATAAGGACGTGGCGGATATGCTGGAGCTGCTGTGCCCTCTGGCCCAGGAGGTGTTCACCCTCCGGCCGGACAGCCCCCGGGCCATGGAGGCCGGGGATTTGAGCCGCCTGATCGAGGAGCGGGGGGTCAAGGCCCACGCCTGCGGCAGCGCCCGGGAGGCCCTGGAGCAGGCGCTGTCCCACGCAGGGCCCCAGGGCAGGGTGTGCGCCCTGGGATCGCTGTATTTCTCCGGGGCGATCCGGGCTGCTGCCCAGGAACTGCAATCGTGAGGGGAGTTTGTTTTTGCCTCCGCGGCGTTAGCCGCGGAGGCTTTTTCCTGCCCCGGACAAAACGGGGCAAACCTTTGGCGGCGTTTGTTTACAAAATGTTTATATCCACCCGTTGACAATGGTTTGCGGCGGTGGTAAACTGCGTTTAGCACTCCGGGAGATGGAGTGCTAAATCACTTCGCACCTACGGGACGCCGGAGGGAGTGCACATGGAACTGACGGAGCGGAAAAAACAGATACTGAAAGTGGTGGTGGAGGACTATATCCATACCGCCGAGCCTGTTGGCTCCAAGACCATTGCCGCCGAGATGGGCGGCAGCGTCAGTTCCGCCACCATCCGCAATGAGCTGGCGGACCTGGTGGAGATGGGATATTTGGAACAGCCCCACACCTCAGCGGGGCGGATCCCCTCTCCCAAGGGATACCGGCTATATGTCAATGAGCTGATGGAGCGGCAAAAGCTCACCATCGCCGAGACGGAGCGTATCAATCAGGCTCTGCAGATGAAAATGGAAGAGCTCAGCCGGGTGATCTCCCAGGCAGGGCGGGCGGTGAGTTCTTTTGTCAATTACCCCGCCTATGTGGCCGCGGTGGGGAAAAAGAACCTCTGCGCCAGCCGTTTTGATCTTTTGAGCGTGGATGAGTACAATTGCATCGTCGTGATGATGATGGGAGACAATCGGGTGAAGAGCCAGCTGCTGCGACTGCAGCTGAAGGTGGAAGCCGGACAGATGGCAGACCTTGTAGAGCAGCTCAACCGCCACTTCACCGCCATTCCCGCCGACGAGATGAACCGACGCCTGATGGAGATGGCGGAGGAGATGAGCCCCCAGATGTTCTTGCTTTTGAGCCAGACGGTATCCTATGCCGTGGATGTGCTGGAGGAGTCGGGACGGCGGGAGATCATTACCGCCGGGACCAATCAGATCCTAAAACTCCCGGAGTTTCGAGACGCCGACAAGGCCCATGAGCTGATGGGCTTTTTGGCAGACGATAAAGAGAGCCTCCCGGTCCCGGATGAGGGTCCCATGAAGATCCTGATCGGACCGGAGAATGTCAGCGAGGCCCTGCAGGACACCAGCGTGGTGGTGGCCAGCTATGATATCGGAGACGATATGCGGGGCCTTGTGGGTGTGGTGGGACCCACCCGAATGGACTACGCAGCGGTAGCAGCCCGGCTCACCGGCTTTGCCGAGGGGCTCTCGAGGCTGTTTGGAAAAGAATTACCCCCGAAGGAGGATACGCAAACATGAGTGAAGAGGTAAAGCAGCCGGAGGAGACGGCTGAAGCGGCTGAGCCTCAGGCGCAGGAGACGCCGGAGCAGGAAGCCGCCCCCGAAAAGGAAGCAAAAGGCACCAAGGCGAAGAAGAAAAAGGAAAAGGGCTATACCCTGACCCGGGAGCAGATGGAGACCCTGGAGCTGGCAGCCAAGCAGCTGGAATCCGTAAAAGATCAGTTCACCCGGCTCACAGCGGAGTATGACAACTACCGCAAGCGCACCGCCAAGGAAAAAGACAGCCTCTACCAGGACGCCAAAGCAGACACCATCAAGGAATTCTTAGCGGTGTATGACAACCTGGAGCGGGCCATGGCGGTGGAGGGGGATGAGGATTCCCCCCACAAAAAGGGGCTGGAGATGATCTTCCATCAGTATCAGGATATCCTGAAAAAGCTGGGTGTCACGGAGATCCAGGCCAAGGGGCAGGCCTTTGATCCGGAAAAACACAACGCCGTGATGCACATCGACGACCCGGACTTCGGGGAAAATGAGGTGGCTCAGGTGTTTCAGGCCGGCTTTATGCTGGGAGAGAAAGTGATCCGCCACGCCATCGTTCAGGTGGCCAACTGAGAGCGCCCCTGCATTTGTGTATATCTTTCTTACAGTTTCAATAAAAAAGTTTCGATAGAATATAGGAGGCAATCATTATGTCTAAAGTCATTGGTATCGATCTTGGCACCACCAACTCCTGCGTGGCAGTGATGGAGGGCGGCGAGGCCGTCGTCATCCCCAACGCCGAGGGCAACCGCACCACCCCGTCTGTGGTGGCTTTCTCCAAGACCGGAGAGCGTATGGTGGGCCAGGTGGCAAAGCGTCAGGCCATCACCAACCCCGACCGCACCATCTCTTCCATCAAGCGGGAGATGGGCTCTGACTATAAGGTCACCGTGGACGGAAAGAGCTACACCCCCCAGGAGATCAGCGCCATGATCCTCCAGAAGCTCAAGGCGGACGCGGAGGCCTATCTGGGCAGCACGGTCACCGAGGCCGTTATCACCGTCCCTGCCTACTTCACCGATTCCCAGCGCCAGGCCACCAAGGATGCCGGCAAGATCGCGGGACTGGATGTCAAGCGCATCATCAACGAGCCCACTGCTGCGGCTCTGGCTTACGGCGTGGATAAGGAGCAGAGCCAGAAGATCATGGTCTATGATCTGGGCGGCGGCACCTTTGATGTGTCCATCCTGGATATCGATGACGGCGTCATCGAGGTGCTGGCCACCGCCGGCAACAACCGCCTGGGCGGCGATGACTTCGATGAGTGCATTATGAAATACCTGGTTTCCGAGTTCAAGCGCACCGACGGCGTGGACCTCTCCGGCGACAAGGTGGCCATGCAGCGGCTGAAAGAGGCCGCCGAAAAGGCCAAAATCGAGCTCTCCGGTGTCACCACCTCCAACATCAACCTCCCCTATATCACCGCTGACGCCACCGGCCCCAAGCACCTGGATGTAACCTTGACCCGGGCCAAGTTCAATGAGCTCACCGCCCATCTGGTGGACGCCACCATGGGGCCTGTGCGCCAGGCTATGTCCGACGCGGGCTTGCAGCCCCGGGACCTCAGCAAGGTCCTGCTGGTGGGCGGCTCCAGCCGGATCCCTGCGGTGCAGGAGGCCGTGAAGAACTTCACCGGCAGCGAGCCCTTCAAGGGCATCAACCCTGATGAGTGCGTGGCCATGGGCGCGGCCCTTCAGGCCGGCGTCCTCACCGGCGACGTCAAGGGGCTTTTGCTGCTGGACGTCACCCCCCTGAGCCTGGGCATTGAGACCATGGGCGGCGTATGCACCAAGCTCATCGACCGCAATACCACCATTCCTGTGAAGAAGAGCCAGATCTTCTCCACCGCCGCGGATAACCAGACCAGCGTGGAGGTCAATGTCCTCCAGGGCGAGCGGGAGATGGCAGCCGCCAATAAGAGCCTGGGCCGCTTCCACTTGGATGGTATCGCTCCGGCTCGCCGGGGCGTGCCTCAGATCGAGGTGACCTTTGATATCGATGCCAACGGTATCGTCAATGTCTCCGCCAAGGACCTGGGCACCGGCAAGGAGCAGCATATCACCATCACCTCCTCCTCCAACATGAGCAAGGAAGATGTGGAGAAGGCCGTGAAGGAAGCTGAGCAGTATGCTGCCCAGGACAAGAAGATGAAAGAAGAAGTAGAGGTGCGCAACCAGGCCGACCAGATGGTCTATCAGAGCGAGAAGACCCTCTCCGAGATGGGCGACAAGATCCCTGCCGATGATAAAAACAAGGTCCAGGCGGGCATCGATAAGCTGAAAGAGGCGCTGAAGGGCACGGATACTGCCGCCATCAAGGCCGCCACCGAAGAGCTGACCCAGTCCTTCTATGCCGTCAGCGAAAAGCTATATCAGCAGGCCAATCCCCAGGGCCCCCAGGGCGGCGCCGACGCAGGTGCCCAGGGCGGCCAGCAGGGCCAGTATTACGACGCCGACTATAAGGTCGTGGACGAGGATGACCAGTCCGGCAAATAAGGAAAAATCATCAGGCGCATAAGGGACAGGGAAGCCTGTCCCTTATGTGGCGTTTTCAAGAGCGAGGAGTTTTTATATGGGAGCTGAGCAAAAACGCGATTATTATGAGGTCCTTGGCGTGGCAAAGGGCGCCTCGGAAGAGGAGATCAAAAAAGCCTATAAAAAAATGGCCCGGAAGTATCATCCGGACCTCAACCCTGGAGACAAGAGCGCTGAGGAGAAATTCAAAGAGGTCAACGAGGCGTACGAAGTGCTCTCCGACCCCAATAAAAAAGCCCGCTACGACCAGTACGGCCATGCCGGCGTGGATCCCAACTTCGGCGGTGGCGGCGGGTTTGAAGGCGGCTTTGACTTCGGAGATCTGGGGGATATTTTCGGCAGCTTCTTTGGCGGGGGCTTCGGCGGCGGCCGCCGCACCAATCCCAACGCCCCCCAACGGGGAGACAGCATCCGGATGTCTCTGGCCATCAGTTTTGAGGAGGCGGCCTTCGGCTGTGAAAAGGAAGTCACCGTGGAGCGCTATGAGACCTGCGGCACCTGCCATGGGAACGGCTGCGCCCAGGGCACCACGCCGGAGGTCTGCCCCGACTGCCACGGCAGCGGCCAGGTGCAGATGCGGCGGCAGACCCCCATGGGGGTATTCGCTACTACGGCGCCCTGCAGCCGCTGCGGCGGAAAGGGCAAGATCATCCACCAGCCCTGCCCCGACTGCCGGGGAAGCGGCCTGGTCCGGCGGCGCAAGACCATTCAGGCCTCCATTCCCGCCGGGATCGACAACGGCCAGACCATTTCCATCCGGGGCCAGGGCAGCGCGGGGAAGAACGGCGGCCCCGCAGGCGATCTGCTGATCACCATTACCGTGCGGCCCCACGAACTATTCCGCCGGGAGGGCACTTCCGTGCTGTGTGAGGCGCCCATCACCTTTGCCCAGGCAGTGCTGGGGGCGGAGCTGGAGATCCCCACCATTGACGGCAAGGTAAAATACGACCTGCCGGGGGGGACCCAGAGCGGCACCACCTTCCGCCTCAAGGGCAAGGGCATCCCCTCCATCAACGGTCGGGGACGGGGGGACCAGTACGTCACCGTCTATATTGAGACCCCGCGGAACCTCAACAAAGAGCAAAAGGAAGCGTTGAAGAAGTTTGCCGAGACCATGGGGGACAACAATTACGAAGAGCGCAAGAAATTTTTCAAGAAATTCAAAAAGTGAGTGAGCCATATGTATCTTGCCGACTATCACACCCATTCCCGTATCTCTCCCGACGCCAAGGCCCCCATGGCGGAGATGGCCCGGGCGGCCATTGCGGCGGGGATGCAGGAGATCTGCTTTACCGACCATGTGGAGCCCATCATCTGGGGCGGCACCCAGCTCAAAGACGGCTATGACTGGACGCCGCTGGCGGAGGAGTTTGCCGCCGCCCAGCGGGATGTGGGGGGAGAGATCTCCCTGCATCTGGGGGTGGAATTGGGGGACGCCCCCTGGTCTATCCCCCTGACGGAGCAGATCATGGCCCAGGCGCCGGAGCTGGACTTTGTGATCGGCTCGATCCATATGCTCTCCAGCGCCTTCGGGGGCGTGGACCTGTATTACTTTGATCCCAAGGACGACGATGAGGCCCGGGCGGGCATTGATGACTATCTGGGGCAGGTCAGGCGCATGGCCCAGTGGGGGCAGTTTTCCGTGCTGGGGCATTTGACGCTTCCCCTGCGCTACCTCAATGAAAACCGGGGCTTCCACCTCACCTTTGACGGGTTTGAAAAAGAGGTGGAGGAAATCTTCACCACCCTCATCCGGGGGGGAAGGGGCATTGAGCTGAACACCAACCGGGGCAACACCCCGCTGCCGGATGAAAAGTGGCTGAAGATGTACCGGGACCTGGGGGGAACCATCATCACCCTGGGCAGCGATGCCCACCGTCCCCAGGCTGTGGGCTGCGCCATCCGGGAGGGGCAGGCGCTTTTGCGCCGGTGCGGTTTTGAAGCGTTCTGTACGTTCCGCAGGGGGGAGCCGGTCTTCCATCCCCTGTGATTTGACAAGACAGCCTTCTGTGGATAAAATAGGAACCATCCTGAAAAAGAAAGAGTTGGAGGAGATCCCATGAACATTGCCTTGGGCTGCGACCACGGCGGCTATGAGCTGAAGGAATTTATCAAGACGGTTTTGGAGCAGATGGGCCACACGTATGTGGATTTTGGCTGCGATTCCAAGGAAAGCTGCGACTACCCTGACTTCGGGGCTGCCGCCGCCCGGGCTGTGGCGGAGGGGCAGTGCCAGCGGGGCATCGTCATCTGCACCACCGGCATCGGCATCTCCATTGCCGCCAACAAGATCCGGGGCATTCGCTGCGCCCACTGCGCCGATTGCCTGCAGGCGGAGATGACCCGCCGCCACAACGATGCCAACATGATGGCCATCGGTGCGGGCTTCACCGGCAAAAACATGGCCCAGAGGATGGTGGAGGTTTTTTTGTCCACGGACTTTGAAGGCGGCCGCCACCAGCGCCGGGTGGATAAGATGATGGCCCTGGAGGGGTGACCCTCCCGTTTCCCCGGAAGGAGGTGGCACGGTGAGCAGAGCGAAGGGATACAGCAGCTATCGGGGACGGACCCCCCGGGGACGGATCGTTCTTGCCGGTGTGCTGGTATTGGTGATTCTGGTGGCCCTGGGCTGTATTGTGCTTCAGACCCTGGTGGTATATGACAGCAGCGGAAATCCTCGGTTGCAGCTGCCGGACCTCTTTGGCGGGGAGCAGGTGGAGGAGGATCTTCCCCAGGAAGATCTGGATCTGACCATCGAGGTGCCGGAGATCGTGCTGGATGCCATTGCGGGGTATCTTGCCCCGGAGGAGCCCTTGACAATGGAGGGCCTTGGAAGCATTGAGGCGGCGTTGGAACAAGCCGGACAGGGGCAGCGGAAATACGATACGGTGGCCGTGCTGCTGAAGACGTCTGGAGGGACGGTGCTGTTTGACAGCGAGACGGCGCTCACCGGCACCGTGGAGATGGAGCCTGACACCATGCAGGCACTGGGGACCCTGACTGGGGACGAGACGTATACCATCGCGGTGATCAGCTGCTTTCACGACCCCAAGGCCGCCAACAGCGATGTGGAGGGCATGGGTCTTAAGAATACAGGGGGCTATATTTTCTACGACGGGGACAACAGCCAGTGGCTGGACCCCGGAAAAGAGGCTGCCCGGGCATATGTGTGCGGCCTCATCCAAGAGGCGGCGGAGCTGGGTTTTGATGAGATTTTGCTGACGGACGTCTCCTACCCCCTTGCCGGGAAGCTGGACCGCGTGGACTACGGCGATGGGGAGCCCCGGGAGAATCTGATGGGCTTTTTGGACCAGGCCCGGCAGGCCCTGGAGGGATTTGAGGACGTAAAACTCTCCGTGGAGCTGACGGAGGACTTCCAGGAGGGGGCTGTGGTACTGGAACTTTCCCAGGTGCTGGGAAAGCTGGACCGGGTGTATGTGTCCGGTACGGCCTATGAGACAGCGCTGGAGACGGCCTTGGCTGCCGACGTACCGGAGACGGCAGTGGTGGCCGTGGGCGGAGAGGTGCCGGAGGAGGCAAAGTCCTATCTCATCGCCCCGCAGTAAAACATGAAAAAGCACCTGTGCTTAACTGTTCCATGTCATAGGGACATGAAGTGAACCTACCCTAAGGGGCAACATCGATACGGCACAAATGAAGGTAGCTGTAAGTCATAACATGGCTTACAGCTACCTTTTTATTTTTACGGTTCTATA
>CALWXJ010000049.1 GCA_944385475.1 uncultured Oscillospiraceae bacterium
GAGGACCTGCTGGCCTATCCGTACATCTATTATGAGCAGGGGCTGGGCAACGCTGTGGAGTTTTCTGAGGAGTATCAGCTCTTCACCTTCCAAAAGCCGGTGCAGACCATTTGCCTCAACAGCAGTATGGCCTGTGTCTCTTTCATCCGGGACACGGACGCTTTCACTGTGGGCAGCGGACTGTTGGCGCCGGACGGAATCGAGCAGATCACCTCTGTTCCCCTCAGCGGCGCCGCCTCGATGCACATCGGCTGGGTGTGCGTCCGGGGGCGGACCCTCTCCCCGGAGGCCCAGGCCTACATCACCCGCCTGAAAGAGGCTATGGACCAGTCGGTGGCGTATACCCAGAGCCACCCCGTGGCGGAGCCATAGCGCAAAAGTGCCCCGGACCGCCGGCAACTTGCCGGCGGTCCGGTTTTTTCAAAAGGGCTCAGCGCCGCCGGAGGGCGGAGACCACCCAGGAGAGCAAAAACACCCCCAGATTGGCCACCACCACGGTGGCCCCCACCGGGGTGGAGAGGAAAAACGATGCCGTCAGCCCCGCGGTGAAGCAGACCACGGAGGTGCAGGCGGCGCAGAGGATGACGCCCCGGAAGCTCTTGAAAAGGCGCATGGCGGTGAGGGCGGGGAAGATCACCAAAGAGGAGATGAGCATGGCCCCCATCATCCGCATGCCCAGTACGATGGTCAGGGCGGTGAGGATGGCGATGAGCGTATTGTAGCGCCCCACCCGCACCCCGGTGGCCCGGGAGAAACTCTCGTCAAAGGTCACGGCAAAGATCTTGTGGTAAAACAGCACGAACAGCACCAGCACCGCCCCGCACAGCACCACCGACAGCACCACATCGGACTCCTTCATAGCCAGCACGCTGCCGAACATATAGTTGTCCACATCGGTGGTCATGCCGGTGGTCAGGGAGATCACCAGCACCCCCACCGCCAGGGAGGCAGCGCTCATGGCCGCCACGGCGGCGTCGCTGTTCCAGTGGGAGCTGCCGGCCATCCGCAGCAGAAAAAAGGCGCATAGGATCACCACGGGGATGGAAAAGTACAACGGCGTGATCCCCAGGGCCACGGCAATGGCCAGGGCACCGAAAGAGACGTGGGAGAGGCCGTCGCCGATCATGGAATAGCGCTTGAGCACCAGAGACACCCCCAAAAGCGCGGCGCACAGGCTCACCAGGGTCCCGGCCACCAGGGCCCGCTGCATAAAGGGATAGGAGAAAATTTGAGCAAGCGTCATGACTGTGCCTCCTGGAACCGCCGCCCCTGGGGGGAGGACAGGTATTCCGCCGTGGTGCCGCAGAATACGCCGCTGCGGCCGATATGCAGCACAGTGCGGGCGCTGCCCAGGGCGGTTTTCAAATCGTGGGTCACCATCACGATGGCCATCCCCTCTTTTTCGTTAAGGTACCGCAGGGTTTTATAGAGGTCCTGGGCGGCGGCGGGATCCAGCCCGGTGATGGGCTCATCCAGGATCAAAAGGCGGCTGGCGGCACAGAGGGCCCGGGCCAAAAGCACCCGCTGCTGCTGCCCGCCGGAGAGATCCCGGTAGCACTGGTCTTTCAGCTCCAGCACCCCCAGCTTGCCAAGATTCATCATGGCGGCGGACTTTTGGGCGGCGGTATAGAAAAAGCGGTTTTTTCTCCCGTTGAGGCAACCGGAGAGCACCACCTCATATACTGTAGCGGGAAAGTCCCGCTGGGCCCGGGTCTGCTGGGGCAGGTACCCCACGGCGCCCTCCATCAGCTCCTTAGAGCGGCAGATCTCTCCAGAGAGGGGGGGCAGCAGACCCAGAAGGCCCCGGATCAGGGTGGATTTGCCTGAGCCGTTGTCTCCCACCACGCAGAGGTAGTCCCCCTCCCGGATGGTGAGGTCCAGATGGCTGAGGACACACTGGCCCTCGTAGCCCAGGGAGACGTCACGGCAGACGATGAGTTCACGCGGGGTCATGGGGCGCCTCCTCTCCTCGCTCCCGGGCACAGGCCTGGCAAAGGCCGGTGAGCACTGTGCGCCGGGGGTCCATATAAAAGCCGTGGGCCTGGGTCAGATGCTGGGAGAGGGCCTGGAGGTGCCGGCAGTCCAGGTGGAGGATCCGGCCGCATCCCTCACAGCGCAGCAGGAAGCACGCCTGCCGGCTCTCCTGGTGGGGGCAGTACTGGTACAGCGCCCCCTCCTCCGTGGCGACTTTGTGTACACAGCCCATCTGCTCCAGGCGGTCCAGCTGGCGGTATACCGTGGCAAGGCCCACGGCGCACCCCTGCCGCCGCAGGACCACCGACAGGTCCGCGGCGGTAAAGGCCTGCTCCGGCCGCTGCTGCAGGCAGCGGAGGATGGCCTGCTGCTGCTTGGTATTGTAAGACATGATATGCCTCCAATTTGAAAATAAGAATCGTTTTTATATTATAACCAGGCGGGGAAAAAAGTCAAGGATGGTTGCAAAAGTCGCGGCGATGTTGTATGGTAAAAAAGCAAGACCCCCCGCCGGGCGGCGGGAGATTCCACAGGGGTAGGAGAGAGGATATGAACGTATCTTTGGTCATCATGGCAGCCGGGCTGGGCTCTCGCTACGGCGGCAGTAAGCAGGTGGATGGGGTGGGACCCCACCATGAGATCTTGATGGAGTACTCCATTTATGACGCCATTCGGGCGGGTTTCAACAAGGTGGTCTTTATCATCAAGCCGGAGATGAAGGCTATGGTGGAAGAACTGTGCGGGGGCTATCTGCGCCGCCGCACTGCCCGGGACGGCAGGCCGGTGGAAGTGGCCTATGCCTTCCAGGATTTTTCCACCGTGCCGGATTTTTACACCATCCCTCCTCAGCGCACCAAGCCCTTCGGCACCGTCCATGCCCTGCTGTGCGCCCGGGATGTGGTCCGTGAGCCGTTTTGCGTGATCAATGCCGACGACTATTACGGCATCGATGCATACCGCACCATGTACCAGCAGCTTTTGCGCCTCCCCCCTCAGGGGCAGGCGGCTATGGTGGGCTACCTTCTGAAAAATACCGCCAGCCTCCACGGCACGGTTTCCCGGGGCGTTTGTACGGTGAAGGACGGGAAGCTCCAAAGCGTGGAGGAGATGCTGAAGATCCAGCTTTACCCCGACGGGACGCTCAAGGAGCTGGAGCGGGGGATCGAGCTGTGCCCGGAGACGGTGGTGTCTATGAACTGCTGGGGCTTTACACCCGCCATCTTCCCGGCGCTGGAGCGCTATTTCCACCAGTTCCTCCGCCAGGTGGGGGATGACCCCAAGGCCGAGTGCCTGCTGCCGGTGATGGTGGACCATGAGATGCGGATGGGGGACCTGGAGGTGACGGTGCTCCACTCCAGCGACAAATGGTTCGGCATGACCTACTATGAAGACCGGGCGGCTGTGGGGGAGGAGCTGAAAAAGCTCCACGATGCGGGGGCGTACCCCCAGAGCCTGGAAGGATAAGGAAAAAACGGCCCAACGGGCGGGAGAGCTGCTGCTCTCCCGCCCGTTTTCTGTCACCGAATTGACACTAATTTTTTTCGATTTGTTTCGACTTTTTTCCAAGAAAATCGTCTATAATGTAGAGAACAAACAAGACCCGCCGGCCCGCCCGGGAAAGGAGCTGCACCATGAGAGGAAAACGCGCTAAGAACCATAAGACCCCCTGGCGGATCCTGGGCCGCATGGCGTTGGTGACGCTGCTGCTGCTGGTAGTGGCGGGGGATCCTGTGGGCGTGGCGGTAAAATCCCCGCTGGAGGGGGGGCCAGCCCCTTCCGTTCAGCCCCAGCCCCGGCAGGAGCAAAGCGCCGCATCGGAGGCACTGTCTCACTACCAGACGTTCTCCCCGGCGGAGGAGCCGGAGGAAAACGATCCCCAGGGGGACCAGAAAGCCTCCCCGGAGGAACTCCAGGAAGCGGCTCCAGAGCAGGAGGAGGCGGCCTGGGGCCCGGTGCCGGAAGGAGCGGCGGTGGAGGATACATACTTTGAAGACGCGGTGTTTCTGGGGGATTCCCGCACGGATGGGTTCCGCCTTTACAGCGGTTTGAAACAGGGGACGTATCTCTGCGCCACCGGCGCCACGGTGGAGTCGGTATTCACCCGGAAGAACTACACCAATGCCGCCGGACAGAAGGTGACGCTTTTGGATGCCCTGGCAGACGTGCCGGCGGAGAAGGCCGATAAGATCTACATCATGCTGGGGATCAATGAACTGGGGTGGTCCGGCACGGAGATCTTCCGCAGGCAGTGCACTCTTTTGATTCAGCGGATCCAGACGGATCATCCCCAGGCCCATATCGTGGTCCAGTCCATCCTGCCGGTGAGCGCCGCCCAGGACGCCAAAAAGAGCTATGTCAACAATCAGCGTATTAAGGAGTACAACGAGGTCTGGCAGCAGCTGGCGGAGGAGATGGGCTTTTCGTATCTCGATGTCGCCTCTGCCGTCACAGGGGAGGACGGGTGCCTGCCCCAGGGGTGGAGCACCGATGGCGTCCACCTGAACAAAAAGGGCTGCGGAGTGTGGCTGGACTATCTGCGCCGCCATCCCCTGCCGGGGACGGTGGAGGCCTCCCAGAGCCAGCAGGTACCTGCCGCTCCCGCCCGCCCGGGGGACGGTACGCAGCCCCCCCGGGAGCGAAGGAGCCTGCCCGCTTCGTGACTGAACAAATGCCCCGGGATCTGAAGAGGGACAAACCCCGCCGGGAGCCCCTGGGAAAAACGCCGTCCGCCCTTTGGGCGGGCGGCGTCGTTGTTTGGAAAACAGAAAAGACGGACAGCGTTTTGCTGTCCGTCTTTTCTGTATGATTTAGAGAAAAGGAGAGGGAAAATGGTGTAAATGTCTACAAATATGCGTTCGTGTCTTCTGGTCTTTTTGTTCCTGTGTACTCATCATACAAAGCCCCGCCCAAAAAGTCAACACCCCGGGTGAAAGCTTCATAATTTGTTTACATCCCAAGGGATTGCGGCGTTTTTGTTCACAGATCGTTCAAAAAGAATTGCCCAAAGCCCCTTGCACACGGAGACCACATGTGTTAATATTTAGCATGCTTAATTTTTTCAAAAAAACTTTTTTGCGGAAAAAAGGAAGGAGAGGACCGTCATGGAAGAGACCAAGGCACTGGGGCCCATCATCGGATACTGCGGCAATCTTGTGCGGGCCAGGATGGATGCCCGGCTGGCGCAGTTTGACAGCACGCTGGCCCAGAGCCGCACGCTGCTGTATTTATACCGTCACGGTGGTCAGGCGCCGCAGTATGAGCTGACGGAGTATTTAAAAGTAAAGCCCTCTACCGCCGGTGGGATCCTGGACCGGATGGAGGAGAAGGGGCTGGTACGCCGCTCTGTCCACGGCGCGGACGCCCGCTGCCGCCTCATTACCCTGACGGAAAAGGGGCGCAACCAGCAAGAGCAGTTCCACCAGGGCTTTTTGGATACGGAGCGGGCGATGCTGCGGGGCTTCACGCCGGAGGAGATGGACCTTCTGCGGGATTTCCTCAGGCGGATTACCACGAATTTAGAGGAGGACTTTGTGGCATGATCAGAAAATTGTGGCCCCACGCCCGGAAGTACTCCCCCTATATCCTGATGGGGGTGCTGTGCAGCGCGGCGGAGGCTGTTTTTGAACTTTTGATCCCGCTGGTGATGAGCGACATCGTGGATATCGGCATTGCCAACGGGGATCTGAACTTTATTTTGAAAAAGGGCCTTTTGATGGTGGTGATGGCCATGGTGTCCCTGTGCTTCGGCGTGGGGGCGGCGGCGCTGTCCTCCATCGCCGGGCAGGGCTTCGGCGCCAATCTCCGCCAGGCGGAATATGCCCGGATCCAGACCTTTGCCTTTTCCAACATTGAAAAATTTTCCACCGCCTCCCTGGTCACCCGCCTCACCAGCGACGTCAACACCATGCAGCTGACGCTGATGATGGGCATGCGCCTTCTGGTGCGGGCCCCGGTGATGCTGGTGTCGGCCCTGATTTTATCAGTGCGCATCAGCTTGCAGCTGAGCAATGTGTTTTTGGTGGCGCTGCCGCTGCTGCTGGTGATGGTGGTAGCCATTTTGACCCGGGTGGGTCCCATGTTCCGCTCCCTCCAGGAGAAAACAGACGCGCTGAACCTGGTGGTGCAGGAAAACCTCACAGGCATCCGGGTGGTGAAATCCTTTGTCCGGGAGGAGCATGAAGAGCAGAAGTTCTCCCGCCGGAACCTGGATCTCAAGACCACGTCGGAAAAGGCCTTTGGCACCGTGGTGATCAACATGCCCATCATGATGCTCATCATCTACGGCACCATGATCGCTGTGATGTGGTTCGGGGGCAAGATGGTCTTTGCCGGCACGCTGGAGACCGGAAAGCTCATGACCTACTTCACCTATATCACCCAAATCATGATGTCGCTGATGATGGTGTCCATGATGTTTATGATGATGACCCGCTCTGTGGCCTGCGCCCGCCGGATCGTGGAGGTGCTGGAAGAGCGCCCCGCCATCAACAATGCCCAGGCCAAGACGGACCGGGACCAGAAGGGCAACGCCGTGCCCGCAGCGGTGAAAGACGGGTCAGTGGACTTCGACCATGTCTTTTTCAAGTATGACAAGGAAAGCCCCGAGTGGATCCTGCGGGATATCGACATCCACATCCCCTCCGGGGCCACAGTGGGCATCCTGGGGGGCACCGGCAGCGGCAAGACCTCTTTGGTCTCCCTGATCCCGCGGCTGTATGAGGCCACAGAGGGCACGGTCCGGGTGGGAGGCCGCCCGGTGTCCGATTACACCATGGAGCATCTGCGGGAGGAGGTCTCCGTGGTGCTGCAGAAGAACACCCTCTTCTCCGGCACCATTCGGGAAAACCTTCTCTGGGGCAACCCCAACGCCACGGAAGAGCAGCTGTGGGACGCCTGCCGCGCCGCCTGCGCCGATGAGTTTTTGGAGCGCATGCCCGACGGTCTGGACACGGATCTGGGCCAGGGGGGTGTCAACGTCTCCGGCGGTCAAAAGCAGCGATTGTGCATCGCCCGGGCTATTTTAAAGCAGCCCAAGGTGCTGATCCTGGATGACTCCACCTCCGCCGTGGATACCGCCACAGACGCCAAGATCCGCAGCGCGTTTTCCAATGAACTGAAACATACCACCAAGTTCATCATCGCCCAGCGGGTCACCTCCATCCAGGAGGCGGACCTCATCTTGGTGATGGACGGCGGTGCCGTGGTGGCCCAGGGCAATCATGCCCAGCTGATGGAGACCAGCGACATCTACCGCGAGGTCTATGAATCCCAGCAGAAAGGAGTGAGCATCGGTGGCTGATCAGAAAAACATGCGGGGCCCGGGTCCCGGGGGCAGTCCCAGGGGCGGTTTCGGCAAACCCAAGGACCTGGGGGGAACGCTGCGCAAGCTGATGAGATATCTTGGCCAGTATAAGGCCCGGCTTTGCCTGGTGGTAGTGTTGCTGATGGTCAGCTCCGCCTGCACGGTGGGGGGGTCCTACCTTCTCAAGCCCCTGATCAACGACTATATCCTCCCCGGCGACTTTGCCGGTCTTGCCCGGATGCTGGGGGTGATGGGGGCGGTCTATGCCACCGGCGCCGCCTGCTCCTATGGCTATTCCCGGATCATGGTGAACGTCTCGCAAAATACGGTGGCCCGCATTCGGGCAGACCTCTTTGCCAAGATGCAAAAGCTGCCGCTGCAGTTTTTTGACACCCATACCCACGGCGAGCTGATGAGCCGCTATACCAATGATATTGAAAATATCTCCGAGGCGCTGAACAACAGCTTCGGCAGCCTCATCTCCTGCGCGCTGAACTTCACCGGGACCATCTTGATGATGATCGTCCTCAGCCCCCTCCTCAGCTGTGTCACCTTTGCCATGCTGGTGGTGATGCTGGGGGTGGTGAAGACCATCGGCAGCCGCAGCCGGCGGTATTTTGCAGCGCAGCAGGCCACGCTGGGCCAGATGAACGGCTATATTGAAGAGATGATCGAGGGGCAAAAGGTCATCAAGGTCTTCAACCACGCGTCCGCTGCCCAGGCGGGCTTTGACGAGCGCAACGAGGCCTACCGGCAAAATGCCACCCGGGCCCAGATCTACGCCGGTGCCATGATGCCTGCCATGGGCAACCTCAGCTATATCAACTACGCCCTCACCTGCTGCCTGGGCGGCATACTGTCTGTGGTGGGGGGCACCTTCCAGCTGGGGGACCTCGCGGTGTTTTTGAACTACTCCCGCCAGGTGAGCCAGCCCATCACCCAGATCTCCCAGCAGGTGAACACCATCCTCTCCGCCGTGGCCGGCGCCGAGCGGGTGTTTGAGGTGATGGAGACGCCCCCGGAAAAAGACGAGGGCAAGGTGAAGCTGGTGCGGGTCACCCAGGATCAGAACGGAGCCCTGGCGGAGGCCGGCTATGATACCGGTGAGTGGGCCTGGAAACGGCCTGACGGCACACTGATCCCCCTGCGGGGCGATGTGCGTTTTGACCATGTGGTATTTGGCTATGACTCCCGGAAGATCGTGCTGCATGACATCTCCCTGTACGCAAAGCCGGGGCAGAAGATCGCCTTCGTGGGCTCCACCGGCGCCGGAAAGACCACCATTACCAACCTCATCAACCGCTTTTATGAGATCAACAGCGGCACCATCACCTATGACGGCATCGACGTGCGCCACATCGAAAAGGACTCCCTGCGCCACTCCCTGGGCATCGTTTTGCAGGATACCCACCTCTTTACCGGCACCGTGGCGGACAACATCCGCTACGGCCGGCTGGAGGCCACCGATGAGGAGGTGGAGGCCGCTGCCCGGCTGGCGGGGGCGGACACCTTCATCCGCCACCTGCCCCACGGGTACGACACCGTCCTCAGCGATGACGGCGGCAATCTCAGCCAGGGGGAGCGGCAGCTTTTGAACATCGCCCGGGCGGCCTGTGCCAATCCTCCGGTGCTGATTTTGGATGAGGCCACCTCCTCCATCGACACCCGGACGGAGCGGCTCATTGAAAAGGGCATGGACCGCCTCATGGCGGGGCGGACGGTGTTTGTCATCGCCCACCGCCTCTCCACGGTGCGCAACTCCCAGGCCATCATGGTGCTGGAGCAGGGCAACATCATCGAGCGGGGCGACCACGACGACCTGATCGCCCAGCGGGGCCGGTACTATCAGCTCTATACCGGTCAGGTGGAGCTGGACTGAAGCAAAACCTTGGAGCTGCTCCCAACACCGGCACTCCTTCTCTGGAAAAAAGATCCCCGGGCCCCTTTGGGCCCGGGGATCTTTTTTTGTGGGAAAGGATCACCCCTTTAGGGAGTAGACCACGCCCCCCACAGAGATGGAGGAGAGATCCTCCAGAGGCAGGATCTCCTGGAAAACTGTGCCCTTGGAGCAGACGGTGATACCGTCCTTGGGGGAGATGCTGCCGCCGGCGTCGGAAAGATCCAAAACTGTGCCGTCTTTTTTGGTCAGCAGGATCTCCACGCTTTCAAAATACCGTGCGGATTCCCGGGCGTCCTCTTGGGACTGCTGGCCGCTGCCGCTGTTGCTCCACTGGACCTGGTGGTCCACGGTGTAATCCACCTTCAGCGCAACAGGGGAGAGGGTGATGGCATCGATGGTGTAGGTCATGCCGTTTTGGGCAAAGGTCTCGCCGCTGCCCAGGGTCACGGAGGCATCCTCGTACTTGACATCAAAGCGGAACTTCCAGTGGCCTTCGAGGACGGGGACGCTCTCCCCGGAGGCTTCGTCCCAGCGGTAGATGTTGTTAAACTCCGCCGTGGCGGTGCAGTCGTTGAGGGGGGTGTCGGCGCTGATGGTCTGCACCATCTGGACCGTGTCGTCGGTGGGGTCGGCATCCACAAACCAGCTGCTGCCGTGGGTCCCTCCCAGGATGTTCAGATCCGCGCCGTTGCCCCGGACCAGCAGTGTGGTATCCTCGGTGCCGGCGGGGAGCAGGGCCGTGCCGTCATCCCGGGTGATGGTAAAGACAATGGCGGCGTTGTAGGCGTCGCCCATAATGGCATCGGCGGTGATGGTGACACCGTGATCGGTATCCCCGGCCTCCACCGGATAGCCGATCTTGTCTATGACCTCCGTCTGGGCGGGGGCCCCGCCGAAAATGGGGGAGAGGACCTCCGCTGCCGAGTGCAGGACCCCGGTGGCGCCGGCAGTTACCGCCAGGGCCACTGTGAAGCATGCGGCGATCAAAACAGCGCGGAAGACCGGGCGGCGGCGGGGGACCGGCGCGGCCTGAGACGCCGCTTCGGCCGCCCGGCAGGCAATGGCCGCTTTCTGCGCCTGGGTAAAGTGCAGGGTATCCATGGCGGTTTTGTATTCAAACTGTTCGTTCATATGCGGTTCCTCCCAACATGGTTTTGAGTTTCTCCCGCCCCCGGGCCAGGCGGGTGTGGACGGTGGCGGTGGGCACGCCCAGGATCTGGCCGATCTCCGGTGCGGAGTAGCCCTCATAGTAGTAGAGGTGGATCACCGCCCGGTAGTGGGGCGGCAGCTGGCCCACTGCCCAGAGCACCGACCCGTCCTCCGCCTCCGGGGCGGGTGCCACCAGGCTCTCGTCCAGGGGGCAGGTGCGGCTGCGCCAGGGGCTTTTCAAAAGGTCCTTGCAGGCGTTGGCCGCCATGCGCAGGATATAGGATCGCTCGTGGCGGGGGCTTTCAAATTCCCGGGGCGAGGACAAGAGCTTGACGAAAACGTTTTGGCAGACGTCCTGGGCATCCTGGGTGTTTTTCAAATAGGCATAGCAAAGGCGCAAAATCGCGTCGGAATACGTCTGGGCCAGACGCAGGGCTGTGTCTTGCTGGTTCATATGGTTCACTCCTTCAAAGCGCGCTCACCCTATATACGATTTGGGAGGGCCTGCACTTTCAAACAGGCAAAAAAAACCGGCGGCATGCCGCCGGTTTTTTTGCCGCATCTTAGGAAAGGCCCCAGTAGAAAGGATCGTGATGGCTGAGGTCCGCCGCGGAAGGATAGGTCAGGTCCCCATCCTCAGAGAGGATATAGGGCACATCGCCGTATACCGCCTGCCGGCCATACACATCCGTCACCACGGCGGCAAAGCATACCTGGTCCTCCTTTTCCGCCAGGGTCACCACCCTGCCGGGAGCCAGGCGGAAAAAGAGGGCATCCCCGTCTCCCTGGGAGACGTCAGGATCCTCCCAGGGCTCCAGATAGGTGAGGAGGGAGTGGTTTAAAAACAGCCCCATCTGGATCTGGGCGGCCTCCGCCTGGCCCACGGTCTCCTCCACGGCCATGACCGTGGAGCTGGGGACGGCGGAGAGGATGATCTCCGGCAAAGTGATGCGCCCGCCGGGCTCCGCCTCCACCCCCCAGAGGTGCCCCCCCTCCAGCACCTGCACCGCCGGCATGGAGGCGCTGTAAAGGCCGGTGAACTGCTCCAGAAGCTGGGTGGAGCGGGTGCCGTCGGTCTGGACGAAGACGGCGGAGATGGTGATGGCGTCTGAGAGGGTGCAGGTGAGCCGGGCGGTGTAGCCGCCGTCCGGAGCGCTTTGTCCAGGGGCGCTGACAAGGTCTCCGGTGCCGCTGTCCGCCGTAAACGCCACCGTCATCCCCTGGGTATAGGTCTTGGGTACCGCCCTGGCGGAGAAGGTGACCTGATTTTTGGCCAGGTCGGCGGAGACGATCTCCACCCCATAGTCAGCGGTGAGGCTGTTTTGCGCCTTTAAGATCTCCTCCACCCGGGAGGAGACGGAGCCGATCTGGCGGTCCACGCTCTGCTGCACCTGGAAGAGGTTGCTTTGCAGGTTGTCATATTGCGCGCCCAGCTGATCCAGCTGGCCAAAGAGGCTGTAAAGGGCTCCCACAAGACAAAGGGCCCCCGCGGCCAAAGACAGCTTCATGATCCGCCGGCGCCGGGGGGAGGGGGCTTGGGCAGCGCTGCGGCGTACCGCTCCAAAATGGCCTCCGCCAGATGCTGCTGGGCGGCGGTCAGCTCCTCCGGAGAGGAGCCCGGGGCCCGGGCGGGATCCGGATCTTCCGGAGCAGAGGGTTCCTCCACTCCCAGCAGCCACCCCACGGGCACGCCGAAGAGGCGGCTGAGGGCGATGAGCTTGTCCACCTCCGGCACGGCGGCGTCGGACTCCCACTTGTAAATGGACTGCCGGGAGACCCCCAGGCGCTCTCCCAGGGCCTCCTGGGAAAGACCGGCCTCCCTTCTTTTTTGCGCGATGCGCTGTCCCATGGTCATAGGCTCAGATTCCTTTCTTGTGTTTGCCCTCAGGATAGTCCCCCGGAGGGGGCGGGGCCACCAACCAAGGGGGGCGTTTTGTAAACCTGTGGTTAGCATATCCCGTCAAAAGAGGGTTTTCCCGGCACTGGCCGGGGACGGGGACCGCCCCGGCAGCACGGCGCCAAAGCCCGGGAGGCGCCGGCAAAAAAAGCGGGCCCGCAGCGCGGGCCCGCGGGGGAACGAGGTGTCAAAGCGCCTTTTCGTACAGGTTCAGAGTGGAGCGGGTATAGCCCATGAAGAAAAACTCCGTGGAACCCGCCAGGCGGTAGCCCAGGGCGGGATAGAGATGGTTGGCAGGGGCGTTGTGTTCCCAGGTGTCAAACCGCATCACCTTTTTCCCGGCCTTGCGGGAGGTCTCCTCAGCGAAGGTCACCATCCGGCGGGCAAGGCCCCGGCCCGACCAGTCCGGGTGGATGGTCAGGGTGTGGATCACCGCCACCTCCTCCGGCCGGGCGGGGATGGACCAGGGGATCTTGGCATACTCCGGCAGCTGGATGCCGTTGAGGTTCATGCTGCCCCAGATGAAGCCGTTGTCGTCCTCCCCTACATACAAGGTGCCCTCCCTCAGGATCTGGCGGGCGGTGTCCGGCGTGGGGTAGGCGCCCCGCTTCCAGTTGGTGTAGGAGTGGCCGGTGGCCTCCTCCTGGGAGAGAATGGCGTCATAAATGGCGGCGACCTGATCTAAATCGCCTGGGGCGGCAAGCCGAATCAGCATGGGAAATCGTCTCCTTTATGTCAAAATAGGGGCCCGGGGCCCAAGAGGGGTCAGACGGGGTCTTCCGGGGACGGGGGATCGCCGCCCTCCGGGGATACAGGGGGATGCGCCTGGGAAGGAGTGCCGCCCTCCCCGGATGCGGGGGGCTGCCCGCCGTCCCGGGGCTCCTGAGAGGGAGTCTGGGAGGGCTCCGGCGCCGCCGGGGCCTCGATCTTCCGGGAGATGATGTGGACTTTCTTGGCGGCGGGTTCGATGACGTCCGGCGTGGAGGGGTGGAAGCCCTCCTCCCGGGAGCGGGTGGAGGCATAAGCGTCTTCCACCAGCTCAGGATCCCGGCCCTCGATGATGGCCACCATCTCCGCGCCGGTGATGGTCTCCTTCTCCAGAAGGTACGCCACCACCTTATCCATGTCCTCCCGGTTTTCCCGGATGACTTCCACGGCGGCCTTGTAGCACCGGTCCAAAATCTCCTTGACGGCCTTGTCCATGGCAGCAGCGGTGTCCTGGGCGCAGTCCATGCCGTATCCGCCGTCCAAATACTGATTGCGGCGGGAGGCCAGGGCCATCATGCCGAACTCCTCGCTCATGCCGAACATGGCCACCATGTTCCGGGCGATGCCGGTGGCGTCCTGGATGTCCTGGGAGGCGCCGTTGGTCATGGTGTTCATCACCACTTCCTCCGCGGCCCGGCCGCCCATGGAGACGGCGATCTTGGCCATCAGCTCATCGCGGGTGCGCAGCTCGGTCTTGTCCTCCTCGGGCATCAGCAGGGTATAGCCCAAAGAGCCCTGGGTGTGGGGGACGATGGTGATCTTCTGCACGGGCTCGGTGTTTTTCTGCTTGTAGGCCACCATGGCATGGCCCACTTCGTGATAGGCCACCAGCTTCTTTTCAAACTCGGTCAGGACGCTGCCCTTTTTCTCCGTGCCGGCGATGACCAGCTCGAAGGCAGCCAGCAGATCCTCCTGGGTGACCAGCTTTCTCCCGTGGCGCACCGCCCGGAGGGCAGCCTCGTTGACCAGGTTCGCCAGGGCGGCGCCCACGGTGCCGGCGGTGGCCAGGGCGATCTTCTGCAGGTCCACGTCCTCGGCCAGCGTGATCTTCCGGGTGTGCACCTGGAGGGTGGCCAGACGGCCGGCCAGGTTGGGACGGTCGATGATGATGCGCCGGTCGAAGCGGCCGGGCCGCAGCAGCGCCTGGTCCAGCACCTCGGGGCGGTTGGTGGCCGCCAGCAGGATGATGCCCTTGGTGGGA
>CALWXJ010000050.1 GCA_944385475.1 uncultured Oscillospiraceae bacterium
GAAAAAGCAGAAAATTTAAGCAAACTTTTTCACGGCGAATAAAAAGAAAAGGGCCTGATTTCTTACGAAATCAGGCCCTTTTTGGTGGAGACTACTGGACTCGAACCAGTGACCTCCTGCGTGTGAAGCAGGCGCTCTAACCAGCTGAGCTAAGCCTCCAGATTTTAGGGGAGCCCATAAGACGCCGTGATTCACGACATCTTATGGGATGGTGACCCGTACGGGATTCGAACCCATGTTACAGCCGTGAAAGGGCCGTGTCTTAACCACTTGACCAACGGGCCGTTGAGAGATTCCATGAAGCGCTGAAAAGCGCTTCATGGAATGTGGTAGCGGCACCTGGATTTGAACCGGGGACACTGCGGGTATGAACCGCATGCTCTAGCCAACTGAGCTATGCCGCCACATAGAACCCGGAATGGGCACGAATTACTATAGCAGAATTGAAAACATTTTGTCAAGGGTTTTCTTGAATTTTCCTAAAAACTTTTCTTGGAAAACCGGCGGGCCGTCTCTTGAAAGGGGAGAACTGGAAAACTTTGTAACCAAATCGTCATTTACAAACCAGGGGATTTGTGGTACTTTTAAAATGTTATGTTTACCAACCCCGGAGCCATGGAGGAACGCTATGAAACATTTATTCCGCAGGATCCTGTCTTTGAGTCTCGCCCTTTCCCTGGCGGCGGCATTGGCGCTGCCTGCCGCGGCGTCCAACGCCCTGGGAGAGGACCTCATCAGCCAGGAAACTGTACTGAATGAAGAGACGGAGCTGGCCACCAATGTGTTTTGGAGCAGTGCTTACTCCGACCTCCGCACGGAAAATGTCATTACATACAGCCCCAACAAGGATGTGACGCCCATCGTCACCTTCGGCGATGTGCTGACTCAGCGCCGCACTGTATCTGCTGCGGCGCAGCAGCTGGAGGCAGAGGGCTACCGCGTGGTGGCGGGGATCAACGGGGACTTTTACAACACCGGGAACGGCCTGCCCATCGGCATCGTAGTGACGGAGGGACAGCTGCGCAGCAGCGACGCCGGCTACTATGCCATTGGATTTCGGGAGGACGGATCCGCCATTTTGGGAAAGCCCGGCGTGCAGATCAGCGCGGACCTGGGCTATGGTGTGGACAACGGCATGGGGGAGCAGACTTCCATCGTGCGCTCCATTGCGGGGGTGAATAAGGCCCGGGTGACCTCCGGCGGCATTTATCTCTACACCTATGATTTTAACGACCGCCACACCACCGGCACCACAGAGAGCGGCGTGGACGTGGTATGCACCATCGTGGACGGGTCCCTGGCCATCGGCCAGACGCTTACCGCCCGGGTGGAGTCTGTGACGGAGGGCAGCACAGCGGCGTCTGTGGGGAGGGACCAGATCGTCCTCTCCGCCAATCTGCAGGCCAACACCTACTATGTGGACGCACTGCGCAACATCCCCCAGGGCAGCGAGATCACGGTGACGCTGACCGCCTCCCAGCAGGGATGGGAGGATGTGGAGTACGCTGTGGGAGCGCTGTATTCCCTGGTGGAAAATGGCCAGGTAGTCTCCGGGCTGGCGGCAGGTGCCAACCCCCGCACGGCTATTGGACAAAAGGCTGACGGGACGCTGGTGTTCTATACCATTGACGGCCGCCGCAGCGGATATTCCATCGGCGCCACCTTGACCCAGGTGGCCCAGCGCATGGTGGAACTGGGCTGCGAGACGGCGTTGTGCCTGGACGGCGGCGGCTCCACCACCCTCTCTGTCACCTCTCCGGACTCTACGGAGGCCGCGGTGATCAACCGCCCCTCTGACGGCAGTGCCCGAGCGGTGACCAACCAGGTCTTTCTGGTGGCCTCCGCCACCCCTTCTGAGCGGCTGAAGAGCTTCTATGTCCAGCCTGAGGCGAATTTGGTGCTGGCAGGCAGCACGGTGCGTATCGAGGCCACCGGCGTGGACACCAACTATATCCCCATGGAGCACAGTTATGAACTGGATGCCGATGGAGGCACCCTGCAGGACAACGTGCTGACTACGCCCCGCCGGGAAGGTGAGGTTACCATCACCGCCTCCGGAGGCGGGAAAAGGGGCAGCGCCACCATCTATGTGGTGGAGCGGCCGGATGCTCTGTCTATCAAGAGCGGCAGCACCGCCGTGACGGAGCTGACGGTGACCCCCGGCAGCCGGACGGAGCTCTCTGCCTCCGCCACATACCGGCATCTGCCGCTGAAGGTGGATGCCTCCGCAGTGGAGTGGAGTTTTGACGGCAGCTGCGCCACGGTGGATGAAAACGGAATTTTGAAGGCTGTGGCTCCCGGCAGCGGCACCCTGGCGGCCTCTGCCGGCGGCCTGAGCGTCCAGGTGAAGGTGAATGTGAACCGCGTGGCGTTGGAGACGGTGGAGGACTTTGAGAAGGCCCATACCATCTTCGACGGCTTTGGGGGATCCGGCGCCACCTTTACCACTACGCAGGACGGAAACTTCGTCCGGATGGGCAAGGCCTCCGGCAAGATCGATTATGTCCTGACAGAGGGGCTGGATTACGCCGCTGAGTGGCATGCCAGTTCCGGCACCAGCATCAGCAACAGCCTCTATACCAGCTTGAACCTCTGGGTGTACGGCGACGGGTCCGGCAATACCCTCCAGATGCTCTACAGCAACGGCGCCGGGGAATCCCTGGGGGCAGATGTAGCTGTGCTGGACTTCACCGGATGGAAGCAGGTGAGTATCCCCACTGCCGGGGACGCCTTTGTTATCCAGGGATGGCGTGTGGCGGCGCCCCGGACCATTCTTGCCGACGACGGTGTGAACGTGGAGTGGAGCCAGCCCACCACAGCCCTCTCCGGTACGGTGTACGTGGATCAGATCGTGGCCTCCTTCCTGGGAACGGTGGACCAGACCCCGCCTTCCGTCAGTGCCGCACTGGACAGCGCCTCTGACACGGTGACAGCTGCGGTCTCCGATGCTGTGGACGGGGTGCTGCCCGCCTCCGCCGTGACGGTATTCTATAACGGCAAGGACGTGACGGAGCATGCCTCCTACAGCGCCACCAGCGGCAAGGTGACCTTTGCCCTGCCCAGCGTGGGAGAGGCCCGGGAGGCGATTCGGATCACCGTCATCGCCAAGGACGCCTCCGGCAACATTGGCCGGGCCTCCGTGGATGTGCCGCCTGTGGGGGTGAGCCATAAATTCACGGATATTGACGGGTACTGGGCCGCCGATTACGTGGATTTCCTCTATAACGCCGGCATCACCACTGGCTATACCGACGGTACCTTCCGGCCCAATGAGAACATCAGCCGGGCCCAGTTCGCCGTGATGCTCTATCGCTATCTGGGTCTGAAGGAGAGCGATTATGCCGATGTGAAGCTGCCCTTTGCGGATGTGAGCCAGATCGGCGACTACGCTGTGGCGGCGGTGAAAGCCCTGTATGCCCAGGGGATCATCTCTGGCACAGTGGGCAGCAACGGCAAGCTCTATTTCAATCCCAACGCCCCCCTGACCCGGGCCCAGGCGGCGGCTATGATCGGCCGCACACAGGAAAAGGGCTATGCCACCCAGGCATTGACGTTCTCTGACGCGGCGGCCATTCCCGCCTATGCCGTGCCCTATATCCAGACCATGACGGCCCAGGGCGTCATCAGCGGGTATACCGACGGCACCTTTAAGCCCGGCAGCAACATCACCCGGGGCCAGATGGCCAAGATCCTCTATACCTTGATGTGAGTTTTTGGATGAGGGCCCCGATCCCTTGCGGCGCCGCCCCGGCTCTTCCTGCAAGAAGAGCCGGGGCGGCGCCGTTGTCTTTTGTCAGGCAGAACCCCCAAAAAAATCGCCCCGCCTTTGGGCGGGGCGGAGCGTCATATCTCCCGGCGGCCCTCCAGGGCCCGGGTGAGGGTGGCATTGTCGGCAAATTCCAGATGCCCGCCCACCGGGATCCCGTAGGCCAGGCGGGTGACTTTGACGTCAAAAGGCTTTAAAAGCCGGGCGATGTACATGGCGGTGGCCTCTCCCTCCGTGTCGGGATTGGTGGCCATGATCACCTCCTGGATGCCCCCCTGGGCCACCCGGTCCAGCAGGGAGCGGATGGAGAGGTCATCCGGTCCCACGTGGTTCATGGGAGAGATGACGCCATGGAGGACGTGGTAGGTCCCGTGGTACTCCCGGCTGCGCTCCACGGCGGCCACGTCCCTGGGGTCTGCCACCACGCAGACGGTGGAGTTGTCCCGCTTGGGAGAGGCGCAGATGGGACACAGCCCCCCGGCGGTGAAATTCTGGCAGACAGGGCAGCAGGTGACATTTTTCTTGGCATCCAGGATGGCCTGGGCAAATTCCCGGGCCTCCTCCTCCGGCAGTCCCAGCACAAAAAATGCCAAGCGCTGGGCAGATTTGCTGCCGATGCCCGGCAGGCGGGCGAACTGCTCCACCAGTTTTTCAAGGGGAGCGGGGAAATATTCCATGGGAGAACTCCTTTCCAAAAAAGGTCTCAGCCCCGCAGCTGGCGGATGCGGGCAGGGATATCCTGCGCCTGATAGACGGCACTGCCTGCCACCAGGACATTGGCCCCGGCGTCTATGCACTGCCGGCAGGTGTCTGGGGCAACGCCCCCGTCCACCTCCAATTCGCACCCGGGGTTGTCCCGGTCGATCCACTGGCGCAGGGTGCGGACCTTGGGCATCATATCCGCCATGAATTTCTGCCCGCCGAAGCCCGGCTCCACCGTCATCACCAGGATCAGCTCCACCTGGGAAAGATAGGGCAGGGCGCACTCTGCCGGGGTTTTGGGCTTAAGGACGATACCAGCCTTTTTTCCCTTGGCGTGGATCTTATGGATGGCGGATTGGATGTTTTCCGGCATATCCGACTCCACATGGATGCTTACCAGGTCGGCTCCGGCGTCGCAGAACTGCTCTACATACCGTACGGGTTCCTGGATCATCAAATGCACGTCCAGGGGCAGGTCTGTCACCCTGCGGATGTCCCGCACCACCGGGATGCCGATGGAGATATTGGGGACGAAGCGGCCGTCCATCACGTCCACATGGACATAGTCCGCGTCGGCGATTTTATGGATGTCCCGCTCTAAGTTGGCAAAATCAGCAGAGAGGATGGAGGGGGCGATTTTGATCATAACAAGGCCTCATTTCTAAGGAATGATGGAAGCCGCGGTATCCCAGAGGGGGATAGCAGGCGATTGGAACGGTTATCATCTTAACAGACTCCCTGGGGAAAAGCAACTTGGAGGCCAAAAAAAATCGGCTGGAACGGGAATTGACCTTGAATTGCCCCTGGGGATGTATTATGATAGAACAAGGCAGGCCGTGTCTCGGCAGGCGTGAAGCAGGAAAGGCGGACAAGACGATGTCATACGACGTGCTGGTCATCGGCGGCGGCCCGGCGGGGCTGTCCGCGGCCATCAATGTGCGGGCCAGGAACAAGCAGGTGCTGGTGGTGTCCAACCCCATGGAGGAAAGCCCTCTTTGGAAGGCGGAGCAGATCGATAATTATCTGGGGCTGCCTGGCGTCACCGGGCCGGAGATGCTGCGGGTGATGCACCGCCATGCCCAGGCTGCGGGCGTGGAGTTCCGGGAGGGCAAGGTTTTAAATACCATGCACATGGAAAACGCGTGGTATGTGAGCATCGGCAGCGATATGGAAAGTGCCGCCGCCATCGTGCTGGCAGGGGGCGTCTCCCGGGGGAAGAAGTTCCCTGGGGAGGAAGAACTTTTGGGCAAGGGCGTGAGCTACTGCGCCACCTGCGATGGGATGCTTTACCGCGGCCGCCCGGTGGCGGTGGTGGGCTATGGCGACAGCGCCCGGAAGGAGGCGTCCTTCCTGGAGGGCATCGGCTGCAAGGTGACCTATTTCCACAGGCCCGGGAGCTGTTCCATCCAGGGGTCTGGAAAGGTGGAGTCCATCACCTGTGACGGGAAGACCGCCGCGGTGGACTGTGTGTTTTTGCTGCGGCCCACCATGGCGCCCACAGAACTTTTCCCCGGTCTGGCCGTAGAGGGAGGATATGTAAAGGTGGACCGCCGCATGGCCACCAATCTTCCCGGGGTCTTTGCTGCGGGGGATTGCACAGGCCTTCCCCTGCAGGTGGCCAAAGCCGTGGGCGAGGGGCTGGTGGCGGGACAGAGCGCTGCCGCCTACGCCGTGCAAAACGGCCAGGGACGGTAATCTACTCGGAGGGGCAGATGCCCCTTTGAGACCATAAAAAACCAAGAAAAATGAAGGAGTGGATCAACATGGCAGTAAAAGCGTTGAAAACAGCTGAATTTGACGGGGCAATCCAGGGTTCCCATGTGGCAGTGGTGGATTTCTGGGCAGATTGGTGCGGCCCCTGCAAGATGGTCTCTCCCGTCATCGACGGGCTGGAGAAGGCCTATGGGGACAGAGTCCTGGTGGCCAAGGTAAATGTGGATGACGAGCATGAGCTGGCGGCCCGCTTTGGCGTTTCCAGCATCCCCACCGTCATTTTCTTCCGGGATGGGGCCGAGGTGGAGCGCAAGATCGGCGTGCAGACCGCAGGCGTCTACCAGGCTATTTTGGAGGCCAACCTGTAAAAAGCAGAATTTGCGAGATCGCTGAAAAGCCCCCGGCCAAAATGGCCGGGGGCTTTTTTGGGCGCTTTCCGCCGCCTGGCGGGGATTCAGCTTTCCCGGCGCTGGGGCAGCTCACTTACCAAGGTGGATCCCAGCACCAGCACGGCACCGAAGATCTCATATCCCCCCATGGGCTCATGGAGCAGCAGGGCGGAGAGGACAATGGCCACAATGGGGTCGATGTAGCTGAAAAGGGCGATGGTCTGGGCGCCCAGGCGGCTCATGGAGCCGAAGTACATGGCATAGGCCACGCCGGTGTGGAAAATCCCCACCACCAAAAGCAGCGCCGCCGCCGGCACCGTCAGTGTCAGGGCGGAGAAGTCCTCCGTAAGGAGGAGGTAGGGCAGCAGCACGATGGACGCGGCGCCCAGCTGCACAATGGTTTTATCATAGGCGCCGATGTCGTGGAGGCGCTTATTGAGGAGGATGACACAGGTGTAGAACACAGCGGCCCCCAGGCCCAGGAGGATGCCCCGCCCCTCTGAAAGGCTGGGAAGGCCAGAGGCCGGGACGCCGGAGACAAACACCATGCCCACAAGGGCTGCCAGCACGCAAAGCCCCTTCCGGGCCGTCAGGCGCTCCCGCAGCAGCAGGGGGGAGAGCAGGGTTACGAAAATGGGCGCCATGTAATAGCAGAGGGTAGCGGTGGCCACGGTGGTGTAGCGGTAGGCCTCAAAGAGCAGGATCCAGTTGGCGCCGATGCAGGCGCCGGACAGGCACAGGGCCAGGGCGTTTTCCCGGATGGCGGAGCGGGAGAGACCCTGGCGGCGCAGCGCTGTCATGGCCAGCAAAAACAGCATGCCGATGATGCCCCGGGTCAGGGCGATGACGCCGGAGGAAAGGGGGATCCACCGCACAAAAATGCCGATGGTGCCGAAGATCAGCATGGTGGCGACAAAGGTGAGTTTGGCTGAGGGAGTGGCGTGGGACTGCATAGCAAGGCCTCCTGTAAAATGGTTTAAAGACGGGACTATCCCGGGAAGAGGACCTGGTTCAAAAGTGCCATGGCCTCCGGCAGGTCCCGGGGGGGGAGGCTGGCATAGTTGACCACCAGGGTGTGGTCGTAATCCGGGCGGGGCAGAGCAGCGTATTCGCTGAGAAAGCTCAGGCGCACCCCCGCCGCTTTTCCCCGGGATCGGAGGACTTCATCGCTCTCCCGGGTGTCCAGGCGCAGGAGAAAGTGAAGACCGGACCCCTGCTCCACCAGCGTGACCCGGTGGGCAAAGGGGCTGGAGCGGAAAGCTTCCAGCACCGCGGCCCGGCGGGAGCGATACTCCTTGCGCATCCTGGAAAGGTGCTGCTCATAGCTCCCGCTGTCCAAAAACCGGGCCAGCACATGCTGCTCCAGAGCAGGGACAGTGCAGGAGTAAAAGTCCAGCTCTTTGCGGTAGCGCTCCAAAAGCCGGGGGGGCAGCACCATAAAGCCCACCCGCATGGAAGGAGAGATGGTCTGGGAGAACGTATTCATGTAGATGACCCGGTCAGCGGTGTCGATGCTCTGCAAGGTGGGGATGGGCCGGCCGGTAAAGCGGAACTCGCTGTCGTAGTCATCCTCAATGATGACTCCATCCACCTCCTGGGCCCAGCGCAGCAGCGCCTGGCGCCGGCCGATGGGCGTGACGATGCCGGTGGGATAGTGATGCGTGGGGGAGAGATGGGCCACTGTGGCGCCGGAGGAGCGCAGGGCCCCGGGATCCATGCCCTGGCCGTCCAGGGGCACCGCCCGACAGGCGGTGCCGCACTTTTGATAGACCTTTCGGATCTTGGGATAGCCTGGATCCTCCACCGCAAAGACCACATTCCCCCCCAGGAGCTGGGGCAGCAGCAAATAGAGGTACTCCGCACCGGCTCCCACCACGATCTGCTCCGGGGCAGCGGCCATGCCCCGGAAGGACTGGAGGTCATCGGCAATGGCCCGGCGCAGCTGATAGAGGCCCTGATGGGGCACCGGGGACAAAAGGGCCGCGTCCTTTTCCGACAATACCTGCCGGGTCAGTCGGGCCCAGGTGGAGACGGGGAAGCGGCTGGTGTCCACCTGATTGCTCCGCAGATCCAGCCGCCACTTGGGCGGGGGAGCGTCCGGCGCCACCGGAGCGGCGGGTGCCGCAGGGGCGGGGGCCTTTTCCACGGAGGAGACAAAAAATCCCCGCTTGGGCAGGGCATAGACATACCCCTCGGCCTCCAGCTGCTGGTAGGCGCTCTCCACCGTGATCACGGAGACCTGCAGGTGCTCCGCCAGGGCGCGCTTGGAGGGCAGCCGCTCCCCGGTGGAAAGAACGCCGGAGAGGATGTCCTTTCGGATGCAGCGGTACAGATATTCATAGAGGGGGAGATCCCCCCGGGCTTCCAGGGGATAGGTGAGCATGGCAGCACCTCCTATCTGACCTTGTGAAAAAAATCGTTTTGGCGTAAGGGGATGATATCATATTTCCGCTCCGGCGGCAACCAAAACTTTCGGCAAGGCCCTGGCACAGCCCCGGGGGAAAGGCGGGGAGCTTTCCCCGGGGACGCTGTTTTGAGGGGCCGCCCAAACGGCCTGGGGCGTCCTTTCAAGGTGGAAATCCAGAGAAAAAATTATCTGACCTTATAATAAATAAAAAAACTGGGACTTCTCGCAAGATCAAAGAGAGACTACACTGCACCTTAGAAAGAAATACAGAAAGGGATGCGTGTATATGGAAGACCTTCGTAAAACTGAACCCGTCCGCTGGATGACCGTCACAGCGCTGCTGATGGCCATGAATGTGGCCTTGAGCTCTTTTGGTGTGCCGGTACCCGGGGGACATTTCTATCTCAACGACGTGGTCATTGCCACTGCGGCAATTTTGCTGGATCCCCTGGGCGCCTTTGTGGTGGGAGGGATCGGAGCGTTTCTGGGGGATTTCTTTTTCTATCCCACACCCATGTTTGTCTCCCTGGTGACCCATGGACTGCAGGCGGTGGTCATCTCCCTGTGCGTCCGCCATGCCGGGGAGCACAGCCGCCGGGGCGCCGTGGTGGGCGTGAGCCTGGGAGCGGTCATCATGGTGGTGGGCTACTCCCTGGGCCGGGCCTTTTTGTACAGTACGCCGGAATACGCCCTTTTGAAGCTGCCCTATCAGATCCTGCAGGCGGCGGTGGGTGCTGTGGCCGGGGTGGTGCTGTGCTATCCCTGCGGTCTTAAAGAGCGGTTTCACCGGGCATTTTTTAAGTAAACAGGAGAGCGAAGAAAAAAACAGCGCCTCCGGGGCATGACCCCGGGGGCGCTGTTCATAGTCTTCTTATGTCCTCTTATAAAAAGGGCGGAGGGGCGTCCCCATTCTGCCCGGGGAGACTTCCCGGAAAGATGCCGGACGTGGCCTTGGCCTTATCAAAATAGGCCAACTCCGTACAAAGGTAGGTGGGGAGATAGAATAGGGAGACCACCAGGGTCCAAAGGCCGCTGAAAGCCACCAGCACCAGCGCCTGCCAATAGGTCAAAACCACCTCCGGCGAAAGGGAGAGGTAGCTGATGGCCATGGACGGCAGGCCTGAGAGCAGGGTCCACCCAATAAAGCGCAGATCCAAAACCAGCAGCTGCAGCTTATACCCCCGGGTCTGCTGCTTGCTCAGATACAGCGCCTGCAAAAAACTGATGGAGGGATCTTCGCACAGGTTCAGCACGGCAAAGCGGTAGCGGTAAAATACCACAATGCCAGGAAGGATGAACAAAGAGCCCCAGAGCATCACTAAAAGCAGCGCCACCAAATGCTGGGCAATGAGCTTGCCCACAAAGGAAAAGCCGTCAAAAAGCGTCAGGTATTCCGCCCGCTGCCCCTGGCGTACTGCCATGCAGTACAGGATGAGGCCTGCCTCCAGCCCCAGGGCCATCAGGCGGCAAAGCACCGTCAAAAACAGGGAAAACGGCTCCGCCAGGCCCGGAAGCATGATCACCAGATCCAATGCCAGCAAGATGGCGCAGTATAATGCCGTCATCCCCCGGGGGGAGACCTGGGCATCCTGCAGCGTTTGCCGGGCTTCCTGGATCAATTGTCTCAAATTCAGTCGTTCCGCCATGGAAGTCCTCCGTGGACACATGAAAGTCGCAAAAATGAACACCTCTCTTTATAACACGCTTTTGCGGAAAATACAAGAACGATTCCCGCTGCAATTCGCCGCATTTTGTCCAAAACCGTTAAATAATTCACGTTTTTTTGTAAAAAAAGGCTGTTTTTCCACAAAAACACACGTTCACAGTATGGACATTTTTTGGATCAAGGTGTAAAATCACACTCGTGTGTGGTAGTCTTGCCAGCGGGCTGCCCTCTCAAAAGAGAGGGGGAGGGAGCCCTGGCACTATCAAAGGAGTATATAATGAGGTGAAGAGAATGGCACAAGCTTTCTTTGGCGGCGTTCATCCCCATGACATGAAAGCCGCTACCAATGAAAAGGCCATCGAACAGCTGGCGCCCCCGGCTGAGGTGGTCATCTCCATGTCTCAACACATCGGCGCGCCCTGCAAACCCCTGGTGGCGGTGGGTGACCATGTGGATGTGGGCCAGCGGATTGGTGAACCGGGGGGATTTGTCTCCGCCCCCATTCACGCCAGCGTGTCCGGCACGGTGAAGGCAGTAGAGCCCCGGCCTTCCTCCATGGGCGGGAATATGCTGTCTGTAGTGATTGAAAACGACTTCCAAAACACCCTCAGCAGCGAGGTGAAGGCTCCGGAAAATCCGGACGCCATGACCCCTGACGAGATGGTGGAGGCAGTGAAAAACGCCGGCATCGTGGGTATGGGCGGTGCCACGTTCCCCACCCATGTGAAGATCTCCAGCGCCATCGGCAAGGTGGACACGGTGATCATCAACGGCGCCGAGTGCGAGCCCTATATCACCAGCGATCACCGCACTATGCTGGAGCGGCCGGAGCAGATCATCGGCGGCGCTACATATCTTGCCAAGATCTTCAGCTTGGACAAGGTGATCATCGGCGTGGAAGTGAACAAGCAAAACGGCATCGATATGCTCAATAAGGTCATCGCCGAAAAGCATGCCCCCGTTGTGGTGGAGCCTTTGCGCTGCCGTTACCCCCAGGGCGCAGAAAAGCAGCTCTGCCAGGCCATTACCGGCCGGCAGGTGCCTCCCGGCGGCCTGCCTGCCGCCATTGGCTGCGCGGTGTTCAACATCAACACCACCTGCGCCATCTTCCGGGCCATCACCCAGGGGATGCCTGTGGTAAATAAGATCGTCACGGTTTCCGGCTCCGGCGTGGTGGAACCGAAAAACATCGAGTGCCCCGTGGGCACGCCGGTATCCTGCCTGTTCGACGCCTGCGGCGGCCTGGATGAGAAGACCTATAAGCTGGTCATGGGCGGACCCATGATGGGCATGGCTCAATACACCGCGGAAGTTCCCGTGGGCAAGGGTACCGGCGCCATGCTGGCCTTCTGCGCCGACGAGGAGAAGACGGTGGAGAACCCCCAGTGCATCCGCTGCGGCAAGTGTGTGGAGGCCTGCCCCATGCACTTAGAGCCCCTCTTTATGTTCCAGTATGCCTCCAAGGGGATGCTGGATGAGCTGGAGGCCGCCAATATCATGGACTGCATGGAGTGCGGCGCCTGTGCGTACGTCTGTCCTGCCCGGGTCCATCTGACCCACATGTTTAAAACCGGCAAGCAGAAGATCAACGATAAGAAAAAACGGGAAAAAGCCGCCGCCGAGGCCGCCCAGAAGGCCGAGGATGCGAAGAAGGAGGCTGAGAAAAAATGACAGATTACAAAAATTTAAAGCTCATTGCCACCTCTTCGCCCCATATCCGCAGCAGCGAGTCCACCCAGACCATCATGCGGGATGTCATCGTGGGCATGCTGCCGGCTTTGGGTTGGGCTGTGTTCTGCTTCGGCGTAGAGGCCCTGATTTTAACAGCAGTGTCCGTGGTGGGCTGCGTGGTGTTTGAGTGGCTGTACCGGAAGATCCTGCACAAGCCGGATTCCGTGGCGGACCTCTCCGCCGTGGTCACCGGCATGCTGCTGGCCTTTACCTGCCCTCCCACCACGCCCCTTTGGACCATCCTCATCGGCGATTTCTTTGCCATCGTGGTGGCCAAGCAGCTCTACGGCGGTATCGGTAAAAACTTTATCAACCCCGCCCTGGCAGGCCGCGCCTTCCTGGTGGGCAGCTATGCCGGGATCATGACCACCTGGATCGCCCCCCAGACGGCGGCGCCCCTCTTCGGCGGTGCTGTGGACGCGGTCACCGCTGCCACGCCCATGGCCTATTTGAAGACCGGCGACATGGAAGGACTCAAGGCGGCCTATTCCGTGGGAGACATGTTCCTGGGCAAGATCGGCGGCTCCATGGGTGAGATCTCCGCCCTGTTTTTGCTGGTGGGCGGCGCGTACTTGCTGTGGCGCAGAGTCATCTCCTGGCACATCCCCGTGGCCTATATCGGCACGGTGGCCGTGCTGAGCTTCCTGTTCCCCAAGGCCGGGACCGGGATGGAGTGGATGTTCTACAGCGTGTTCGGCGGCGGCCTGTTCCTGGGCGCTTTCTTCATGGCCACGGATTACGCCACCTCCCCGGTCACCCGGAAGGGACAGGTGGTTTACGGCATCGGCTGCGGACTGTTCACGGTGTTTATCCGCTACTTCGGCTCTTATAACGAAGGCGTTTGCTATTCCATCATGGTGATGAACTGCTGCACCGCGCTGATTGACCGGTTCGTCAAGCCCATCCGCTTCGGTGCCATGAAATCCGACAAGAAGGGGGCGGCTGAGAAATGAGCAACATGGACCCCAAGTACATCCTCACCCTGACAGTGAAGCTGTTTGTCACATGTTTGGTTGTGGCGGGCCTGCTGGGCTTTGTCAACAGCATCACCAAAGATAAGATCGCTGCCATCAACTGGGAAAAAACGGTGGCAGCCATGAAAGACGTGGTACCGGATCCTGACAACACCACGTTCTCCGATGCACTTGCAGTGACGGAGGAGATGACGGCCGCGGCTAAAAATGCCGGCGGCACCCTGGACTCTGTGTATGAGGCCCAGGTAGACGGAGCTACTGCGGGCTATGCCATCAAGGTGGTGGCCTCCGGCTCTCAGGGCAATATCGAGATGATGGTGGGCGTGGATGCCGACGGCGTCGTCACCGGCGTTTCCATCGTGGATCACTCCGAAACCAAGGGCATCGGCACCCGGGTGGTGGAGGATGAGGCCACTACCTCCGGCGTGGGTGTTTTGACCCAGTTTGAAGGCAAGAGTGCCGCAGACGGCACCTTGGAAGTGGGCAGCAGCGTGGACGCCATTACCGGCGCCACTGTCTCCACCCGGGGCGTCACCACCGGTGTAAACACGGCCCTGGCCGTGGCCGGCGCCATCCAGTGAGAAAGGGGGAGCGCATTTTATGGATATTCGAAGACAATTTAAAGAGGGTCTGCTGACCCAAAACCCCGTTTTGGTACAGGTGCTGGGCATGTGCTCCACCATGGCCATCACCACGTCGTTTTTCAACGGCCTGGGCATGGGCGTGGCCGTTATCATCATTTTGACACTGTCCAACGTCATCATCTCCGCCATCCGCAAGATCATCCCCGACAAGATCCGTATCGCCATGTTCATCGTGGTCATCGCCGGCTTTGTCACCTGTGTGGATCTTTTGATCCAGGCCTTTTTGCCGGACCTTGCCAATTCCTTGGGCGTGTTCATCCCCCTGATCGTGGTCAACTGCATCATCCTGGGCCGTGCTGAGGCGTTCTGCTATAAAAACGGCGTGGCCGCCTCCTTCTTTGACGGCATCTTCCAGGGCATCGGCTATACCCTGGTGCTGCTGGTGATGTGCATCATCCGCGAGTTCCTGGGCGCCGGTACCTTTGGCGGCGGGCTGCTCAACGGCGGCGACGGCATCCAGATCCTGCCCTCCCAGTTCCCTGCCGGGATGCTCACCATGCCTGTGGGCGGCTTTTTGGTGCTGGCCTGCCTCATCGCCACGATGCAGTGGGCCCTGTCCAAATCCAAGAATAAGGAGGAGAGCAAGTAATGGATCAGATCTTTGAACTTCTTTCCATCACCTTAGGCGCCATTCTGGCGAACAACTTCATCTTCTCCCAGTTCCTGGGCATCTGCCCCTTCCTGGGTGTTTCCAAGAAGGTGGACACCGCTGTGGGTATGGGCATTGCCGTGACGTTCGTCATGGGCCTTGCCTCTGCGGTGTGCTATGTGGTGAACAGCCTGGTGCTGATCCCCTTCGAGCTGGAGTACATGCAGACAGTCACCTTCATTCTGGTCATTGCCTCCCTGGTCCAGTTCATCGAGATGTTCCTGCAAAAGTCCATGCCCTCGCTGTATACAGCTCTGGGCATCTATCTGCCCCTCATCACCACCAACTGCGCCGTGCTGGGCGTGGTGCTGCTGAACGTGCAGAACAACTACAACTTCATCGAGTCCGTGGTGTACGGTATCACCGGCGGCCTGGGCTTTTTGCTGGCCATCGTCCTCTTTGCCAGCATCCGGGAGCGGCTGGTGTTCGCCGATTATCCCAAGGCCTTTGAGGGCTTCCCCATTGCATTGGTCACCGCCGGTCTCATGGCCCTGGCATTTATGGGCTTCTCCGGCCTGAAGGTCTGGTAAGGAGGCGTAGGAAATGGGAAATATCATTGCTGCCATTGCGGTGCTGGGTATTCTGGGCGCCGTGTTTGGATTGATTTTGTCCGTGGCCTCCAAGATTTTTGAGGTGAAAAAGGACCCCCGGGAAGAGGAGATCCTCAGCCATCTGGCCGGCGCCAACTGCGGCGGCTGCGGCTATCCCGGCTGCGCGGGCCTGGCCGCTGCGATCCTGGCGGGAAAGGCCCCGGTCAACGCCTGCGCCCCTGCCGGGCCGGAGAATGCCGCGGCCATTGCCAAGATCATGGGCCTGGAGGCCCCCACCGGCGAGCGGGAGGTGGCGTTTGTGCGCTGCAACGGCGGCACCAACGCCCAAAAGCGCTATGAATATGTGGGCGTGCAGGACTGCGTGGCCGCCACCAAGGTGGCTGCCGGCCCTCTGGAGTGTGCCTTTGGCTGCCTGGGCTTTGGCTCCTGCGTGAAAGCCTGCCAGTTCGGTGCCATGTCCATCGGACCCAGCAGTGCTGCCGTGGTGGATCCCGACAAGTGCACCGGCTGTATGGCCTGCGCCCAGGCCTGCCCCCGGGGACTGATCGTCTCCGTCCCCGCCTCCAAGCAGGTGCGGGTGGCCTGCGCCAACCAGGATAAGGGCAAGGCCGCTATGAGCGTGTGCGCCAACTCCTGCATTGGCTGCGGCCTGTGCGAGAAGGAGTGCAAGTTCGACGCCATCCATGTGGAGGGCGGCGTGGCTGTCATCGACTATGCCAAGTGCAAAGGCTGCAAGCTGTGCACCAAGGTCTGCCCCCGTGACGCCATTACCCCCATTGCCACCGCGGAGGAGAAGGAAAAGTACAAGGCCTTGAAAAAGGCCCAGGCGGAGAAAGCCGCCGCCAAGGCTGCCGATTCCTCCGCAGAGGAGTAAAACGACCCGGTCGCTGCCCGCCGCCCCGGAGGTGTTTCCGGCGCGGCGTTTTGTTACGGGAGGGCAGGAAGAAAG
>CALWXJ010000051.1 GCA_944385475.1 uncultured Oscillospiraceae bacterium
CCCCACCATCGCCCTCAACGGCGAAAACCAGGCGGAATACCGGGAGCTGCTGGGCATCCCCCAGGATTACTCCGCGGTAGCCGTCCTGCTGGTGGGCTATGCCGATGTCTCCATCGACGAATCCGCCGACGGCTACACCGGCGCCACCAGCCGCAGCCCTATGGAGGAACTGACAACCTACGTGACCCCCGCGCAATAGCCCCTGCCCAGAATCCCAGCCCAAGGGCCCCGGCGGTGCCGGGGCCCTGCGTATGCCGGGGAACGCCACGCCCCCGGCTCTCCCTGCGGGGGCCGCAGGGAAGCCCCTCCACCCCCGGGAGAGGGGAAAGCGGCGGCTCTACCAACAATCGGTTGCCCGGCGGCGCCTCCCGGGGTACAATAAAAGCACCAAAACCCAGGAGGCGCAGTGATGCAGAACATTGATAAGGAAAAATTCGGGGCCTTTGTGGCCCATCTCCGGAAGGAAAAGGGCCTCACCCAGCGGGAGGTGGCGGAGCGGCTCCACCTGTCGGACAAGGCGGTAAGCAAATGGGAAACGGGCCAGAGCATCCCGGACACCGGCCTCCTCCTCCCTCTGGCGGAGCTGCTGGGAGTGACGGTGACCGAGCTGCTGCTCAGCCGCCGGGTGGGGGAGGCCGCCCCCCTGGGAGCCGGGGAAACGGAGCAGGCGGTTCGGGCCGCCATCGCCTACCCCCGGGAGGGGGCCCGGGCCTGGGGGGAAAAGAGCCGGTGGAGGCCGGCCTACCTCCTTTCCCTGGGGGCGGCGGGGTCGGGGCTGCTCCTCTGCCGCCGGGACGGCGTCCTCACCGAGTCCCTGTGGACGCTGGTCCTTCTGGCGGCCCTTTTCGGCGGGTACTTCGTCTTTTTCGCCCGGACCCGCCTCCCCGCCTACTACGACCAGTACCGCGTCACCGGCTACAGCGACGGCTGCTTCCGGATGAACCTGGCGGGCCTCGCCCTCAACAACCGCAACTGGCCCCATATCCTGAACGCCGCCCGGGCCTGGGCGGCGGCGGTGCTGGCGGTCTGGCCCTTCCTCCACTGGGGGATGGCCTCCCTGCTGCCGCAGCTTTGGAGCCGGTGGGAGCTTTGGGCGGTGCTGGCCGCGGCCCTGGGCGGGCTGTTCCTCCCCTGCTATCTGGTGGGGAAGAAGTGGGAATGACGCCAAAAGCCCCCGGCGCCGCCGGAAATCCGGCGGTACCGGGGGCTTTGCACATGGCTTCGGGCAAGTATCAGCGGCGGTTCCAGCTGCGGGCCAGGAAGAACCAGGCTCCCCCGAAATAGATGGGGAAGGGCACCAGCCAGAGCCAGCCGGGGGAAGCGGCCCCCAGCATATCCCGGATGAGGGTCAGGCCGGACATCGCGGCCAGGGAAAGGCCGATATAGGCGGCAACGCCGTACGGGAAGGCCTTCCCGTCCTTCTGGTGGACCAGAAAGAGAACCAGCGCCACCACAAAAACAACCGCCCCCGCGGCGCATAAATACAGTGCCATGTCGTTTCCTCCTTGCTGCTTCCCCGCCGGGGCTATCTGCCGGTGAGGTACTGATATTCGTCGCTGACCTTTTCAAAACCGAAATGCTCGTAGAGGCCCCGCCCCATGGGGGAGGAGTGGAGCACCACCTTGCTGCAGCCCCGCTCCGCCGCCCAGGCCACCGCGAAGGCCAGGAGCCCCCGGGCGGCGCCCTGCTTCCGCCAGGCCGGCCGGATGTACATATTCATAAACCGGGCCATCCGCCCGTTGAGGAGCCCTGCCGTGGGGGGCATCTCGTAGAAGGAAAGCCCCGCCGCCCCCACGGCCTCCCCGTCCCTCTCGCAGAGGAAGGCGGCATGGCTGCCGCCGGCCAGGGCCCTGCGGTAAAAATCCAGGGTCGCCTCCCGGAGGAGCTCCTCGGGGAAGCTGCCGTCCCGCTCCCGCCGCATCTCCAGCCGCAGCCGGGTCAGGGTTTCCAGGTCCTCCAGGGCGGCGGCGCGGTATTGGAAATCCATCTCGTTTCCTCCTACGGATTTTTCAGGCGGGCTCCGCCGGGCTCAGCTTCCCCGGTGGAGGACGGTCATCAGGGGCTTGCAGACCGCCGCCCCCACCACGCCGGCGGCAATGGTTTCCAGGATGCAGTTGAGGCTCGCCATGGTGATAAAGACATCCCGCAGGGGCATGGCGTTGAAAAAGAGCCACATGGACCCCAGCACCATGAGGGTGTGGAGGATGGTGGCCGCCACGGCGCTGACGCCGATGGCCGGGATCTCCCCCATGAACCGCTTCAGGGCCCGGTAGAGCCAGGCGGCGATGAGGCCCAGCAGCACCCGGGGCACCAGGCTCATCACCAGGGACTGGATGGGCTTGCCGCTGAGGAAGGGGGAAAAGAGCAGGTCCGCGGGGCTGGCCGCGAAGAAGGTGGCCTTGATGATGGCCAGGACGCCGAAGGTCCCTCCCAGTATCCCGCCGTAGGTGGGCCCCATGAGGATGGCCCCGATGATTACCGGGATATGGAGGATGGTGATGGAGATGGGGGGGATCATGATGAACCCCAGGGGTGTGAAGGCCAGGACCGCCTCCAGGGCGATGAGCAGGGCGAGCTGGGTCAGGTCCCTGGTCTTCCGGGTCGCGTTTGACATTGGAATATTCCTCCTTGCTGCCGCTCACGATGGATGCGGCGCATTTTTTATGGAAACGCCCCGGAATGGGGCGTTCTCACCGGAGTGGGGCTTCGCCCGGGGCCTCCCGGGTCAGGCTTCGTTTTTGTGGTACAGGTAAAGGAGGCCGTCCAGGAGAAGGTTGTCGTCCAGAATGATCTGGCTGCGGCAGTAGGGCACCACCGCCGGGGCGATGCCGCCGCAGGCCACCACCGTGGCCTTCTCCCCCAGGGCCTCCTGGTACCGCTGGATCATGCCGTCCAGCATGGAGGCGGCCCCCAGGATGGTGCCGGACTTCATGCAGTCGATGGTATTGGTGCCGATGGCCGCCCGGACGTCGTCGTCCAGGTTGATGTGGGGAAGCTGGGCGGTGCGGCTGGAGAGAGCCCGGAGGGAGATCATCACCCCCGCCATAATGGCGCCCCCCAGGAAGCTTTTGTGCTCGTCCACCACGGTGATCTTGGTGGCGGTGCCCAGGTCCGCGATGATGGCGGGGAGGGGGTATTTCACCATGGCCCCCACGGCGGTGGCCAGCATATCCGCCCCCAGCTCCCGGGGGTTGTCGATGCGGATATTGAGGCCAGTCTTCATCCCCGGCCCCACCTGCATCACCCGGACGCCGGGGCAGAGGAGGCCGATGGCCCCGCAGAGGGCCGGGGAGAGAGGCGGCACCACCGAGGAAACGATGGCCCCTTCCACCTCACCGAAGTCCACATGGTGGAGGGAAAGGATATCCCCCAGGGCAGCGGCGTACTCATGGCCGGTGCGGGTGGAGTCGGTGCTGAGGCGGACCACAAAGTCCAGCCTGTCCTCACGGTACCCCCCGACCACAATATTGGTGTTGCCGATGTCCACTGCCAGGATCACGGACAGCCCCTCCCTTTATTTTTTCACGATTTTGTTGCTTGCTCTTGCAGTGTATCGCAAAACGGCGGCCTTGTCAAGGCGGAGCCCGGCGGGCCGGGCGGCCAAGTCCGTGAGAGGAGCGCCTTCATGACGCTAGGTCATGCCCCGCTCTCTGGCTTCGCCCTACGGGCTCCGCAGGGTTCGTTCCCACTCTAAGATTCAAAAGGCGCTTTTGTCCCCCTGACGATACGAAAAAGCCTTCGGGCCCCGAAAGCCGGGTCCGGGTAAGGAAGCATTGGCCCTGACGTAGGA
>CALWXJ010000052.1 GCA_944385475.1 uncultured Oscillospiraceae bacterium
GCGACTACTACTATGCCGCGGTGGCCTGGGCGGTGGAGAGCGGCGTGACCCAGGGGGTCACGGAGACGGCCTTCCAGCCCGGCAGCCCCTGCACCCGGGGCCAGATCGTCACCTTCCTCTATCGGGACATGGCGGGATAAGCACCGGCAGAAAATACCAAAGAAACAGGGACCGGGGGATTCCCCGGCCCCTGTTTGTCTTTTCTCCCCACGGAAAAAGCCGCCCCGGCCATCTGGCCGGGGCGGCGGGTTTTCAAGGGACCAGGCTCCCAGGGGCTCACAGCCGGGTCACCACCGGGATGACCATGGGGCTGCGGCGGGTATTTTTGAAGAGGTAGCTGCTGACGGCGGACTTCACCGCCCCCCGGAGCTCCCCATCGTCCCGTCCCCGCTTGCGGGAGACGGAGTTGGCGGCGTCCAGGGCCACATTCTGCAGCTCCTTCATCAAATCCCCGGACTCCTTGACATAGATGAAGCCCCGGGTGACGATCTCCGGCGGGCTCAAAAGGGCGCCGTCGTGGCTGGAGATGGGCAGTACCACCACCACCATGCCGTCCTCGGCCAGGCGCTTGCGGTCCCGCATCACCACGGCGCCCACGTCCCCCACGCCGGAGCCGTCCACCAGCACCTCCCCGGCGGGGACGGTGCCGCCGATCTTCATGGTCTTCCCGGTGATCTCGATGACGGAGCCGTTGTCGGCGATGGCCACATGGTTGCGCTCCATCCCCACGTCCTGGGCCAGCTGGCAGTGGATCTGCAGCATCCGCTGCTCCCCGTGGAGGGGGATGAAGAAGCGGGGCTTGGTGAGGGCGTGGATGATCTTCAGCTCCTCCTGGCAGGCGTGGCCGGAGACATGGAGGATATCCGCCCGGTCATAGACCACCTTGACCCCCTTGCGGAAGAGCTCGTTGATGACCCGGGAGATGGTGACCTCGTTGCCGGGGATGGCGGAGGCGGAGATAATGACCTTGTCCCCCGGCCCCAGCTCCACCTGCTTGTGGGTGGAGAAGGCCATGCGGTACAGGGCGCTCATCTCCTCCCCCTGGGAGCCGGTGGTGACGATGACCTGCTTGTTTTTGGGCAGGCTCTTGATCTTGTTGATGTCCATGAGGGTGTTTTTGGGCACCTTCATATACCCCAGGTCCGTGGAGACCTTCATGATGTTCTCCATGCTCCGCCCCGTCACGGCCACCTTCCGCCCGCAGGCGGCGGCGGCGTCCAGCACCTGCTGGATGCGGTGGACGTTGGAGGCGAAGGTGGTGACGATGATCCGCTCTTCACAGTTTTGGAACTGGCGCTGGAAGGTGGCCCCCACGGTCTTTTCCGAGGGGGGGACGCCGGGGCGCTCCACGTTGGTGGAGTCGGCGCACAGCGCCAGCACCCCCTCCTTGCCCAGCTCCCCCAGCCGGGCCAGGTCGATGACCTCCCCGTCGATGGGGGTGGAGTCGATCTTGAAGTCGCCGGTGTGGACCACGGTGCCCATCCGGGTGTGGATGGCAAAGGCCACGGAGTCGGCGATGGAGTGGTTCACGTGGATGAACTCCACCGTGAATTTCCCCGCCCGGACGGACTTGCCCGCGTCCACGGTGATGAGCTTGGTGCTCTTCAAAAGGCCGTGCTCTTCCAGCTTGAGCTTGATGAGCCCGGCGGTGAAGCGGGTGCAGTAGATGGGCATGTTCAGCTGCTTGAGGATATAGGGGATGGCCCCGATATGGTCCTCATGGCCGTGGGTGATGAAAAGGCCCCGGATCCGGGTGTGGTTTTTGATGAGGTACGTCACATCGGGGATGATGCAGTCGATGCCGTACATATCATCCCCGGGAAAGGCCATGCCGCAGTCCACCACGATGATCTCGCCGCCCTATTCATAGACGGCAATGTTCTTGCCGATCTCGTTGAGACCGCCCAGGGGGATGATTTTCAATTTTTCTGCCATAGGTATTGTGATGCTCCTTTTTTCAACAAAGATTTCAGGGCGCCTCCTCCCCCCCCGCCTGCCTGTTTTCGGGCATGGCAAAAAAAGACGTCCGTTGCCTGGGCGGCCCCGTTTCGCCGCCAGGGGTCCGGTCACGTCATGCCGTGAGGGGAGATGGAAGTGTGATTTATTTAACCGGGGAGAACCTCGTCCCGCCGGGAAAATACGAAAACAGCGGAAAGGCAGCGCCTCTCTACGCTTTGTCAATAGTATAGCACAAAGCTGGGAAATTGTATACATAAATTTTTCCCCGGGGGGTTTTTGTTCCTCCTTGGCGGGGAACTTTCCCCCATTTTGCCCCAGGCTGATAGTTGCTTATTAGGCAAAAAACTGGTATAATGATAAACTATCAAATTATGCGTGAGACACCGGGGCCGCCTGGCCGCCAAGATCGTCTGCGGCGTGGGCCGCCGCCCCCGCCGGATAAAGGAGCCGTTGCCATGAGTCAGAAAAAACTCTCCCGCCTGCTGGAGCCCAATCTGCAGCTGTACTTTTTCTGCATGCTGTGCTTCTCCATCGCCGCCGTGCCTGTGAGCTGGGCCCTGGCGCTGGTGGAGGGGGCCGTCACGGTGGGGCTGTACTTCTACTTCCGCCAGCGCAACCAAAAGCGCCGCCAGGGCATCCTGCAGTATATCGACACCGTCACCGGCAGCGTGGATACTGCCAGCAAATCCACCCTCATCAACTCCCCCCTGCCCATCATGGTCTTCCGCCCCGACACCGGGGAGGTCATCTGGAGCAACGAGAATTTTCTGCAGCTGGCAGGGGTGCGGGAGCACCTTTTTGAGATGAAGGTGGAAGACGCCGTGCCGGACTTTCCGGTGCAGTGGCTTTTGGAGGGCAAGCAGGAGTGCCCGGAGCGGGTGGTGATGAACAACCGCCTCTTCCGGGTATACGGCAGCCTGGTCCGGGCCAAGAGCCGGGGGGGCGGGCAGAACATGGTGGCCACCACCTACTGGATGGACACCACGGAGGCCGACAGCCTCCGCCAGGTGTATGAGAGCAGCCGCCCGGTGCTGGCCATCTTGATGGTGGACAACTATGAAGACCTGATGAAGGCCTGCGCCGACACCCAGCACAGCGCCATCACCGCCCAGATCGACGAGAAGCTGGGGGCCTGGGCGGAAAAGGGCAACGGCCTGCTGCTCAAGACCTCCCGGGACCGGTATATCTTCCTGTTCGAGCAGCAGTACTATGAGAACTTCGCCGCGGAGAAATTCGCCGTGCTGGACGCCATCCGGGACATCCGGGTCAGCGAGACGGTCTATCCCACCCTCTCCATCGGCGTGGGGATGGACGCCGACAGCATCCCCGAGCTCTATAAAAACGCCAAGCTCTCGTTGGAGATGGCCCTGAGCCGGGGCGGGGACCAGGCGGTGGTGCGCAACCGCATGGACTTCGCCTTTTACGGCGGCCGCTCCAAGACCACGGAAAAGCGCACCAAGGTGAAGTCCCGGGTCATGGCCAACGCCCTGAGCGAGCTGATGGCCGACGCCGGAGAGGTCTATATCATGGGCCACACCTACTCGGACATGGACGCCCTGGGGGCTGCCGTGGGGGTGTGCTGCATCGCCCGGAAGTTGGGCAAGCGGGCCCAGGTGGTGATCCGGGGGGACCAGACGGCGGCGGAGTCCATGCTCAAGCGGATGCAGGCCCTGCCGGAGTACGCCGGGGTGTTCCTCTCCCCGGAGGAGGCCTTTTTGCGGATCCGGCCCAACGCCCTTTTGGTGGTGGTGGACACCAACCGCCCCGACATGGTGGAGAGCCGGGAGCTGCTGGAGGCCTGCCACCGGGTGGCGGTGATCGACCACCACCGCCGGGCCGCCAGCTATATCGAAAACGCCGCCTTCAGCTTCCACGAGCCCTATGCCTCCTCCGCCTCGGAGCTGGTGACGGAGCTTTTGCAGTACCTGGTGGAGCCCAGCGACGTGCTGCGGGAGGAGGCGGAGAGCCTCTTGGCGGGCATCGTGCTGGATACGAAGCACTTCTGCCAGCGCACCGGCGGCCGCACCTTTGAGGCGGCGGCGTTTTTGCGCCGGGCGGGGGCGGACACCTCCGACGTCCAGCGGCTGTTCCAAAACGACCTCAGCGACATGATCTCCCGCTACGCCATCATCCGCCGGGCGGAGATGTACCGGGACAGCATCGCCATCGCCGTGGTGGACGAGGACGGGGTGGACCGGGTGGCCGCCGCCCAGGCCGCCGACGAGCTGCTGACCCTCAAGGGGGTGCAGGCCTCTGTGGTGGTCTACCGCCAGGGTGAGGCGGTGCAGCTGTCCGCCCGCTCCTTGGGGGACGTGAACGTGCAGGTGATCCTGGAGGCCCTGGGGGGCGGCGGCAACTCCACCACCGCGGGAGGAAGAGTGGAGAAGAGCACCGTGGGCGAAGTGTACGAGCGCCTTGTGCAGGCGCTGGACGCCTATTTTGACAAGTGACGGCGGCGGGGAGCCCCTTTGGGCCCCGCCTGCCCAGACACCAGTTTGAAAATAAAGAGGAGAAGGACCCATGAAAGTGATTTTGCAGCAGGATGTGAAAGGCCAGGGGAAAAAGGGCCAGATGGTGGAGGTCTCCGAGGGCTACGCCCGGAACTTCCTCCTGCCCCGGAAGCTGCCCATCGCCGCCACGGCGCACGCCATCAACACCCTGAACCTCAAGGAGAAGGCCCGCCGGGCGGAGGAGGCCCGGCAGAAGGCCGCCGCCCAGGAGACGGCGGAAAAGCTCAAGGAGTGCACCGTGAAGATCCCCGCCAAGGCCGGCAGCGGCGGGCGATTGTTCGGCGCCGTGACCAACAAGGAGATCTCCGAGGGCCTCAAGGCCCAGTTCCATATCGACGTGCCCAAGCAAAAGATCGTGCTGGATGAGCCCATCAAGGCCTTCGGCACCTATCAGGTGAAGGTGAAGCTGGGCTTTGAGATCACCGCCACGGTGTATGTGGCGGTGTGCGAGGAGAACTAAACCACCCCGGGACCTTTCCCGGGGAATTCCCGTTCCATCATCCCGGAGGTGAACGCCCATGGCAAATGAAGAGCTGCTGCTGCGGCAGATGCCCCACTCCCTGGAGGGGGAGCAGGCCGTGCTGGGCTCCATGCTCATCAATGAAAACTGCGTCAAGGACGTGATGGACAAACTGCGCCCGGCGGACTTCTATTTGCGGCAGAACCGGGAGATCTTCGAGGCCATCTGCTCCATGTTCGCCTACGCAAAGCCCATTGACGGCATCACCGTCTGTGAGGAGATGCGCCGCCTGGGCACCTATGACGCCACCACCACCCGCTCCTATCTTGCCCAGCTGATGGAGATCACCCCCACCAGCGCCAACGTCATGGAATACGTGAATATCGTCCGGGACAAGGCGCTTTTGCGGGGAGTGGCCCAGGCCGCCGGGGAGATCACCGCCCTGGTGCAGGAAGGGGTGGGCTCCGCCGGGGAGATCCTGGAGGCGGCGGAGCAGAAGGTCTACGCCATCCGCCGGGGCCAGAGCGCCCAGGACATGGTGCCGTTGCGGCAGGTGCTGCCGGAGGTGCTGGACCGTCTGGGACAGATGAGCGAGAGTGAAAACCACTTGCCGGGCCTGTCCACGGGCCTTTCCGCCATCGACCAGAAGATCACGGGACTGAACAAGGCGGATCTCATTTTGCTGGCCGCCCGTCCCGGCATGGGCAAGACGTCCCTGGCGCTGAACCTGGCGCTGAACGTGGCTAAAGGCACCGGCAAGACGGTGGCGGTGTTCTCCCTGGAGATGTCCCGGGAGCAGCTGGCCACCCGCCTTTTGTCGGCGGAGGCCCTGGTGGAGAATAACCGCCTGCGCACCGGCGCCCTGCGGGAGACGGACTGGGAGAAGATCGCCGGGGCCGCCACCGTCCTCAACCGGGTGGACATCCGCATCGACGACAACCCCATGCTCTCTGTGGCGGATATGAACGCCAAGTGCCGCCGCCTGGAGGGGCTTGCCCTGGTGGTGGTGGACTATCTGCAGCTGATGACCTCTGCCGGGGGCCCGGGCCGGGGTGGGGAGAACCGCCAGCAGGTGGTCTCGGACATGTCCCGGATGCTGAAGATCATGGCCAAGGAGCTCAACGTCCCGGTGGTGTGCCTGAGCCAGCTCTCCCGGGCCAACGAAAAGCGGGACGACAAGCGCCCCATGCTCTCAGACCTGCGGGAGTCCGGCGCCATCGAGCAGGACGCGGACATCGTCCTCTTCTTGTACCGGGACGACTACTATCATGAAGACTCGGACAAGCACAACATCGCCGAGTGCATCGTGGCGAAAAACCGCCACGGCGAGACGGGAAAGGTGGAGCTGAAGTGGCTGCCGGAGTATACCAGCTTCGCCACGCTGGACACCCGCTATGACCAGGAGGAATGAGCTTGCCGCCGCGGCGGCGGCGCTGCAGCAGCGGCTCCCCCAGGGGGGGCGGGTGCTGTGCGCCGTCTCCGGGGGGCTGGACTCCATGTGCCTTTTGCACTACCTGGACACCTGGGGCCGCGCCCACGGCTTCTCCCCTGCCGCCGCCCACTTCCACCACGGCCTGCGCCCCACGGCGGACCGGGACCAGGCCTTCGTGCAGGACTGGTGCGCCCGGCGGGGCATCCCCTGTTTCACCGCCGCCGGGGACACCCGGGCCCTGGCCCGGGAGGCGGGCCTTTCGGCGGAGGAGGCGGGGCGGCAGCTGCGCTATGATTTTTTGCAGCAGACGGCCCGGGAGGAGGGCTTTGCGCTGCTGCTCACCGCCCACCACGCCGACGACAACGCCGAGACCATGCTTTTGCAGCTGGTCCGGGGGACGGGGCTGCGGGGTCTGGGGGGCATCCCCCGGGAGCGGGAGGGGATCTTCCGCCCCTTTTTGGACCTCACCCGGCAGGAGCTGGAGGACTACGCCGCCGCCCATGGGATCCCCCATGTGGAGGACGAGACCAACGCCGACCCGGAGGCCGCCGCCCGGAACCTGGTGCGGCTGCAGGTGATGCCCCTGCTGCGGCAGCTCAACCCCCGGGCGCCGGAGCATATGGCCGCCGCCGCTGCCCGCCTGGGGCAGGTGGAGGAGGGGCTCGAGGCGCTGATCCGTCCCCATCTGGACCGCTGCCAGGTCCGGCGGGGGCAGGTGAGCGCGGAGCTTGCGGCGCTGGAGGAGGTGCCGGGATTCCTGCTGCCCCAGGTGCTGCTGGGGATGCTGGACCTGCTGGGGGCAGGGCGCAAAGACGTGGGGACGGCCCACCTTGCGGCCCTGGAAAAGCTCTGCAGAAGCGGCAGGCAGGGCGCCTTTTTTCGCCTGCCCCGGGGGGTCATCGCCTGGGTGGATGGAGGGCGCCTGGTGCTGCGCCTCCCCGTCCCTGCCGGGGACCGGGAAGAACTGGTCAAGGGCCGCCCCCTCTCCTGGGGGCGCTATACCCTGACCCTTCTGGACCGCCGGGAGGGGCCTGGTCTGGCCCTTGGGCCGGGGGCGGAGGCGGTGACGGCGGCCCCCTGTCCCCCCGCCGGGCGGCTGACACTGCCGGGGGCGCGGGGCGGGCGCACCGTCAAGCGCCTTTGCCTGGACCGGGGCATCCCCCTTTTGGAGCGGGAGGGACTGCCCGCCCTCTATGTGGGGGACCGTCTGGCCGCCGTGTGGCGCCTGGGGGTGGACCGGGATTTTCTGCCGGAGGGCACAGCCTGCCGGTTTGTCAAGATCGAAGAAAGATTAGAGGAGAGAGAACAATGAAAAGTGAGATGGAACAGGACATCCTCAAGGTACTGGTGACGGAGGAGCAGCTCAAAGCCCGGGTGGGAGAGATGGGACAGGCCCTGTATGAGAAATTCCAGGGCCGGCGGCCGCTGTTTCTCAGCGTGCTGAAGGGATCGTTTGTGTTCATGGCGGACCTGGTGCGTGCCTGCCAGCTCAAAAGCGATGTGGAGTTCATCGTGGTCAGCTCCTATGAAAACGCCACGGAGTCCTCCGGCCGGGTCCACATCGTCCACGATGTGCAGCAGGACCTCACCGGCCGGGACGTCATCATCGTGGAGGACATTCTGGACTCCGGCCGCACCCTGGCCTTTTTGAAGGAGTATTTCATGGCCAAGGGGGCCGCCTCCATCACCATCGTGACGCTGCTGGACAAGCCCTCCCGGCGCACCAAGGCCATCACGGCGGACCTGGCCGGCTTTGTGGTGCCGGACGAATTCGTGGTGGGCTACGGTCTGGATTACGCCCAGCAGTACCGCAACGTGCCCTATATCGGCGTATTGAAGCCGGAGGTCTATGCCGGGGCGTGATGCCGGCGGGCCAAACTGACAACAAGGAGGAACATGCCCTGTGACACAGAGAAGACGGCTGCCCAGCTTTGGCGTTTTGCCGCTGCTGCTGGTGATTGTGCTGTGCCTTTCCTATCTCTGGCAGCTCAATACCCAGTCGGATCGGCTGGTCTACTCCCAGGTGGTGCAGCTTTTTGAGCAGGAGAAGGTGAAAAGCTTTGACTTCCCCGACGCCCACACTCTGCGCCTGACCCTGTGGGACGCCGGGGAGGAGGATCCGCCCCTGCGCTACACCATCTATGACTTCGACCTTTTCTATCAGGATCTGGGGGAGCTCATTGCCAGCCAGAAGGCCCGGGGGGTCATCGTGGATTACGACTATCCCCCGCCGGAGACCACCAACTGGCTGGAGCTGGTGGTGCCGTGGCTTTTGATGGCGGTGCTCCTGGGGGGCATGTGGTATTTTATCAGTGCCCGGGCCCGGGGGAACATGGGGGGAGACAACATGTCCCGCTTCGGGGCGGCCCACTTCCGCTCCCCGGACGCGGACAAGCGGGTCACCTTTGACAATGTGGCCGGCGCCGACGAGGAAAAAGAAGAGCTGCAGGAGATCGTGGCCTTTTTAAAGGAGCCGGACCAGTATATCCGCCTGGGAGCCCGGATCCCCAAGGGGGTGCTGCTGGTGGGCCCTCCGGGCACCGGCAAGACGCTGTTGGCCCGGGCGGTGGCCGGCGAGGCGGGGGTGGGCTTTTTGTCCATCTCCGGGTCGGACTTTGTGGAGATGTATGTGGGCGTGGGCGCCTCCCGGGTGCGGGATCTGTTTGAAGAGGCGAAGAAGCAGGCCCCCGCCATCGTCTTTATCGACGAGATCGACGCCGTGGGCCGGCAAAGAGGCACGGGCCTGGGGGGCGGCCACGACGAGCGGGAGCAGACCCTCAACCAGCTTTTGGTGGAGATGGACGGATTCTCCGCCAACGAGGGGGTGGTGGTCCTGGCGGCCACCAACCGCGCCGACGTGCTGGATCCCGCCCTGCTGCGACCCGGGGGGTTTGACCGGCAGGTGTATGTGGGCCTGCCGGACATCCGGGGCCGGGAGGAGATCTTGAAGGTCCACGCCCGGGGCAAGCCCCTGGGGGAGGATGTGGATCTTCGCCAGCTGGCCCAGGCCACCGCGGGCTTCACCGGGGCGGACCTGGAAAACCTCATCAACGAGGGGGCCCTGCTGGCCGCCCGCCGGGGCCATGGGTTCATCACCATGGCGGACCTGAAAGAGGCGGAGATCAAGGTCATCGCCGGGCCGGAAAAGCGCAGCCGGGTGATCCCTCCCAAGGAGCGGCGCCTCACCGCCTTCCACGAGGCGGGCCACGCCGTGGTGATGCACGCCCTGCCGGATCAGGACCCCGTGAATCAGATCACCATCGTTCCCCGGGGCCAGGCTGGGGGCATGACCATCTCGCTGCCGGAGGAGGACCGCTCTTACCTCTCCAAGGGGTATATGGAAGACCAGATCGTGGCCCTGCTGGGGGGCCGGGTGGCAGAGCAGCTGTGCCTGGGGGATATTTCCACCGGGGCCAGCAACGACATTCAGCGGGCCACCAAGATCGCCCGGAAGATGGTCACCGTCTACGGCATGAGCGACAAGATCGGCACCGTCTCCCTGGATACCGGGCATGACGAGGTGTTCATCGGCCGCACCATGGGCCAAAGCCGGAGCTATTCCGAGGCAGTGGCCGCCCAGGTGGACGAGGAGGTCAAGACCATTGTGGACGGGGCCTACCGCCGCTGTGAGGAGATCCTGCTTGCCAGGAAGGACAAGCTCACCGCCGTGGCGGAATACCTCCTGGAGCATGAGACCATGGAGCGCCCCGCCTTCCTGCAGGTGATGGAGGGGGCCGCCCCGGCGGCCTTCGAAGGGGTGGCGGAGGACGCTGCCCCCCATACCGGGGAGTAACAAACCACAAAGAAGACGCCTGAGGGGGGCGGCGGAGAGATCCGCCGCCCCCCTGCTTTTCCCCAGACCGGTCCTCCCGCCCCCGCCCCCGCCGGGGCGGGGCTTTTATTTGAAAAAAATCCGCCTTTTTTGGAAAAATTTGTCCCGACTGCGGCGAATTTTGCGGAAATCTGTTTGAAAAGCGCCCTTTTGGGACATAGTAACCGTCAGCGGAATCTCCGCAAAAAAAGGAGGACACGGATGATACGACAGCTTTGCCTTTGCGCGGCGGCGGCACTGCTGCTCAGCGGCTGCGGAGCGGAGAAAGATCCGCCCGCCCTGAGCCAGCAGGAGGACAACCGGGTCAAAGAGCCCATGACCCAGACCATCACCCCCGCCACAGCCGAGGAACTGGGCCGGAAGACCGCCATCGAACTGACGGTGACGGAGGAAAATCAGGTCCGCAGCGCCCCTGCCAGCCTGTATTCCGGCAGCGGCTTTTCCCTGTATGTCCTGGAGGGCTGGGAGCAGATCTCCGAGGATCCGGACAACCCCGTTTGGCTGAAGGACGAGAGCTATTTGGAGGTGCTTCCGGTGGAGGGCCTCAGCGCCGGTGAGGCGGAGGCGTGGTTCATGGAGGAGCGGGGCTATGTGTCGGAGGATCTGCTGGCAGGCACCCTGCGGGGCTCCTTGATGAGCAGCAGCCACAACATCACCTTGAGCTTTCTGGCGGCGGAGGGGCCGGGACGGACGTACCTGGTGGCCTGGCAGTATCCTGTGGATCAGCACGACGGCCACCGCCGGGAGCTGGAGGCCATGGTCAAATCGTTCCAAGTGGTAAAATAAGGGAGGACGGACAGGCTGCCCCTGTCCGTTTTTCTTTTCTTTTTGCCGCAAATATGCTATAATAGGGCAGTATGTCCCCAGGGCGGCCGCCGCCGGGGGCAGATACCCGGAAGGAGGCCCCCTATGTCGATATTTGCCCAGATGGAGAAGATCCCGGCCCTGGAGCGGGTGCGTCAGGCCGCCTCCCGGGATGCCCTTTCCCCGGCGCTGCTGTTCACCGGGGAGGGGGATCTGGTATCCGCCGCCCGGTACGCCGCCGCCGCCATGGAGTGCCGGGGGGAGGGGGCGCGGCCCTGCGGGGTGTGCGACGCCTGCCGCAAGGTACTCTCGGACATCCACCCCGACGTCATCACCGTCCGGGACGACGGGCACAAGACCCTCTCCGCCCAGGTGGTGCGCGCCGCCCGGTCAGACGCCTATATCCGCCCCAACGAGGGCCGGCGGAAGGTCTACCTCTTCCCTGACTGCTCCTTGCTGACGGAGACGGACCAAAACATCCTTTTAAAGGTGGTGGAGGAAGGGCCCCCTTACGCCGCGTTTTTATTCTGCGCCAAAAACAGCGCCAGCGTGCTGCCCACCCTGCGCTCCCGGTGCGTGGAGCTGAAGCTGCCCCCGGAGGAGGCCCCCGGGCAGGGGCAGGCGCCCCAGGAGGAGGCCGCGGCGCTGTGCCGGGTGATCTGCCGGGGCGCCCCGGGGGAGGCTGCGGCGCTGCTGGCGGGGTGGGAGCGGTCCAGGATGGACCGGGATACCCTCCGCCAGGTGCTGGAGGGCAGCCGGGAGATCCTGGCCTCCATTTTGGTGGGGCGCTATGGCGGCCGCCGGGACTCCAGCCCCTCCCCGTGGGAGGCCGCCGGGGCAAAAAACTTGACAAACGCCGCCATCATGCGCACAATAACCATATTGCAGACATACGGCACCCAGTGCGCTTACAACGTGGGGGTGAACCACGTTTTAGGCGCCCTGGCCGTGGAATTGGAGGGAATCCTTTGACAGAAGTGATCAGCGTCCGCTTTCGGGGCGGGTGTAAGAATTATTATTTTGACCCCCGGGGGATGCAGGTGCGGATGGGGGACGAGGTGATCGTGGAGACCGCCCAGGGCCCGGAATTTGCCACCTGCACCCAGGGCAACCACGAGGTGGAGGACGAGACGGTGGTCCAGCCCCTGTGCGCTGTGCTGCGCATGGCCACGGAGGCGGACCGGCGCACCGTGGAATACAACCGGAAAAAAGAGAGCCAGGCCTTTGACGTATGCGGGAAGAAGATCGCCGAGCACGGCCTGGAGATGAAGCTGGTGCGGGTCTCCGCCAGCTTTGACGGCAACAAGATCATCTTTTTCTTCACCGCCGACGGCCGGGTGGATTTCCGGGAGCTGGTGCGGGACCTGGCGGCGGTGTTCCGGGCCAGGATCGAGCTGCGGCAGATCGGCGTGCGGGACGAGGCCAAGATGGTGGGGGGCCTGGGCATCTGCGGCCGGCCCTTCTGCTGCTCCCAGTTTTTAAATGGGTTCATGCCGGTGTCCATCAAGATGGCCAAGACCCAAAACCTCAGCCTCAACCCCACCAAGATCTCCGGCACCTGCGGGCGGCTGATGTGCTGCTTGAAATACGAGCAGGGGGCCTATGAAGACGCCGCCCGGCAGATGCCCAAGGTGGAGTCCTTTGTCCAGACCCCCGACGGCCCGGGCAATGTCAAGAGCGTGGACCTGCTGCGCCAGAGCATGAAGGTGAGCCTGGACAGCGCCCCGGAGAATCTCAAGACCTATCGCCGCTGCGAGGTGGAGATCCTGCGCAACGGCAAGGGCAGCCGGGAGGGGATCGTGGTCCCGGAGGAGCGGCCCAGCCGCTATGTGGAGCCCCGGGAGGAAGAACTTCCCCCCACCCCGGTATTCACCACCCCCTTCTATGTGGACCATCCCCTGGCGGATGCCCCCGCCCGGGAGAAAATGGGAGAGGAGCCCGGCAGCGACGGAAAGCCCCGCCGCCGCCATCGGGGCGGACGGCGCCGCAGCGGCGGCGGCAAGCCCCCCCTGCCTCTGGGGGAGGCTCCCAAGGGGGACCGCAGCCGGGGAGAGGGACGCAGGCCCGCCGCTGGAGAGGGGGCGGGTGCCGCCCCTGCCGCTCCCCGGGGGGAGGCGGGCGCCTCCAAGCCCCGCCGCCGTCCCCGTCACCGGGGCGGACGGCGCCACCACCCCGGCGAGGGGGAGGGGGGCAAGACCCCCCAGGCGGACTGAGCTGTTTCCCGCCGCCCATCTTCTGGGCGGCGGGATTTTCTGAAAAAACGGGAGGTGCCCCTATGGGAAAATTTGACGGCGTGCTCATCGCCAGCGACTTTGACAATACCCTGGTCTATACAGAGGCCGCCCGCCGGGAGGAGGGGGCGCTGCCCCAGGTATCCCGGAAGAACCGGGAGGCCATCAACTATTTTATGGAGGGGGGCGGGCGCTTCGCCATCGCCACGGGCCGGGCGCTGCCGGCCTTTGCCCGGTTTGCCCCCCAGGTGCCCATGAACGCCCCGGGGGTGCTGTGCAATGGGGCGGTGCTGTATGATTTTTCCGCCGGGGCCTACTTGGATACCATCCTCCTGCCCCCCCAGAGCCTGGAGCGGGGCCAGGAGGTGCTGGACCGCTTCCCCACTGTGGCGGTGGAGGCCTATCATGTGGACAATGTCATCCACGTGGTGCGCCCCAACCTCTATACCCGCCAGCACATCCACGTCACCCATGTGGCGGTGGAGGACAAGGAGGATCTGCTGGGGGTGCCCCTGCCCCTGGGGAAGCTGATGTTCGAGGAGGATCACGCCTGCCTGGAGCAGGTGCGGGAATGGATCCTGCACCAGCCCTGGGCGGGGAGGTATGAGGTGCTGTTCTCCGCCCCCACGCTGCTGGAACTCACGGCCCTGGGAGCCAACAAGGGGGGCATGGTCCGCCGCCTGGCCGCCCGGCTGGGCATTGCCATGGACCGGGTCTACTGCGTGGGGGACGAGGCCAACGACCTCTCCATGCTCACCGCCGGGGGGGAGGGCTTCGCCCCGGAGAACTGCTCTGAGGCGGTGCGCCGCAGCGGCGTGACGCTGGTGCGCCCCGCCTGGGAGGACGCCCTGGCCCACGTGGTGGAGATTCTGGATCAGCGCTATTGAAGGGGGAAGGGGGCGGCCTGCCCCCTCCCCCTTTTTTGCGCCCCGGGGGCCAAATCCCCGGGGCGCAACCCCAGGTTGCGAAGATTCCGTCCCCGGTTGCTGGCCAGATCGCCGGGAGGATGGTATCCTGTGGGGGAAGAGAAAGGAGGCACGGCTATGACCTTTGGAGAAAAATTGCAGGCCCTGCGATCCCAGGCGGGGATGAGCCAGGAGGCCCTGGCGGAGAACCTGGAGGTGAGCCGCCAGGCGGTTTCCAAGTGGGAGCGGGACGAGGCCCTGCCGGAGACGGAGAAGGTGGTGCGCATCAGCCGCCAGTTCGGGGTGAGCACCGACTATCTGCTGGTGGAGGACGCCCCGGAGGAGAGCCGCCGGGGCTCCCGGATCCGGCTGCGGAGCCTGGGGACCTGGCTCCGGGACCGGGGGTGGCTTCTGGGGATCCTGCTGGCGCTGTGGGGCGGCTGGCAGCTGCTGCGGCTGACGGCTGCCTGGGGCAATCTTTCCTCCGTGGTCTCCCAGGGGCAGATGAATCCCCTCCAGGGCGTTTTGTGGGTGCTGTTTGTCAACCGGCAAAAGGCGGCAGAGGCGGCGGGGCTGCTGCTGGCGGGCCTTCTGTGGGCGCTGGTGGGCTGCCGCAGACCTCTGCGCTGGCACCACGCCGGATGGCTTTTGGTGGTCTGGGGCGGGAGCTATCTCCTCTTTCAGTATGCCGCCACGGCCCTTTTTGGCCTGATGGCAGCGTCGGCGTTTTCCTCCCAGGACCTCGCCGCCCAGATGGAACGGCTGTGGGAGGGCATGGGCCCCCAGGCGGTCTACGGTCTGGGCGTGGCCCTGATGGGGCTGCTGGTGGCCCTTTTGGGCCCCCGGCTGGAAAAGCGGGGAGAGGGGCAGAAGCCCCCCCGGACAGCAGGCCCGTAAAAGCAGCGGCCCCGGCCCAATGGGCCGGGGCTTTTTTTGCCTCTCCCCTGCCCTTCCCTAAAAAAATTTTTCAAACCCCCTTGACAGGAAACATAATTGTGCTATTATACTAAGTGCTTAATACAACAAAACAAAACCAGCGGAGACCGAGGAGGTGCTTGGATTGAAATGGGAATTTTCCAATGACGCGCCCATTTACACCCAACTTGTGGGGCAGATCAAAATGGGGATCGTCTCCGGCAGCTTTCCCACGGGGGAGCGATTGCCCTCGGTGCGGGACCTGGCCACGGAGGCCGGGGTGAACCCCAACACCATGCAGCGGGCATTGACGGAGCTGGAGCGGGACGGGCTGGTATACAGCCAGCGCACCGCCGGGCGATTTGTAACGGAGGATCAGGCAATGATCAATCAGGTGAAAAAAGATTTGGCCCGGGGCCATATTCAGGCCTTTATGCAGGCCATGACCCTTTTGGGCTACACCCGGGAGGAGATCATCGCCCTGCTGGAGCAGCAGGGACAAGAGCAGAAGAAGGGAGAGGACGAACATGGAAGCACTGCGCTGTGACGGACTTTGCAAGCAATACGGCAAGATCGAGGCCCTCAGCGACGTTTCGCTGCAGATAGAGCCGGGGCGGATCGTGGGGCTTTTGGGCCCCAACGGCAGCGGCAAGACCACCCTCATCAAGCTGGCCAACGGCCTTTTGACCCCCACCTCCGGCGCCATCTCCATCTGCGGCGTGGCCCCGGGGAAGGACAGCCACCGCCTGGTGAGCTATCTGCCGGAGCGCACCGCCATCCCCACCTGGATGTCCGCGGGGCAGCTGCTGGACTTTTACGGGGACTTTTATGAGGACTTCCGCCGCTCCGCGGCGGAGGAGATGCTCTCCCACCTGGGGATCCCCCTGACCCAGCGGATCAAGCAGATGAGCAAGGGCACCCGGGAGAAGGCCCAGCTCATCATGGTGATGAGCCGGGCGGCGAAGCTGTATCTGCTGGATGAGCCCATCGGCGGCGTGGACCCCGCCACCCGGGACTACATCCTCTCCACCATCATCGGCAACTACAACCCCGAGGCGGCGGTGGTGATCTCCACCCACCTCATCGCCGATGTGGAGAAGGTGCTGGACGATGTGGTGTTTTTGGACCGGGGCCGGGTGGTGCTGCGCTCCTCCGTGGATGAGATCCGGGAGGAAAAGGGCATGAGTGTGGACGCGCTGTTCCGGGAGGTGTTCAAATGCTGAGAAAATTGATGAAGCACGAGTTCCGTGCCACGGCCCGGGTGATGGGGCCTTTATATCTGGTGCTGATCATCACCGCCCTGGGCACCAACTTGAGTGTGCGGGGGATGGCGGATTCGGGGAACCTCTTTTTGAATCTGCTGGGGGCCATGGTGGCGGTGGCCTTCACCGTGGCCATTCTGGGGGTGTGCCTGATGAGCTTTGCCCTGATGATCCAGCGCTTCCACCACAACCTCCTCCGGGACGAGGGGTATTTGATGTTCACCCTCCCCGTCTCGGTCCACCAGCAGGTGTGGAGCAAGATCATCGTCTCCGCGGTGTGGTTTTTCCTCACAGGGGCGGCGGTGATGCTGTCGCTGATGATGATCTCCCTGGACGTGGGGGTCATCCAGGGGTTTTTCCGGGGGCTGCGGGCCTTTTTCCAGGCCATTACCGCGTACTACGCCCTCAACGGCACGGCCATCCTGCTGGAGCTGCTGGTGCTGTTTTTCGTGGGCTGCGCGGCGCTGTGCCTGCAGTTCTATGCCGCCATGGCGGTGGGCAACAGCTTTGCAAACCATAAGACAGCCCTGTCCGTGGTGTTCTTCTTTGTCTTCCAGTTTGCCACCCAGTTCATAAGCTCCCTGCTGCTCTCGGGGCTGGACACCCCGGGCATGGCGCAGTTTTTGGCCAATCTGGACTTCCAGCTGCGGGGCATGGCCGCCATCCACGCCGGCATCGCCTTGATGACGCTGCTCACCGCCATAGACGGCGCCGTTTTTTACGTCATCACCGTATACTTCTTGAAAAACCGGCTGAACCTGGAGTAAACTGAAGGCGTGCCCCGGCCCCGGGATGGCCCGGGCAGGGAAATTCTGTGCCCGGGAGGATGAAGATGCCCTTTTTGGAGACGGTGTTTGGAAAACTGCTCTTTACCTTTGCCATGGCCATGGTGCCGGTGGTGGAGCTCCGGGGGGCCATCCCGGCGGGGATCGCCGCCGGACTGCCCCCGGCGGCGGCCTTTGCCGCGGCGGTGCTGGGCAATCTGGTACCGGTGCCCTTCATCATCCTCCTAAGCCGCCGGGTGTTCGACCGGCTGCGCCGCACCCGCACCCTGGGGCCCTGGATCCTGCGGATCGAGCGGCGGACCCACCTCAAGGGGCGCATCGTGCGCAAGTACCGCCTCATGGGGCTGGTGATCTTCGTGGCCATCCCCCTGCCGGGCACCGGCGCCTGGACCGGGGCCCTCATCGCGGCGCTGCTGGATATCCGGCTGCGCCACGCCCTGCCGGCGCTGCTGGCGGGGGTGTTGGCGGCAGGCGTCCTGGTGACGCTTTTGACCCTGGGGGTCATCCGCCTTTTTTAAAAAGTCCGTCCCGGGCCGAAAGGCCCGGGACGCTTTTTTCCCCTTTTCCCCGCATCCCGCCCCGGAGGGGCCATCCGGGGCGGCCCGGCATCCCGCCCCCGGACCAGGCACCCGGCGGGGCCCCGGCGCTTATACTGGCATACAGGCGCGCGTTCGCCTGAATGGCTGGAAAGGCGTTGATATCATGCTGCAATCCATCGGCTGGGCCGCTGTAGGCACCGGCTTTACATGCTTGATGACCACCTTGGGGGCAGCGGTGATCTTCCTCCTGCCGGACCGGGAGAGGCCCGGCTTTCGGCAGGCAGTGCTGGGATTTGCCGCCGGGGTGATGACCGCCGCCTCCGTGTGGAGCCTGCTGCTGCCCGCCATCGACCAGGCCCGGAGCATGCATCTGCCGGGCTGGGTGCCCGCCGCGGCGGGCATGGTAGCAGGGGCGGCGTTTTTGGTGGTATTTGACGATCTCATCTGCCGCCGTATGACCATGGACCATGACCGGAGCACGGCCCTTTTGATGGCGGCCATCACCCTGCACAACATCCCCGAGGGGATGGCGGTGGGGCTGGCCTTTGCCCTGGGGGCCTCTGGAGAGGGGATGGCCGCCGCCGCGGCCCTGGCCCTGGGGGTGGGGATACAGAACCTCCCGGAGGGGGCCGCCATCTCCCTGCCTCTGCGCCAGCAGGGCAAAAGCCGCCTGGCGGCCTTTGGCCAGGGGGTGGCCTCCGGGGCGGTGGAGCCCCTGTTCGGCATTGCGGCGGCGGCCTGTGCCGCCGCTGTGTCGGGCCTGATGCCCTTTTTGCTGAGCTTTGCCGCCGGAGCCATGCTCTATGTGGTGGTGGAGGAGCTGGTGCCCCAGGCCCACAGCCGGGCAGGCACCTGCGGCTTCGTAGGGGGCTTTTTGGTGATGATGATCCTGGACACGGCCCTGGGCTGAAGCCCCCAAAGAAAAAAGAGACTGCCCCAGGCAGTCTCTTTTTTTGATGCCGGGAGAGAGGCGCGCGCCGCATCCTGTACAGGCCCTTCCTTTTGGGGCGCTCAGACATTGACGGCGTCCGGGCCTTTTGCCCCGGCCTCCTCTCTTCCGGGGGCAAAGGCCCCCTCCACCCCAAGGCCGGTGAGGTAGCGGCGCAGCATGTCATAGGCGTGGCATACCGCCAGGGCCTGGATCCGCCGGCGGGGCTGGGGGCCCGCCTCCATGCGGCGGCAAAAGTCCCCCTCCGGGGTGGAGAGGGCGATGAACACCCGCCCCACGGGATTGCCCCGGTCGTCTCCCTCCGGCCCCGCCACCCCGGTGACGGAGAGGGCCAGCTCTGCCCCGGTGAGGCGCCGGGCCCCCCGGGCCATGGCCAGGGCCACCGGCTGGGACACGGCGCCGAAGCGGCTTAGCACCGCCTCCTCCACCCCCAGCACCCCGGATTTGACCTCCGTCCAATAGCTCACCACGCCCCCCCGGTACACCACGGAGGCCCCCGGCAGGGCGGTGATGGCCTCCGCCACGGCGCCGCCGGTGCAGCTCTCCGCCGTGGCGAAGGTGAGGCGGCGCGCTTTCAAAAGGGTGAGGCACAGGGCGGGCAGGCTCTCGATATCCACGCCGTATACCACGTCCCCCAGGGCCTGCCGGGCCCGCTCCAGCACCGGGGCGGCCAGGGCCTCCGCCTCCTGGGCCGTGGCGGCCCGGGCGGTGCAGCAAAGGCGCACCTCGCAGGGCAGGGCGTAAGGGGCCAGGGTGGGGTTTTCCATCGTCTCCATCCAGGGCCGCAGCAGGCGGTCCACAGCGGACTCCCCCATGCCGAAGATCCGCAGGTCGTGGGACACCACCGCCCCGGGGCAGAGGCGCCGGAGATAGGGCAGGGCGCTGCGGCGGAGCATGGGCTCCAGCTCCCCCGGGGGACCGGGAAGCATCACCACGTGGACCCCCTCCCGGAAAAAGGCGCACCCCGGGGCGGTGCCGGCGGTGTTGAAAAACACCTCGCATCCCTCCGGCAGCAGGGCCTGCCGGGCGGTGTTGGGGGGGATCTCCCCGGCGGGATAGCGCCGCCCCAGGTCCTCCAGCACCGCCGGATGGGGCCGGAGGGCAAGGCCGAAGGCGGCGCACACCGCCTCCCGGGTGAGATCGTCGTAGGTGGGGCCCAGCCCCCCGGTGGTGATGAGGATGTGGGCGCGGCGCCGGGCGGTCTCCGCCGCCGCCTGCACCTGGCGGGCATCGTCCCCCACCACCGTGTGCCAGCGCACCGCCAGCCCCAGGGAGAAAAGGGCCCGGGAGAGGACCTGGGCGTCGGTGTTGGCCACGCTGCCGGACAAAAGCTCCGTTCCCACCGCCAGGATCTCCACGGTAAAGGGCGCCCCGGCGCCCCCCTCCCGCCGGCTCACTGGGCCGCCTGGCGGACCCCGTCGGGGCCCACCCGGTACCAGGTCTGCTGGGAGAGGGCCTGGGCCATCAGGCCCTCCACGTCCAGGGCCCCCTCCGCCTCCTCCACCGCCTCCAGCCGGGGCCGCAGGGCCGGGTGCCGGGGGGTGAAGACGGTGCAGCAGTCCTCATAGGGCAGAATGGAGGTGTCGTAGGTGCCGATGGAGCGGGCCTGGCGGATGATCTCCACCTTGTCCGTGCCGATGAGGGGCCGCAGCACCGGCAGCGTGGTGACGGCCTCCGTCACCCCCAGGGCGGCCATGGTCTGGCTGGCCACCTGGCCCAGGGACTCCCCGGTGACGATGGCCCCGGCCCCGGCCTTTTTGGCCACCGCCTCCGCCATGCGCATCATCAGCCGGCGCATGATGAGGGTGAAGTACTCCTCCGGGCAGTGGGTGCGGATCTGCTCTTGGATCTGGGTGAAGGGGATGACGTGGACGATCATCCGTCCGGAATAGAGGCTTAAGAGCCTGGCCAGCTCCAGCACCTTGTCCAGGGCCTGCTGGGAGGTATAGGGGGGCGAGGCGAAGTGGACCATCTCCAGCTCCACCCCCCGCCGGGCGATCATATAGGAGGCCACCGGGGAATCCAGCCCCCCGGACAGCAGGCTCACCGCCCGGCCCCCCATGCCTGTGGGCAGGCCGCCGGCGCCGGGCACCGCCGGGGCGTGGACATAGGCGTGCTTTTCCCGGATCTCCACAAACACCGTGAGGTCCGGGTGGTGCAGGTCCACCGCCACAGCGGGGAAGGCCTCTGCCAGGGCGCCCCCCACCGCCTGGGAGATCTGGATGGAGTTGAGGCGGAACTGCTTGTCCGCCCGCTTGCTCTCCACCTTGAAGCTCCTGGCGGCGGCGAAGTGGGGGGCAAGGTAGGTCCGGGCGGTGGACACGATGGCCTCCACGCTCTTCTCGCAGGGCACCGCCCGCACCACGCTGACGATGCCGAAGACCTGGCGGCAGGCGGCAAAGGCCCCCTCCATGTCGCACTGGGGGCTCTGGGGCTCTACATAGATGGTGCTCTGGCGGATGAAGACCTGGAAGCTGCCCAAATGCCGCAGGCGGCGGCGGACGTTGTTCACCAGCCGGTCTTCAAAGACATGGCGGTTGAGGCCCTTGAGGACCACTTCCCCCAATTTCAAAAGCAAAGTCTCCTGTTCGTTCATAAAAACATCCTCCAAGGTTATCGGGATCCCGGCGCCGTCAGGGTGCCGCTGTGGTACTGAATGGCCTCTGCCAGGTGGGCGGGGGAGATGTCCTCCTCCCCCTCCAGGTCGGCGATGGTCCGGGCCACCCGCAAAATGCGGTCGTGGCTTCTGGCGGAGAGGCCCATCCGGGTAAAGGCACTTTTCATCAGGGCCTCGCCCCCCTGGTTCAGGGGGCAGAAGCGCCCCACCTCCCCAGGGGACATGTGGGCGTTGCACCCCTGGGCAGAGCCGAAGCGCCGGGCCTGGATGGCCCGGGCCGATGCCACCCGGCGGGCCACGGTGGCGGAGTCCTCCCCCGGGGTGCGGCGGCGCATGGCCTCATATTCCACAGAGGGGACCTGTACCACCAGGTCCATCCGGTCCAGCAGGGGGCCGGAGATCTTCTGGACGTATTTTTCCACCTCCCGGTCGGAGCAGGTGCAGCGGCGGGTGGGGTGGCCCCGCCAGCCGCAGCGGCAGGGGTTCATGGCGCACACCAACTGGAACCGGGCGGGCAGGTGCAGCGTTCCCCCGGCCCGGGCCACGGTGACGCTCCCCTCCTCCAGGGGCTGGCGCAGGGCCTCCAGGGCGTCCCGGCGGAACTCCGGCAGCTCGTCCAAAAACAAAACGCCGTTGTGGGCCAGGGACATCTCCCCTGGACGCAGGGCCGCCCCGCCTCCGGTGAGGGCCGCGGCGGAGGCGGTGTGATGGGGTCCCCGGAAGGGCCGCCGGGGCAGCAGGGGGCGGCGGGGATCCGTCAGTCCCGCCACAGACCAGATGGAGGAGGTCTCCAGGGACTCCTCCCAGGTCAAAGGGGGCAGGATGGAGGGCAGCCGCCGGGCCAGCATGGACTTGCCGGAGCCGGGGGAGCCCACCATCAAAAGGTTGTGGCCGCCGGCAGCGGCGATCTCCAGCGCCCGCTTCACATTCTCCTGGCCCATGACGTCCCTGAGGTCCGGCAGGGGCTCTCCCTCCTCCTCCGGGCGCCACTGGGGAGCCGGGGTGAGGGGGGCCTGCCCCCGCAGGTGGGCTGCCAGGGCGGACACGTCCGCCACGCCGTACACGGTGATGCCCTCCCCCGCCAGGGTGGCCTCCGGGGCGTTTTCCAAGGGGAGGAACAGCTGGCGGATCCCCGCGGCCCGGGCGGCCCGGGCCATGGGCAATACTCCCTGGATCCCCCGGAGGGCGCCGGTGAGGCTCAGCTCCCCCAAAAAGGCGGCGTCCGGCGGCGGGGCGGGCAGGTCCCCGGCGGCGGCCAAGAGCCCCACGAAGATGGGCAGGTCATAGATGGTGCCCGCCTTTTTCTCCCCCGCCGGGGCCAGGTTCACGGTGATGCGGCTGACGGGGAAACGGGCCCCGCAGTTCTTCACCGCCGCCCGCACCCGTTCCCGGGCCTCCCGCACGGCGGCGTCCGGCAGGCCCACCACGTCAAAGGATGGCAGGCCGCCGGAGAGAAAGCACTCCGCCCGCACCTCGTAGCCGGTGATGCCGCTCAGGCCCAGGGACCGCACTGTGATGACCATGGTCTTCTCCCTCCTAAAACCAGCCCCTCCCGGGGCCGTGGTGGCATGGACCCTCCCCCTGGGGGAGGAGGGGCGCCAAAGGACCCCGCCCGCCGGCGGGGAAAAGGCCGGCACCCAATGGGGCGCCGTTTTTTTGAGTGTACCACATCCTGGGGCGCCGTGGAACGAAAAAAGGGGAAAAAGTGCAAAAAAACTTCCCCGCCCCGCCCCCGGGGAAAGACTTCCCCCCCGGGGAAAATTTCCCCCGGAGGGGGAAATGGGGGTTGCCAAACACCCTTGTGGGCGTTAAGATAGTCGCAGAACGGATAAGGATGGTGCGCCATGAGTCCTGTTACCACACAAAAGACCTCTTTCTTCGCCACCAAGGTGGGGCTGTACGCCACGGCCATTTTCGCCGCCATGCTGTGGGGCAGCGCCTATCCGGTGCTGAAGCTGGCCTATTCCGCCTTTGCCATCTCCGCGGATGATGCCGCCACCCAGTACGTCTTTGCCGGGGCCCGGTGCTTTTTGGCCGGGTGCCTGGGCTTTACCATGGGCAGCATCGCCGAGCGGCGGATCCTGCGGCCCAGGAAAAGCGACTGGAGCAGGATCATCAAGATCAGCATGTCCCAGTCGGTGATGCAGTACCTCTTCTACTATGTGGGCATGGCCCATACCACCAGCATCAAGGGCACCCTCATCAACTCCTCCTGCTCCTTCTTCTCCATCCTCATCGCCTGCCTGATCCTCAAGCAGGAAAAGCTCACGGGGAAAAAGACCCTGGGGGTGGCCATGGGCTTTGCCGGCGTGGTGCTGGTGAACTGGAGCGGCGCCGGGGGCCTCACCGGGGGCGTCACGCTGCTGGGGGAGGGGTTCGTGCTGCTCTCCGCCCTGGCGGTGGCGGCGGCCTCCCCGTTGATGCACGCCTTTTCCAAAAAGACGGACCCGGCGGTCCTCAGCTCCTACCAGTACCTCTTCGGCGGCGTGGTGCTGCTGGCCATCGGCCTGGTCTTCGGGGGGCGGCTGCACCCCTCCAGCGTGTTTGCCATCCCCCTTCTTTTGTACATGTCCTTTGTGGCGGGGGCGGGCAACTGCCTCCAGGCGCTGCTGCTGCGCCATCATCCCGTGTCCCGGGTGACGGGCTTTGGCCTTTTGAACCCCATCTGGGGCGTGTTCCTCTCGGCGCTGCTGCTGCGGGAGCCGGTGGATTCGGTCCTCCGGGTGGTGGTGGCCCTGGCCCTGGTCAGCGGCGGCATCTATGTCCTCAACCGCGCCCAGATCGCCGACCATGCCCCCTCTGAGGCGGCGGAGGAGGAACTCCCCGCTTAACCCCGCCCCGCCTCCGTGGAAGAAGAAAATCGACGCCGCCCCCTGTCCCACCGGGACAGGGGGCGGTTTTATCAGGAAGGCACCCCGGATGGGGGGTTATTTCCTCTCCTGCCAGCGCAGGCGCAGCTGCTCTTCCGTGACGGCCCAGCCCTTCTGGGCAGCCTCCGGGACCGGAGGCAGCGCCGCCTCCGCCCCCCGGCGGGCGAGGATGGCCCCGGCCATCCACTGCAGCAGGGCGGGGTTTTTCACCAGAATGGGTCCTGTGAGCTGGGAGGCGATGAGGCTGCCCCGGCGAAAGCCCTCCGGCGTGCCGGGGCCGGTGTTGCCCGCCCCCATGTCCAGGGCGGTGAGGAAGGGGACGTCCACCCCCTCCGTGCGGCTGCACTTGTTCATAAAGCCCACCACCGCCGGGGCAAAGAGGTCCGTATGGCCATAGACGTCCCCGGTGATGCGCCGGGTGGTGTAGGTGGTGTTGAAGGCCCCGATCTCCGCCCCGGCCACGGTCTTCCCCGTCTCATCGGTGAGGCTCCCGCCCAAAAGATCCATGGCGGTGCCGGCAAAGAGCATGGCCATCCCGTCCTCCGCGGCGCTGCGCAGCTGGGGGAAGAGGGGGGAAAGGGCCCCGGCGGCATAGACGGCGGCATCTTCCGTCCCCGCCCCCAGGAACAAAAAGTCCGCCCCGGCCAGGGAGAGCGCCTCCCCCGCCGCGGCCGTCTCCACCGTGACGGTGCAGCCGCAGGTCTCCAGATAGCGGGACAGGACCCGGACGTTGGCATAGCTGCCATAGAGGTTCATCAGGTCCGGGCAGAGGTGTATCAAGCGGATCTCCATGTCTTATCCCTCCTTTTCCGTCAGGGCCAGGAGCTTCTCCCGGTCGGAAAAGCAGGTGACCACATACACTTCCTCCTCCCCGGAGGCCTTCACCGCCTCCGCCGCCCCGGCGATGTCGGGGTGGACGGACCAGCGGGCGGGGTCCAGGGCGGTGAAGGAAAAGCGCTGGGAAAGGTCGTTGCAGTAGCGCCCGGCCAGATACACATGCTGGATCTGGGGGGCGCACAAAAGGTCAAAGTCGATGTCCCACAGCCAGCTGGTCTCGCTGGTGAAGTACTTGCGGCTCACCGCATCCACAATCACCATGACGCTGCAGGGGGCGGCGCTTTGGCGGATATAGCGCAGGTTGGTGTCATAGGCGATGGAGTTTTCGTGCTTGGAGGTGAGGAGGGTGCCGTGGTGCCGGCCCAGGCGGAAGGTCTGCATCCGCCCGTTTTTCAGCACATACCGGTCCACGGTCCGGGCCACGGTGTCCGCCGCCACGCCGGCGGTGCGGCAGGCGGCATAGGCCGCCAGGATGTTATAGACATGGTAGATGCTGGAAAAGGCCAGGTGGATCTCCGTCTTGCCGTCCAGGGTCATCCGCCCCTCCTTCAAGTCCAGGGCGGTGGCGGTATAGTCTGTGGCGGGCTTATGATGGCCGCAGCCGGTGCAGCGGAAGGCGCCGATGTGGTTGAAGTGGACGTAGTCATAGGTCATGGGAGCATAGCACACCGGGCAGTATTTCCCGTCGTGATAGGCCCCGGTGGGCTCCGCCGTGTCGAAATCGCAGGGGCCTAAGCCGAAGTAGCGCACCTTCTCCCGCCCCCGTCCGAAGCAGGAGGAGAGGGGGTCGTCCCCATTCAGGATCAGGGTGGTATCGTCATGGATGGCCCCCAGCAGCGCCTTGTACACCCACCGGGGGTGGCCGTTGCGGGTGAGCTGGTCCCGGTAGAGGTTGGTGATGACGAACACGGTGGGGTGGAAGTAGCGGAAGGTATGGGCGGCGTAGCGCTCGTCGGACTCAATGAGCAGCACGTCCGCCCCCACACGGCCCCGGAGGTCGGCGTGGGTGAGGATGAGGGTGGTGACCCCCTCGATCTGGTTGGAGCCCTCCTGGTTATAGATGACCCTGCGGCCGTCCGCCCGCAAAACGGCGGCGATCATCTCCACGGTGGAGGTCTTGCCGTTGGAACCGGTGACGGCGATGATGTGCTGGGGGAGCTTCACCCGGGAGAGGATGTCCGGGCAGATCTTCAGTGCCACTTTTCCCGGCAGGGAGCTGCCCTTGCCCACGGCCCTGCCCACAAGGCGGCCCAATTTGCATGCCACGATGGCCAAAAATTTTCTCACGCGATCGCGCTCCTTTATCTCTTCATTCCATGGGGCGGCATCTCACCGCTCCAGATAGATCATCAGCGCGGCGATATCCGCCGGGGAGACGCCGCTGATGCGGCTGGCCTGTCCCAGATTCTCCGGGCGCACGGCCTGGAGCTTTTCCCGGGCCTCCAGCCGCAGCCCCTGGATGGAGGTGTAGTCCAGATCCGGGGGCAGGCGGTGGGACTCCATCTTCCGCAGCTGGGCGATCTGCTTTTCCTGCCGGCGGATGTACCCCTCGTACTTCACGGAGATCTCCACCTGCTCCGTCACCTCCGGGGGCAGCTGGGGACGCTGGGGGTCGAAGGGGGCAAGGTCGGCATAGTGCAGCTGGGGCCGCCGCAGCAGGGAGATGAGGGGGCAGCCGTCCGGGGCATCGGCGGTGCCCTTTTCCGCCAGGAAGGCGGAGAGGGCCGCCGAGGGGGCGGCGCCGGTGTGGGTGAGGCGGGTGATCTCCCCCTCCACCGCGGCGTACTTCTCCTCCACCTGGGCAAGCCGCTCCCGGCTCACCAGGCCGATCTCATAGCCCCGGCGGGTGAGGCGGCGGTCGGCGTTGTCCTGGCGCAGCACCAGGCGGTATTCGCTGCGGGAGGTCATGATGCGGTAGGGCTCGCCCGTGCCCTTGGTCACCAGGTCGTCGATGAGGGTGCCGATATAGGACTCCGACCGGGAGAGGATGAAGTCGCTCTGCCCCCGGAGGCGGCGCACGGCGTTCACCCCCGCCACGAACCCCTGCACGGCGGCCTCCTCATACCCGGAAGAGCCGTTGAACTGCCCGGCGCCATAGAGGCCGGAGACCTGCTTGCTCTCCAGGGTGGGCCGCAGGGACAGGGGGTCCACGCAGTCGTATTCGATGGCATAGGCCGGCCGGGTCATCACCGCCCCCTCCAGCCCCGGGATGGTGTGGAGCATCTCTACCTGGATCTCCTCCGGCAGGGAGGAGGACAGGCCCTGGATGTACATCTCCTCCGTGTCCAGCCCCATGGGCTCCACAAAGAGCTGATGGCGCGCCTTTTCCGGGAAGCGCATCACCTTGGTCTCAAAGGAGGGGCAGTACCGGGGGCCGACGCCCTCGATGACGCCGGTGTAGAGGGGGGCCCGGTCCAGATTGTCCAGCACCAGGCGCCGGGTCTGCTCTGTGGTCCAGGTGAGGTAGCACACGGCCCGGTTTTCCGGGGGCTGGGGGGTGGAGTAGGAAAAGGGCACCGGCAGGGCGTCCCCCTCCTGAAGCTCCATGCGGGAAAAGTCGATGCTCCGGGCGAGGACCCGGGGCGGGGTGCCGGTTTTAAAGCGCCGCAGAGGCAGTCCCAGACGGGTGAGGGCGGCGGTGAGGGCCTTGGCGGCGTGCATGCCGTCGGGGCCGGAGTCCTCCATCCACTCCCCCACGATGACCCGCCCGGCAAGATACGTCCCGGTGGCCAGGATGGCGGCCCTCACGGAAAAGACCGCCCCGGTGGCCAGCACCACCTCTTTGACGGCGCCCCCCTCCGTGCGGATATCCACCACTTCCCCCTGGCGGACGGTGAGATGGTCCTGGCGCTCCAGGGTGGCCTTCATCACCGTCTGGTATTTCCGCCGGTCCGCCTGGGCCCGGAGGCTCCATACCGCGGGGCCCTTGCCCTTGTTCAAAAGCCGGTATTGGATGCAGCAGCGGTCGGCGGCCCGGGCCATCTCTCCCCCCAGGGCGTCCAGCTCCCGCACCAGGTGGCCCTTGCCGGTGCCGCCGATGGCGGGGTTGCAGGGCATGTTGCCCACGGCGTCCAGGCTGATGGTGAACAAAATGGTCTCCATCCCCAGACGGGCAGCGGCCAGGGCGGCCTCGATGCCGGCGTGGCCGCCCCCCACCACGGCAATATCAAATTTTCCCGCGTAAAATTCTCTCATGGACAGACGTCCTCTTCTCTCTTGATTGATCGTGGCCGCTTCCCCGGCCCTTCGGCGCCCATGGGGCCCCCGGGGCACAGGCCCCGCCCGGCCCGGGCTATCCCCGGTGCAGCGTCACCACCGCCACCTCCGGCCGGTTGAAAAGCCGGAGGGAGGGCCCGGAGTTCCCCAGCCCCCGGGTGACGAACAACGTGGAGCCATTGGCCGCGTACAGCCCCGCCGTATAGGAGGGGAAGAGGGTGCGCTCCACGGATAAAAGCCCGTCGGTGAAGGGCAGGCGGATGATCCCCCCGTGGCCGTGGCCGGAGAGGACCAGGTCCGCCCCCAGGAGGCTGTAGCGGGAGGCAAAGAGATTGTTGCGGTGGGCCAGCAGCATCCAAAACGTGTCGCCGTAATCCTCCGCCACCTCCTGGGCCAGGGCCTCCGGGGATTTTTGGTCGGCGTAGCCGTTGGGGTCGTCGATCCCCGCCAGGACGATGGTGTCGCCGCCCCGGTTGAGTTCCACCGCCTGGTTGGAGAGCACCGTGACCCCCTGGGCGGCAAGGCGCTCCTTCAGCGCCGGCACCTCACCGATGGCCCACTCGTGGTTGCCGGTGACATAGTACACCGGGGCGATGGCGCAAAGCCCCGCCGCCACAGATTCGGCATATCCCGGCTGGGGGCCCCGGGACTTGTCCTCCAGATCCCCCAGATAAAAAATATAGTCCGGCTCCTGCTCCGCCACGGCGGCGAACAGCGCCTCGTTGTCCCCGCCGAAGGAGGCGCCGTGGAGGTCGCTGAGGACCACGATGCGGCAGCCGTCAAACCCGGCGGGCAGATGGGAAAATGTGGGGTGGAACTGGGTCACCTGCAAGGAGGTGTTGTCCCACCAGATGAAAAGGGCCAGGGCCGCCGCCAAAATCAGCAGCCGTCTCAAAAGGCGGTGCCGGCGGCGGTGGGAATGGTTCGCCATGAAAAACTCCTTTCCCAAAGGGATGTCGCCTTCAGTTCCCGGCTATTATAGCACGAACCGCCCGCCATGACGAGAAAAAATTACCGCCGGGTCTATTTTTCCCCCAAACCAGGGGGAAACCATGCCCATAGGAGGAAAACTTTGTGGAAAACGTTAAAAACTTTGTAAATAATTTGCAACTTTTCACAAAAAGCCCTTGCCTTCGGGAAAAAATCCTGCTATACTCCCTTTCAGAATCATAGAGAGAGGAGGGATTGGATGGGCATTTGGATGAAGACGCCGCTGTCCGACGTGGATGACCTGATCTTTGCCGGCCAGAGCCAGGACGAGAGCCAGCGGTAAAAAACAGCTTCACACACGACAAACCACGCCCCGGGCGTGGGTTTTTTGTTTTTACGGGCGCAAAACGCAGGCGGGGCGTTTTGCGCCCGTTTTTTATGCCCTTCAAACCAAAAAAACAGGACAGAAGACGTCTGTCCTCCAGAAGCGTATTTTTGTGTGGAATTGGGGGAAAATTCCTTTAAAACCCGGTGAATTTTGGCAGAAACATGAAATTGCCGAAAATTGGACAAAGCCGGAGAAAATCTGCTTGAAAAACGCCGGGCCTGTGTTAGAATAGTAAAGAACTGCCCAAAATCCCCCCTGGGGATAGATGCACAATTACTAAGGAGAGGAAAGTATGGATAACCTGTTCTGGATCGGTTTCATCGGGGCGCTGGTGGCCGGTCTCTTTGCCGTAACCCAGGCAAAGAAAGTCATGACGTATTCTGAGGGCACGGAGAAGATGTGCAAGATCGCCGCCTCGATCCGCGCCGGCGCCAACGCCTATCTCAAGCAGCAGTACACCACCGTTTTCAAGGTGTTTGTGGTGGTGTTCGTGATCCTGCTGGCGATCGCTTTCGCCTCCGGCGGAAAGATGCTGTCCAAGTTCACCCCCTTCGCCTTTGTCACCGGCGGTGTCTTTTCCATGCTGGCGGGCTTCATCGGCATGCGCATCGCCACCAACTCCAACGCCCGGACTGCCCAGGCCGCCTCTGAGAGCCTGAACAAGGGGTTGCGGGTGGCATTCTCCTCCGGCTCTGTCATGGGCTTTACTGTGGTGGGCCTTGGCATGCTGGATATCACCATGTGGTTTTTCCTGCTGCGCTATGCCTTCGGCGTGAATGACCCCGTTGCCCTGGGCAACATCATGGTCATGAACGGCATGGGCGCTTCCTTCATGGCCCTGTTCGCCCGTGTGGGCGGCGGTATCTACACCAAGGCCGCCGACGTGGGCGCGGACCTGGTGGGCAAGGTGGAGGCCGGCATCCCCGAGGATGACCCCCGCAACCCCGCCACCATCGCCGACAACGTGGGCGATAACGTGGGGGATGTGGCCGGTATGGGCGCCGACCTCTATGAGTCCTATGTGGGCTCCATCCTGGCCACCTTTGCCCTGGGCGCCGTGGGCGGCTATGGCTGGGGCGGACTGCTGCTGCCGGTGGCTCTGGCGGTGACGGGCATCCTCTGCTCCATCATCGGCTCCTTCCTGGTGAAGACCCGGGAGGACGCGGACCAGAAGTCCCTTTTGAAGAGCCTGCGCACCGGCACGTATACCGCCGCCATTTTGTCCGCTGTGGTGGCCGCTCCCCTCACCTATTATATTGTAGGCAACTGGGGCGTGTATGTGGCCATCCTCTGCGGCCTCGTGGGCGGCTGCGCCATCGGCTATTTCACCGAGTACTACACCTCCGACACCTATAAGCCCACCCAGGATCTGGCCGCCGCCTCCGAGACCGGCTCCGCCACCATCATCATCGGCGGCATCTCCCTGGGCCTCAAGTCCACCATGACCTCTATCCTCATTGTGGCGGCCGCGGTGCTGGTGAGCTATTTTGCCGCCGGCGGCTCCACCGTCATCGTGGACGACTCCGGCGCCTTCACCCAGGCCTTCAACCAGGGCCTGTACGGCATCGGCATCGCCGGCGTGGGCATGCTCTCCACCCTGGGCATCACCCTGGCCACCGACGCTTACGGCCCCGTGGCGGACAACGCCGGCGGCATCGCCGAGATGAGCGGCCTGCCCGAGTCTGTCCGGGAGCGCACCG
>CALWXJ010000053.1 GCA_944385475.1 uncultured Oscillospiraceae bacterium
GCTGATGTTTGACGGGGCCTATGCCTGGGGCTGGCAGTCCATGCTGCTGGACTACCTGGTGGCCTTCACCCCCCTGGGCCTGGCGGGGTTGTTCCGGGGCAAAAAGTGGGGACTGTTCGTGGGGACCATCGTGGGCTGCTTTGCCCGCTTCGTCATCCACTACATCAGCGGCGTCACGGTGTATAAGATCGTGGCTCCCACGGAGTTTTTGAACCACACCTTCTCCAGCCCCTCTTTATACTCTTTGGTGTACAACGGATCTTACATGCTGCCCAACACCCTCATCGCCCTGGTGCTGGCCGCGGTTTTGTACAAACCCATGAAAAAGTACATCCTGGGCACCGACCTGAGAGGGTGATGTTTTCTGCCGGCGCGCCTTTTGGCGCGCCGGTGTTTTTTTTGCGGGCATTTCCCCCGGCAGCGGCAGGTTTTTTCCTTTTTATATTGTTTTTTGGACTGGTTACCGGTATAATATGGAAGAACGATGCAATGGTTTGACCCTGTACGGCGGGAGCTGGACCCCTTTTCGGAATTTGGACGCGATATTACAAACGGAGGAATGAGTATGGGAAAAAAATACTGCTACCTGTTCACAGAAGGCAACGCCAACATGCGGGAGCTGCTGGGCGGCAAGGGCGCCAACCTGGCGGAGATGACCAATATCGGATTGCCGGTGCCTCAGGGCTTTACCATCACCACCGAGGCCTGCACCCGCTACTATGAGGACGGCCAGAAAATCAGCGACGAGATCATGGCCGAGATCATGGAGTACGTAGAGAAGATGGAGTCCATCACCGGCAAGAAGTTCGGTGACCAGGAAAATCCCCTGCTGGTCTCCGTCCGCTCCGGCGCCCGGGCCTCCATGCCCGGCATGATGGACACCATTTTGAACCTGGGCCTCAACGAGGACGTGGTGGAGGTCCTGGCCAGAAAGTCCGGGAACCCCCGCTGGGCCTGGGACTGCTATCGCCGCTTCATCCAGATGTACTCCGACGTGGTGATGGAGGTGGGCAAGAAATACTTCGAGCAGCTCATCGACCAGATGAAAGAGGCCCGGGGCGTCAGCCAGGACGTGGAACTCACCGCCCAGGACCTCAAGGAGCTGGCCGGCCAGTTCAAGGCCGAGTACAAGGCCAAGATCGGTGAGGACTTCCCCTCCGACCCCAAAGAACAGCTCACCGGCGCCATCAAGGCGGTGTTCCGCTCCTGGGACAATCCCCGGGCCAACGTCTATCGCCGGGATAACGACATCCCCTCCTCCTGGGGCACCGCCGTCAACGTCCAGTCCATGGCCTTCGGCAACATGGGGGACGACTGCGGCACCGGCGTGGCCTTCACCCGCAACCCTGCCACCGGCGAGAAAAAGCTCTTCGGCGAGTTCTTGACCAACGCCCAGGGCGAGGACGTGGTGGCCGGCGTCCGGACCCCCATGCCCATCGCCGAGATGGCGGAGAAATTCCCGGAGGCCTTTGCCCAGTTCGAGAAGGTCTGCCAGCTGCTGGAGAGCCATTATCACGACATGCAGGATATGGAGTTCACCGTGGAAAACGGCAAGCTCTATATGCTCCAGACCCGCAACGGCAAGCGCACCCCCGCCGCCGCCCTGAAGATCGCCTGCGATCTGGTGGACGAGGGCCAGATCGACGAAAAGCAGGCCGTGGCCATGATCGAACCCCGGTCTCTGGACGCCCTGCTCCATCCCCAGTTTGACGCGGAGGCCCTGAAGAAGGCCCCGGTGATGGGCAGCGCCCTGGCCGCCTCTCCCGGCGCCGCCTCCGGCAAGATCGTCTTCACCGCTGAGGATGCCAAGGAGTGGGCCCAGCGGGGAGAGAAGGTGGTACTGGTGCGTCTGGAGACCTCTCCTGAGGACATCGAGGGCATGAAGGCCGCCCAGGGCATCCTCACCGTCCGGGGCGGCATGACCTCCCACGCCGCCGTGGTGGCCCGGGGCATGGGCAAGTGCTGCGTCTCCGGCTGCGGCGCCATCACCATGAATGAGGCGGAAAAGTGCTTCACCCTCTCCGGCAAGACCTTCCATGAGGGGGATTGGCTCTCCCTGGACGGCTCCACCGGCAAGATCTATGACGGCGCCATCCCCACGGTGGACGCCTCTGTGGGCGGCGACTTCGGCCGGATCATGGCCTGGGCGGACAAGCACCGCCGCATGAAGGTGCGCACCAACGCCGACACCCCCTATGACGCCCGCAAGGCCCGGGAGCTGGGGGCCCAGGGCATCGGCCTTTGCCGCACGGAGCATATGTTCTTTGATGAGGACCGTATCCCCGCCATCCGGGAGATGATCTGCTCGGACACCGTGGAGCAGCGGGAAAAGGCTCTGGCCAAGCTGGAGCCCATGCAGCAGTCCGACTTTGAGGGCATCTATGAGGCCATGGAGGACTATCCCGTCACCATCCGCTTCCTGGATCCCCCGCTGCACGAGTTCCTCCCCACGGAGGAAGACGACATCGCCCTGCTGGCCAAGGATATGGGCAAGACCGTGGCGGAGATCAAGGCCATCATCGCCTCCCTCCACGAGTTCAACCCCATGATGGGCCACCGTGGCTGCCGCCTGGCCGTCACCTATCCCGAGATCGCCGTGATGCAGACCCGGGCCGTCATCAAGGCCGCCCTGAACGTCCAGGCCCGCCATCCCGAGTGGAACATGGTCCCGGAGATCATGATCCCCCTGGTGGGCGAGGCCAAGGAGTTCAAGTACGTCAAGGACATCGTGGTGAAGACCGCCGACGAGCTCATCGCCGCCGCCGGCAGCAGCATGAAGTACCTGGTGGGCACCATGATCGAGATCCCCCGGGCCGCCCTCACCGCCGACGAGATCGCCAAGGAGGCCGACTTCTTCTCCTTCGGCACCAACGACCTCACCCAGATGACCTTCGGCTTCAGCCGGGACGACGCCGGCAAGTTCCTGGACGCCTACTACGATAAGAAGATCTATGAGAACGACCCCTTCGCCAAGCTGGACCAGGTGGGCGTTGGCAAGCTGGTGGACATGGCCTGCAAGCTGGGCCGCTCCACCAATCCCAACTTGCACCTGGGCATCTGCGGCGAGCACGGCGGCGACCCCTCCTCTGTGGAGTTCTGCCACCGCACGGGGCTGGACTATGTCTCCTGCTCTCCCTTCCGGGTGCCCATTGCCCGGCTGGCCGCCGCCCAGGCCGCCATTCGGGAGCTGAACAAGTAAGCCCCTTCCCAAAGGCGCAAAAAGCCCCGCCCCCTTATCTCAGGAGGCGGGGCTTTTTTTCAAAGGGGACTAGACATTTCCCCCGTTTTCCGGTATAATGGCCTTACACCACAAAAAGGGAGAACGCCATGATCACCTCGTCTTTTCAATTCACCCATGCCGCCGCCCAGCACATGGCGGCGGTCCCCGACGGCTCTGTGGACCTCATCGTCACCTCGCCCCCCTATCCCATGGTGGAGATGTGGGACGACTGCTTTTCCCGGCAGAGCGGGGCGGTGGCGGCGGCCATGGAGGCCGGGGACTGGGACGGCGCCTTTGAGCAGATGCACCGGGTGCTGGACGGCGTGTGGGACGAGTGCTGCCGGGTGCTGCGCCAGGGGGGCTTCGCCTGCATCAATATCGGCGACGCCACCCGCAGCTGCGGCGGCACCTTCCGCCTGTTCTCCAACCACGCCCGGATCCTCCGCGCCCTGGAGGAGCGGGGCCTTTTCTGCCTGCCGGACATCCACTGGAGAAAGCCCTCCAACGCCCCCAGCAAATTCATGGGCTCGGGGATGTATCCCGCCGGGGCGTATGTGACCTATGAGCACGAGTATATCCTCATCTTCCGCAAGGGGGGCAAGCGGGTGTTCCGCACCAGGGACGAGGTGGAGCGCCGCAGGGAGAGCGCCTATTTCTGGGAAGAGCGCAACACCTGGTTTTCCGACCTGTGGGAGATCAACGGCGCCCCCCAGGCCCTGAAAAACTGCCCCTCCCGGGCCCGGAGCGCCGCCTTCCCCCTGGAGGTGCCCTACCGGCTGGTGAACATGTACTCGGCTTATGGGGACACGGTGCTGGATCCCTTCGGGGGCCTGGGCACCACCGCCCTGGCCTGCGCCGGGGCCATGCGCAGCTGCCGGATCTATGACGCCGACGCCGCCCTGCTCCGCTGTGCCCGGGATCTCTTTGCCCATAGCCTCCCCCTGTTCCAGGCCCTGCCCCGCCAGCGCCTGGAGCGGCACCAGGCCTTCCTTTCCGCCCTGGATCCCCAGGCCCGGGAGCGGTGCTATCAAAACCTGCCCCACGGCTTTTTGGTGAAGACCCAGCAGGAGCGGCAGCTGCGCCTCTACCGGCCCCAGTCCATCGCCCCCCTTGGGGCGGAGGGCTTCACCCTCTCTTACGCCCCGTGGGAATGAGACCTCACTCCTCCACCTCCACCTTCAGATCTCCCCCCTTGCTCACCTGATAGTAGATCATGGTGGTGTCGATGGTCTCCGGCAGGCGGTCCATGGTCTTATAGGACTTGGGCTTGATGGAATAGGCCTTTTTCCCCACAAAGCCGTCCACCCCCTTTGCCTCCTCCTCCGGGGTGGCCAGGCGCCACGGCTTGCCCTTTTCCTTGGAAAGCGCCGCCAGGATGGATTGCTGATAGGAAAGGCCGGCATAGGTCTTTTCCACCACCAGGTCCTCCACCCAGGAGCGCACCAGCTCCGGGGTGATCTCCTCCAGGGCCTCCCGGAGGTTTTCGATCTGATGGCAGATCTTCTCCGTGGCGGTGTCCACGGCGTGGGGATACTGCTGGCGGTACCACTGCCGCCACCCCTCCACAGAGGGCTCCTCCGCCTCCCGGCGGTACTGGGGGAGCAGCTGGGACATCTGCCCCACCACCCGGGGGCGGGTGCCCTGGGCGGTTTGATTGGCGCAGTTGATCAGCTGCGTGGTGTATTTGGGAAAGGTGGCTTTGGACGGGGCCGACTTCCCCTCCAGCTCCTCTTTGCGGATCTTAAACTCCATGACGGATCCCTCCTGCTGCAATTTTTCCTCTGCCTCCGCCTCTCCTGCGGGGCGGAGGATTTTTTCGCTTCCCAAGGCACCCTCTCCCCCGCCCGGGGCAGCCAGGGCGGAGCCGGGCGCCCATTCAAGGCGGCTCCCGGCGGGCTATGTACCTTCAAAAAAATTATAACATCTCCTCCCCCCGGTGAAAAGGGCCCTGGGAGGGCCTTCCGCTTCCGAGGGGATGGCCGGGAGGCCTTTTGTATTTTTCGGAAAAAATGTCTCTTGCTTTTTGTGCAAAAGAGCGTATACTGAAAAACCGTGAGAAATTTTGGCCCCGTGGGACGGAGGCTTCCCCCCTCCCGGAGCAGACAAGGCAGGGAGTGTTTTCACCATGGAAAAAGATTTGACAGTGGGCCAGCCCCGGAGCGTGTTGTGGCGGTTTTGCCTGCCCCTCTTCGGCAGCATCCTCTTCCAGCAGCTCTACAACGTGGCCGACAGCCTGGTGGCCGGCCGCTTTGTAGGGGAGACGGCCCTGGCGGCGGTGGGCAACAGCTATGAGGTGACGCTGATCTTCCTGGCCTTCGCCTTCGGCTGCAGCATCGGCTGCTCGGTGGTGGTCTCCCGGCTCTTCGGCGCCCGGCGGACGGGGGAGATGAAGACCGCCGTGTCCACCGCCTTCCTCTCCAGCGCCGTGGTGTGCCTTTTGCTGATGGCGGTGGGTCTCACCCTGGGCACCACGCTGCTGCAGGCCATGAAGACCCCGGCGGAGGCCATGGCGGACTCCGCTCTCTACCTGCGGATCTATGTGCTGGGCCTGCCCTTTGTGTTCTTATACAATGTGGCCACCGGCGTCTTCTCCGCCCTGGGAGATTCCCGCACCCCCTTCCTCTTCCTGGCCTGCTCCTCCGTGGGCAACATCCTGGTGGACATTCTCTTCGTCACCGCCTTCCACATGGGGGTGGCAGGGGTGGCCTGGGCCACCTTTTTGTGCCAGGGCATCAGCTGCGTCCTGGCGGTGTGGACGGTGCGGCGGCACCTGGGGGCCATTCCCACCCAGGGGGAAGCCGTGCTGTTCTCCTGGTCCCTCTTCCGGCAGATCGCCGTCATCGCCGTGCCCAGCATCCTCCAGCAGAGCTTCATCTCCGTGGGCAACCTCTTTATCCAGGGGGTCATCAACAGCTTCGGCACCAGCGTCATGGCGGGATACTCCGCGGCGGTGAAGATGAACAACCTGGTGATCACCTCCCTCACCACCCTGGGCAACGGCATCTCCAACTACACCGCCCAGAACCTGGGGGCCGGCAAGCCCCACCGGGTGAAGGCTGGGTTCCGGGCAGGCCTGGGGCTGACGTGGGCGCTGTGCCTGCCGCTGATGGCCCTGTACTTCTTTTCCGGGGCGCCTTTGGTGGGGCTGTTCACCGACGGCTCCGCCCAGGGGGCCGTGGCAGTGGGGGTGCAGTTTTTGCAGGTGCTCTCGCCTTTCTACCTGGTGGCTGCCGCCAAGCTCACCGCGGATGGGATCCTCCGGGGGGCGGGGCTCATGGGCCGGTTCATGGCCGCCACCTTCACGGACCTCATCTTGCGGGTGGTGCTGGCGGTGGCCCTCTCAGACCTTCTCCACTCTCCCCTGGGGATCTGGTGGGCCTGGCCGGTGGGCTGGTGCGTGGCCACGGTGATGTCCCTTTGCTTTTACCACTACGGGCCCTGGCGCCAGGCCTCTCCCGCAGGGGAGGAAGTGCTGGAAGAGGCCGGGCAGGAGGCCTGACGCCTCCGGCATACAGGAAACACAAGCGGCCCGCCGGGTTTTCCCCCGGCGGGCCGCTTTGCTGTTCCAAGTCCTCCCCATCCGGGGAGGGAAGGCTTACTCGTCCAGCTTGAGCACTGCCAAAAACGCCTCTGTGGGGATCTGGACAGAGCCCAGAGAGCGCATTTTTTTCTTGCCCTCCTTCTGCTTTTCCAGCAGCTTTTTCTTGCGGGTGATGTCGCCGCCGTAGCACTTGGCCAGCACGTCCTTGCGCATGGCCTTCACCGTCTCCCGGGCGATGACCCTTCCGCCGATGGCCGCCTGGACAGGCACCTCAAAGAGCTGGCGGGGGATGTTCTCCTTGAGCTTTTCGCAAAGCCGCCGGGCCCGGGGATAGGCCTTGTCCTTGTGGGCGATGAAGCTCAGGGCGTCCACCCCCTCGCCGTTGAGCTTGAGGTCCACCTTCACCAGCTCGCTGGGCCGGTAGCCGGAGAGCTCATAGTCCAGGGAGGCGTAGCCCTTGGTATTGGCCTTGAGGGTGTCGAAGAAGTCATAGATGATCTCGTTTAAGGGCATCTGGTAATGGAGCTCCACCAGGTGGGTGTCCAGATACTGCATGTCCTTGAACTCCCCCCGGCGCTCCTGGCACATGGGCATGATATTGCCCACATACTCGTTGGGGGCGATGATGTTCACCTTCACATAGGGCTCCTCCGCCCGCTCGATGGTGGCGGGGTCGGGGTAGTTGTGGGGATTGTCCACGGCCACCATGGTGCCGTCGGTCTTGTAGACGTGGTAGATGACGGAGGGCAGCGTGGTGACAAGGTCCAAATCGAACTCCCGCTCCAGCCGCTCCTGGATGACCTCCATGTGGAGCATCCCCAAAAAGCCGCAACGGAAGCCGAAGCCCAACGCCACAGAGGACTCCGGCTCAAAGGAGAGGGAGGCGTCGTTGAGCTGGAGCTTTTCCAGGGCGTCCCGGAGGTCGGGGTACTTGGACCCGTCCTCGGTGTAGATGCCGCAGTACACCATGGGCTGCACAGGGCGGTAGCCCGGCAGGGCCTCAGCCGTGGGATTGGCGGCATCGGTGACGGTGTCGCCCACCCGGGTGTCCTGGACGTTTTTGATGCTGGCGGTGAAATAGCCCACCTCGCCGGCCTCCAGGGCGTCGCAGGGCTCCATCCCCAGGGGCAGCAGGTGGCCGCACTCCACCACCTGGTAGGCGGCGCCGGAGGCCATCATCTTCACCTGCGCCCCGGTGCGCAAGGTGCCCTCCATCAGCCGGCAGTACACAATGACTCCCCGGTAGCTGTCATACTGGCTGTCGAAGATCAGCGCCTTCAGGGGGGCATTCACATCCCCGGTGGGGGCCGGGACGTTCTTCACGATGTCCTCCAGGACGGATTCGATGTTGATGCCCATTTTGGCGGAGATCTCCGGGGCGTCCATGGCGGGCAGGCCGATGATGTCCTCCACCTCGTGCTTGGCCTTCTCCGGGTCCGCCGCCGGCAGGTCGATCTTGTTGATCACCGGCAGGATCTCCAGGTCGTGCTCCATGGCAAGGTAGGTGTTGGCCAGGGTCTGGGCCTCCACCCCCTGGGTGGCGTCCACCACCAGCACCGCCCCTTCGCAGGCCGCGAGAGACCGGGAAACCTCATAGTTGAAGTCCACATGGCCCGGGGTGTCGATGAGGTTGAGCTCATAGACCTCCCCGTCCTGGGCCTTATAATTGAGCTTCACCGCCCGGGCCTTGATGGTGATGCCCCGCTCCCGCTCCAGATCCATGTTGTCCAGCAGCTGGTCGGCCATCTGCCGCTGGGACACCGCCCCGCACGCCTCCAGCAGCCGGTCCGCCAGGGTGGACTTGCCGTGGTCGATGTGGGCGATGATGGAGAAGTTGCGGATGTTGGATTGCTTTGTCATATCAGGTAAACCCTCCATAGGTGCCCCCGCGCCCCTCCTCCCGGGAGCGGCGCGGGGCGCAGCGAAATCAGCTCCGTGGGTCCCGGCAAAGACGCCCTACGCCCCCTGGGCCCAGATACGCTCGTAATCGTAGTTTACCACAAACTGCCGCAAATCGTCCAGCACTTCCCGGTAGCTCTCCAGGTGCAGGCAATGCTCCCCCGTGGGCATGGACTGGGCCATGGCATAGGTCACCCGCCCCGCCACATGGAGGTGGTCGGCATAGTTGTCAAGATCGGTGATGGTATCATAGTCGTTCATGAAAAACTGCAGCTGCACATTGTCGTAGGCCAGGAGGGTCCGGGCCGTCTCCTCCAGCAGGGCCAGCATGGCCTCTGTCTGGCCGGTGCGCTGCATCTTGTCCCAAAAGAGGATGCTGTACGGGGAGATATAAAAGATAAACTCCGTGTCCGAATGTGCCTCCAGCCAGCCCTGCACCACCGACAAATTGGCCCGGCAGTTCTCCAGCAGGGCGTCGGCGGGGGCCATGGGGCTCACCGTCTCCGGCCGCTCATAGCTCCCCAGGGCCAGCTCCCGGCTGAAAAAGACGTTGCCGTCCCACACGAAGGCGTCCTGGATGTTCTGGACCTCTCCGGCGTCCTTTTTCATCACCGTGTAGGCCGAGCGCATCAGAGCGTCCTTATTCAAAAGGTAGGCAATGTCATTGAAGGGATTGTGGTCATAGAGATACTCCGGCAGCTGACTGGGGGCCTCCGCCGGGTCCCGGGCCAGGAGGTTGGGATCCAGCCCGAAGATCACCCGCCGGACGTCCTGGCAGCTGTAGGCATAGTCCAGGGCCTGCCCAAACTCGGCAAAGCTGCCGTTGGGGAAGGTCACCTTCACCGTGGTGGTATCATAAAAGACGTCAAACCAGAAGGCGCGGTAATTGGCCGCCAGGGAAGAGCCCATGAACACCGTCTCGTATTCCTGGGTCCGCAGCAGCCCCGCCCCCTGGGCCCGCTGGTCAAACCACACCTCCCCCTCCGGGTCGGGGGCGTGGTAGTGGAAAAAGGGGTCCACCGCCGCCACAGCGGCGGCGCACAGCATCCCCAGGCCGCACACCAGGGCCAGGGCCAGGGCGGCCCAGCGGCGGCAGGTCAATCGCCTCATCCAGGCCACCTCCTTAAAATCCGGAATAGATGAAGCTGCCCATGGCGCTGAGGGACAGCAGGCTCCACAGGGAGATCCCCACCCCCCAGAAAAGCCGCGCCGCCGTGGGGCGGAAGGACTTCAGCCGCTCCGAGGCGCTGCCCGGCAGCAAGCTCACCACCGCCCCCACAGCCACCACGGCCGCTGCGGCCAGAGGCGCCCCGGCGTCCTTCACCCCCGGCAGCAGCGCCCCCAGGGCGGTGACCTCCGCGTCCAGCACCCCGGAAAAGAGGGCCTCCCCCGGCAGGGCGGCGCCCCCCGCCACGGCGGAGCGGAGCATCGCCATGGCGCCGGAGAGGTCCGGCGCCCGGAAAAAGACCCAGGCCACCGTCAGGAAAACCGCCGTCATGGCCCAGCGCAGCGCCTTGGGCAGGCGCTGCCGCCCCGCTCCCCAGGCCCGCTCCACGATCTGGGCCAGGCCGTGGAGGGCCCCCCAGATCAAAAAGGTCCACCCCGCCCCGTGCCACAGCCCGCTGATGAGGAAGACCACGAGGATGTTGCGGTAGGTCCGGAGGGCACCCCGTCGGCTGCCCCCCAGGGGGAAGTACACACACTCCCTTAAAAACGCGGTGAGGGTGATGTGCCAGCGGCGCCAGAACTCCCCCACCGACAGCGCCCGGTAGGGGGCGCGGAAGTTGTCCGGCAGGGAGATGCCCAGAAGGGCCGCAAGGCCCGCGGCAATGTCACAGTAGCCGGAGAAGTCCAGATACAGCTGCAGGGCATAGGCCACCATCACCAGCCACGCCCCCGGCGCGGACAGGGCGGCGGGATCCGCCCAGCCGTTGTCCACCAGGATCCCCAGATTGTCCGCCAGCAGCACCTTTTTTCCAAGGCCCACCGCCACGGACCACAGCGCCGGGGCCGTCTGCCCCGCCCCGGGGGAGGGCCCCCGGCGCACCTGGGGGCAGAAGTCCCCGGGGCGCAGGATGGGGCCGGAGGTCACCGTGGGGAAAAAGAGGCTGCAGGCCCCCAGCTCCCCCGCCGTGGGGCGGCACAGCCCCCGGGCGGCGTCGTGGAGGCACCAGAGCTGCTGGAAGGTGAAAAAGCTCAGCCCCACCGGGGCCCAGGGGGCACTGAGGGCGCCGCCGGTGAAAAAGCCCAGGTATTTGAATCCCGCCAGCACGGCGATGTGGTAGCCGCACCCGGCCCACAGCCCCCAGGACCGGCCCCGGGCCAGGAGCTTCAGGCACCCCCAGGTGACAGCCATGCCCGCCGCCAGCACCAAAAGACCCAGGGGGCCCTGGGGGTTTGCCAGATAAAAAAGGGCCGACACCGCCGTCAGCACCCCAAGGCCCCGGGCCCCTCCCCGGCCCAGGGCAAAGCGGCACAGGGGCACCGCCGCCCCCAGGGCCACCCAGCTCCAAAGCGACTGCAGGTTCATTTCGTCCGCTCCATCAGGGCGCTGAGGCGGGTGTCGGCGCTGCCCAGCACCTGGGTCAGGCTCTGGCAGCGGCCGGGATAGGCGGCGGAGAGGGCCTCCGTGGAGAGGTCGGGAAAGGCCTCCTTCTCCGCCTGCCGGCGGGCCAGGGCCCGTTCATAGACCGCCTCGGAGAGCTTCATGTCCGCATCACACACCCCCACGGCGCACGCCCCGGGGGAGAGGGAAAAGAGGCTCTCGTTCCCCCCGGCGGCTCGGTAGAGGTGGCGGTAGAGGCGGTAGACACAGCTGCCCAGGCAGTTGGCGGCAGCGTTGATGCCCTCCTTGTCCCCCACCTTGCCCAAAAGGGCGAACAGCACCCCCACCGCCCCGGAGAGGAGCTTGCTTTGCAGCGTGGCCAGGATGCTGCCCTGGAGGACGTTCCCCGGCTCCGCGGCGGAGAGGATCTCCTCCGCCGTCAGGGCGGCGCCCTCCCGGAACAGGGTGCGGCCCAGGATGAAGTCGGCGCTGACGTGGTAGTAGTCGCACGCCCGCACCACAAAGGCAAGGCCCGGTTCCCGGATGCCGTTTTCATAGTGGCTCAAAAGCGCCTGGGAGATCCCCAGGTCCGCCGCCGCCGTGCGCTGGGAGACCCCCCGCTCCTGCCGCAGCAGGGAAAGGGTCCGGGAAAATTCCGTTGTGGATGCCATTGCTATCTCCCTCTTTCTCACACAAATAAATACACGCCGTATAGTTTAACAGAAACTATACGGCGTGTAAAGAGGATTTCCGGGTTTTTTCCCCGGGGCGGGGTCAAAACAGCCCCACCTGGCCCATGAGGTCATCTCCCCCGATGGTGCGCAGCTGCTGGGCGTTTTCCTCCACCAGGCGGTCGGTGACGGCCATCTTCCGGATGATGTCCTTTACCGTAAGATCCAGGGCGGTACCCGGGGAGTAGTCCGCGGGGAAGATAAAATCCACCCGCCCCCTGGCCAGCAGCTCCTCCACCCCGGGGCGGTTCGCCGCCTGGTACACGGCGATGGCCTGGCCGCCGTAGGAGCGCATCATCTTCATGCAGGGCACGTCGGAAAGGCCGTCCCCCACATAGATCATGTTGGTGAAGGGCACCCGCTTGGAGTCATCGGGCATGGAGTCGTTGAGGGTCTTGTCGTCGGAGACGTCCAGCACCCCTTTGTTGATGCGGTAGACGAACTGGGTCTTGGCGGTAAAATTCACCGCCAGCTTGGGCCACACCGGGGCCCCCGTGGAGTCGTAGTAGAACTCGCTGGCGTAGATCTCCTTGAATTCGCCGCTGATGCCGCAGCCCTCGATGATCTCCCGCAGGCCTGAGGAGATGATGTAATGCTCCACCTGGACCCCCTGCTGGGCGCCGAAGGCGTTGATGCGGCCAAACCACGTCTCCACCCCGGGAAAGAGGACGATCCCCCGCCCCTTTTCCACCAGGTCCGCCCGGGTGAAGGGCATGTTTTTCCGCTCCGCCTCCCGGAGCATGGTGTACATTTAGGCCAGGATGCCGTCCATCCGGTGGCGGCGGCCGAAGTCATTGGCCTCCGCCCAGAACTCCCCGGGGGTCATCCCCAGGGAGGGGATGAAGGCGTAGTTTTGCATGTCCGTGGTGCAAAGGGTCTTGTCAAAGTCGTACAAAAAGGCGATGATGGGCGTCTGCCCCGGCATGGCGAGCCTCCCCCTTTCCAAAAAAAAGCGGCTCTTATGAGCCGCTTTTTTGATGGTTTCAATCTTCCCGGCTGTAATTGCGGCCGAATTTCAAGTCGTCCAGGTTCAGCCGGCGGGTGGCGTCCGGGTCCCGCTGGAAGGGGTCCTCCAGGGGCTCTTCCTGGGAAGCGGGCTCCTCCGTCTGCTCCTGCGGGGCCTCCTCCTGGACTTCGTCACTGCGGGCAAAGGCGGAGAGCACCGTCTCCTCGATCTCGCTGACGGGACTTTCCTCCTCCGGGGCGGGCAGGTCCACCGGCAGCTGGGGCAGCTGCTCCAAAGACTCCAGCTCCTTCTGGCACACGGAGCGGCACTGGGCGATGAACTCCGCCAGGGCGATCTGCCCCTGGGTCATCCGGGCCTGGGTCTCGTCGATCTCCTTTTGCAGCTGGGCGATGCGCTCTTTGGCGTTGGCCTCCGCCTCCTCCAGAAGACTCTGCCGCTTGCTCTCCGCCTCGTGGACGATGGAGTCCGCCATCTTCTGGGCGGCCAGAAGGGTGGCCCGCATGGAGTCCTCCGTGGCCCGGTAGTCCTCCACCTTCTCCACCAGGACCTTCATCTTGGCCTTCAGGGCGGCGTTTTCCTTGTAGAGGGCCGTATAGTCGTCCGTGACCTCATCCAAAAACTCATCCACCATGGCCATATTGTAGCCGCCCACCATGGACTTGGCAAAGGCGTGTGTGGAGACTTCCTGCGGTGTCAGCATAGCGTCCCTCTCCCTCCCTTAAAAATACAGGCCGTTGTTTTCCAGCTCGTCAATGAGGTCCCCCTCGATATCCACGTGATAGGGGGTGATGATGTAAGTGTTGGCGGCCACCCGCTTGATCTTGCCCTCCCCGGCATAGGCCACGCCGGAGAGAAAGTCGATCAGGCGCCGGGCCACGTCCTTGTTGGTGGACTCCAGGTTCAAAACCACCGTGCGCTTGTCCTTGAGATGGTCTGCGATCTCCGAGGCGTTTTCAAACCGCTCCGGCTTCACCAGCACCACCTTCAGCTGGGTGGTGGCGTGGATGTTCACCACTTTGCCCCGCCGGTCCTCGGCCTTGCCGCGGCGCTCTTCAAAGGAGTCCCGCCGGGGCTCCTCCTCAAAGTCCTCAAACTCCTCGTCCTCATCCTCATAGGGATGGGCCAGCTTCTTCAGTTCATCCAAGATGCTCATGGCTCTACCTCCTGTGGGGGCAAAGCCCCTCAGACGTTATAATGCCGGGCGCCGAAAATGGCGGTGCCCACCCGGACCATGGTGGCGCCGCAGCGGACGGCGTCTTCATAATCCCCGCTCATGCCCATGGAAAGGCAGGTTAACTCATTATGGAACAATTTTGCGTTAATGTCAACATAAAGTGCCTGAACTTCCCGAAAATACCGCATATTGGTATCCCGATCGCTGTCAGCGGGGGGGATGGTCATCAGACCCCGGACGCGGACGTGGGGGCAGGCCAGGGCGGCCTGGGCCCCGGCAAAAACGTCCTCCGGGAAAAAGCCGCTTTTGGCCTCTTCCCTGCCCACGTTGACCTCCAGCAGGATATCCTGCCGGAGATCCATCCGGGCGGCGGTCTTTTCGATCTCCTCCAGCAGCTCCAGCGAGCCCACGGACTGGATCAGGGCCACCTTTCCCACCACTTTGTTCACCTTGTTGCGCTGGAGGTGGCCGATGAAGTGCAGCGGCGCCCCCTCATAGGCGTTTTCCGCCAGCTTCTCCGTCATCTCCTGCACCCGGTTTTCTCCCAGGGCGTCGATGCCATCGGCGATGGCCTCCCGGCAGGCGGCGGCGTCATTCATCTTGCTGGCGCCCACCAGGGTGATCTCCTCCGGGCGGCGGCCGGCGGCCACAGCCGCGGCGGCAATGTTGGAACGGACCTGTTGGATGTTTTCTTTGATTGACATAGCCATGCCTTCCTTTTTTTCTTTCTCTTGACGATTGTTTTTTTGATTCCCTACCCAATGACTTTGCCGTCATACAGGTCTTTGGCCGTAACAATGACTTCCTCCCCCGGCCGCAGGCGGTCCTTCTCCTCCTGGGCGGTGGAGCGCAGCAGCACGAAGTCCTCCCCGGAGTACACCACCTCCGCGGGCTTGAAGGTGGCCTCCGCCCCCAGGACGCAGTACACGCCGGTGGTCTGGACGGTGGTCTCCTCCTCTTGGGTGACGGTCTCCTCCACCACCCGCAGCGCCTCCTTGGGCACCCGGATGCCGGTGACGTCCCGGTAGACCACCCGGGCGCTTTGCTGGCGCAGCAGCGTCAGCTGGGTAAGGTAGGTGTCCCCCCGGAGGACCACCACGCACTGGCCGTTCTCCTCCGGGCCCACCTGGTCCACGGTGACCGCCAGATCCTCGTCCACGCCCTTGGAAAACCGCAACAGCAGGCTCTCCCCCTGCTGCTGCAGCTCCGCCTCCCGGTCCTCCAGCGCCTGGGCCTCCTCCACGTCCATCACCGCGGCGTAGTACCAGGTGTCCCCCAGGATCAGCTTGCCGGTGGAGGAGGTGACGGTGGTGTCGGCGGTGACGGACCCCAGCTGGGAGGGGGTCATGTCCGTGAGGCTCTGGGGGGTGAGGACGGTCTCATAGCCGTCCACCACGGCGGAGTACACCCCCGCCTGGGACGCCCGCACCGTGCGCACGGACCCGGCGGACTGGCTTTTCAGGGCGGAGCGCTGGGCCTTGAGCTCCTGGATCTGGACGGTGAGGTCCTCGCCCCCGGAGTAGGTGTAGTCCCGCTTGAGCACCAGGGAGCGCAGGCTCTGTCCCTCCTCCTCCGCCCGGTCCAGCCGCCCCTGGGTCAGGTCCTGACGGTAGCGGAGGATGCTCTGGAGGATCTGGCTGTCCAATTTCAGCGAGGCCTCCACGCTCAAAAGGGACTCCTGGGCGTACTCCAGCTGCTCGATGCGGCCGTCCAGAAGCTCCATCTCCGTCTGCCGGTCCAGGGAGGCCTGGTCGGAGTAGACGGCGGCCACCTGGCCCCCCTTGCTCACCCGCTCCCCCTCAGAGCGCAGGATCTGCAGCAGCCCGCCGGACTCATCCGGCAGCAGCGTCTCCTCCCGCACCACATACCCGGAAAGATCCATCCCCTCCTCCACCTCATAGGTGTAGGTGAGGGTGGTGGTGAGGGGGTCGCTGAAATACCGCAGCCCCTGGGTGCCGAAATACAGCACCACCAGCGCCGTCAGCAGAATCATCATGGCCTTTGTTCCGGGAGAGTTGTTCATAGCCGCTCCTTCTCTGCCCCTCCCTCCCCGCCGGGCCGTTACTGCCCGCCGTCCTCCAGATCCACCGGACGGGCCGGGGCAATGGTGGAGATGGCGTGCTTGTAGATCACCTGCTGGCGGCCCTCGCTGTCCAATACCACCACGAAGGCGTCATATCCCGTGAGAACGCCCCGCATCTGAAAGCCGTTCATCAAAAACAGCGTCAGGGGCACTTTTTCCTGCCGGGCCCGCAGAAGGAAGAGGTCTTGTAAGTTCGCTTTTGTTTGCATATGCTTCGCTCCTCATCTCTTTTTCTGGATGGGGCGCGCCCCACCTCAGGCCTATCCTAAGCCCTGGGCGGAGAGGATTTGTGTCGAAATCTGGAGGGCCCGGGCAAAATCCCGCTCTTTTTCCCACCAGATCCAGTGGATGTCTTCTTTTCGCCGCAGCCATGTCAGCTGCCGCTTGGCGTACTGCCGGGAGTGGAGCTTCACCGCCTCAATGGCCTGGGCGGCGGTGCTGCGGCCCTCCGCCACCGCCAGAAACTCCTTGTAGCCGATGGCCTGCAGGGCGGTGGCGTCCCGGGGGAGGCCCTGGCGCAGCAGCGCCTCCACCTCCTGCAAAAGGCCCGCCTCCACCATCTTGTCCACCCGCAGGTCGATGAGGGCCTTCATGTCCTCCCGGTGGGCAAACTGCAGCCCGATCCAGGTGGCGTCGTACCGGGGGGGGAGGCGCCGGGTGCGGGCGTTGTGGGCGGTGATGGTCTCCCCCGTCTCCGCATAGACCTCCAGCGCCCGGAGGATCCGCTTGGTGTCCGCCGGATGGAGCCGCGCCGCCGCCTGGGGATCCACCTGGGCCAGCCGCTCCAGCAGCGGCGCGATGCCCGCCTCTTTCAGCTGCCGCTCCAGATGCCGGCGCACAGCTCCCCCCGCCTGCCCCGGGGCGAAGGCGGTGCCCCGCACCAGGGCGTCCATCCAAAGGCCGGTGCCCCCCACCACGATGGGCAGCTTCCCCCGGGAGAGGATGTCGTCCACAATGGGGGCCGCCTGGGCCACATACCGGGCGGCGGACCACTGCTCCGTGGGCTCCGCCACCCCCACCATGTGGTGGGGGATCCCCTGCATCTCCTCTTCCGTGGGGGCGGCGGTGCCGATGGTGAGCCCCCGGTAGATCTGCATGGAGACGGCGGAGACCACCTCCCCGGAAAAACGCTTTGCCAGCAGCACCCCCAGGGTGGTCTTGCCGCAGGCGGTGGGTCCCGCCACGCAGACGATCCTCGGCGCCATGGTCTGCCTCCTTCCCGTCTTCCCCCGCCCCCGGGACGGGGACGGGCAGGGCGTCTTACGCCCGCTTGAATAGTTTTTCCAGCTGATACTTCGTCAGCTTCACCGCCACGGGGCGGCCGTGGGGGCAATAGCGGACACGGCCGCTTTGCACCTGCTCCACAATGGCCCGCAGCTCCCGCTCATCCGTGTGCCAGCCGCCCTTGATGGCCGCCTTGCAGGCCATGGTGTGCAGCAGCTGCTCCCGGCGCTGCTCCGGGCTGCGGGAGGTCCGCAGGCCCTGGGCCATCTCCTCCAGGATAGAGGGGACGTCCCCGCTCTGGACGTCCCCGGGCACCTCCCGCACCAAAAGGGTGCCGTCTCCAAAGTCCTCGCAGGCAAAGCCCAGCTCCTCCAGAAGGGGGAGGTTTTCCAGCAGGGCCTCCGTCTCCTCCCGTCCCAGCTCCACCGGGATGGGGGTGAGCAGCGTCTGGCGCATGGGGGGGGCCTGCCGGGCCTGGAGCCGGTCAAAATTCATCCGCTCATGGGCGGCGTGCTTGTCGATGAGGTAGACGTCCCCTTCGCCGCTCTCACAGACGATGTAGGTCCGCAAGATCTCCCCGGCGATGCGCCAGGGGGCCTCCCCCTCCGTCTCCGGCAGGGCCTGCTGCCCCGGCACCTCCTCCCGGGGGATGGCGGGAGGGAAGGGACGGGGGGCGGTCTGGTCCTCCCCCCGGCTCGGCGCCGTCTCCCGAGGCGGGGGGACGTCCAGGGCGCTCCGCCCCGCTGCCCCCTGCAAGGTCGCGGTAGCGGCGGAGGATGGCGCCGGGGCGGGGCGGACAAGGGGCGACGCGTCCCGCACCTGCGTCTGCCGCCGCAGCTCCGTGTCCCAGGCGGGGGCCCTGCCCCCCGCCCGGGGGGCGGAGGGGGCGGCGGCCGTCTCCCGGCGGAAGGCGGCGGCATCCATGGTGCGGAAGGCCTCTCCCGGGGCCCGGGGGGTCCCGGGGATCCCGGCGGAACTGCCCCGGGCGTTCAGGCAGTCCAGCACGGTGTGGTACACCGCGTCAAAGACCTCCTTCTCCCGGGCGAATTTCACGGTGGTCTTGGCGGGGTGGACGTTGACGTCCACCCCCGTCACCGGCAGCGTCACATGGAGCACGCACCCGGGGAACTTCCCCTTCATCATCTGGTTGCGGTACCCCTCCTCCAGGGCCGCTGTGAGCAGCTGGGACTTGATGAAGCGGCCGTTGACGAAAAAGGTCTGCATGGCCCGGGAGCCCCGGCCGAAGAGAGGCTGGGTGACAAAGCCCTCCACCGCCACCTCCCCGCCCCGGCCGGACACGGGGATCAGGCTCTTGGCAAAGTCCCTGCCCTGGGCGGCATAGATGGCGGAGAGGAGCTCCCCGTCCCCGGGGGTGTGGAGGGCGGCGACCCCATCCTTGATGAATTTAAAGGAGATCTGGGGGTGGGACAGGGCCAGGTGCTGCATGAGCCCCGCCACGGCGGCGGTCTCGGCGCTGTCCTTCTTCATGAACTTCAGCCGGGCGGGGGTGTTGTAAAAGAGGTCCTGCACCCGGATGGTGGTGCCCCGGGGGGCGCCCCAGGGCTCCACGGCCCCGGCCTTCCCCCCCTCCAGGGCAAGGCGGGCCCCCGTCCCCCCCTCCTGGCAGGAGACGATGTCCACCCGGCTCACCGCGGCGATGGCCGCCAGGGCCTCTCCCCGGAAGCCCAGGGTGGCGATGGCCCCCAGATCCTCCGCTGTGCGCATCTTGGAGGTGGCGTGGCGCAAAAAGGCGGTGGGCAGCTCCGACGGGGCGATGCCGCAGCCGTCGTCCGTCACCCGGATGAGGCCCATACCGCCCCGCTGGATCTCCACCACGATGGCGCCGGCGCCGGCGTCCACGGCGTTTTCCACCAGCTCCTTCACCACGCTGGCGGGGCGCTCCACCACTTCCCCGGCGGCAATGAGATCCGCCACATGGGGCTGTAACTGCAGGATATGGGGCATAGGGGCCCTCCTTTCTCGTTGCTTGCTCCCGCCCCTTATGTCCGGGGCAGGGCCTGGTCCACCGCGTCGGCAAAGGCCCGCAGAAGGGCCGTCCCCTCCGGGACGGCGGCAGCCACCAGGAGGCGGTTTTTTCCCGTGGTCTCGATGTTCACCGTCAGATGCTCCCCCTCCGTCCAGCGGTGGAGGCGGCGGATGGAGGCAAGGGGGATCTCCTCCCCGTCCAGGATCAACGCCTCCAAGTCCAGCCGCCACGCCACCTCCCGGCGCTTGGGGGGACGGCGGCGGTTCAGGGCGTCGGACAGGATGGGGTAGAGGACGAACACCAGGATCAGCGTCACCACGGCGGCGGCGATCTGCAGCGGCATTCCCCCGATGGGGGAGAGGCGCTTCATGACCCCCGTCACCACGGCGGCGATCACCGCCGTCAGGGCCACGGTGGCGCCGGCCGCCGCGGCCTTCCGGGAAAAGGTCCCGGTATCCAAAATCAGCGTGCCTTGCATGGCCGCCCTCCTCTCTTTTTTCAAACCATGGCCCACACGCTCAGCGCGTTGGCCGCCACATGGACCATCACCGAGGGCCACAGCGTGCCGCTGTGGTCATAGGCCCAGCACAGCACCGCCCCCGGGGCCAGATACTGGATCACCAGCCAGAGGTACGCCGCGTCCTGCCGCTCCAGGGCGATCTGCCAGACGTGCATCAGGGCAAAGAGGCCGCAGCTCACCCCATAGGCCACCCACCGGCTCTTCCCCCGCAGAGCGCCGAACACCAGTCCCCGGAACAGCACCTCCTCCACAAAGGGGGCCAGAAGCACCACTACCACCGCCGTCATCCGGGGCGCATCCAGCATCTGGGCGGAGATGGCGGCGTCATTTAAGTTGGTGCGCCCTCCCGCCAGGGCGGCGCCGAGGCGGTAGATCAGCTCATTGAGGCCGTACAGCCCCACAAGGCCCATAGCCGCCGTGCGGCAAGCCTCCCCCAGGTTCTGGGCGAAGCGATGGCAGGTGCGGCCCAGAAAGCCGTGGAAGATCACCACCGTGGCCGCAAAGAGCAGGTAGTAGCACACGGCGGTCCTGGCAGCGGGAGAGAGGCGGATGTCCAACCCCCGCTCCACCAGGTCCAAAACAGGGTCCGCCGCCAGGGGCAGCACCAGCAGATAGAGGACGAAAAACACCGTGCCGGCCACCTTCTCCCCGGCGGTGAGATCGGCGATCTTGCGCTTTGCCACACCCAGCGCTCCTTTCTTTCCAGGCGTCCCGGGACGCTCCGGCGGATTTAAAGCAGCTTTTGCCGCAGCTGATAGAGAAGGCCCAGGGCCTCAATGGGGGTGAGGGTATCCGGCTGGCAGCGCCGCAGGGCCTCCAGCACCTCCCCCTCCGCCACGGCGGAGAGGCTCACCTGCCCCTCCTCCCTCCGGGCGGGGGCGGGGGCGGCGGAGGCGTCCTGCGCCTCCAGCTCCCGGAGGATGGCCTTGGCCCGCTGCACCACCCCCTCCGGCAGTCCCGCCAGGCGGGCCACCTCGATGCCATAGCTGCGGTCCGCCCCCCCGGGGACGATCTTGCGCAGGAAGATGATCTCCTCCCCCCGGGTCTTGACGGCGATGTTGTAATTCACCGCCCCGGGAAGGCTGCCCTCCATCTCCGTCAGCTCGTGGTAATGGGTGGCAAAGAGGGTCTTGGCCCCCAGGGTCTTCCGGTCGGCGCAGTACTCCAGCACCGCCCGGGCGATGGACATGCCGTCAAAGGTGGAGGTGCCCCGGCCGATCTCGTCCAGGATCAGCAGGGAGTTGCGGGTGGCGTGGCGCAGGATGTCCGACACCTCCGTCATCTCCACCATGAAGGTGGAGGCCCCGGCGGAGAGGTCGTCGCTGGCGCCGATGCGGGTGAAGATCCGATCCACCACGCCGATGCGGGCGGACTTGGCGGGGACGAAGGAGCCCATCTGGGCCATGAGCACCATCAGCGCCACCTGGCGCATATAGGTGGATTTGCCCGCCATGTTGGGGCCGGTGATGATGGCCACCCGGTCCTGCTCCTCCCCCATGAAGGTGTCGTTGGGAACGAAGAGGGTGTCCTTCAGGACCTGCTCCACCACGGGGTGGCGCCCCTCATGGATCTCGATGGTCCCGGACTCGTCCACCTCCGGGCAGCAGTAACCGTTGCGCACCGCCACCGCCGCCAGGGAACAAAGGGTATCCACCTCCGCCACGGCGGCGGCGGAGCGTTGGATCCGGGGGGCCTGGCGGGAGAGCTCCTGGCGCAGCTGGGTAAAGAGCTCATACTCCAGGGCGGCAAGGCGCTGGTCGGCGGTGAGGATCTCCTGCTCCAGGTCCTTGAGCTCCTGGGTGATGTACCGCTCGGCGTTCACCAGGGTCTGCTTGCGGATATAGGTGTCGGGCACCTGGTCTTTGAAGGAGTTGGACGCCTCGATATAATACCCGAAGACCTTGTTGTAGCCCACCTTCAGGGTGCGGATGCCGGTGCGCTCCTTTTCCCGGGCCTCCATCTGGGCGATGAGGCCCTTGCCCCCCTTTAAAATGCCCCGCAGACGGTCCACCTCGGCGTTGAACACGTCCCGGATCATGCCCCCCTCCCGCACGGAGTAGGGCGGCTCGTCGCACAGGGTCTGCCCGATGCGCTCCGCCAGATCCTGCAGGGGGTCCAGCTGCTGTCCCAGCTCCTGCAGCCGCCGGTGGGAAAAGCCCTCCAGCAGCCGGTGAAGGGATGGCAGACGCTCCATGGCGCAGCGCAGGGAGACGAAGTCCCGCCCCCCGGCGGTGCCGTAGACGATGCGGCCCACCAGCCGCTCCATATCCCCCAGCCCCGTCAGGGCGGCAATGAGGTCCTCCCGGGGGATGGTGGCCTCCACCAGGGCGGCCACGGCGCCGCTGCGGCGGCGGATGGCCGCCACGTCCAGCAGCGGCCGCTCCAGCCAGGTGCGCAGCATCCGCCCCCCCATGGGGGTCTTGGTGCGGTCCAGCACCCACAGAAGGCTCCCCTTTTTCTCCTTGCTGCGAAGGGTGGCCGTCAGCTCCAGATTCCGCCGGGCGGTGAGGTCCAGCTCCATGTACCGGCCCTGCTGGTAATAGTCCAGGTCGTTGATGTGGCTGAGGTCCGTCTTCTGGGTCTCATAGAGATAGTGCAAAAGCCCCCCCAGGGCCAGGGCGGCGGCGGGGTTGTTCCGGGGCAGGGCGGCAAAGGCCTCCTCCCCGAACTGGGCCCGGATGTTCTTTTCCGCCTCCCCCAGCTCAAAGCGGCTGGGGGCGCTGCGCTCCACCCGGCAGTGGAACTTGTCCCGCAGGGCATCCACCAGGCCCGTCTCCTCCGCGGCCAGCGGGCTGAGCACCGCCTCCGCCGGGGCAAAGCGCCCCAGCTCGTTGATGACATGGCCCACCCGCTCCGCCCCGGAAAAGGCGGTGAGATGGGCCTTGCCGGTGGAGATGTCGCAAAAGGCCACCCCGGCGCACTCCCCATCCACATAGATCCCGCACAGGTAGTTGCCGGCGGTCTCGTTGAGGCAGGCGGCGTCGATGACGGTGCCGGGGGTCACCACCCGGATGATGTCCCGCTTCACAAGGCCCTTGGCGGCGGCGGGGTCCTCCATCTGCTCGCAGATGGCCACCTTGTACCCCTTGGCGATGAGCCGGGCGATATAGGCCTCGCTGGCGTGATAGGGCACGCCGCACATGGGCACCTGGTCCTGGGCGGGCTTTGCGTGCTTGCCGTGGTCCCGGGAGGTCAGCGTCAGGTCCAGCTCCTTGGCCGCCAGCTTGGCGTCGTCGGCGAACATCTCATAAAAGTCCCCCAGCCGGAAAAACAAGATGGCGTCCGGGGTGTCTTTTTTGATCTCCAGGTACTGCTTCATCATGGGGGTCAGTTCCGCCATGGTCTCCCTCCTTATTTCTCCGCCACCCGGCCGTACAGGGCCCAGGTGTTGCTGCCGGTGATCTGGGCGTTCACAAAGCGCCCCATCAGCGACGGCTCCCCCTGCAGCCGCACCAGGCGGTTGCCCTCCGTCCGGGCGGTGAGGGGAAAGTCGGCCTCGCCGCTCTCCCCGTCCACCAGTACCTCCACCGTCTTGCCCACATAGGCGGCGTGGAGCCGGGCGGACATGGCGTTTTGCACCTCCAGGAGCTTGTCGAACCACGTTTGCTTCTCCGCCCGGGGGACGGGGTCGGGCATCTGAGCGGCCCGGGTGCCGGGGCGGGGGGAGTAGAGGAAGGTGAACAGGGCGTCATAGCCCACCTCCTCCACCAGGGAGACGGTGTCCATGGCCTCCGCCTCCGTCTCCCCGGGGAAGCCGATGATGACGTCGGAGGTCAGCACCAGCCCCGGCATCACAGACTTGGCGTAGCGGATGAGGTCCAGATACTGCGCCCGGGTGTAGCGGCGGTTCATCTCCCGCAGCACCCGGTCGTTGCCGGACTGCACCGGCAGGTGCAGCTGCTTTGCCACATGGCCGCAGCGGGCCATGGTGTCAAAGAGTTTTTTCGTGGCGTCCTTGGGGTGGCTGGACATGAAGCGGATCCGGTATTTCCCCGGGATCTTGTCGATGTCCGCCAAAAGGTCGGCAAAGTCGTAGCCCAGGTCCAGGTCGTTGCCGTAGGAGTTGACGTTCTGCCCCAGGAGGGTGATGTCCTTATACCCCGCCTCCACCAGGCCCCGCACCTCCGACAGCACCGCCGCCGGCTGGCGGCTGCGCTCCCGGCCCCGGACGTAGGGCACGATGCAGTAAGAGCAGAAGTTGTTGCACCCATACATGATGGACACCCAGGCCTTGACCCCCTTCTCCCGCACCATGGGGATGCCCTCCGCCAGGCGGCCGTCCTCGTCCTCCACGGAAAAGACCCGCTTTTTCGTCTCGTACACCTGAAAAAGCAGCTCCGGGAACTTCCACAGGGCGTGGGGGCCGAACACCAGATCCACGTGGCGGTAGGACTCTTTGATCCGCCGGGCCACCCGCTCTTCCTGGGCCATGCAGCCGCAAAGGCAGATCACCTGCTGGGGATGCTCCTTTTTCGTGTGGGTCAGAGCCCCCAGGTTGCCGAACACCCGCTGCTCGGCATGCTCCCGCACGGCGCAGGTGTTGAGGATCACCACATCCGCCGCCCCGGGGTCCTGGGTGAGGGAAAAGCCCATCTCCTCCAGCATGCCCATGAGCATCTGCCCGTCCGCCACGTTCTGCTGGCAGCCGAAGGTGTCCACGCAGGCCGCCGGGGGGACCGCCCGGCTTTCAAACAATCCCCGGACCCGGTCCTGAAATTCCCGCTGGCGGGCCAGGTCCGCCTCCGGGATCTGTACGCTTTTGCGCTCCAATTTCTCACCCTCCAAATTAAGATACTTTAACTAATCTATCATAGCATTTTCCCCTGCAAAGCGCAAGAAGCGGCAAAAAAATTCCCCCCGGCGGGAGGGGGCCGGCACCCCCGGAACCGGAGGGGGCGCAGCCGCCGGGAGAGGGGCCGGCGGCGGGAGGCGGAGAGAAAAAATCCGGGACGGCCGGGGCTTTCGCCCCGGGCCGTCCCGAAAGGGTCCTCCCGATTTCAGCCGCAGGTATGGCCGCCGCAGCCGCCTCCATGGTGGCCGCAGCCCTGGCCCTCCTCATGGTGGCCGCAGGTGTGGCCCTCCCCGTGGTGGTGGTCGCAGGTGGCGCTCTGGGAGGCCGTTAGCGTCCCCTCCAGCAGCCGCTGCACCTGCTGGTCGGCGCTGCCGGAGCAGCCGGCATACAGCCGGATCCCCGCCTCCGCCAGGGCCATCTGGGCACCGCCGCCGATGCCGCCGCAGATGAGGCAGTCCACCCCCCGCTGGGCCAAAAAGCCCGCCAGGGCGCCGTGGCCGCTGCCCTGGGTGTCCACCACCTGGGCCTGCTGCACCGCGCCGTCTTCCACGGTGTAGATCTTGAATTGCTGGGTGTGGCCAAAGTGGCCGTACACCAGCCCGTCTTCATACGTCACTGCGATTTTCATATCCGTTGCTTCCTTTCTTCCCCTGGCGGCCATCCGTCCCCCGCAGGTCTCCCCCCGGGGGCAGAGGTCGTAGCTCCCCCCGCCGATGACCAGAGGCCGGCCCTCCACCAGGGCGGCGGAGACGTTTTGCCGGGCCTGGGCATAGATCCGCTGCACCGTGGCCCGCCCCACCCCCAGCCGGGCGGCGGCGGCGGACTGGTCCAGCCCCAGGTAGTCAATGAGGCGCAGCGTCTCATATTCCTCCACCGTCAAAGGCACCGCCGCCTTTGCGCCCTGTTCCGGCCGGAAACAGCGGCACGCAGGCAGCGAGCAGACCCGGCGGCTTTTGATCCTGCGGGGCATGGAGATCCCTCCTTATTTGGGTATATGCCCAAAATATACCTTTCAAGGGCGGTTGTCAAGAAAAAATTCCGGGCATATGCCCGGAATTTTACCTCCCCCCTCTTCCGCCGTCCTCACTGCCGCTGCGCCAGCTTCCGCAGCACCGCCCGGAACTCCTCCGGCAGGGGACAGGTGAGCTCCACCACCTTCCCCGTCCGGGGGTGGACGAAGCGCAGCCCCACGGCGTGGAGGCACTGGCCCTGAAGGCCGGGGACCGCCTTTTTGGCCCCGTACCCCGTGTCCCCCAGGATGGGGTGGCCGAGATAGGCCATGTGGAGGCGGATCTGGTGGGTGCGCCCCGTCTCCAGGCGGCAGCGTACATGGGTGAAGCCCGGATACCGGGCGATGACCTCCCAGTGGGTGACGGCCCGGCGGCCCCCGGGCACCACCGCCATCTTCTTGCGGTCTGTGGGGTTGCGGCCGATGGGGGCGTCCACGGTGCCCCTGTCCTCCCGGAGGTTCCCCACCACCACGCACTCATAGGTCCGGGCCAGGGTGTGGTCCTGGAGCTGGGCGGAGAGCCTTTGATGGGAGAAGTCGTTTTTCGTCGCGATGATGAGTCCGGAGGCGTCCCGGTCGATGCGGTGGACGATGCCCGGCCGCAATGTCCCGCCGATGCCGGAGAGGGAGTCCCCGCAGTGGTGCAAAAGGGCGTTGACCAGCGTCCCGTCGCTGTGGCCGGGGGCGGGATGCACCACCAGCCCCTTGGGCTTGTTCACCACGATGACGTCGTCGTCTTCATACACGATGTCCAACGGGATGTCCTGGGCCACCGCCTCCAGAGGCTCCGGGTCCGGCAGGGCCACGGAGAGGATCTCCCCCCCGGTGAGGCGGTAGTTTTTCCCCAGGGGCTTTCCCTCCCGGGTGACGGCCCCGGCGGCGCACAGCCTGGCGGCGGCGGAGCGGGTCACCTCCTCCAGATGCTCTGCCAGGAAGGCGTCCAGCCGCCCCCCGGCGTCCTCAGGATCCACTTGCAGCGTCCGGATTTCCATGGGAGCGCCCCTTTTTGTCGTATTTTTCATAGAACCACAGGTAGTAGATGATCCCCAGCACCGCCCCGGAGACGATGGCCATATCCGCCACGTTGAACACGGGGTAAGCGGGCCAGAAGGTGAAGTGGAACATGTCCACCACATACCCCAGCCGCACCCGGTCCAAAAGATTGCCCAGGCCCCCGGAGAGGATGAGGCACCCGGCGGCCACCCCCAGGGGGTGCCGGACCATGCGCCGGGCCAGCACATACGCCACCGCCAGCACGATGAGGCCCGTCACCGCCACCAGCAGCCACCGGCTGCCGGAAAAGCTGGACCAGGCGGCGCCGTAATTGTGGACCCGCGTCAGCTCCACCACCCCCGGGAGCAGGGGCACCGCCGGGTCGGCGGTGGCATACAGGGCGGGGGAGGCCGGGGGGGCAAAGGTGTTCACCGTCCACCCCTTCACCCACTGGTCCAGGCCCAGGACCCCCAGCCCCAGCAGGGCACAGAGCACATACTTCATGAGATCCTCCTTCTCCTCCTTCCCCCGCCGGCGGGGCGGGGAGGGGGGCAGGCGCCCGGGGGGCGCCCGCCTTATTTTGCCCAGTGTACACGGTTTCCCGGGAAATTGCAACCGCCCCCGGCCCTGGGGCCGGGGGCGGGGGAAGGCGCTCTCCCGCGCCGGGACTTAAAACTGGGGCAGCTTGCGCACCACGGCGGCGCACCGGGCGCACAGCGTGGGGTGATCCGGATCGGAGCCCACGGTGGAGGTCTGCATCCAGCAGCGCTGGCACTTGGCTCCGGCGGCCTCCCGCACCTCCACGGTGAGGCCCGGGAAGGCGGTGCCCCGGCCCACCACGGCCTCCGCCGCGGGGTCGGCCCCCGAGACGGAGCACTCCGAGACGATCAGCAGCTCCGCCAGGTTCAGCCCCGCCATGGCCATCAGGGCCCGGGCGGTCTCGTCGTCGCCGGCGTGGAGGATCACATGGGCCTCCAGGGCCTTGCCGATCTTCTTCTGGGCCCGGGCGGTCTCCAGCACGGCGTTGACGTCGTCCCGGAGCTTCTCCACCAGGGCCCACTTTTCCATGGCCTCTTCAGAGAGGGCATACTGGGTGAAGGGCTGGTGCATGTCGTTGAAGACCACGTTGCGCCCGTCGTCGTCGCTGCGGTGGGGCATGGACTGCCAGATCTCATCGCAGGTGTAGGCCAGGATGGGGGCGCAGATCCGGGTCATGGTGTCCAGGATCAAAAACAGGGCCGTCTGGGCGCTGCGGCGCTTGCGGCCGTCTTTTTCCTCGCAGTAGAGGCGGTCTTTGATGACGTCCAGATAGAAGTTGGACATGTCCACCACGCAAAAGTCGTTGACGGCGTGGGTCACCACCAGGAACTCATAGTCGTCATAGGCCTTGAAGCAGCGGGTGATGAGGGCACCCAGGCGGGTGATGGCCCAGCGGTCCAGCTCCTCCATCTCCTCCGGGGGCACCAGGTGGTCGGGGTCAAAGCCGTCCAGGTTCCCCAGGCAGTAGCGGGCGGTGTTGCGGAACTTCAGATAGTTCTGGCTAAGCTGCTTGAAAATGGCGTCGGAGCAGCGGACGTCGGCGTGGTAGTCGGCGCTGGCGGCCCACAGGCGCAAAAGGTCCGCGCCGTACTTGTCCATGATCTCATAGGGGTCCATGCCGTTGCCCAGGGACTTGTGCATGGCCCGGCCCTCGCCGTCCACAGTCCAGCCGTGGGTGACGCACTCCTTGAAGGGCGCGCCTTTGCCGAAGGCTCCCACGGCGGTGAGCAGAGAGGACTGGAACCAGCCCCGGTACTGGTCCAACCCCTCCAGGTACATGGTGGCGGGCCAGAAGCCCTGGTCCCGCTTCATGGCGGCAAAGTGGGTGGACCCGGAGTCGAACCAGCCGTCCAGGGTGTCCTCCTCCTTTTCAAAGCCGGATTTGGACCCGCAGTGGGGGCAGGCAAAGCCCACCGGCAGGATCTCCTCCGCCGTCTTTTCAAACCAGGCGTTGGAGCCCTCCTTCTCAAAGAGGGCGGAGATGGCGGCGATGGTCTCGTCGGTGCAGATGGGCTTGCCGCAGTCCTTGCAGTAGACAACAGGGATGGGCAATCCCCAGCGGCGCTGGCGGGAGATGCACCAGTCGGTGCGCTCCCGCACCATGGACTTCATCCGGTCGATGCCCCACTCCGGCACCCAGCGCACATCATCGCAGGCGGCGCAGGCCTCGTCCTTGAAGGACTCCACGGAGCAGAACCACTGGGGGGTGGCCCGGAAGATGATGGGGCCCTTGCACCGCCAGCAGTGGGGATAGGAGTGGACGATGTCCTCGCTGGCAAAGAGCATGCCGCTCTCCTTCATATCGTTCAGGATGACGGGGTTAGACTCCTCGGTCTTCATGCCGGCATACTTGCCGGCGTAGTCGGTGTGGCGGCCCTGGTCGTCCACCGGCACCACCATGTCCATGCCGTAGCGGCGGCAGGTCTCATAGTCGTCGGCGCCGAAGCCCGGGGCGGTGTGGACGCAGCCGGTACCGGAGTCCATGGTGACATACTCCGCCAGCAGCAGCCGGGAGGTCTTGGGCAGGAAGGGGTGGTCGGCCAGCATGTTCTCAAAGAAGTCGCCGGTATGGGTCTCGGCGATCTCCCAGGTGTCAAAGCCCCCCAGCTTCATCACCTTGTCCACCAGGGCCTCGGCCATGATATAATACTCCCCATTGGGGGCCTTCACCACGGCATAGTTCTCCCGGGGGTGGAGGGTGATGCCCAGGTTCCCCGGCAGGGTCCAGATGGTGGTGGTCCAGATCACGAAGAAGAGCTTGCTTTGATCGTACCCCGGGAGCTTGCCGCAGTCGTCGTGCATGGGGAACTTCACATACACGGTGGTGCAGGGATCGTCCTGATACTCGATCTCCGCCTCCGCCAGGGCGGTCTCGTCCTTGGGGCACCAGTACACGGGCTTGAGGCCTTTGTAGATATAGCCCTTTTTGTACATCTCCCCGAAGACCTTCACCTCCTGGGCCTCAAAGCCGGGGTTCATGGTGGCGTAGGGGTGGGCCCAGTCGCCGATGACGCCCATGCGCTGGAAGCCCTCGCTCTGGACGTCCATATAGTGCCGGGCGAAGTCGTGGCAGGCGGAGCGGAACTCCGGCACGCTCATCTTCTTGCGGTCCAGCTTGTTCTGCTTGATGATGGCGGACTCAATGGGCATGCCGTGGTTGTCCCAGCCGGGGATATAGGGGGTGTAGTAGCCCCGCATGGCATAGGAGCGGGTGATGAAGTCCTTGATGGCCTTGTTCAGGGCGTGGCCCATGTGCAGCGCGCCGTTACTAAACGGAGGGCCGTCGTGGAGGTTAAAGAGGGGCTTGCCCTCGTTCTTCTTCAAAAGCTCTCCGTACACGTCCTGCTCCTGCCAGCGGCGGAGCATCTCCGGCTCCCGCTTGGGCAGTCCCGCCCGCATGGGGAAGTCGGTTTTGGGCAGATTGATGGTCTTGTTGTAATCCACGCTCGTTCTCTCCTTATCTAAAATCATAAATCATATGGTAAGCCGACATCTTGCCTGTCCCGGCGCCTGCGCCGGGCTCAAATACGGGGGGAAGCGTTCTTTCCCGGCAGCAGCACCGTCACCTGGCATACCTCACACCGCTCCGCCGCCACGTTGCGGTCAAGACTCCAGTCCTTGATGGGGATGTCCCGCTGCCCCCGCAGAGCAGAGGCCTTCTTCCTCCCCGGGGTAAACAGGGTCCTTCCCCCGCAGTATACCCACCCAGGCTCCATTTCCCGTCCGCACTGGGGACAGCGCATCTTCCTCACCTCCGGAAAAATGAAAAGGCGCCTTGTCTCTTTTCAAGAGACAAAGCGCCAAAAACACTCTGCGGTACCACTCTTCCTGCCGCCCCCTTCCGGGGCGCGGCCCCTCACAGCCCGCCTCCACGGGCCGACGGAATAACGCCCGTCACACGTCCACGCCTACTCGCGTCGTCTTTCAGCAGGAGGCTCCAAGGTGATTTTCTCCCCGCGTCCCCGGCCGCCTCGCACCGTAGCGGCGGCTCTCTTTGCGGTTCCAGGGGGGTACTCGTCCTTATCCACGCCAATTTCCATATTCCAGCTCATCATATCACGAATTCCCCGTTTGTCAACCGCTTTGCGGGAAAAATCCCCCGGGGAGGCCCTTTGGGGGAAATTTTTTCCGGAAAAGAAAAAATTTTTCCCCCGGTGCGATAAACGCCCCTCAAAGGACGTTAATGGGATAGAACAAGGCGGGCGGAAAAGCGCTGCCGCCCCCCATGCGCGAATTTGTTACCATGAAAATGATAAAAAGGAGAACGCATATGAAAAAGACCAATTTCTTCAAGGGCTTCGGCTCCGGGCTGCTGCTGGCGGTGCTGGTGACCGCCCTGTGCGCCACCGCCTCCGCTGCCTCCCGCCGCAACATCGATGTGGAAGACGGCATTTCCATCACCCTCAACGGCGCCACCTTCACCCCCCGGGACGCCAGCGGCAAAGAGGTGGACGTCTTCTTGTACAACGGCACCACCTATGTCCCCGTCCGGGCCATCAGCGAAATGATGGGCATGGACGTCCAGTTTGACTCCGCCACCCGGACGGTGGTCCTCACCACTGCCGACCGCTCCGCCTCCCAGGGGAGCAGCACCTCCTCCGCTTCCTATATCGGCGCGGAGAAGGCCAAGTCCATCGCCCTGCAGGACGCCGGCGTCAGCGCCTCTGCCGCCGTGTTCCTCCGGGCCCAGCTGGACTGGGACGACGGCCGGGCGGAGTACGAGGTGGAGTTCTACAGCGGCAACACCGAGTACGACTATGAGATCGACGCCCTCACCGGCGCCATCCTCAGCGCCGACCGGGATGTGGAGAACTTCACCGTGCCCACCACCTCCACCTCCTCCGCTTCCTATATCGGCACGGAGAAGGCCAAGTCCATCGCCCTGCAGGACGCCGGCGTCAGCGCCTCCTCCGCCGCCGGGATGCGGGCCCAGCTGGACTGGGACGACGGCCGGGCCCAGTACGAGGTGGAGTTCTACAGCGGCAGCACCGAGTACGACTATGAGATCGACGCCGTCACCGGCGCCATCCTGGGCCGGGACCGGGACAGCCGCTGGGACTGAGGGCCGCCGGACAGACCTCCCCTGCCCCTTTCCGCCAAAGATGAAAAGGACCCCCGCCCATCTGGGCGGGGGATTTTTTCCTCTGATGGGGGCGGGCGGAGCCCCTTTCCGGGGGCGCGGTCCTCCCCGCCCTACTGATACCGGAACTGCCGCCGGGCGTATTCGTCCACGCAGCGCAAAAACATCTCCCGGCTGCGAAACTCCACCACCTGCCACCCCGGCTCCGGGTGGAAGGAGACGATGCGCTTTTCCACGTCCACCTACACCCGCCACACCTGCTCCTCCATAATCCCCTCCCCGTTTTTTGCGGTTTTGCCTCTATTTTATGCGATTATTGCATAAAATGCAACATGCAATTTTCGCATATCCTATAATTTTCCCATGGGGAGAGAGGAGGCGGCGCCATGTACCGGAGACTGCGGGACCTGCGGGAGGACCGGGGGCTGAACCAGACAGCCCTGGCGGGGGTGCTGCACGTGTCCCAGGCCACGTATTCCCGCTATGAGAGCGGGGCGCTGGACATCCCCAGCACCGCCCTCATTGCCCTGGCCCGGTTTTACCGCACCAGCACCGACTATCTTCTGGGCCTTACCGACGATCCCCTTCCCCCCGCCGCCTCCAAAACAAAACAGGACGCCCTTTAGGCGTCCTGTTTTTTTCGTCACTGATAGCGGTATTGTTTGCCGGTGTACTCATCCACGCACCGCAGGAACATATCCCGGTTATAAAACTCAATGAGCTGGCAGCCCTCTTCCTCATGGAAGGACACCAGACGCCGCCGGGTATCCACCCAAACGCGCCACACCGTTTCCGCCGTCATCGTTTTCTCCATGGAAAAGGCTCCTTTCACTGGATCTTTTACCTCTCTTCTCTTAAGACGATCAAGCGGGGGGTTTTGTTTCATATTTTTGAAAAAAATTTTTTTACGACTCCTCCAGGGCCTCCGCCCCGGCGGCCACATCCTCCAAAAACGCCTGCCAGGCCTCCGGATGGTCCACATAGTATTTCGGGCAGATCTTGCCGGAGACGTCGTAGTGGCGGATGACGTCCTCCTCCGCCTTTAGATGGAAGGTGCTGCAAAGCCAGGCCGTCAGCTCCACCACCCGCTCATAGGTGACGGGGGAGAACTCCCCCGTCTCATCGCCATGGCACACCTCGATGGAGATGGTGTCGTCGTTGCGGGAGTTGGAGGCATAGGCCACCTCCGTCAGGGGGACGCACTGGATCACCTCCCCCTCCAGCCCCACGATGAAGTGGCTGGAGGCGTAGGTCCCCTCCTCCCCAGAGGACAGGGAGGTAAAATAATTGCGGTTGGCCTGGGCGGAGGTGGCGGGGTTGCCCACATAGTGGATCACCACCCCCCGGATCTTCTTCAGGGGCGTGCCGGGGCGGGACCAGGGGTTGAGGGGCAGCAGATCCTCCTCCACGTACCCCGGCACCGCCACATCCTCCCCCGGCAGGCCCCGGGGGAGAAGATGCGCCACCAGCGCCGTCACCGCCGCCGCCAGGACCACTACTACCGCGGTCTTGCGCAGCCGCCGTCTCCGGCGGCGCACCCGGGGCCGCACCCGGGGACAGGGTTTCGTCGCGCCAGGGCCCATGGTGTCAGTATGTGTATACATAGCTGCTGACGGAGGTGTCCGGGGCGGTCTCCATGGCCATGGTGTCCTGCCAGGCCTCCTCCCGCTGGGCCTCCTCCTGGGCATAGAGGTCCTCATAGGTGATGAGGTCCTCCTCCGTCACCAGGCCCAGCTCCTGCAGGCACGCCACGGTGCTCACCATGTCCGGCCACACCGCCACGGTGATCCAGTTCCGGGACTCATAGCTCTCCCCCCGCTCCTCCACGAAATAGGTGAACTGCAGGTCCAGGCCCAGGGCATAGGCCCCGTCGTTGCTCTGGTCAAACCAGTCGTAGTTGCCCCAGGTGCCCGCCTCCAGGTCCGCGCCGATCGCCGCCAAAAGGGCGGCGCTCTCCCGGCTGCCCAGGTCATAGCCCTCTTCCCGGGCATCTACGTACAAACTGCCGCCGCTGATGGTGTAAGCGTCGTCGTTTAAGTGCAGGCGCTGCTCCTTCATC
>CALWXJ010000054.1 GCA_944385475.1 uncultured Oscillospiraceae bacterium
AAAAAAACATTTTCATCCGGCCTCGGTTGTGATAAAATGTGCGGGAAGTGCAGAAGAAATCGCCCTTTGAAACGGAGGCGTTCCCATGGCAAAAAATATTCTCCATACTATTGAGCACAATATGAACGAGTTTTCCAAGGGACAAAAGCGTATTGCCCGGTATATTTTGGAAAATTATGACAAAGCTGCTTTTATGACTGCCAGTAAGTTGGGAAAAATAGCAGAAGTCAGTGAATCCACGGTGGTTCGATTTGCCTTTGAACTGGGGTATGACGGCTATCCCAGCATGCAAAAAGCCCTGCAGGAGATGATCCGCAGCCGTTTGACCTCCACACAGAGGATTCAGGCGGCGGGGAATCTCTTCTCCGGGCAAGACCTTCTGGGAGCTGTTTTGCAGTCTGACATGGAAAAGCTCAGGGAAGTGGTGGATAAAGCGGACCGGTCAGAATTTGAAAAAGTGGTGGATCACCTGATGAAAGCCCGCCATATCTACATCTTAGGCGTTCGGTCCTCCTTTTTCGTGGCGGGATATTTAAACTTTTATCTGCATTTGCTTTTTGAAAATGTGACACTGGTACAATCCACCGCCGGAGGAGAGATTTTTGAGCAGATGCTCCATATTGGCCCCGGAGATGCCCTCATCGCCATCAGTTTTCCCCGGTATTCCCGTGTAACCATCAACACGGCAAAATTTGCCAAAGACCGGGGGGCCGATATTATTGCCCTTACAGACAACGCCACATCCCCCGTATATCAGGTGGCCTCCGCCGCGCTCCTGGCTCCTTGTGAGATGATCTCCTTCGTGGACTCCATGGTGGCGCCTCTCTCCCTGATCAATGCGTTGCTGGTGGCTTTGACACACCGGATGGGCGGCGATGTGTCCCGAACGTTTAATGAGCTGGAGAGCATTTGGAACCAGTATGACATCTTTGGAAATACCGATGACGAATAAACAGGTGATCGTGGTAGGCGGCGGCGCCGCCGGGATGATGGCCGCGATCTGCGCTGCAGAGCGGGAAGCGGACGTAACCCTTTTGGAGCCCAATGAGCGGCTGGGAAAAAAGCTGAACATCACGGGAAAAGGCCGGTGCAATCTCACGAATGATGCCGATATGGCCACCTTGATGGCTAATATCCCCCAAAATGGGAAGTTTTTGTACAGCGCCTTTTCCCATTTTGATGGTAGGGATGCCATGGTTTTTTTTGAAAAATTGGGCGTCCCTTTGAAAACGGAAAGAGGAAACCGAGTATTTCCTGTCAGCGATCGGGCATTTGATGTCAGCGCTGCTTTAGAGCGCCGCCTAAAACAGCAAAAGGTCTGCCTTCTTCGGCAGCGCTGTACAAAATTACTGGTGCATGATAGTTTAATCTGGGGCGTCAATACCCAGGAACAGTCTATTGCGGCAGATGCGGTGATTTTGGCTACCGGGGGCATCAGCTATCCCGCCACCGGTTCCACGGGAGATGGCTATCGCCTGGCACAGGATTGCGGGCATACCATAACGCCTCTGCGGGGATCTTTAGTCCCTTTACGCGCCGCTGGATGTGAAGCGCTCCAGGGATTAAGTCTAAAAAATATACGAGTGAATGTCTTTGAAAACGGGAAAAAGATCTACACAGACTTTGGGGAGATGCTGTTTACCCATTTCGGTGTAAGCGGACCTTTGATTCTGTCCGCCTCCGCCCATATGCGTGCTTTTGATCAAAAGTCCTATAGCTTGGAAATCGATTTGAAACCCGCTCTGGATGAGGAGAGTCTGGATAAAAGACTGCTGTCGGATTTTGAACGGTATGCCAATTACGATTTTTCCAACGCTTTGCATGACCTCCTTCCTAAAAAATTCATTACACCCATGGTCTCTGCCTCTAAAATTGACCCCCACAAAAAGGTCCACGACATCACCCGGGAAGAGCGCCGGCAATTGCTGCACCTTTTTAAACACTGGCCGGTAAAAATTCTCGCTCCTATGCCTGTGGAGACTGCCATTGTGACATCTGGGGGAATAAAAATCTCTGAGATCAACCCAAAAACAATGGAATCAAAAATTGTAAAGGGATTATACTTTGCGGGTGAAATGATTGATGTAGACGCATATACCGGTGGATTCAACTTACAGATCGCCTGGGCGACCGGCCGTTTGGCCGGTCAGGCGGCTGCAGAGAACAACGAAAGAAGAAAAGGAGTAGAGACGGATTGAGTAATACCATCAGCATTGCCATTGATGGCCCCTCCGGTGCCGGAAAGAGCACACTGGCCCGCAGCATTTCCAGGAAGTTGGGCTATCTCTATGTCGATACCGGCGCTATTTACCGCACCATTGGTTATTATGTATTTTCCAAGCACTTAGATCCCCGCGACCCAGAGGCGGTTGTGTCCGCCTTGCCGGAGATCTCTGTTTCCATGCGCTATGAGGAAGATGGTTTGCAGCACATGCTGCTCAACGGCGAAGATGTTACAGCGAAGATCCGCTTGCCGGAGATCTCCATGTATGCTTCCGCTGTTTCTGCCCATCCGGCGGTTCGGGTTCACCTTTTGGAAATGCAACGAGCCCTGGCGCGGGAACATCATGTAGTCATGGATGGCCGAGACATTGGTACGGTGGTCTTGCCAGATGCCCAGGTAAAGATTTTCCTGACTGCCACGCCGGAGGTCCGGGCCCACCGGAGGATGGTGGAGTTGGAACAGCGGGGAACTCCGGAGCCTTATGAGAAGGTCTTGGAAGATATTCGTCAACGGGACTGGAATGATACCCATCGGGCAGCTGCGCCGCTGCGTCAGGCGGAAGACGCAGTCCTTCTGGATACGACTAAGCTGGATTTTCAGCAGAGCGAGGAGGCACTGTTGTGTATCATACGCAAGAAGATCAAAGAGAGATGAAGCCGCTGGGCCCACTGTTTGTGGCAGCCTATTACGTTGCCGGGCTGATTACCCGCATTCTCCATCCTGTTCGTGTTGAGGGAATGGAAAATTTGCCCAGAAGCCGGGTCCTTCTGTGCCCCAATCATTCCAGCAACTGGGATCCCGTAATTTTGGCGCTGATCCTTCCAGTGAATTACCGCCTTCATATCATGGCCAAGGAAGAGCTGTTCCGAAACCGGCTCTTGTCCTGGGTTTTGCCTCGCGTGGGGGCTTTTCCAGTCAGCCGCGGCAATACAGACATCCAGTCTGTAAAAACAGCCATTCAGGCGATTAAGGCAGGAGACAATCTCTTGATTTTTCCGGAGGGGACGGTTATCAGAAATGGCATCGGAAGCGTGGATGGGCTTCCCGCTCATGCAAAGGCGGGCGTTGCAATGATCGGTGTGCGCACAGGCGCACAGATGGTCCCAGTATTTATGGATGGAGAAAAACGGCCCTTTCACCGCACCCGGGTCATTTTCGGCACCCCCTATGAGCCGGTGATCACCGGACGCCATGGGACTGCGGAGGAGATGCAAAAAGCTGCGGATGAAATTTTGCGCCAGGCATATGCCCTGGGAGGGCAGCAGATAGGGGGGGCTCCTCTGTGCAAGTAATTTTGGCCAAGAGCGCGGGGTTTTGCTACGGCGTGCGTCGGGCGGTGGAACTGGCGGAAAAGGCAGCGGCGGAAACAGGCACTTGCTATATGTTGGGGGATCTGATCCACAATAGCCATGTGGTGGAGGATCTCGCCCGCAGAGGGGTGCGGAAGGTCAGCACCCCGGAATCGCTTGGAGCGGGCGATACCGTGATCATCCGTTCCCACGGTGAAGTAAAGAGCATCCTAAACACCTTGGAAGACCGGGGAGTGACCTGTGTCAATGCCACCTGTCCCAATGTTTGCCGGATCCAAAAGATCGTGGCACAGGCGCAGGAAGAGGGGCGTCTGCCCATAATCATCGGAGAGCCGCACCATCCAGAGGTGGTGGGCGTTGCCAGCTGGGCCTCCCGGGCAGTGGTCTTGGAGGGACCGGCGGCGGTAGAGGCCTGGTACCGGGAAGATCCCTCCCGTCGGGATATCCCTGTGAGCGTCGTGGCGCAGACTACCTGCATTCGTGAACTTTTTGAAACTTCTTGCAAAATCATAAAAAAAGAGTGTACAAATGCAGAAATCTTTGATACAATATGTAATGCTACGCGTAATCGTCAGACGGAGGCGGCCGCAATCGCTGCCAAGGTAGACGTGATGGTGGTGGTTGGCGACCGAAAAAGCGCCAACACACAGCATCTGGCGGAAATTTGCCGAAAGGCCTGCTCCCGCGTCTTATGTATTGAGTTGGCGGACGAGCTTTCAGCAGAGTCTTTCCGGGGCTGTGGCGTTGCCGGTCTTACTGCCGGCGCGTCAACACCTGCGTGCATCATTAAGGAGGTATATACGACGATGAGTGAAGAAATCAAAGCGGCCGAAGGCAAAGAGGAGTCCTTCGAGGAATTACTGCCCAACTACGAGTCCAGCTTACATAACGGCGACAAAGTCAAGGGCGTCGTGACAAAGATCACTGCCACTGAGGTATTGGTCGACCTGGCCAATCCCCAGTATAATACCTATATCAAGCTGAACGAACTCAGCGATGATCCCAACGCAAAGCCTGAAGATATTGTGAAGGTCGGCGATGAAATCGAGACCTATGTGGTTCGGGTCAATGATGTAGAGGGCTATGCGGAGCTGTCTAAAAAGCGCCTGGATGCCGGAAAGATCTGGGAAAATATTGAAAAGGCTGTTGAGGAAAAGACGGTTCTGGAGGGCATTGTCACTGAGGAAAACAAGGGCGGCATCGTCGTCTCCGTCAAGGGCGTGCGGGTGTTTGTCCCCGCTTCTCAAAGCGGTCAGCCCCGCGGCGCTGATTTGTCTGCGATGGTAAAGCAGAAGGTCCAGCTTCGGATCACAGAGGTCAATCGTGCCCGCCGTCGTGTGGTGGGCTCTATCCGCTCTGTTACTGACGAGGCCCGCAAGGCTGCCCAGGAAGAGGTCTGGGCCAATATCGAAGTGGGCAAGCACTACACCGGCACCGTAAAGTCCATGACCAGCTATGGCGTGTTTGTGGATATTGGCGGTGTGGATGGTATGGTCCACATCTCCGAGCTGAGCTGGAGCCGCATCAAGACTCCTGCTGAGGTGTGCAAGGTGGGCGATACGCTGGATGTGTATGTCATTTCCTTCGATCCCGAAAAGCGCAAGATCTCTCTGGGCGTTAAGGACCGCAGCATCAATCCCTGGGAAGTGTTTATGAGCAAGTATGCCGTGGGAGATGTGGCGGAGGTCCGGATCGTAAAGCTGATGGACTTCGGCGCTTTCGCTGAGGTTGTTCCCGGCGTGGATGGTCTGATTCACATCTCCCAGATTGCGGATCATCGGGTGGAAAAGCCCGAGGATGTGCTCTCTGAGGGCCAGATGGTGAAGGTCAAGATCACAGCCATTGACGAGGAAAAGAAGAAGATCTCCTTGTCCATCCGGGCATTGCTCACCGCTCCTGCGGCGGAGGAGAGCCCTGTTGTTGACTCTGAGGAAGCATAAGAAAAATTGGCTATTTTTAAGCGGCAGGCAATCATGCCTGCCGCTTTTTTCCTCTGCGGCAGCTATCCGGCAATCTAATCTTGTAAAGCAGCATATTTGCCGCTATAATAAATTAAAATTCTAAGGGACAACTTGAATTTACATGCCGGAGGGGATGGACATGTTTTCTTTTTTTAAAAAGATCCGGGAATCCAATCGCCCCCGCTGCACCGCTCTGGTGGCCGCTGCGGGAAATTCCCAGCGGATGGGGGGCGTCAATAAACTGATGGAACTTGTGGACGGTGTACCTGTGCTGGTGCGGTCTTTGACAGCACTGCAGCTTTCTCAACGGGTAGACGAGATTATTGTGGCCACGCGGGAAGAAGATATCGTGGCCGTGTCCGAACTATGCCGTACTTATGGGATCAGCAAATGCATCAAGGTCATTCGCGGCGGAGAAAACCGGCTTCACTCTGTACTGCTTGCCGCTATGGAAGCCCCCGCTGACACAGATCTTCTGGCGGTGCAGGACGGTGCTCGCCCTTTGACTACGCCGCAGTTGGTAGATGCAGTGGTTGCTGCGGCAGAGCAGTGCGGCGCTGCCGCCCCGGCGATTTTGATAAAGGATACCATTAAGGAAGTGGATCAGGATGGGGCAGTGATGCAGACGCTCCAGCGCAGTTGCCTGCGGGCTGTACAGACGCCCCAGGTTTTTGCCGCGGATCTTTTGAAGGCGGCGCTTCAGTCGGCGCTGGACCAGCAATTGGAGATCACAGATGACTGCAGCGCTGTGGAGCGGCTTGGAAAGACTGTTTATCTTATAGAGGGCGAAGAGACTAATTTAAAGATCACTACGCCGGCGGACCTTGTATTGGCACAGGCACTTTTGCAGTGGCAGGAGGAGCAAGTATGACATCTTTGCGGGTTGGCCACGGATACGATGTGCACCGTCTGTCCCCAGGCAGGAAGCTTATTTTAGGGGGTGTGGAAATTCCGTGGGAGATGGGACTTTTGGGGCACTCCGATGCGGACGTCCTGTCCCATGCGGTGATGGACGCTTTGTGCGGAGCTGCCCATCTTGGAGATATTGGCCGGCTTTTCCCGGATACAGACCCCTCTTATACCGGGGCAGACAGCATCAAACTGTTGAAGACCGTGGGTAAAATGCTCTTTCAAAAGGGGTATAAGGTGGTAAATATTGATGCTACCTTACTGGCACAGGCTCCTAAAATTGCTCCTTATCGGGAGGAGATGGAGGGGAAGATCGCACTTGCCCTGGGGATACCTGGGGAAAATGTGAATGTGAAGGCCACCACGGAGGAAGGACTGGGGTTTACAGGGGATGGGACGGGAATGGCCGCCCATGCCGTTGCCCTGATCGAGAAATTCTCATAAAGAGAAGGGAAAAGAGGACGTGCCGGCACGTCCTCTTTTTTATGAAAAGGCACGTCAAAAAGATGCGGCATAGAATGGGCAGAGAGGAGGAGTGTCTATGGACTACTATCTGATCCTTGCTCGGTCCGTAACTTATGCGCAGCGCACACAACGTACGTTGAGCCGAGCTGGTATTCGCAGCCAAATTTTTCGGGCACCCCGAGATCTGACCACCATGGGGTGTGCTTATGCAATCAGAATTTCTGTATCGGATCTTTCTGAGGCGCTGAAGGTCCTGCATCGGGCAGGGCTGGATCCTGTCCAGGTATATTTGTTTGGGAAGGGCGTCTACCAGGAGGTGAGGTTTTGATCTATTTTGACAGTGCCGCCACCACGTTCCAAAAGCCTCCTGCTGTGGCAAAGGCCATGGAAGAGGCTCTTCACACCATGAGTTCTCCTGGGCGGGGAGGGCATCCCGCCGCCATGCGGGCGGCGGAGGCAGCACTTACTTGTCGGGAAGAGCTGGCAGAGCTTTTCCACGCGCAAAATCCAGAGCGGGTGGTTTTTACCCACAACGCAACCCACGCCCTGAACATCGCTATCAAGACGCTGGTGGCGCCAGGGGGGCGCGTGGTGATCTCGGGATATGAGCACAATGCTGTTACGCGTCCCCTGCATGCCTTGGGGGCGGAAATCCATGTAGCTGCTGCCCCGCTTTTTTCTCCAGAGGAGGTTTTGGCATCGTACCAACGTCTGGTAGTTCCCGGGACAGCTGCCGTGATTTGCTGCCATGTGTCCAATGTATTTGGCTTTATTCAACCCATAGAGGAGATCGCAAAGCTCTGCCGGGAACGCAACGTGCCCTTTATCGTGGATGCCTCACAATCAGCGGGAATCCTACCCATTGATATGGAAGCGATGGGAGCGGCTTTTATTGCCATGCCGGGGCATAAGGGCCTCTATGGCCCCCAGGGAACGGGGGTTCTTCTCTGCGGGGATGTCCAGCCAATTCCCCTGATGCAGGGTGGCACAGGAAGTCAGTCTCTTCAGCAGGAAATGCCGGATTTTCTCCCAGACGCTCTGGAGGCTGGAACGCACAATATGCCCGGGATCTGCGGGCTGCTGGCAGGTGTTCGATTTCTCCGGAAAAAGGGGATCGAGGCAATTGACCACCAGGAGAGGATCTTGGTGTCTCTGGCCGCCTCCGGCCTATCCGCACTGCCGGGGGTCCACGTTTTTTCTAACGGCAACAAGGGCGCACAAAGCGGAGTGCTCTCCTTCACCCAGGAAGAGTGGGACGTAGAGGAACTGGGGGAGGCGCTTGCCAGACAGGGTATTGCAGTACGAGCGGGACTTCATTGCGCGCCGCTTGCCCATCAAACGGCGGGAAGCCTTGCTACCGGGACAGTGCGGATCAGCTTTTCCGCTTTTAATACTACCCAGGAAGTTCGAAAATTCCTGCGGATCACAGAGTCGATTCTCTTGAGCAAATCTGAATAGTCCGTGAATTTTTCCTTGGTTTACCTTGAATTTTCCACTGATTTTTTATATAATGCAAAGTACGAATGCCTGAAAGGGATGATGACGTCTAAATGAATACAAATTTTGCGGAATTGACCGCTTGGATCGGCCGATATCTATTGACCATTCAACTGACAGACGTATTAGATATCGGCATCATGGCGTTTGTCCTCTATAAGGTTTTCACTTTGGTGCAAAGCACCAAGGCTGCCAGCCTGCTCAAAGGCCTTTTTATCTTTTTAGGGGTATTGGTGGCGTCTTATCTCTTCCATTTAAACGGCATCTATTATCTGCTCAGTCGAATGGTGGAGTGGGGCGTTCTGGCTTTGATTATCCTATTTCAGCCGGAACTGCGCAAAGTATTGGAGAAGGTGGGGAGCCGCCGGTTCACAGCCTTCTTTATTCACACGGAAACAGCCAGCGCCATGGAACAGGCCATCCGCCAGACGGTGCTAGCCTGTACGGAGATGTCCCAAAGCCGCACAGGCGCTTTGATCGTATACGAGCGGGAAATCTTGCTGGATGATATTATCCGAAGCGGGACCGTCTTGGATGCCGCGGTTTCCAGTGAGCTCCTTAAAAATATTTTCTTTGTAAAGGCACCAATGCATGATGGCGCCGTGATTGTCCGGAAGGGACGTATCATGGGCGCCGGGTGCATGCTGCCCTTAAGTAAGAACATCAATCTCTCCCGGGATCTCGGGATGCGGCATCGGGCCGGTATCGGCATGAGTGAGAATTCCGATGCGGTAGTGGTGATCGTCTCAGAGGAGACCGGCTCCATTTCGGTGACGATAGGCGGAATGCTGAAGCGCCATCTCAAGCCGGAGACGTTGGAAAATATCCTGCGGAACGAATTGCTTCCGCAGGAGGTTGATGAGGCGGACAAGCAGAAGTTCAGCCTGCTGTCTTTGCTGCGGCCCAAGGGGAATGGAGGCGAAGACAATGATGCATGAAAGAAAAATCGACAAGCGAAAAATTTTATACATGGTGTTGGCCATTGCTGTGGCAATGGGCATTTGGTTTTATGTGGATGAGGCCAACAATGAAACCGCCTCTGTCACCATAACAGATATCCCAATTGAATATATAGGAAAAGATACCACCCTTGCCGACCGGGGCCTGATGCTGGTGGAAGGGGAAGACAGCGGCACAGATGCCACAGTGGATATTACCTTTGAGGGCACTCGCCGCCTGGTGACAAGCCTTGACCGGACAAAAATTCGGGTGACGGCAGATCTTTCCTATATCACCAGTGCCGGGCGGCAGACTGTCACTTTGCAAACCAGCTTTACAGACCGTCGGTTTACCTCCGGTATCCGCATCAACGAATACAGCAGTGAAAAAGCATCTATCAATATTGGGGAGCTTAACCGCAAAAACGTGGAGCTGCGCTGTGAAGTCATTGGAAATGTGGCGGAAGGATACTCCGCGGGCCAGCTGCAGATGTCCATGGAGACCCTGGAGATCCTGGGGCAGTCGGAGGACCTCGCTTCTGTCAGCTATGCCAAGGTCAATCTGGATATCGGCACAGACGCCAAGGAGACGATTCATGCGGAGCTGCCCTATGAACTCTATGACAGCAATGACCAGCTGATTGAAAACAATCGGATCCACGCCCAGGCGGAGACGATTGAAGTGACATTGCCGATTTATGTGACCAAGGAGCTCCCCCTGGTGATGGACTTTATTGAGGCCCCCGGCGCCCGGCTGGAAGATATGGTCTGGGATATCCAGCCCAAAACCATTACTGTTTCTGGAGACGCCTCGGTACTCAATGATGTGGACAGCATCGTTTTGGATACCTTCAGCCTTTTGAACGTAGGCAACGAAGTTTCCTCCCACAGCTATTCCATCATCATTCCCAGTGGCTGTGAAAACCTCAGCGGGGTCACCCGCGCCACGTTGGAGATTGCATTCCCGGAGCGCAGCGTCTCCCAGATCTCCACCTCCAACATCTCCTTCACCAATCGCCCGGATGGGAAAAATATTGAGCTTTTAACAGAACAGGTCACTGTCTCCATCTTTGGCTCTGCAGATGATGTGGCGGCCATCAGCGGCGAACAGCTGAGCCTGGTGGTGGATCTGACAGATTACGCAGGGGCGGAAGGGACCTATACAATTCCTGCCACGGTGCAGCTGAGATCCGGACAAGATGTGGGAATTTCTGGGAGTTATCAGATCCGTGTGCGCATTACAAACGAATCTGAGGAAGAGGAGTCAGGGGCCCCACTTGATGGTACGGAGGCAGGCATATGACACAGATTGCTACAGTTGAAAAATGGATCGATGATACCCATGCGATCATCTCTGTGCCCAGAAAGTCTGCCTGCGGCCATGATTGTGAAGAGTGCGCGGGCTGCGGCGTCTCAGGCGTGGCTGTGCAGGCCAAGGCGCGAAACCCCATTGGGGCCCGCCCGGGTCAAAAAGTCGTGGTGGAGAGCGATACTCCGAAACTTCTCCGGATTGTGGCATTGGTATATTTGATTCCGGTGGTATTTTTCTTGGCGGGATATCTGATCCCCGCATTGCTCCAGGCCAGCGTATCCATCCAATATGCCTTGGCAGTGGCGGGCTTTCTCGCAGGCATCGCCTTGGCCGTCCGATATGACCGCAAGCTTCGGGCCCACGGAGGGATCTCCTTCACCATTGTGCGCCGGTTTTAACGATGTTTGGCTATGTGGTTCCGCCCTTGGGCCTTATGACGAAGGAGGAAAGGGAAACCTTTTCCATGGCCTATTGCGGCCTGTGCCATACGCTTGGAAAACGATATGGTCAGGCAGCCCGGTTCATCTTGAATTATGACTTGACGTATTTGGCCATCTTACTGTCCGGGGAAGCACCCCATGAATCCCGCCAAAGCCGCTGTTATGCAAGTCCAATTCGAAAACGATCATATTTTCTGCCTGGCAGCGCTATGGAGCTGGCGGCTGATGAAAGTGTGATTTTGGCCTATTGGCAGTTACAGGACGCGGTTGACGACCTTGCCTGGCTTCAGGGCGTGAAATACCGCACGGCCATGGGCATTTTGGGGCCTGCTTATAAAAAAGCAAAGCGCTGGCGCCCTGCTTTTGATGAGGCCGCCCGGAATCAAATTGAAGGATTGCACCAGTTGGAAAAAGCCCGTTCTTCTTCCATGGATGCGGCGGCAGATGCATTTGCAATTCTGCTTGCTGCAGCAGCAGACGAGCTGCCGGACGGTCCCAAACGCAGAGTCTTATTTCAGCTTTTGTATCACCTGGGGCGGTGGGTGTATCTCATCGATGCGGCGGATGATATTAAAAAAGATTTTGCAGGAGGCAGCTATAATCCTTTGATCCCGCGCTATGGTCTTTTGGATGGGAATTGGACAAAAGAAAGCCGTCATGCGTTTGCGCTTACCCTGGACCATTCCATTCATATGATGGCCACGGCTTTTGAACTTGGGGATTTTGGGATTTGGACACCGATTTTAAGCAAGACCCTGTATAACACCCTGCCAGCTGTGGGAAAGTCCGTATTGGATGGAACTTTTCACCATCTCCGCAGAAAGAGAATTCATACAATTGAAAACAATGAAGGCTGAGGAAACTACATGAACAATCCTTATGAAATCTTGGGCGTACCGGAAAACGCCAGCGATGAAGAAATTAAACGGGCATACAGAGAATTGGCCCGAAAATACCATCCTGACAATTACCATGATAACCCGTTAGCGGATCTGGCCCAGGAAAAAATGAAGGAGATCAATGCGGCCTACGAACAAATCACAAAAGAGCGGAGTACGGGAAACAGCAGCCGCCAGAGCGGCGCTTATGGCGGGGGCTATCAAAGCTATCGTACGCAGTCTGCCAGCGGAAGTTCTGTTTTGCAGCAGGTGCGCATTGCTATCAATACCGGGGACCTTTCCAGAGCGGAAGCCCTGCTGGCAAACTATGCAGACCACAATGCGGAGTGGAATTTTCTGCGAGGGGTCGTTTGTTTCCGCCGGGGATGGATGGACGAGGCACAGCGGTATTATGAAACCGCCTGTCAAATGGCCCCCTCCAATCCTGAGTATCGGCAGGCTCTGGAATACATGAATGGCGGCGCCGGGGGCGCCTATCACCCAGATGGGACCCCCTATGGCACGGAGGCGTGCGGAGGTGACTTCTGCAGCCGTCTTTGCTGCTTCTATTTGCTGTGCAACGGGTGCGGTCTTGGCGGAATGCGCTTTTGCTGTATCTGAGATTTCGTAGTGCAAGGGAGAGAGGAAAGACCATGATCAAAAGCATGACTGGTTATGGACGAGCTAGGGAGATCCGAAATAAACGGGATATTACCGTGGAGATCCGCTCAGTGAATAACCGCTATCTGGACTGTACCGTTAAGATGCCCCGAATGTACGCATTTGCTGAAGACGCGGTCAAGCAGCGGGTACAGCAATCCGTTTCCCGGGGAAAGGTGGATGTGTTCATCACCGTAGACGCAACAGCAGCGGATGTTTCAAAAGTCGCAGTGAACCGTGAATTGGCACTTCAATATCTGTCTGCCATGGAAGAGCTTTCGCAGCTTTGCGGCTACACGGACTGGAAGATTTCCCCGGAGCAACTCTCCCGTTTTCCGGATGTGCTAAGCGTTACAAAGGCAGATGAGGACTTGGATACCATCACTATGGACCTTTGTGCTGTTTTGGACCAAGCACTGGAGTCCTATAATGCCATGCGTACCGTGGAAGGGCGCAAATTGGCGGAGGATATTGCAAATCGCTTGGATCATATTGAATCCTATACCACCCAGGTGGAAGCACGTTCCCCGGAGACGGTGTCTGAATACCGCGCAAAACTCGCCACCCGGATGCAGGAGGTGCTGCAAAGTTCCTCCATTGACCCGCAGCGCATATTGCTGGAGGCCGCCATTTACGCAGATAAAGTGGCCGTGGACGAGGAGACCGTCCGCCTTCGCAGCCATGTCTCCCAATTGCGGAGCATGTTGGAAGCAGAAGAACCCATGGGCCGGAAAATGGATTTTTTGATCCAGGAAGTCAACCGCGAATCCAATACCATCGGATCCAAATGCAATGACGTTTCCATCGCACAAGTGGTGGTAAGCCTAAAAGGAGAGGTGGAAAAAATGCGGGAACAGGTCCAGAATGTGGAGTGAAGCATGAAGCTGATCAACATTGGATTTGGCAATCTGGTTTCTGCCCAGCGAATCGTGGCAATCATCAGCCCGGATTCCGCTCCCATCAAACGCATGGTGCAGGAGAGCCGGGAACGGGGGATGCTGATCGATGCTACCTATGGGCGAAAAACCGCCTCAATTTTTGTGATGGACAGTGACCATGTGATTTTATCAGCGCTTTCTCCAGAGCGGTTTCATACTGCTCTGGAAGAGGGGGAGGAGATCGCCACATGAGAGGAAGAACCTTTATTATTTCAGGTCCGTCAGGAGTTGGGAAGAGTACGGTACTCAAGGCTTTGATGGAGCAAAGAGACAAGCTGTATTTTTCTGTTTCTGCCACGACACGTTCCCCCCGTACGGGAGAGGTAGATGGTGTCCACTATCATTTTTTGGACGAGGAGACCTTCCAAAATTGGATTTCTCACGACGAATTTTTAGAATATGCCGAATATGTGGGAAACTTTTACGGAACGCCGAAACGCTTTGTGGATGAAGCAATGGATCGCGGAGAAGATGTGATTTTGGACATTGAGGTTCAAGGTGCCCTTCAGGTCACGGAGAAACGCCCCGATACCGTTCGGATCTTCCTGGCTCCCCCCAGCTGGGAGGAGCTGGAGCGCAGACTCATACAGCGGGGAACAGATGATCCCCAGCGGATTCACAGGCGGCTGCAGCGGGCCAGGGAGGAGATTCTCACCGCCAACACATATGATTATGTCGTCATCAATGACTGCGTGGAGCAGGCGGTAAAAGAACTGGACGCCATTATAACCGCGGAACATTGCCGCCCCTCCCAGCAGCTGATGCGTCTTAATTGATTCCTATCGTGTTATTGCATTTCAAGATATCGTGAGAAAGGAAGTCTTGCATTATGATGTTGTATCCCGCTATCAGTAAGTTGACAAGCTATATTCCAAACCGTTATATGCTGGTAAATGTTGTGGCCCGGCGGGCCCGCCAGATTGCCGATCAGGCGGAAGAGACGGGAGAACAGTTGGAGGAAAAACCCGTGACACTGGCCATCAATGAAGTAGCAGAAGGAAAGCTGGATGCCAGTCATATGGATTTGACCATTCGGGAAGATTGATACGGCAAGGAGGGGCGAGGCATGGAGACCGCTGTGATTGGAAAAATTGCGGTCAGCGCCGCGCCCTATTCCATTGATAAGCCCTATGACTATCTGATCCCCGACAACATGCTGGAACAGGCGCTTCCCGGCGTCCGGGTCACAGTGCCCTTTGGCCGGGGAAACCGGATCACAGAGGGAATCTTGCTGAGTGTTGATCATGGGCCCAAGACGCCCGGACTCAAAGAGTTGAGGAGCGTCCTGGACCAAGAGCCTGTCCTGGATGAGGACGGCATTGCACTGGCGTTATGGATGCGTCAGCGATATTTCTGCACCTTCTTTGAAGCGGTGAAGGTGATCCTCCCAGCAGGCCTTTGGTACCACATCAAAGAAAGCTGGTCGTTGGCCCCTGCCATGGAAGCGGAAGAACAACTCCGATTGGCTCAACATGTTCCCGGGGGAGAAGATGTCGTAACATTTTTACAGGACTGCGGCGGTCAGGCTGAGGAGGGAACTTTATCCCAGCGATGGGGTACAGAGGTGCGGAATACCCTCAAAGGGTTAGAAAAGGCGGGAATCATCGAAAAACGGACAGATGCACGGCGAAAAATCCATGATAAGACCTGTCGTATGGCAGAGTTGGCTGTGGAAGCGGAGGACGCTTTGGCGGTGGTGGAACCCCGCAGGCGATCCGCCCCTATGCGCTACGAAGTTGTCCGTCTGCTGGCTTCGGCAGGCCGGACCTCTGTAGCGGATATCAACTATTTTACAGGTGCTTCTATGGCCACACTGCGCAGTTTGGAAAAAAGCGGGCTGCTTTGTTTTAGTGAAGAGGAACAGCTTCGTTTTACAGTCCCGGAGCATGTGCAGCCGGGCGCGCCGATTGTCTTAAACCATGAACAACAAGAAGCCTTAGAGAGTATTCTATCGCACCGTGGTCCCAGTGTCACGTTGCTGCAAGGTGTAACAGGCAGCGGCAAGACTTTGGTTTATCTTCGATTGGTACAGGAAATACTTTCTCAAAAAAAGACCGCCATGGTCTTGGTGCCGGAAATCGTCTTGACGCCACAGATGATGGAAAAATTCTCCTCATACTTTGGCAATAAAGTCGTAATGCTTCACAGTTCTTTGCGAATGAGCGAGCGCTATGATCAATGGAAACGCATTCGCCGCGGGGAGGTGGAGGTGGTTTTGGGGACTCGCTCGGCAATTTTTGCTCCCTTGCCCCGTTTGGGTCTTATCATTATGGATGAAGAGCAGGAAAGCGGCTATGATTCCGAAAATCCGCCTCGCTATCATACGCGGGATGTGGCAAAATTTCTCTGTGCCCGCCAGGGTGCCACGTTGGTATTGGGCTCTGCCACACCTACCATTGAAACTGCTTTTTTTGCAAAACGGGGAATTTATCACACCGCGCTCTTGCAAAGCCGATACAATCAGCAGGAACTGCCGCAGGTTTTGATTGCAGATCTCCGGCAGGAATTGCGCCGCGGCAACGCCGGAGCCGTCAGCTTGATCCTTCAAGAGGAGATCAAAAAAAATCTCCAAAAGGGGGAGCAAAGTATTCTTCTGCTCAACCGCCGTGGAAACAGCCGTTACGTGATTTGTGGGGAATGCGGCTATGTGCCCCAGTGCCCACGGTGCAGCACAGCTTTGACCTATCATTCGGCAAATGGCCGGCTGATGTGTCATTACTGCGGCTATTCCCAGCGGTTTGTAAACCGCTGCATGCAGTGCGGCGGGATTTTGAAGCATGTGGGCATCGGCACACAAAAAGTAGAGGAGGAGCTGCACACCCTGTTTCCTGACACGAAGATTCTGCGAATGGACGCAGATACCACTGCCGGCGGCCATGAAAAATTGCTGCAAACCTTTATTCGTGATCAGATCCCGATTTTGCTGGGCACACAGATGGTGGCCAAGGGGCTGGATATCGAAAACGTGACATTGGTAGGGGTCTTGTCAGCAGATCTCTCCCTCTATTTGGAACATTACCGCGCATCAGAACGTACATTCAGCCTGCTGACACAGGTGGTAGGCAGAGCAGGGCGCGGGGAGAAAAAAGGACGCGCCGTGATCCAAACCTACACACTGGACAATGACGTGATCCAATATGCTGCCAGGCAGGATTACGAAGGCTTTTATGAAAGCGAGATCCGTTTGCGCCGGGCAAGACGATACCCTCCCTTTGCGGATCTTTTTGTCTTTACGGTCTCCGGAACGGAGGAGGGGCGCGTGCTGCGGGCTGCCGCGGCTTTGCGGGATACCTTGCGGGGTCTCTGCCAAGAAGAAAGAGAGATGGCATCCTCTTCCCCAGAGGTCTTGGGTCCTGCTCCGGTGCCTGTTCTGAAAGTCAACAACCGCTACCGTTACCATTGCACCTTGATCGGGCGCAATGATAAGGCGACTCGCTCCTGCATCAGGCATGTGCTAAAAGCCTTTGCTGGGGACAGTGCCAACCGCGGATTGAATATTTTTGTAGACTGCAATCCCTGCAGCTAAGGATGCGAGGAGGTTATTTTATGGCACTTCGAAATATTGTGACCCAGGGAGATCCCTGCCTGGAAAAAGTCTGTCGCCCAGTGGTGGAGTTTAATCCCCATCTTCATGAGCTTTTGGATGATATGGCTGAAACACTTCAGGAGGCCAATGGCGCGGGGCTTGCGGCCCCGCAAGTTGGGGTTCTGCGCCGGGCGTGCATTGTGCTGGATATGGACAGCGAAGAGATCATCGAACTGATCAACCCCGAGATCGTGGAACAAACCGGGCTGCAAACAGGACTGGAGGGGTGCTTGAGTGTGCCGGGACAGTGGGGGGTCGTCACAAGGCCTAATATTGTCCGGGTAAAGGCGCAGGACCGGAACGGCAAGTGGTTTGAGATAGAACGGGAGGGACTTACCGCTCGTGCATTCTGCCATGAGATCGAACATTTGGACGGGCACCTGTTTATCGAACATGTGGATCATCTGCTCACAGACGAAGAGCTGGAAGAATACCTAAAGAAAGAAGAGGAGGCAGAATAAAGCTATGCGAATCCTATTTATGGGAACGCCTGAATTTGCCGTGGCCTCTTTGAAATCTCTGGTGGAAAGCGGGCATACTGTCTGTGGGGTATTTACGCAGCCGGATAAACCTAAAAACAGGGGGCATCGCCTATCCTTTTCTCCTGTAAAGGAATATGCTTTAACAAAAGATATTCCAGTTTTTCAGCCCTCTTCCATGAAAGACGGGCAGGCCCTGGCTACGGTACAGGAATTGAGACCGGAGCTGATTGTGGTGGCGGCTTATGGCCGGATTTTACCCGAGGACATTTTAAAGCTTCCCCCTTACGGCTCCATCAATGTTCACTCCTCTTTACTGCCAAAATACCGGGGGGCAGCCCCCATTAACTGGGCGATCCTCAACGGAGAGACGGAAACAGGTGTGTCCATCATGTATATGGCCAAGGAGCTGGATGCAGGGGATATCATTCTGCAAAAATCCACCTGCATTGAGCCGGAGGAGGATGCGCAGGCTCTTACCGCGCGTCTTGCGCTACTGGGAGCAGAGGTGTTGCAGGAGGCCGTAGGGCTGCTGGAGAACGGGCACGCTCCCTGCATCCCGCAGGATGACTCACAGAGCACATATGCCTCCATGCTTTCCAAGGAAATGTCTCCAATTGATTGGAACCGCCCCGCCCACGCCATTGACTGCCAGGTTCGCGGCCTGATTCCCTGGCCGTGTGCCTCCACACGGGTTGGGGGGCAAACACTCAAGGTCTTTAAAACCAAACCTGGGAGGGAGACGAACCGTTCCCCGGGAACCGTCCTCTCCGCTGGAAAAGAGGGGATCGAAATCTCTTGCGGTGACGGGCGGACTTTATTTTTAACAGAAATCCAGGCAGAAGGTGGAAAACGGATGTCTGCGGCGGCCTATCTTTTGGGCCATCCCATCAAGATATCGTCCTGTTAAACCACAGGGGCATTTGACTGCTTTAATGGGACGGTCTTAGAAAACAAAGCAAACATGTGAAAGGAGTCACCATGCCTTATTTTGGTTACTACTATGGGGGATATGGGGATTTTTTAGCCAATAATATCTATTTCCTTCTCCTGATCCCCGTATTAATTTTGTCTTTTTGGGCCCAATACCAAGTAAGCAGCAACTTCCGTCGATACAGCGCCGTTTCCAATCGGCGCGGCTTGACTGGCGCTCAGGCGGCGGAGGCAGTTTTGCGGGGCAGCGGCGTTGGAAATGTCGCCATTCGGCCCTGCCGCGGAAGATTGACGGATCACTATGATCCCAGGGACAATACGATTTATCTCTCTGAGGATGTATATGCCGCCGCCAGTGTCGCGGCGGTGGGAGTCGCCTGTCACGAGGCGGGACATGCCGTTCAATACGCCGTTGGATATGGACCGGTCCGGCTTCGCACCGCAATCATCCCCGCCACCCAGATTGGTTCCAGAATGTCCTTTTTTCTCCTGCTGATCGGTCTGATCCTATACAACCAGTCCCTGTTTTTTGTGGGGATTGTTCTCTTCTCCCTGACCACATTTTTCCAGTTGGTCACTTTGCCAGTGGAGTTCAACGCTTCCAACCGAGCATTGGCAGCCATTGATGGGCAGGGCCTTTTGGATACGGAAGAGCTGTACGGAGCAAGAAAGGTACTGCGGGCTGCGGCCTTGACTTATGTGGCGGCACTTTTGATGTCGGTACTGCAGCTATTACGGTACGTGCTTATTTTCTTTGGAAGAAATCAGAGAGGAAGAGACTGATGGGAAGTCGCGAAACCGCATTGCAGGTACTGACTGCCTGCCGTGTCCACGGGGCCTGGGCTGACGCGGCGTTAAAAGCGCAGCTGCGGCGGGATCACCTTTCCGGAGCAGAGTCCGCCCTCTGCAGTCGTATCGTGTACGGCGTGATGCAAAACCGGCTTTTGTTGGATTACTATTTAAATTTCTATTGCTCTCAAAAGCTGGATCATCTTCAGCATCCTCTTCCGGATATCCTGCGGATCGGGGCGTATCAAATTTTATTTTTGGATAAAGTCCCTGACAGTGCTGCTGTCAATGAGTCGGTAAATTTGGCAAAGGCCTCCCGTCGGGGGCAGGCGGCGGGATTGGTCAATGCGGTGCTGCGAAAGATTGCTCAAAATAAGCAGCAGTTACCGCCGCTGCCTGATCAGGATATGGAAAAGCGGCTGTCGATTGCATACAGTCATCCTAAATGGTTGATAAAACGATTGCTGCGAATCCTTGGGCCGGAGGAAACGGAAGCCTTTCTCCAATCCAATAACACCATTGCTCCATTGACTGTCCAGGTAAACTTACTAAAAACAGATACCATGTCTCTATCAGAGGAGCTGCAAAACTGCAAAGTCACGGTGCACCCTCACAGATGGGTGCCGGATTGCCTGGAGTTATCAGGTACGGGAGACCTTACCGCGCTGCCGGCCTTCCAGTCTGGGAAATTTATGGTACAAGACGGCGGAGCGCGCCTCGTTTCTTTGGCGGCGGATCTGCACCCCGGGCAGAGTGTTCTGGATGTCTGCGCAGCCCCCGGGGGAAAGTCCTTTTCTGCCGCCATTGCTATGGAGGATAAGGGCGAGATTCTGGCTTGTGATTTGCATCAGAACAAATTGAGCCGAATTCAGGAAGGAGCCAGACGGCTGGGGCTCCACTCCATTCAAACACAGACTGCGGATGGTCGTCTCTTCCGGGAGGAGTGGGAGAGCCACTTCGATCGGGTTTTTGTAGACGTTCCCTGTTCCGGGATTGGGATTATCCGAAAAAAACCGGATGTGCGATACAAGCGGATGGATGATTTGTTTGCCCTTCCGGTCATTCAGGCGGCTATTTTGGAAAACGCTGCTCGGTATGTCCGCCCAGGTGGCCTTCTCATCTACTCTACCTGCACCGTTTTGCCGGAGGAGAATCAGCAAATCACAGATACATTTTTGCTGGATCATACTGATTTCGTGAAAAAGGCGTTTTCCCTTCCTTCTCCTGTGGAAGAAGTCGCAGGGGAATTGGCGCTCTGGCCCCAAGTACATGATACAGACGGATTTTATATTTGTTGTATGCAACGGCAATCGTGAGAGGCGTTATGGTTGATTTAAAATCTATGTTGCCGGAAGAGGTCACCCGCACCCTTCAGGATATGGGAGAACCCGCTTTTCGTGGAAAACAGGTTTTTTCCTGGCTGCATCAGGGAGCAACTTCTTTTGATGAAATGACAAATCTTCCAAAAGCCCTGCGGGAGAAATTGAAGGAGCATTGTCCGCTTCAGATCCCACAGTTGGCGCGAAAGCAAGTCTCCCAACTGGATGGGACCATGAAATACTTATGGAGACTTTCTGACGGCAATTGTATTGAATCGGTGCTTATGCAATACCACCACGGCAATACCGTGTGCATTTCCTCTCAAGTGGGGTGCCGTATGGGGTGCGCTTTCTGCGCCTCCACCATTGCCGGGAAAGTGCGGGATCTGCAGCCATCTGAAATGCTGGACCAGGTTCAGTTTACCCAGCGGGATTCAAAGCTGCCGGTTTCCAACATCGTACTGATGGGGATCGGGGAGCCCCTGGATAATTTGGATAACGTGCTGCGGTTTTTGCAGCTGGTCAATCATCCCGATGGGATGAACATCGGAATGCGCCATATTTCACTTTCCACCTGCGGGATCCTTCCTGGGATCCGCCGCCTGGCGGAATTGAATCTGCAGTTGACACTATCTGTTTCCCTGCATGCTCCAGACGGTGAGACCCGCTCCAAAATCATGCCTGTCAATCGGGCCTACGATGTCAATGATCTTTTTGATGTCTGCCACGAATACTTCCAGAAGACCGGGCGCCGGATCTCCTTTGAATATGCCATGATCGACGGCGTGAATGACAACGATTGGCAGGCCGACCTCATTGCTAAGAAGCTGCGGGGGATGCCGGGGCATTTAAACCTCATTCCGCTCAACGATGTGGTAGAGAGCCCTTTTAAGCCATCAAAGCGTGTCGGCGCATTTCAAAAGCGCCTGGAACGCCACGGGATTACTGCCACTGTTCGCCGGAGCCTGGGGGGCGATATTGATGCTTCCTGTGGCCAGCTGCGCCGCAAAGAGATGGAGGGAAAGGAAGGAAGTCCATCATGATGAAAGTTTGGGCTATGACCGACATAGGCCTTGTTCGTCAGAACAATCAAGATGCCTATGGAGTCTCTGTCCACGAAGACTCTAAAAGCACCATCTGCGTGGTATGCGATGGGATGGGCGGCGTGGCCGGCGGCCAGGTTGCCAGCCGCATTGCTGTGGATACATTTCTCTGTGAAATTCAGAAGCTGCTGTTGCCCAACATGTCCCCTGAAGAGTTGGAGAAAGTGTCGTTTCACGCAGTGTCTCTGGCCAATCAGGCCATTGAGAAAGCGGCTGACGCCTCAGAAGAATATGCCAATATGGGCACTACGCTGGTTTCAGCAGTCTCCTACTCTGAAGGAGTAGTGATCACCAATGTGGGAGACAGTCGTGCCTATTACATCACAGAATCGGGTATCGTCAAAATTACCCGGGATCATTCCGTGGTTCAAACAATGGTGGAGCATGGGGACATCACTGCAGAAGAAGCCCGCCGCCACCCAAGCCGCAATCTCATCACCCGGGCACTGGGGCCGGATACCGTGTCCCAATGCGATGGATACATTTGCCCCATGGAGACAGGAAGCTATCTGTTGCTTTGCACAGACGGCCTGGTGAACACTGTCACAGATCAGGAAATGCTCTTTGAGGTCATCCATGGGGACAATCCCGACACCTGCCTTCAGCGCCTGCTGGAAATTTCCAAAAAGCAGGGCGCATCAGATAATGTTACGGCTGTTCTGATGCGGAAGCTCTGAGAAAGGAGGGGAGCAGATGGATCAGTATATTGGAAAAATGCTGGATAACCGCTATGAGATTTTGGAACGGATCGGCACCGGCGGTATGGCTGTGGTATATAAGGCCAAATGCCACCGTCTTAACCGGTTGGTAGCGGTCAAGATCCTTAAAAGTGATTTGGCGCAGGATGCCGATTTTCGCCGTCGTTTCAACGCGGAGTCCCAGGCAGTGGCACAGCTGTCTCATCCTAACATCGTGTCCGTTTATGATGTTTCCAAGGGCGGTGACCTGGAGTACATTGTGATGGAACTGATTGACGGGATTACCCTCAAGCAGTATATGGAAAAGCGCGGGCAGCTGAGCTGGCGGGAATCGCTGCATTTTATCACGCAGATCATGCGAGGGCTCAGTCATGCCCACAGCCGCGGGATCGTCCATCGGGACATCAAGCCGCAAAATATCATGGTTTTGCGGGATGGCAGCGTAAAGGTTGCTGACTTTGGCATTGCCTGTCTTGAAAATTCCTCTCAGACCGTTACACAGGAGGCACTGGGCTCCGTCCACTACATTTCTCCGGAGCAAGCCCGGGGAGACAGGATCGACCCCCGCTCTGATATCTATTCGGCAGGCGTGGTTCTGTATGAAATGCTGACCGGACGTCTTCCCTTTGAAGGGGAGAGCGCTGTATCCGTAGCCATTCAGCATCTCAGTTCCATCCCGCTTGCCCCGCGGGAGATTAACCCTGACATTCCCGAGCAGTTGGAGCTGATCTGCATGAAGGCAATGTCGCCGGATATTGACCGGCGCTACGCCTCTGCCGATGCCATGATTGCCGACCTGGAACGGTTTCGCAAAAATCCGGATCTCAATTTGGACTTTGCCCTTTCTGATGTTCGGCCGGATGAATCTGACGAGCCTACCATGCTGCTGCGTCCCAGCCAGAGCGGTGGAGATACCTCCAGGGGAGGCAGTACTTCCAGCGCCCACAGGAGAGCCGTTCCGGAGCGGGCCGCCGTTCAAGAGCGCAATGACACAGAGGACCGGCGGCGCTCTCAAAAGGAGCATAAACGGCAGGTAATCCTCCTCAGCGCTATCGGCGTCGTGGCCATCGCCATCGCCGTGTTGCTGCTGCAAACGATTCTGGGCTCTTTTCACGAGCCGACTCCCGAACAGTACCGGGTACCCTCCTTGCTTGGCATGACGGTGGAGGCCGCAAAAAACCACCCCGATGTGCAGGGCATCTTTGAGATCAAAGAGATGGGCAGTATTTATAGTGACGAATATGAAGCAGGAGAAATTGCCCGTCAGGATCCGGAAGCTGATAGTTACCGGAAAGGAAATCAGCTGGTGATTGAGGTCTGGGTAAGCGAGGGAGAAGAAACCGGCACCATGATCAATCTGGTAGGACAGACTGTCACCCAGGCAGAGAGTGCCATGAATACTCTCATCCAGGAATATGACCTGGTGCTTGACGCCTCTGAGGAATATGCCCAGTACGACGATACCCTTGAGGAGGGGCAGATTATTTCCACCGTCCCCGCTGAAGGAGAGCCTTTGAAAAAGGGGGATACCGTCATTTTGGTGGTAAGCAAGGGGCCAGAACTGCATCCTCTGGTGGTGCCTTTGTTCGTGGGTCAGAAAATCGAGGATGTCTTGGAGCAGCTTAACAAGGTAAAACTGACCTGCAATCCGGAGGATATTACCATCGTAGACAGCGCAGAGGACGCCGGAACGATCCTTTGGCAGAGTTTGCCGGCCTATTCCAATGCCACGGAGTGGGATGAGATCAAGTTCGAGGTCAGCTCCGGACTGGCTAATGGGCAGCAAACAGAGTTTTATGAGTTGCCTCAGGATGGGCGTACCACCGTAAAGGTGGAAGTATATGTGGGGGATGAAAGTGAGCCGCAGTACAGCGAAACTGTCAGCTGTGCGGATGAAAAGGTAACAGTAACCCTTACCGGAGCAGGGACACAATTGGTGAAGGTATATTTTGATGGGGTGCTGGATCAAAATCAGACCCACATGCTTCAATTTTCCTAAGAGGGGGAGGGGACCGCATGGAGGGACGGATCCAAAAGGCACTCAGCGGCTTCTACTATGTTGATACGGGGGAGAGCATCCTTACCTGCCGTGCCCGGGGGAAGTTCCGGAAAGAGGGGATCTCCCCCTTGGTGGGGGATCGGGTGGAGGTGCAGTCCGCCGGACCTGAGCAGGGCGTGGTAGAAAAAATTTTGCCCCGGAAAAATGTATTTTCCCGTCCCGCAGTAGCCAATATCGACCAGCTCGTCATCATCGCCTCAGCCGCTATCCCCAAAACCGATCCATACTTGATTGACCGTGTCGCCGCTATCGCTGCTTTGAAGGAGTGCGGAGTAGTCCTGGTTTTAAACAAATGTGATTTGGATCCGGCAGAACAGCTTTATGGAATCTATCGTGCCGTCGGATTTCCGGTATTGCGGATCAGCGCCCAAACAGGGGAGGGACTGGAGGAGCTGAGATCTCTTATTTCCGGAAAGCTATCCGCCTTTACAGGAAACTCAGGCGTTGGGAAATCCAGCATTTTAAACGCTTTGGAGCCTGGATTTTCCCTACAGGTGGGTGAAGTGAGCCAAGCTCTTGGTCGGGGCCGTCACACAACACGGCATGTGGAGCTGTACCGGCTCAGCTGCGGAGCAGAGGTGGTGGATTCTCCGGGCTTTTCCTCCTTTGATGCAGAGGAGGTAAACCTGGAGCTGAAACAACACCTGGCAGAAACCTTTGTGGATTTTCGGCCCTATTTGGGACAGTGCCGTTTTGTGGGGTGCAGCCACACCAAAGAGGCTGGATGTGCCGTTTTGGAAGCACTGAAAAAAGGAGATCTGCAAAACAGTCGACACCAAAGCTATCTCCGGCTTTATGAGGAGCTAAAGCCTTTGAAGGCGTGGCAGGAAAAGTAAATCGCAATAAAAACCGGCCGGATGAAATCATCCGGCCGGTTTTTCACCCCGGACAGCCTGTTGGGATATATTGGGAGTAGAGGAAGGGAGGTGCAGTCATGTTTTGCGGCAGAGGTGGCCGGTTTCTTTTGGGGCTGTTTGCAGTGGCTCTTGGTGCCGGTATCCTCATTGCAGCCATTTTCCCGGTGGGGATGCTTATGTTTTTGGTTTCAACATTATTAATTGCCTGTGGCTGCGCCTGCTGCAGGCGCTGAGAAAGGGGGAAGGATTATGAATATCGTGGTGTGGAAATCTCCCAAAGCATTGCGGGGAATTCTGCGCAGACTCTTTAAAGTCAAAGCATAACCTGACCCGGTGGTTCATACAGTGGGACAGAGCATGAACCAGCCGGGAAAGGATGGAACTATAATGGAACTGAAGTTAATGGAACAATGCCTCGAGGCCTATGGCATTGGAGGAGAGGTAACCGTACCCCAGGAGGAAACAGCAGAAACCATCGTGCCGGATTATTGCCCAGACATTGCCCGCATTATCCGTACAGAGGGAATGGTGTTCCTCCACAGCCGGGAACTGCAGGATGGAAAGGCGGAGGTATCCGGTACGATCCGCATCAGTGTGCTTTACACTCCGGAAGGAGAAAGCGGAATCCGCGCCCTGCGCTTTGCCATGCCCTTTACCGCAGAGGGGGACGGCCATACCCTGCCAGGATGCACATGCCTTATGGCCCATACAGATTTAGAGATGGTAGAAAGCCGGATGCTGAATCCCCGGAAGATCTTTACCCATTGCAAGCTTTCAACCCATATGACAGGGTACCGCAAATCCCGGCTGCAAATCTGCGGCGATGTGGATGCAGAAGAATCCCTCTGCGTAGAGAGAAAAACGGAAACACAGCATGTGGATCTGCTCACCAGGATTGTGGAAAAAGATTTTACATTTACGGATCACTTCCATCTCTCTCCGGGACGCCCGGGGGCGGCAGAGATCCTCAGTGCCAGTATTTTAAGCAATGTGACAGAGCAAAAGATCGTGGGGAGCAAGCTGCTGCTCAAAGGCCTTTTTTACCTCAGACTTTTATATCGGGACGGGGAGGGGCAGAGCTGTGCAGCCAGCGGGGAGCTTCCATTTTCTCAAATCATGGAGCTGGATGGATCGGCTGAAGATGCCTCTTTGCATCTGGACCTTCAACTGACGGGGATCGACCTTCAGCTCGATGGCGATGACAGCGAAGGGCGGGACATTGCCGTCACCTTGTATTTCCATGTGACTGCTATGCTTAGAGAAGAGCGGGAACTGACTATTCTCAGTGACCTCTACTCTACAAATTACGACTTGACATACGAGGCCCAACCGCTGTCCCTTACAAGTTTTTGCGAACATAGTGTCCGCAGGCAGATGGTGCGGGAAATGATCGAGATCGGTGTGGTGGCACAGAGCATCCTCTGTGTCAGCGCAGATTGCGGCGCCGTATCCGTCAATTGGGAGGGAGACAATGCAGTCCTGCGCACCTCCATTTCCATCCGGGCATTATACCTGGATGAGGGAGGGGCCTGCCTTGTGGCTGAGCGGTGTATCGATGTTTCCTGCCAGGCGGAATTCCCGCCGGAGTGTACACTTCGGGTAGAGGCACGCTGCTCTGAGGAGGTTCAGTCCTCTCTGGGAGATCGTGGGATAGAAGTCCGTTTTCCTGTGGATTTCCATGTGGAGGCCTGCTCTTCGTCTAAAAAGGTATGCATTACCTCCGCGACTTTAAATGACGAGACGCCAAAAGACGTCAGCGGCGCACCATCTCTGGTGCTGCGCTGTATGGGACGGCAAGAGCGGGCATGGGACCTGGCGAAGAAATATAATACCACCATTGCGGCCATTCTCGCGGCAAATCAGATTGAAGGCGAAAGCGAGCTTCCCGCAGAGAAGCTGCTGCTGATCCCCCGCAGAAGGGCTTAATATGAGAAAAGGGCCGGAGGCGATCGCCTTCGGCCCTTTTTTAGAAGATTCATTTTGAAATCAGTTCCGTTCCGTATAGCGGGAGAGAAATTGGCGCGTTCTATCTTCCTTGGGATGATCGATCACTTTGTGGGGATCGCCCTGCTCCACAATGATCCCCTCATCCATAAAAATCACTTGATCGGCCACATCCCGGGCAAAGGCCATTTCATGGGTGACAATGATCATGGTGGTCTTCTTTTCGGCAAGGTTGCGGATCACCCGCAGCACCTCTCCCGTCAGCTCCGGATCCAGTGCGGAGGTGGGCTCGTCAAAGCAAAGGATATCCGGCTGCAGGGCCAGGGCACGGGCAATGGCCACCCGCTGCTGCTGGCCGCCGGAGAGCTGGTGGGGATAATGGTCAGCCCGGTCTGAAAGGCCCATCTGAGATAGCAATTCCCGACCGGCAGCCTCGATCTGGGCTTTCGTTTCCCCTCTTTCCCGGGCCTGAAGCTCCCTGGCCAATGTGATATTCTGCAATGCCGTGTACTGAGGGAAGAGATTGAAGCTTTGAAATACCAACCCGAAGTGGAGGCGCTTCTTGCGGATCTCGCCTTCCAGCTGTGTACTGGGATCCCCGGCATCAAAGAGAACTTTCCCCCGCACACAGATCCTGCCCTTATCGGGCTTTTCCAGAAAATTCAGGCACCGAAGAAGGGTGGTCTTTCCGCTTCCTGAGGAGCCGATGATGGACAAAGCCTGCCCCTCTTCCAAGGAAAAGCTGATATCGGTTAAAACCTTTGTACTTCCAAAATGTTTTTCAATGTTCTGGACTTCCAAAATCGCCATATCAGCACCTCCTCAGCGGAAATAGCTGAGCTTACGCTCAACGAAGTTAAATAGGAGCGTCAAAATACCCACAAAAATCAGGTAAAAAACAGCCGTATAGAAAAGCGGCCAGGTGATTCCATTGCTCTTCATGTATGCCTCGCCGGCCTTGATCAGCTCTGTGATGGCAATGATCCGGGCCAGGGAGGTATCCTTCACCAGGGTGATGATCTCATTGGACAGGGGAGGAACTACCCGTTTGACCATTTGCAGCAGCGTCACCTTGAAAAAAATCTGCCTTTTGGTCATTCCCAAAACTTCGCCGGCTTCCCGCTGCCCCACGGGCACACCTTCAATACCGCCCCGATAGATCACGGAAAAATAACAGGCGTAATTGATGACGAAGGCCAGGGTGCAGGCTGCCATTCGTCCGTTTCCAAACGCCCAAATATTGTTGTCGAACCACAGCCCCGGCCCATAGAAAATGATAATGATCTGCAGCATCAGCGGCGTGCCGCGGATGATCCAGACGATGATGTTGGTCAGTGCACTGATGGGGCGCAGCTGCGCAAGCGCCTGAAGGAACTTTCCAGGGGCTTTTTTTCTATATAGAATCCACCTGCGGAAGGGCTGAAACTTGCTCATGGAGCCAAATGCCACCACAAGACCCAGTGGCAGCCCCAGGAGCAGCGTCAGAAAAAACAGCTCTGTAGCGGCCCCAAACCCTTTGAGCAATGACAACGTAACCGTCCAAAACATGCGTGCAATCTCCTCTGTTGAAATATTGAAAACCGTCCAAAGGCAGAGAGCGTTGTCGCTCTCCGCCTTTGGATACTGCGTCAGATAAGATTTTATTTCGTGACAACCACTTGCGCATTGTTGCAGTAAGCATTGGTGCATTCCATGGACTCCATGACACCATCGGTGAGGGTCATGCCATTCCACACCACATCGATGTTATTGGAATCCAGCTCCATGATCTTGCTGTCCCAGTCGATGACAATAAACTGCACTTCAACACCCAGCTTCTCAGCTACCAATTTGGCCATGTCAGCGTCAAAGCCGATCCACTCGCCGTTTTCATCCTGGTAGTCCATAGGCTCAAAATCCGTGATGCCAACAATCAGTGTACCTTTTTCCTGAATATAAGCCACATCGCTGTCGGTCTCAGAGGGAGTAAATTCAGAAGCCTCCTGTTCAATCAGGGCCTCCTGAACACCATAAGTAGTGGCGATGTCCATCATGGTGCCATCTGCATACGCCTCGCCAAAGACCATATTGATGTAGGAGGCCAGATCGCTGCCCTTCCGGCACCCAACGCCATACAGCTCTTCCGTGAGCTTTTGGTCGGTGACCACCAGATCCGGATAGCTGGTTCCTTCGCCCACCATAGCGCCGGCCATCAAAGAGTCAATAATAGCAGCGTCAGAGGTGCCGGATTGGACTTCCATCAGGGCGTCAGCCTGAGAGCCCACGGAGTTGATGGCAAAGCCGTTTTCATTGGCTACTTCCTCACCGGCAGAGCCAGCCTCTACCGCGTAAACCATAGATTCCGCGGAATCTCCAGAATCTTCACTGCCACCTTCATCTGTAACAGCGTCATTGCTGCCGTCTTCATCTGTGGTGGCATCATTGTTGTTGCCACAAGCCGCCAGGGACAGGATCATCACCAGAGCAAACATCATTGCAAGAAACTTTTTCATTGTTTTTTCCTCCTTCTCAATATATCCTCCGATCGCTTTCGTTTATTAGCATATTAGCAATTTACTATACTAAAATCTATTTGTAAATACATAATATCAATAAACCATTAGAAATTTTGGGGGCCATTTTTAACACTCTGTACAAAGCAAGACGGGCCGTCATACTTTTTGACCCTGTCTCATAGAGATATACCATGATTTGGAGCGGGGGCAAAGCCGCTGGCCCTGCCGTCCCAAGCCACACTCAAGGCCGCGGAGCGGCAGACGCAAAGGAGGACGGCAGCCCCCGGCGGGAGCGGCTGCAAATAAATTTCAGCGCCCCTGGCGCATGGAGGTTGCTATGAACAGCTCGATCTATCAAAACATCGCCACCCGCACGGCGGGGGACATCTACATCGGGGTGGTGGGCCCTGTACGAACAGGGAAATCCACCTTCATCAAGCGCTTTATGGAAACGCAGGTCATTCCCAACATTGACAACGTCTATCGCAAGGAACGGGCCCGGGACGAACTGCCTCAAAGCGGCTCTGGGCGGACCATCATGACAGCAGAGCCCAAATTTGTCCCGGAAGAGGCCGTTCAGATCCAGTTAGAAGGGGGAGCCGCCTTCTCTGTTCGTCTGATCGATTGCGTTGGCTATATGGTCAACGGTGCCATCGGCCAATTTGAGGACGAATCCCCCAGGATGGTCACCACACCTTGGTATGACCATGAAATTCCCCTGACAGAAGCGGCAGAGATCGGGACCCGGAAGGTGATCACAGAGCATGCCACCATTGGCGTCGTGGTCACAACAGACGGATCTATCTCAGACATTCCCCGGGAAGACTATCTGGAAGCAGAAGAGCGTGTCATCCGGGAACTGCAGGTGCTGGGCAAGCCTTTTATCGTTCTTTTAAACTCTGCAGATCCCAGCGGCGATCGGGCATGCTCTATTGCGAAGGATATCGCCTCCCGCTACCATGTCCACTGCATGGCGGTAAACTGCCTGGAACTTAATGACGAGGATGTCACCACCATTCTCAAAGCCGTTTTGTACGAATTCCCCATGCAGGAGCTGGATCTGTTCTTGCCGCCATGGGTGGATGCCCTGCCGGCAGACCATCCCATTAAGGCAGGGCTGTATGAGGCAATCCGCCAGGGAATGTCAGAATTGCACCACATTCGGGAAGTGGAGCAGGCGGTGGCCTCTTTGAAAGAGAGTGCTCATATTAGTTCTGCAGCCATCACCTCCATTGACCTGGGTACTGGAGTAGCCGCTGCCCGTCTGTGTTTGCCCAGAGAGCTTTTTTATCAAACGCTTTCGGAGCAGTCCGGGTTTGAAGTGGAAGATGACGGGGATCTGATGAGTCTTCTGACAAAGCTCTCCGCAGTAAAAGCGGAATACGATAAAGTGGCCGGGGCCCTCAAAGATGTGCGGGAGAAGGGCTATGGCATTGTGGTGCCTGGAATCAGTGAATTGAAGCTGGAAGAACCGGAGATCATTCGCCAGGGCGGACGGTATGGTGTGCGTCTCAAAGCCAGTGCCCCCAGTATCCATATGATTCGGGCAGATATTGAAACCGCTGTCTCACCTATTGTTGGAAACGAAAAGCAGTCCGAGGATATGGTCAATTATCTTCTTCAGGAATTCGAAGGGGATACCGGAAAAATCTGGCAGTCCAACATTTTTGGCCGCAGCTTCCACGAGCTGGTTAGCGAGGACCTGCAGACAAAACTCAAGCACATGCCCGAAGATGCCCGGAAAAAGCTGCGGGAGACCCTGGAGCGTATCATCAACGAAGGCAGCGGCGGGCTGATCTGCATTATTCTTTAAAGAATCGCCCTGTGGCCATTTCCTTCTCCTTCCATCAGTGTATAAAAATCGTCCCGCTGTGGATTCACAGTGGGACGATTTTTATATGATCATGAAAATATAAGGATATGATGCGCTTTACAGGGCGCTGCCTCGCTTGGGGACGAAAAAAGATGCCATATCAGCACCCTCCAGGTCCAGCAAAAATGCCTTTTTCTTTACACCGCCGGCATATCCAGTAAGGCTACCATTTGCCCCTACTACCCGATGACAGGGAATGAGGATAGAAATAGGGTTGTGACCCACAGCGCCGCCCACTGCCTGTGGCGCCGCAGCTACTCCGCGGGCCTTTAATGCCGCGGCGATGGCTCCATAGGTGGTGGTCTGTCCATAGGGGATTGCCAAGAGCATATTCCATACCTCCTGCCGAAAGGGGCTTCCTTCCGGACGCAGAGGGGGCAAAGAGGGGAGAGGTGCCTTTTTAAAATAGGCGTTCAGCCAAGATTCCGCCTGGCAGAGCACCGGTAGATCCCTGCTTTCCACAGGGGCGTCGTGAAGTGTGGAAGCAAAGTATTTTTGCCCTTCCAGCCAAAGTCCCGTAATGGCCTCCCCGTCTGAGACAATATACAAAGGTCCTACGGGAGATCCCATCCGCAAAAGGTACATCATAATCCATCTCTCACTTTCTAATCATTTTTCGTGCTTGATGTGACCGATCTGCTCTATGGCCTTTTCCCAATGGTTTATCCGGTTTGTAAAGATGCGCAGTTTCCTGTGTCCCATAGAGAAACCCCATTTTGCTCTTCCTCACTGGCCAAAGGTTTCCCTGTTGACAACCAGTATAGCAGAAAGCGGTCATCTTGTCATCCGCTTGCCCTCCTGGATTTAAAAAACTGAACAAACTTTCTTGCAAGTGCTTCCAAGCCGTGCTACCATAAAAGAGGATTTTATCGTGTGGAAGGGAGATGCAGGCGCATGCTCTTAGCGGTTGATGTGGGGAACTCCACAACGTCCATGGGACTTTTTGAAGAAGGCCGTCAATTGATGTTCGCTTCCTCTTTAAATACGGACAGCCGGAAAACCGCCGACCAGATCTGTATGGATCTTCTCAATATTTTTCAGCTGTACCACTGTGATTTTTCCCGCGTCACAGGGGCGATTTTGTGTAGCGTCGTCCCCCCTTTGAATTTCATGATGGAAAAGGCGTTGACCCGTCTGCTGGGAAAGCCCCCCATGGTGGTGGGTCCCGGGGTCAAAACAGGATTGAATATCCGTCTGGCCATCCAAACTCAGGTGGGAGGAGACATCGTGGCTAACGCTGTGGCGGCCTTGGAGAAATTTGACCCGCCCATCATTACTGTGGATATGGGAACGGCCACCACCATCGGGGTAATTGACCGGGGCCGCAATTATGAGGGCGGTTTGCTGCTGCCGGGCGTGAATGTGTCTTTGGACGCTCTTTCTCAGCGGGCGGCGCAGCTGCCGGACATCTCTTTACAGCCCCCCAAGTCCCTCATTGGAAAGACTACAGAGGAGTGTATGCGCTCTGGAATCATCTATGGGACAGCCAGTATGATCGATGGGATTATCGACCGTATTCGGGAGGAACTGAGAAGCCCCGTCTCCGTGGTGGCCACAGGTGGAAATGCCGCAGTCATTATAAAGCACTGCCATAATCCCATTGTTTATGATAAATACTTACTGATGGAAGGCCTCTGGACTATTTATCAAAAAAATAAATAAATTCAATAAAGACAGCCGAAGCGGATCCGCGTCGGCTGTCTTTTCTCCTACTGTGTAAAGGGTTTTACTTTGTCAGTACTTTTTTGAGCCTTGCAAACCGGGGCAGGGAGTCTTCCTTTGGAAGGCAGGGCTCTCCTTGAATCAAAGGCAACACATAATCGATAAACGGCTGCTTAACTCCATTGTGGTTTTCATTGATCCAATCCAAGGGCACCTTCTTTTCTGTATTGGCTACATCCGTCAGATTCAAAAGCCTGGTCCGGCAGATATAGTGACCGCCCTCATAGGCCCGCTCAAAGCCCACCATCTTATCGCTGATGCCAGCGGCAGCATTTTCCACGGCAGCCTTGCCGGCCATGAAAGCCTCCTCAATATCTGTCTCAGAGGCCAGATGCGCGCCGCATCTTTGCAGAAGGCTCAGCTCGATTCCCCGGACTTTTACACCCAGCTTTTCCTTCACGATCTGGGCCAGCATAGCCGCAAGTCCGCCCAGCTGCGCGTGGCCAAAACCATCTGTTGCAGAGGTCTTGGCTTCCGAGACAAAAGAGCCGTCTGCATAGTGGATTCCCTCAGAGACAGCCACCATACAGTTGCCCCGCTCCTTGTAGATCCGCTCCACGTCTGCCAGGAACTGGTCCATATCGAAATCCACCTCCGGCAAATATACAAGATCAGGCCCGGCACCATAGGCGGTGGCCAGCGCGGCAGCGCCCGCCAGCCAGCCTGCGTGCCGGCCCATAATTTCAATGATGCAGACCATGCCGGTATCGTAGACCCGGGCATCTTGATAAACTTCCATACAAGAGGTGGCGATGTATTTTGCGGCAGAGCCATAGCCAGGGCAGTGATCTGTTCCGTAGAGGTCATTGTCAATGGTTTTCGGCACCCCCATGACCCGGCAATCATATCCTACCCGCTGCATGTACTTGCTGATTTTGTTGCAGGTATCCATGGAGTCGTTTCCGCCGTTGTAGAAGAAATAACGCACGTTGTATTTCTGAAAGATTTCCAAAATGCGCTTATAATCCGTCTCATCCACGTCCGGATCCGCCATTTTATAGCGGCAAGATCCCAAGGCAGAGGAGGGGGTATATTTCAAAAGAGCCAGTTCATTGGGGTCCTCTTGTCCCATATCAAACAGGCGGTCATTCAGCACGCCCTTGATCCCGTGCTCTGCACCCAAGACGCGGGTAATATTCGGGTTTTTCAATGCGGTGTGGATCACACCGTAAACGCTGGCGTTGATTACAGAAGTAGGACCGCCGGACTGCCCGACGATACATGCCCCTTTCAATTCCATTGCAGCAGCCTCCTCTTGTTTGATATCTTCATCATATCATCGCAAAAATGGATTGTAAATACTTGCAATCTATTTTTTCTATGCTATCATGGTACTGGGGCACAGGACTTTGGCCCATTTTCGGGAAGAAGTTCGGGCTTCATGGATACCCGGTCTTTTCCAGGGAAAAGCCCGGTTTTTTCCTAAAAAGAATTCTATTTTTCAGGAGATGATACCATATGCCGCTGGTTACAAGTACAAAAATGTTTCAAAAAGCATATGATGGCGGATATGCCATTGGCGCATTCAACGTCAACAACATGGAAATCGTGCAGGGCATTACAGAAGCCGCCCGGGACCTGGAGGCCCCGCTGATCCTTCAGGTCTCCAAGGGAGCCAGAGCCTACGCAAACCATACGTATTTGATGAAACTGGTAGAGGCCGCAGTGGAGGAGACGGGGCTTCCCATCTGCCTGCATCTGGATCACGGAGACAGTTTTGAGACCTGCAAGAGCTGTATCGACGGCGGGTTCACCTCCGTCATGATCGACGCCAGTTCCAAGCCCTTTGAGGAAAATATCGCCCTTACCCGCCAGGTAGTGGAGTATGCCCATGACCGCGGCGTTGTAGTGGAAGCAGAGCTGGGTACCTTGGCCGGCATCGAGGATGACGTGAAGGTTTCTGCCGAAGAATCCTCCTATACGCACCCGGAAGAAGTGGAGGAATTCGTCTCCCGCACGGGCTGCGATTCCCTGGCAATTGCCATTGGCACCAGCCATGGCGCCTATAAGTTCAAACCCGGAACCAAGCCTCAGCTTCGCTTTGACGTTTTGGAGGAGGTCTCCCGCCGTCTGCCCAAGTTCCCCATTGTTTTGCACGGGGCATCTTCTGTGCCCCAGGAATTTGTCTCTAAGATCAACCAGTATGGCGGCAACATGCCCGGCGCCATTGGCGTGCCGGAGGATCAGCTGAGAAAGGCCGCCTCCATGGCCGTTTGTAAGATCAACATCGACTCTGATCTCCGTCTGGCCATGACTGCCAGCGTCCGGGAGTATTTGGCGCTGCACCCCGCTGACTTTGATCCCCGTCAATATCTCAAGCCCGGCAGGCAGGCGATCCACGATATGGTAGCGCATAAAATCGTGGATGTTCTGGGATGTGACCACAAAATCTGATTTTTCCCCCTTTAAAATAACTGAAAGAACAAGAGAGCATGTATGTTGACATGCTCTCTTGCTTTATATGGGGGCAAATCTTTTCCTCCTTACATATGTTGGGGGGAAAGGAGGAACGCATATGCTTCGTTTAGAAAACTATAATCGCCGGGCCGCCGTGGCATATGCCCATCGCTGGGCATATGGCCGAAACCCCGCCTTTTACGACTACGAAGAACTGGGAGGTGATTGCACGAACTTTGCCTCTCAATGTATTTTTGCAGGTTCCGGAATCATGAATTTTACCCCCACATATGGGTGGTACTATTTAGACAGCAATCAAAAGGCACCGGCCTGGACAGGCGTACCTTACCTGTGGAATTTTCTTACCCGGGAAGAGGAGTCTGTGGGGCCTGTGGCGAAGGCTGCCACCTTGGCAGACCTTCTCCCGGGGGATATCATACAACTTTCTTTCACCGGTGATGGGACGTACCAGCATTCTCCCGTAGTAATCGCCACAGGAAGAATCCCTACCTTGCAAAATACACTGGTGGCCGCTCACAGCTATGACTCCGACTATCGCCCGTTGTCCACTTATCAATTTCAGGACATTCGCTTTTTGCATATCACTGGCGTATTCCGTCCGCAGCTCTCTGCAGCAAATTCATGATTTATTCATACTTTTCCCTTGCTGGGTGATAAGATGATTCCATCACACAAAAGAGGGTGGAATCCATGAAAAAAATATTTGCCATACTCTTATCATCAGCCTTGTTGAGTTCTCTTCTGATCTGCCCAGTAAGCGCCTACACGGATGTCCCGTCTGGGAGTGCTTTGGCTGAGGAAGTAGAGAAAGCCGTGGACTATGGCCTTATGAGCGGTTACAGCTCCAGCACGTTCGGCTATGGGGATTCCATGACCCGAGTACAGTTTGTCACAGTCCTGGACCGGATGTTCGGCTGGTCTGCAAGTTCCGATGCCCATGTCGCCATGTGGCTTATTCCCAAGGCTGTGGAGGTCCCAGACACGCTGTCTCAAACTTACCTTTCTGCCATTGAGGAAGCGGTGAGGCGGGATGTCATTGACGATGATCAGCCATTTCGTCCCAATGATCCCATTACCCGTGGAGAAATGGCAGAGATGCTGGTTCGGGCTCTGGGACTGAAAAGTGCTGCCGTTTTGTCAGAACGGCAGGAGACTATCCCGTTTACTGATGTGAATGAGCGGGCGGGATATATCTCCATCGCCTATAACATCGGCATGACAAAGGGAACCTCTGCCACGACATTCAGTCCCCAGCAAACTGCCACCCGGGCGCAGGCCGCTGCTATGTTGGTGCGGATTTATGAAAAAATTAATCAAAAAACCGATTTTATTCACGGCTTTTATGCGATCTCCTCGTACAGTCAGCTTAACTTAGCAGGGGGGATGGATACCGTCAGCGCCGGCTGGAGCCGGATGACCTGGGATGGAAATACAGCTTTTTTGAAAACCACCAGTTCCGAGGGAAATGAGTATGCGATTCCCACTGGTTATGAAGAAGTGGTAGAGACCCTGGACGGCAATGGCACATCCTTACATCTCAGCGTATTTATGGATGGGGAAGAGCTGAAAGACCTCTTGGCCTCCCAAAGCGGACGGGCCCAGGCGGTGGAAGAAATCATAAAGGAATTGACGGCTTCCTATGATACTGTGGGCAAAAACCCCTATGATGGAGTCACAATTGATTTTGAGGGGCTGCGGTCAACTCAGAAGGATAATTTTAACGCATTTTTGCAGTTGCTTGCCTCTGAAGTACATGACATGGGAAAATCTCTTTACGTCTGTGTTCCGTCGACTCTTACGACGGGGAGCTATTATGATGGATACGACTATGAGGACATCCTTGCTTTTGCAGACAAAATGATTTTGATGGCCTATGACTATGAGACCCGGGATCTCAGTCAATTTATCGGCACCCAATACTATCAAACCGCTGCCACCGTCCCCTTGGATCAGGTATACTGGTTTTTGCAGACGATCGCAAAGGAAGCAGAGGGTTTACAATGCTCCGACAAGTTGGTACTGGGCATTTCTTGCAAAAATGTAGCCTGGCAGATCGATGAAAACAACAACTTGCTCTCTGGGGAACCTGTATATCTTTCAAATGACACTGTGGCAAAACGGCTTGCACAAAATGATACTGTCACAGGCTGGTCCAGCACCTATCAGCAGTCCTATGCCATCTATACAGCAGATGACGGAAACCGCTATTTCCTCTGGTATCAGGACGCTCGAAGTGTTGCGCAGGAGGTGCAGACTGCCAGACTTTTGGGCGTCACCGGGCTTTCTTTCTGGCGACTTGGAACCATTCCGCAATATACCATTGGCATGATCAGCTGGAATTGGTCTGATTTCCTGAAAAAATAAGCAGGGGGGCAGTCAGACGTTTACAGGGGGCAGGTATGAAGGAATTGTGGCTCCGTTTTGAAAAACGGAGCTACAGCCTGCCTTTTTTGGCGTGAACATGTAAATTAAGGCATTCTTTGGAATTTTCCCTTTGACACCGATGGAAAAAATGCCTATAATCAAGGGGTTCTAATCAATCGTTTGAGGGAAAGGATGAGATGACGGCCCAATGGAATCTTATACCTATTTACTGTTACTGGCACTGATCCTCTTATCGACGAAGGTACTTGGCCTGGTAACGGAAAAAATCCATATGCCCCAAGTGGTGGGGGCGCTGCTGGCAGGCATTATTTTGGGCCCCAGCGGCTTCGGCGTACTGCAAAGCACAGACTTCCTTGTGAAAACAGCGGAAATCGGCGTGATTATGTTGATGTTTACAGCCGGCATCGACACGGATCTGGAGGAGGTAAAGCGCACCGGTGTCCAGGCGCTGACCATCGCTACCGCCGGTGTGGTCGTTCCGCTCTTCCTGTGCGGAGGACTGTACTTTCTGTTTTTTGAGGATGGGTTTACCTTTTATAATGTGCTCAAAGCAGCCTTTGTGGGCTCCGTATTTTCTGCCACTTCCGTTTCTATCACAGTAGAAACCCTGAACGAGATGGGAAAATTAAAAACGAAGACGGGCACCACTCTGCTCAGCGCCGCGCTGATTGATGATATTTTAGGTATCATTGTTTTGTCAATCCTCAGCGGTCTGAGCTCAGGGGGGGACAATCCCTTGTTGGTCCTGGTGCGCATCGCCTTGTTCTTCCTGTTTTCCCTGGTGGTGGGATTCATTATCCGAAAGGCATTTTTGTATGTTTCTGAAGAGCACTGGCACAGCCGCCGAGTGGCAGTATGGGCCCTGGCGTTCTGCTTGCTGATGTCTTACTGCGCTGAGACACTCTTTGGGGTAGCGGATATCACGGGTGCCTATTTTGCAGGATTGATTCTTTGCAACGTCACAAAATCCAGACAATTCGTGGCCAAAAAATTTACTGTCACTTCTTATATGATTTTTACCCCCGTATTTTTTGCCAGCGTAGGCATGAAAACAGATCTGACCACCATGAACTCTGAGATTTTGGTTTTTGCACTGTTGCTGGTACTGGCAGCAGTTATCTCTAAAATTATTGGCTGCGGACTTGGCGGGAAACTGTGCGGCATGGGAAATCATCAGGCGCTGGTCGTTGGAATTGGTATGGTGGCACGCAGCGAAGTGGCTTTGATGGTAGCGCAAAAGGGGATCTCCGCGGGGATGATCGATCCGGTGATTCTTCCCGCTATCGTACTGAGCATCATTGCCTCTGCGCTGATAACACCAGTGCTGTTGAAAGTTGCTATTTCCAAAGGACCGGAATTGGCATGACCTGCAAATCTGCCAGGATTTCTTCCTTAATGGTATTTATAAAGATCAGGGGCGATCTGGGTTCTCCATATCGCCCCTGATTCTATTTTCCATTTTGCTTCTTATATTGAACCTTTGACAAGGGGTTTGCCTTTGCGGCAACCCGCAGAGCATCATTATCAATATGCGTATAAATTTCCGTTGTATTCAGGTGGTCATGCCCTAAAACCTCCTGCACTGCGCGGACATCCACACCATTTTGCAGCATCAGGGTAGCCGCGGTGTGCCGCAGTTTGTGAGAGGAGTACTGCGTGCTGTCCAATCCTGCCTGCAAAAGCCTTTTTTTCACCATTGCATGAACCGAAGACCGGCTGATCCGCTCATTTCGGGAGGATAAAAACAGTGCCTGCGCATCCCGGCCGGTAATGGGACGTCGAACTTTCAAATATGCCTGCAGTGCCGCCTGACAGGCTTCATTTAAATAGAGAATTCGCGTTTTTCCGCCTTTTCCCAAAACACGAATCGTATCTTCATGAACATCGTTGAGGTTTAACCCAACTAACTCTGAAATTCGCAATCCGCAGTTTAAAAAAAGTGTCAAAATACAGTAATCCCGCGCCTGATGATTGCCATCCACAGACTCCAAAAGATGAATGCTTTCGTCCAATGTCAAATATTTGGGAAGAGTCTTTTGTAATTTTGGGGAGTCCAGATCTTTGACAGGATTTTCAGCGAGCAAATGTGCCTTATTCGTTAGATAATGATAAAAAGAACGGATTGCGGCAATTTTCCGCGCCCGGGAGGCAGCATTCAAGCCATAGTCTGAATGACGGCTATTTTGGTTTTGAATGCGGTCCCGGCTGAGATAAGTCATGTATCCATAGATATCCGTTAAGGTAATAGAAGATACAAACGCCAGATCCACATCTAAAATATCAATTTCAGAAAAAGGCTTGTCCCGAAGAGATGGATCCCGAACTTGCTTGATGTAACGGAAAAAATTTCTCAAGTCCAGAAAATACTCATCCACAGTACGCTTGGAATGCGCTTTGATGTTTTCATGATAAGACAAGAAATCCCGCAGAATCTTAGGGGCCTGGGTCAAATAATCTGTCATATTGCCGTCATGCACACAGTAAAGAGTGTTTACCCCCCCCCTTAATTGAACAAAATTTTTATTTTGTTCAATTAAATGTGTGCCTGTAAACCTCCTCTCTCCAAAACCTTCTCCTCTTAAGCTTTATAAGCCGGATCCCCGTAGTATTGGGATCCAGCAGATATATGATCACATAATCGCATAAAATGTTGAATGCAGACCATTCTACCAACAGACAGCCCAAGGCTTTTCATAAAGAAATGGATGTGATTGCTTGTCCAAATCCGACTGCAAATTCCCCTGTGTCTATCAAACAGATGGTGTTTGTTCTTTGGATGCCGCCCTTTGTGCCGGCCTCCCCTCTCTTGGCGGGGCTTGTTTGCACGCTAAGCCCTCTTGTGCAGAGACTCTCGAATCGCCTCACCGATATTGTGCGCTTGTACCAGTTCCATCCCCTCCAGCCCGGAAACAGGGCGGAGATCCGGCGCCTTGCTCCCTGCCGGAATGACACAGCGGTGAAAGCCCAGCCGATGTGCTTCCAGAATACGCTGCTTTAAATGGTTAACCGTGCGAAGCTCCCCCGTCAAGCCCACTTCCCCAATGGCCACCAGATCATTGGGAACAGGCTGGTCCAAATAGCTGGAGGCCAGCGCAATCACCGCAGCAAGGTCAGCTGCCGGCTCATCCAAAGAAAGCCCGCCAATGATATTTAGATAGGCATCACACGCTGAAATTTTCAATCCTCCCCGCTTCTCCAGCACGGCCAAAAGCATGGCCGCGCGATTATAGTCAAACCCATTGCTGGTGCGTCGTGGATTTCCCCCAGCACTGCTTACCACCAGAGCCTGGATCTCTGCCAATACGGGGCGGGCTCCTTCCATCACACACGTAACACAAGTTCCCGGCACCCCGTCCGGACGACCGGAGAGCAGCATCTGAGAGGGGTTTTCCACCTCAGATAGGCCATTGTCTCCCATTTCAAATACACCAATCTCATTGGTGGTGCCAAAGCGGTTTTTCGCCGCGCGCAAAATGCGGTAAGAGGTATGCTGATCTCCCTCAAAGTATAGCACACAATCTACCATGTGCTCCAAGACTTTCGGACCGGCGATAGAGCCTTCTTTATTAATGTGTCCAATAACAAATACGGTGATATTTTGGCGTTTTGCCAACTGCATAAGTGTTAAGGTACATTCCTTTACTTGGCTTACACTGCCTGCTAATGACTCTATGCTTTCCCGATAAAGGGTTTGTATGGAGTCCACAATCAAAATCTCCGGTCTCTGTGCCGTTACGGACTCTATCAGCATGTCCAAATTTGTTTCAGAAATAACATAGAGGTTTTCGCTGTTGACCTGCAGCCGCTGTGCTCTTAGTTTTAATTGATGTTCGGACTCTTCCCCTGATACATAGAGCACCCTGGAAAATTCACATAATTTCCCACAGATCTGCAGCATCAGGGTGGACTTCCCGATTCCCGGAGCACCCCCCACCAATACCAGAGATCCCCGTACAGCTCCACCGCCCAAAACACGGTCCAGCTCTCCCATCCCCGTGGAAAAGCGGATCTCCTGGTCTGGGGCAAGTTCTGTCATCGGGCGTGGGAGTCGAGTCTCGTGAAAATTGGCATTTTTTCCACTGCCCCGAGCCATTTTTAAAGGCTCGGGGCATTCTATAATAGTATTCCAAGAACCGCAGGCAGGACACTTCCCCGCCCATTTAGCCAATTCATTTCCGCACTCTGTACAATAAAAACCCTGCTTTTGCTTCATGAAATTTCCTCTTCTCCCCGCGCCCAGTCTAAGGCACCTGACATGATCGTTATGGCCAATTTCGTCTGATAAGCTGACTGGCGCAGCATCGCAGTTTCCTCTACATTGGAAAGAAAGCCACACTCTACCAACGCCCCAGGCGCTGTGGCATTCGCCATCAGATATACATCGCTTGCCATGGGGCTCGCCTCCTTTTCCTGGGGAGCGTTCACCACCGCATTTAGGCGGTTTTGAATCCCCTGTGCCAACTCCTGTGCCCCTGCTTCCTGATTCCAGAAAACCTGGGCGCCTCGGGTCTGGGGAGAGGTAGGCAAACTGTTTTGATGGATGCTCAGCAATATGGCTCCTTCCGTAGCATTTATAAGGTCCACCCGATTATGAAGGTCGGAAACTTTTCGCTCCCGAATGGTGGCAAGCCCCTCATCACTAAGAGAGTTTTCATCGCTTCGCGTCAATATCGTCTGCTGTCCGGCAAAGTGCATGAGATCGTTAAGGCGAAGTACAATCGCCAGATTGATGGAACTCTCCACCGTCCCATCCGGAGAAACCGCACCCCCGTCATCCCCCCCGTGGCCGGCGTCAATCACCCATTTGGGGCCCTCTGGGACATATGTGGTGGCAGCTGCTTCCACACTTTCTGGGCGGTGTCCGAACCAAAGCAATGCGGCAAATGAACTGAAAAAGAGCAAAAACCCCACGGCACCTGCAACAGCGCATTGTCGCCGTTTCAAAATAATAATCACAGGCAACACCTCTTCTCAACCCTATGTTTGTCGGCTTATCCCATATGCTGAAAAAAGGTGTACAAATCCCATTTAATCCGCACTCATTATACTGTGTTTCGGGGGTAAATGCAAGGGCAGGCTCCCTTTGGGGCGCCGTTGCATAGCATGGCATAGGCGCGTTGGCAATGCGCCATTCCTTTTCAAAGGAGGCGGTAATTCCTATGGAAAAACCCAACTTGCCGGCGAATGGCTGTAACGTGGACGAGGGCAGTCTGCCCTCCTCCTGTGCCTCGCTGGCGTTTCCCTATGTTCCCATGCAATGCGAAAATCCCCTGCGGTACAGCCGCATGGAGGCATTGCAGACCGGCACCTTATTCCCCGGATTAGATCTTCCCTTCAAGGAGGCCATCCAGTCCAAGACCAAAATAAAAAACACCGCCCTGGTGGAGTTGATGGCCCTTGATTTTGCAGTAGATGAACTGGGTCTTTATCTGGTAACCCACGCAGAGGATAAAGAGGCTTTGCAGCTCTATTGGTCCTATATCCGATTGAGTCAGGAGGGCCGCGAAAAGTATCAAAAGCTCTATGGCCCTTTGACTCAGACAGACCTGACTCCCGAGGAAGGGTTTGCCTGGCTGAAAGACCCGTGGCCCTGGGATTTAGGAGGGAATGAGTAATGTTTGTTTACGAAAAAAAGCTGCAATATCCCGTAAAAATTACAACGCCAAATCCCAAATTGGCCGCTTTGATCATCAGCCAGTACGGCGGGCCGGATGGAGAGCTTGGAGCTTCCTTGCGATATTTAAGCCAGCGTTTTTCCATGCCTTACCCGGAGCTAAAGGGGCTTTTGACTGACATCGGCACAGAAGAATTGGGGCATCTGGAAATGATCGGCACCATTGTCCATCAGCTCACCCGCAATCTCACGGATGAACAGATCAAAGAAGCCGGCTTTGCTCCCTACTTTGTGGACCATACCACCGGCGTCTATCCCACCGCAGCCTCCGGCTCCCCGTGGAATGCGGCAGGGATCGGCGTCAAAGGGGACGTCATTGCAGATCTGACAGAAGATCTGGCCGCAGAGCAGAAGGCACGGGTGACTTATGACAACATTCTTCGTCTGAGTGATGATCCGGACGTCAACAACGTCATTAAATTCCTGCGGGCTCGCGAGATCGTCCATTTCCAGCGCTTTGGCGAGGGCCTGCGTCTGGCAAAGGATAAAATCGGCCAGAAAAATATTTATTATATGAACCCCGCATTTGATAAGTGACAGTGTAAACAGTCACTCTTTGTACCCAAAGGACCTTTTTAAGGCGGCATGAGCTGGGCTCATGCCGCCTTTTGCGCTTATCAGAAATCAAAAGGACTCCCCTTCTCTTCCTCCCGAATAAATGTGTAGATCTCAGATGTAGAATCTCTGGGGGAAAATACATATCCCATCCCGCAAAATTCCTGAAGGTCCTCCGGGCGTTTGGCAGAATGTTCCGCCGCAAAGCGGACCATCTCTCCCCGCGCCATTTTGCAAAAGGTCCCTTTCTCTATGACTTTCCCATTGATTCGCTGGCCGAATATACAGGTGACCATCTGCAAACCAGAAGGCAGATAGGGTGAAATACACATGCTGTACTCTTTGGAAGCCAGATTCAAAATACAATCCGTCTCTTGAAAAAGTGCATCCGCCACATCTCTTCCCCAGAATGCATAGAGATTTTCCCCGTTTTTATTTTTCAGTCTTGCTTGCATCTCCAGCCGATATGGCGTCACACCGTCCAGAGGCCGCAAAATACCATAAAAGCCTGAGAGAATGCGGAGGTGTGCCTGGACATAGGAAAGTTCCGCATCGGTAAAAACCCCCGGAGCCATGTGCTGATATTGAATCCCCTCATAGCTGAGGATTGCTGGCGTCAATCCTTGCCGCAGATCCATAGACGCGATACGCTGGACATTCAGTTCCAGGATTTTGTCATTGCATTTCCAAAGCGACTTTAATTCCTCCGGAGACATTTTCTGCAGGATACCCAAAAGTTCCTCTGTTCGATCCAAAAATATCGGCAGTGCGGCTGCAGGAAAGCCGTCTGTGTCCACCCGCATTTTTTTAGCCGGTGAGATTATCAAATGCATGTTCAAATGCTCCCCTTACTCCAGCATACGGGAGAAGTCTGCCTCTGTTAAAATCGGAATCTGCAATTCCTGAGCCTTTTTCAGTTTGCTGCCGGCAGCCTCTCCCGCCACCACATAGGTGGTATTTTTGGAGACAGACCCTGCGACTTTGCCGCCCCTTGCCTCAATCATGGACTGCGCTGTTTTGCGGTCAAATTGTTCCAGTGTTCCGGTAAGCACAAAGGTCTGCCCGGCAAAACGCTGATCCACCTGCTGAAGGGTGCTTTTCATGTTGACTCCGGCCTGCCGCAGGCGGCCGATAAGGTCCAGCGCCTGGGGAGAGGTCAGGTAGTCTCGGATACACTTGGCCGTGACGTCTCCCACATCCGGAATCTGGGTCAGTTCTTCTTCCGTGGCAGACAGCAGTGCGTCCATGGTCTGAAAATGGGCCGACAGGACCTTGGCAGCCTTTTCTCCCACTTGGCGGATCCCCAGGCCGAACAGCAATTTCCCAAGATCGTTTCCACGGGATTTCTCAATGGCCCGAATCAGGTTTTCTGCTGACTTTTCTCCCATGCGGTCCAGTTTTGCCACATCCTCCGCCTTCAGGGCGTAAAGATCCGCTGCGTTGGAAATGAGTTTTTTGTCAATCAGCTGCTGGATCACCGCAGGTCCGCAGCCATCGATATCCATCGCGTCCCGGCTGGCGAAATGCGTGATATTCCGCAGCAGCTGGGCCGGGCACTCCGCACCGGTGCAGCGGATCGCCGCGCCGTCTTCATCCCGCTGGACCGGCGCGCCACAGACAGGGCAATTCTGTGGGAAGAGATAAGGGGAAGTCCCCTCCGGGCGCTTGGAGAAATCCACCTCCACGATCTCCGGGATGATCTCCCCTGCCTTCTGCACAAGGACGGTATCCCCGATCCGGATGTCTTTTTCCGTAATATAGTCCTGGTTGTGAAGCGTGGCATTGGTAACGGTGGTTCCCGCCAGACGGACAGGCGTCAGCACCGCCTTCGGGGTCAAAACGCCGGTACGCCCCACCTGCACCACGATATCCAGCACCTGGGCGCTTTTACGCTCCGGGGGATATTTGAATGCCACCGCCCACTTGGGGAATTTGGCGGTGGAGCCCAGCACCGTCCGGTCAGAGAGGTTGTCCACTTTTACCACTGCGCCGTCGATGTCAAAGGGATACTCCTCCCGGTGTTCATTGATCCAGGCGATTTCCTTCTGGACATCTCCGGTTTTTTCCATCACTTTGTGGGGAATCACCCGGAAGCGCTGAGAGGCCATATAGTCCAGCGTCTCGGAATGAGTGGCGAAGGTCTTCCCGTCTGATAGCTGAAGGTTGAAGACTTGGATGTCCAATCTCCTCTGGGCACAGATCTTAGGATCTAACTGCCGCAGAGAACCAGCGGCGGCGTTCCTGGGATTTGCCAGGGGAGGCTGCCCCTGAACCTCCCGTTCATCATTGATCTGCTGAAAAACCGCCCGGGACATATATACCTCCCCCCGGACAATCAGCCGGGGCAGTTTGTCCGGCAAAGTCATAGGGATGGAGCGGATGGTCCGCAGATTTTCCGTTACATCTTCACCCACACGGCCATCTCCCCGGGTAGCCCCCCGGACAAATACCCCATTTCTGTATTCCAGAGCCACAGACAGCCCATCTACCTTGGGCTCTACAGAATAAGCGACCCCATGGGGCAGAGCCTGCTCCATACGTTGGCAGAACTCCGCCACTTCCTCCCCGTCAAACACATCCTGCAAACTCTCCAGGGGCACCTCATGGGCATAGGGTGTAAAGCCCTCCAGGATCCGCCCCCCCACCCGTTGGGTGGGGGAATCCGGGGTGATCTCCTCCGGGTGGGCGGCTTCCAAGTCCTCCAGCTGCCGAAGCAGCCGGTCATATTCATAGTCCGGGATCACCGGAGCATCCATCACATAGTAGAGATATCCCTGCTCATTGAGATAATCCCGCAGTTTTTTCATTTCCTCACGGTAATCCATGTTTGCCTCCTGTTAACTGTTGTTGAGAATGTAGTCTTTGGCGTCTTCCAGGTAGGTGTCCTCTGGGGTGTTGAAATACGTATAGGTGTCCGGTACCGCCCCTACAATGACGGTCTCCGCCACAGTGATGGCATTGGAGACCTTGGTGGCGGTGGTAAATCCCGGCAAAAGAATGCTGACAGACACGTCGATATTCAAAATAATACGGTGCTTTGTCTGGTTGATTCCTGCTGACTCGAATTCATTTTCAAACCGCGCTGTGGAGGTTCCCACAGACTCCATCTTCACAGAGATCCGGGGACCGCGGCCAGATAGCAGCGGCGTCCCCGTCAGGCTGCCGATGGGAATGGAGAGTTCTTTGGCAGAGACCTGGCCAATACGGGTCAGGATCAGATTCAGGATCTTTGTCTGCAAATGATTGAAAGCCGCCATATTGCTGCGGACCATCGTCACCTGGCCGTTGTTGTCCTTTTCATAGCTCACCAGCTCATCATAGCGGATCTCCCCGCTTTCAATCGCCTCTGTAACAGCGGTATACACGATTTGATTGACGGTATTGGAAACCCGGGTAACGGCCAACTGACTTAAAAGCGGGCGCAGCTGGGCCATAGCATACAAGAACAAAGCCAATATCAGCGCCATCAACAAAAACAGCGCCGCACGTCCTGCCGTTCTACGGTTCCAGCGGCGGGTATAATACAGAAGTCTCGGGCCCATTTTGCCTCCCTCCTCCCGTCATCCTATGCAGAAGGAGCTTGGGCCTATTTCTTCAAACCTCAAGGCAGGGCATTGACAATTTTTTTAAAGGTATCTCCCCGTTCCATAAAATTGGAGAAGCGGTCAAACGAGGTGCTGGCAGGAGATAAAATCACCACATCACCCGGCCGTGCCCAGGTATCTGCCAGATTTACCGCCTGCTGATAATCCTCCACCTCACAAATCGGAATCCCAGCATAGTTGGGAGCTCTTTCCACAGACTCCCGGATTACCCGGGAAGTGGCTCCGCAGAGAATCAAGCCCTTTACATGGTCGTTGATAACTGGGCCCAATGCATCGTAGGAGATCCCCTTATCCTTTCCTCCAGCAATCAAAATCACCTTTTCCGGGAAAGAGCGCAGGCCGGCAATGGTGCGGCTTGGGCTGGATGCGATGGAGTCATTATACCAACGCACTTTCTTGCGCTCCCGGATCAGTTCGATCCGATGCTCCACGCCAGAGAATGTACGGGCAAAACTGCGGATCTGATCATCTGATACCAAACCGTCAACCGCGGCAATGGCTGCAAGATAATTTTCCACATTGTGATCTCCCGGCAGCTGGATGTCCGCAACATCCATCACCTTTCGCTCCTCTCCGTCCCGGCGGGCGATCACCGCCCCGTCCCGAAGGAAGACCCCGTCTTCCACGGCATGTTTCCTGGAAAAGAGCCGGACATGCCCCGCTGCCCGGAGCGACTGGGATAAAGTCACATCATTATCCGCATTAAAAATCGCAATATCTTGCTTTTTTTGATGTGTAAAGATATTTTCCTTTGCGGAAATATACTCTTGATAATCCTTATGCACATCCAAATGGTTAGGGCTGATATTAGTCACGATGGCCAGGTGCGGGCTTTTTTTCATGGTCATCAGCTGAAAAGAGCTCAGCTCCAGCACCGCTACATCATCAGCGGAGATACTGTCTGCCTCCACCAGCAGAGGGCGGCCGATATTTCCTCCCACGTGTACCCGTTTTCCCGATGCCTGCAAAAGGCCTGCGAGAATCGTAGTGGTAGTGGTCTTCCCATCGCTGCCAGTCACTCCCCAAATGGGGCAGGGGCAAACTTCAAAAAATACCTCCATCTCAGAAGTGAGGACGCTGCCCCGGTCTACAGCCGCTTTTAACTCCGGAAGATCCGGCCGCATGCCCGGCGTGCGAAAAATGACATCCTCATCGAGATGAGAAAGATATGCTTCCCCCAGCTGAAGACGGCAGCCACGCGCTTCTAAGTGATCGGCCAATTCCCCGATTTTTTCCCGCTCCTTTTTATCACAGGCTGTCACTGCCACGCCGTGGTCCAGCAGAGCTTCGATCAAAGGACGGTTGCTGATCCCGATTCCTATGACAGCCACGCGCTTTCCGGACAGGGAAGCCATATAGGATGCAAAACTCAAAATAATCTCTCCTCATTTGCCCACAGGGCAGACGTGCTGGCGGCTGATCCCATGCCGATGGGGTCACGGCGCTCTTACAAGGAATTATACCGTAAATCCAGGGAAAATACAACGCAAAGGGTAAAATCTCCCGGCTCAAATCCCATGCCGGGCCCCGCATATTTGCCTTCCCGTATCTCGCCACAGACGCAGGTGTTTGCCGGAACTTTCAAAAGGGCAGGACAAAAAAAGGAAGTCCTTTGGATCCGTTGACATTTTTCTCCCTATCGGGTACAATAAGACCCGCGAGGAAAACAGGCAGTCGCGTGGACAGGCCGAAAGGCCGTTCATGAGGAAAGTCCGGGCTCCATAGGGCAAGGATAACGGGTAACACCCGCCGAAGGCGACTTCAGGAAAAGTGCAACAGAGAGATACCGCCGCCCCAGGGTCTCTGGAGCGGTAAGGGTGGAAAGGTGCGGTAAGAGCGCACCCGATGGCTCGAAAGTGTCCATCGCTGTAAACTCTATCCGGAGCAACACCGTGAGTGGAAGCAACAGGCTGGCCCGGCCGCTTCTCAGAGGTGGCTTGAGCGTATCGGCGACGGTACGTCGAGATAGATGACTGCCAAATACAGAACCCGGCTTACAGTTTTGCTCGCAAAAGACATGGCTCCATCTGCGTAATTCGCAGATGGAGCCTTTTTCTAAGGGCATATCATCAAAACAGGGAGCCCGGAATTCTCCGGGCTCCCTGTTTCCTGTTGGCACAGACCTTTTCAAAATACCCGAAAGGCCTTCATCAAATCACGCGTTGTCCCAGTTGTGCCAAACGTTCTGCACGTCGTCGCTGTCCTCCAGCATATCAATGAGCTTTTGCATATTTTTCAGGTCACCCTCTGCTGTAAGGGTAATGTAGTTTTGGGGAACCATTTCGATATCAGCATTGACAAATGTATAGCCCTTGCTCTCCAGTGCCTTCACTACATCATTAAAAGTGTCGGGATCTGTAGTGATCTCCAGGGCACCATCATCTGCGCCAAAATCCTCGGCGCCGGCATCCAGTGCGTCCATCATAACGGTGTCTTCATCCAGCTCCCCTTCGGAGTTATCAATAATAATGACGCCCTTACGATCAAAGGACCAGCTGACACAGCCTTGTGCACCCAGGTTGCCATTGCACTTGTCAAAAGCATGGCGCACCTCCGGAGCAGTCCGCTGACGGTTATCTGTCAAAGCGTCCACAATCACAGCCACACCGCCGGGCCCATAGCCCTCATAAGTGACAGACTCAAAATTTTCCGTATTGCCGGCACCCAACGCTTTATCAATGGTACGCTTGATATTATCGTTGGGCATATTCACCGCCTTGGCCTTTGCGATAACAGTGGCCAAACGGGAGTTATTATTAGGGTCTCCGGAACCGCCTTCTTTCACCGCCACAATGATTTCACGGGCGATCTTTGTAAAAGCGGCAGAGCGCTTGGCGTCAGCGGCGCCTTTTGTTTTTTGAATATTATGCCATTTAGAATGTCCGGACATGACGATTATTCTCCTTTAACGTAATAGTGAATTGCTTCACGATGAATTTGAGATTTCAGCACAGTCAGGTCTGGAAACTGTGCCTTCAAATAGGAAATCAGCTTTTCACAGACAGGGTCTTCCGTTGGAAAATGGCCGGCATCCACCAGGTTCAGCCCCATTTCTTTGGCGTCCAAAAACGCGTGGTACCCAAGATCTGCCGTCACAAAGGTATCGCATCCCATTTCCAGCACCGCCTGTGCGTATCCACCACAGCTGCCTCCCCCCACCGCTACACGGTAAACGGGACGGCCACTGTCTACATATCTCAGGCCGTTGCAGTCCAGCTGCTTTGATACGAAGGGGACAAATTCCTCCATGGTAACAGGGTGATCCAAATGTCCCACTCTGCACAGCCCGTCGCCCCCCTCCAGGGGCCCAGGGTCAACGATTTTCAAGGTCTCTGCCAAGCAATCGTTGACACCTCCCATGGCAACATCCAAGTTGGTATGCATGCAGATGGCTGCCACATCATGACGCAAAAGGGTCATCAGTAAGCGGCCTTGTCCGCTATCTGCCCGTATTGCCCGTAAGGGGCCCCATTTACAATTAATAATGGGATGATGGGATACAATGAGCTGGCACCCTTTTTCCTGCGCCTCACACGCTACATCCTGCGTGATATCCAGCGCTACCATCACCTTAAAAACTTTTCCGCCGGGATCTCCCACCAGATGGCCCACATTGTCCCAGTCCATCGCCCCATCCTTGGGAGCCAGACGATAAAGAGACTGTTCAATCTCCTGAACCGTATGCACGGCGCCACTCCTCTCTTCGTTCCATCAGGGCCCTCGTAATCTCCCGGAGGTGACTGGCCCTCTCCATATCCATCTGCCGCTTAGAGTACTGCAGGCCTCCGATCGCCCGCATATAACGAACGATTTTTTCAATAAGATATTGATTCCACAGCGGGTCCCCCGTCAGCACGGTCCCTCCGTAAATCTGGCCCAAACTGAGGACCATCTCTCCTCCCCGGGCCTCCATGACAGGATAAATCGTGCCTCGGTCTAAAACCAGAGCCTCCCGGGCGATCACATACCCGTTGTTTGCGAGGAATGCCCTCAGATCCTCCCCATGGCTCATGGGCTGCAAGAGCAAGGTCCGCTTACCCTCTTTGGCCCACGGGGCGGATTTTAAGATCTCCGCAATGGTCTGGCCCCCCATACCGGCAACGACAATGGTGTCCACCTCCTGCGGGAGGATTCCCTCCAGCCCGTTGCATAACCGGCACTCCATTTCCGTTGTCCCATAAAGGCGGGCGGTCTCTTTCGCCCTTTCCAAAGGCCCTTTTCGCAAGTCGCTGGCAATGGCATGGACCACACGCCCATGCAGCAATAGCCACACAGGCAAATACGCATGATCAGTGCCAACATCAGCGAGCCGCGCGCCTGGCGGCACCCAGTCGGCTAATTGCTGAAGCCGTGCTGTCAGTTCCAAAAGAGACTCCCCCCACATTTTCCTGCGTTGAACGGGACGCATGTGGAGAATCCCACATGCGTCCCTGCGCCGTTGTCAATCTTGGGGCTTGTTGGCCTCTTCGTTTACCAGGGCCAAAAGCTTGTCGCAGTCCACACCGTGAACCATGCAGGCCTCCTCCACAGTCTCTCCCCGGGAAGAGGGGCAGCCCAGGCAGTGCATGCCGATAGCCATAAAAATAGGGGCGGTGTGGGGTGCAATATCCAAAATATCGCCAATGATGGTATCTTTTGTAATTTCAATCATAGTAAAGTTCCTCCAATTTTCAATGGGCAAAAATCAGCAATGATATTATATCCGATTGTAAGGCAGAATTCAATAGAAAATCTGACAAAGTCACCATAGATTCCGCAAAATAAAAAGGAGGCGCCCCGGAATACCGGGTGCCTCCTTTTGCAGAAACAAATTGACAGCTATAGGAACGTACTTATCTCTCCTGCTCGCGCATCTTCGCAAAGCACTCGCTGCAATACACGGGGCGGTCAGACTTGGGCTCAAAAGGAACTCTGGCCTCGCCGCCGCAGGCAGCGCACACAGCGGTGAAGTACTCCCGGGGACCGCGGGCTGCGTTCTTGCGGGCGTCGCGGCAGGCCTTGCAGCGCTGGGGCTCGTTCTGGAAGCCACGCTCTGCATAGAACTCCTGCTCACCAGCAGTAAACACGAACTCCTGGCCGCATTCTTTGCACACTAAAGTCTTGTCTTCGTACATGATGTTACCCTCTCTTCGAAAAGAAAAATATATATGCGTTTCAGCCTTGACTGAATTCGCCGGAATTGATGTGCCGCGCCACCTTACGCCGAATACGCTGTACGGCGTTATCCACGGACTTTGGGGACCTTCCAACCGATTCTGCAATTTTCCTGCAAGATAGACCGTCCAAATAGTACCCCAAAATTTCCGCCTCAAACGCGGACAATTGCTTCCGGACACAGGATAAGAGGGTTGCTGCATATTCTCTGTCGATGAGAAAATCCTCGGGACTACGCTGCGTCAAATGATTGGTACTAGGAGGATAGGAGTCGCTGTTAAACTCAGAGGCATTTAATGAAACCGACTGATTCAAGACCCGATGCTTGTCTCGCGCAGCGGAGCGCAAAACTGAATACAGACGGCTGCGAATGCAAATTTCCGCAAAGGTGCGAAAAGACGCCTCCTTTTTGGAGTCATACTCCCGCACGGCCTTCACCAAACCTACCATTCCTTCCTGGGTCAGATCCTCACTGTCTCCTCCAGCTAAAAAATAGGGACGGGCGCAAGTCCGGACCAGGCGGTAATATCGGGAAACCAGCACTTCCTCTGCTATACGGTCTCCTTCAGAGGCCATGCTGCAAAGTTCTTCATCGGATAGTTTGTTCAGATCAGGCTCTACTTTATCTGTTTCATACATCGCATTATACCTTTGTTATGCCAGAAATGTCAAGAGAATTATTGCGAAAGTGTTAAATTTTTAGTGATTTTACAAAATTCGACAAGCGTTGCGCCACCATTAGTGCCTCTTTTTCCGTCTTTGCCTCCACCATTACCCGTACCAGCGACTCTGTTCCGGAAGGACGCACCAGGACTCTTCCCGCACCTGCCAGGGCCCGCTCCTCAGCTTCTATGGCAGCATGCAGTGCATCAGACGCCATAATTTTTTCCTTTACCTCGCTGCCATGGGGGATTGCCACATTGATAAGGACCTGTGGATACGTCGGGCAGCAGGCAGCCAAGGCGCTGGCCGGTTCCCCGCTTTGCGCAAGCACCTGTAAAAACTGCAGAGCTGTTACCTCTCCGTCTCCGGTGGTTTCCAGTTCCGTAAAAATCGTGTGGCCGGACTGCTCTCCTCCGATTCGGTAATCATGCCGCAGCATTTCCTCCAGCACGTTTCGGTCCCCTACCCCAGTGCAAACGAGATCGATTCCATTTTCACGGCAAAACTCATGGAGGCCCAAATTGCTCATGACGGTGGCAACCAGTGTGTTGCCCCGCAGCCTTCCGCTCCTTTTCATATCCAAAGCGCAGACAGCCAGTACCTTATCCCCATCGATCACAGCCCCTGTCTCATCCACCAGCAAGCAGCGGTCTGCATCGCCGTCAAAAGCGACTCCGATCTGGAAGCCCCCCTCCTTCACCGCCTGCTGCAGCCCTTCCAGATGGGTAGATCCACAACCGTTGTTGATATTGATCCCATCCGGATCACGATGGATAAATTCCGTGTGGGCCCGGAATCGGCCAAAAAGCTCCGGCGCCGTGGTGCTGGCAGCGCCGTTGGCGCAGTCTACCAGGATGCGAAGCCCGGCCAGATCAGATTCGATCGTACCCGCAAGAAAATCAATATAGTCCCGTTTTAACTGCCGCATGCCATGGTGGCGGCGGCCGATGGCACTTTTCGTAGTATGGGGCATGGGCTGCTGAGAGAGGATCCTTTCTTCAATACGGCCTTCCACCTCATCGGAGAGCTTGTATCCCTCCCCGCTGAAAACCTTGATGCCGTTGTGCTCATAGGGATTGTGGCTGGCAGAGATCACGATTCCCGCATCTGCCCCCTGCTGACGGGTTAAATATGCAACCGCAGGAGTTGGGACCGTTCCCACCGGCAATACATCGCCGCCCAGATCGCAAATACCGGCCATCAGAGCAGATTCCAGCATATCAGAGGAGATCCGGGTGTCCTTTCCGATCATCACTTGGGGGCGGCATCCTTTCTCCTCCCTCAGAACACAAGCTATCGCCTGCCCAACCCGAAACGCCATATCAGCGGTGAGATTTTCACCCACCACACCCCGAATTCCGTCTGTTCCAAACAGCTTGCCCATATGATTTTCACCTTTTCCACTCTAAAAATTCCAAAAAATTCTTTTTTAAAAGGTCAGCTGGTCTAAATCCGGCTCCGGGGCTGGCGCTGAGCCGGGGGGCTCCAGATGCAAGTGCCGGTATGCCTTATCCGTCACACAGCGCCCCCGGGGCGTCCTGGTTAAAAACCCCAACTGCATCAAGTAAGGCTCATACACAACCTCCAGGGTCACAGACTCTTCTCCAATAGTGGCCGCCAGCGTCTCCAAGCCCACGGGCCCGCCCCCATAATTTTCAATGATGGCCCGCAACATCCGGCGGTCCACTTGATCAAGGCCCAGGTGGTCGATTTCCAGTGCGCAAAGAGCCTCGTCTGCCACATCCTTTGTAATCACTCCATCGGCCCGTACCTGGGCAAAGTCCCGCACTCGCCGCAGCAAGCGGTTGGCAATCCGGGGCGTTCCCCGGCTGCGCCGGGCAATCTCATAGGCGCCGGAGTCCACAATATCCACTTTTAAAATACTGGCGGATCTGCTCACGATCCCGGTCAGTTCTTCCGGTGTATAGAGTTCCAGACGCAGTGTCACACCGAAGCGGTCCCGCAAGGGAGCAGAGAGCTGACCGGCCCGGGTGGTGGCGCCGATCAGGGTGAATTTTGGAAGGTCCAGGCGAATAGAGTTGGCGCTTGGCCCCTTTCCTACAATGATATCCAGGGCATAGTCCTCCATGGCTGGGTATAAGATCTCCTCTACAGAGCGGTTAAGACGGTGGATCTCATCCACGAAAAGGATATCCCCTTCCCCCAAGTTGGTCAGCAAGGCCGCCAGGTCCCCCGGCTTTTCAATGGCAGGTCCTGAGGTGATGCGAATATTTACTCCCATTTCCTGCGCGATGATACCGGCAAGGGTGGTCTTACCCAGTCCCGGGGGACCATGGAGCAAAACGTGATCCAGCGCCTCTTCCCGGCGGCGGGCAGCCTCAATAAAGATAGACAGGTTCTCCTTCACCTTGGTCTGGCCAATATACTCCCGCAGTGTTTTGGGACGTAAAGAACTCTCTTGGGCATCCTCTGAAAGAAAGGTCTTTGCCACAATGGGCTCTTCATAAATATCATTTCCGAAATCGATGCTCATAGATTCACTCCCCTGTTGAAAAGCCGTCCAAAACCGTCCGGAGCGTATCCAAAAACGCCTCTTCGCCAAAAGTGTTGATCTTAAAAAACATCGCCTGACTGCCGCCGGAGGTGATCGCGGAAAGAAACAGCTCTCCCCCCTGGCCCACCAAGGTCAGACTCATGCTAACCCGGTTGCCCCCAGACCAGCTGTAACGCTCATAAACCCGCACCGCACACCGAACACCACCGGCGGCATAGTCGCTGCCATCTTCATAGCTGGCAGAGGCACTGCCATTCAAAATTCCCTCATGCAGGCGCGCCAATACAGCATCAAAATCCCCGGTGATGGTACATTCAAATTTCGCCATGGAGTACTCCTTCCTATGTCAAGCATTCAAGCCGGGATGTGGGGACTCACTTTACCATTTTCTTAAGGCTCTGGCGGATGATCTCTTCCAAAGGCAGCGTCTCCGCATCTACGCCCTTGAGGGCCTGACTTACCTCTGCGCTGGAATAGCCCAGGACAGACAGTGCCTGTGCTGCTTCCGTCGCTTTGCTTGTATAGGTTAAAACATTGCCACCACTGGCACCACCGGAAAAATCCAGTCCTGCAGCAGCAGACTCCTTGGCCAGCTTATCTTTCAGTTCCAGAATAATGCGCTGGGCAATTTTTTTCCCGATTCCTGGCGCGGCTGTAAGGACCTTCTCATCTCCCGTAATGATGGCCATAGCCAAGGTTTCCGGCGTACCTACTGACAAAATGGCCAATGCGGCTTTCGGCCCCACACCGGATACCCCGATCAACTGCCGAAAGCTGTTCAGCTCCGCCTGAGAGGCAAATCCATACAGGCCGAACGCGTTCTCTGCCACATGAAGATATGTATAAAGCTTTCCTCGCTGTCCCTTTTTCAGCCGGGAGAGGGTATTGTTGGTAGTCATACAGGCATAGCCAACGCCCCCGCAATCAATCACTGCCAGATAGGGCAAAATCTCTGCCACCGTACCATCTAAATAGTAGAACATCTCCGCCTCCTTCTCAGAGAGGGCCGCTTTAAATGGTTTTTCTCGCCTCTCCCTGTTTTGGTAATTGTGAGGTAAAACTCCTTGCGTGGCAAAGAGCCAGAGCCAATGCGTCCGCAGCATCATCTGGCTTTGGCGTAGCTTTCAGATGCAAAAGCCGGCGAGTCATATCCATCACCTGGCGCTTTTCTGCTTTACCGTAACCGGTGACGGCAATTTTCACCTGGGAGGGCGTGTACTCATACAGGGGTATCCCGCTTTTTTCCGCAGCGTAAAGCAGCACTCCCCGCCCGTGGGCCACGGCAATTCCTGTGGTGAGGTTGGTGTTGAAGAACAGCTCTTCAATGGAAATACAATCCGGTTTGAGCTGTGCAATCAGCTCTTCCATATCCGTGCCAATTTGGTAGAGTCGCCTGGACAGAGGCAGACCGGCGGGGGTGGTGATAGCGCCATAAGTAATCATTCTTGCCTGTTGGCGCTGTGCCTCGATCAAGCCAAAGCCAATGGTAGCATAGCCGGGGTCAATCCCCAAAATCCGCATATGATCCCCCCAGTTTACATTCTAAAGTAGTATAGCAAATTTCCTGCAGAAGCGCAACAGCAAAAAACCACGCACCTGCTGAGGCGGCAGGTGCGTGGGAAAATACGTCATTTGATGGCAATCACCACAGGGTCCTCCGTTTGGGTACTGCGGGAGTATTGGGCCTCCAGCCACACCTCCCCCGCCTGATAGTCCGGCAGAGGCAGCATCAAAAAGCCCGCCTGGTCATCGTCGGAGAAAGTCATGCCTATCTGGTGGGACTCCCATGCTTTTCCTTCGGCATCATAGAAGGTCATGGCGAAGGGACTGCCCCTCAGAGCTCCGTCCAGCCGGAAGGTCAGCATCCACCCCTTCTCACGCCGCTGGGCGGAAGTGACCTCCACCCCCTCTGGCAACCAGGGGGCCGTGCCCTGTTCCAGGTCCACATATACCCGTTCATGTTCCTTGTCCAGCCACTTTGCGCCTGTAATATATACCTTCAGGTGGTCACTGCTGCTGAACCAAGGGCTCTCCAGCCGGTAGGACACCATAGCGGGAGAGTCGGTGGCCCCGCTGGCGGTGACGCCTCCGGATACGGCGTCAAAGCGCTGGCCGTCCTCGTTCTCCAGATAGAAGTCCAGCCCTTTGAGCCAGGCGGTATTGTCCTCCGCCCCCTCCACGTTGATGCGCAGATGGGTGGGATAGAGCTCCGCCTCCGTCAACGTGAAGGTCTGGTCCTCCAGGGTAAAGATCTCATTCACCTCCAGCACCTCCCCCTGGGCAGTGAACTGTGGATCGAAGGCGAGATCAAAGGTGAATGTCGCCAGGATCTCCTCCTCCGGCTCTGGAGGCGGTTCAAGCAGCTCATCCTCGTAGGCCCGGTCCGGGGCGGCATGAGTTTCCTCCTCCCCCTCCCGCTGCCCGGTGACGGCAAAGGTCATGGCAAAGCCAGACGGCACATCCTGATCCGCGTAGTCCAACGTGAAGTCCAGCAGCGTCCCCGGTTTCTGGCGGAAGCCGGATCCCAGAATGCTGCACCGCTGGGCCGGGGAGAACTCCGGCATCTGGGCGGAGAGGCTCGCATATCCCTCCCCCTCCAACGTGAAGAAGATGTGCACCTGCTTTTGATCCACGATGACGGATTCCACCGTGGCGGTGATGCCGTTTTGGGTCTGGCTTTGCTCAATGGACTGGACGTAGTCGTTTTCCACTGCGGCGGAGAGAGAGGGAGAAAAGCGCACCGCCTCCGCCAAGGCTCCCAATACCGGCACATTCCCGCAGGCAGCGGCAAAGGTTGGGAAGATGTTCACCAACCCTATGAAAATGGCGAAGCACGCTGCAAGGCTTCCCAGAGATGTGCCGATCACCCTCTGCTTTTTATGACGGATTTTTTCCCGGCGCAGTGCCCGCTGCGCCGTGCCCTTCAGTTGCGGAGGGATTTCTTCCCCCTGGGCAAGCCAGAGGCGGTATTCGTCCTGACGTGTCATCATATACCCTCCTCTCCCAGTTCCAATCTTAGAAGTTCCAGCGCTCTGCGCTGCCGGGTCGCTACTGTGCCCTGAGGGAGTCCCAGGCTCCGGGCCGTTTCCGCCTGGGTATAACCAGCGAAAAACCGCAAAATAACAATGGACCGCAGCTCCTCCGGAAGGCGTTGCACTGCCTCCTTCAGCGGCAGATGATCATATACATCGGGACCGGCAATATCTGCGGCAGGAGCTTCCTCCGCCCACCGTCTCTGCCGGCGCAGTTCTTTTAAACAGGTGTTAATGGTAATCCGTGTAAGCCAGGTCTCAAAATACTCCGGCTGCCGTAAGGTCTTCAGATTCCGCAGAGCCTGGTACACAGATTCGTCTACCGCTTCCAGCGCATCTGCCTGGCTGTCCAGATATCCCAGCGCCGTTCGGTACAGCTTTACCCGGTATGCCTCTACGCGGTCTACAAACTCCTGGTGATCCACAGTCGCTCCCTCCCTTCTCACCTCTTTGATAGATTGGGGTGTCATTTTGTTTTCAGCATGAAAAATTTTTGAAAGCAAAGACAGCCGGCGCATTCCTGCGCCGGCTGTCTCTTTTCAAAATAAGTACGCTCCACTCTTTAGGCTCTGGGATGCGCCTTTTGATACACGTCTTTCAGCTGCCGCTGCATCACGTGCGTATAAATCTGCGTGGAGGATATGTCCGCATGGCCCAGCATTTCCTGGATGCTCCGCAAATCCGCTCCGTTTTCCAGCAGATGAACGGCAAAGGAGTGGCGCAGCGTATGGGGCGTAATATCCTTTTGGATCCCTGCCATCTCCTGATAGTGCTTGATGATCTTCCAAAAGCCCTGTCGGCTCATCCGCTCGCCGTTCATGTTGACAAAGAGCGCCGTCTCCTCTCCGTCGGCGATCAGCTGGGGGCGGATGTTCTTTACATAGTCCTGCAGCGCTTTTACTGCGCCGTGATACAGCGGGATCATGCGCTTTTTCCCCCGGTTTTCGCATCGAATAAAGCCGGCGGAGAGATTCAGATCGTCCAAATTCAGCGCAATGAGCTCACTTACCCGAATACCCGTGGCATAGAGAAGTTCCAGCATGGCGTGGTCCCGATACCCCTTGGCATCCACGCATTTGGGCTGCTCCAAAAAGAGCTCCACCTCTTTTGCCGTCAGAATCTGCGGATATTTCCGCTCATTCTTTGCGGCCGTAATGCCTTTTGCAGGACTGACCCGGATCTCACCAGTGAGCAGGAGAAAATTATAAAAGGACTTAATGGCCGCCAAAAACCGGGTGACGGAAGACGCGGACTTCCCGTGAGAGAGCATGTACTCCATATACCCCCGCACCATATCAGGCTTCACGTCTTTTAAATCACAGCCGTCGCGCTGTACAAGGTAAGTTTGAAATTGGCTGACATCCCGTAGGTAGGAACTAACGGTATTTTCGGAGGCATGTTTTCCCTCTTTCAAATATTTTTCATACTCCGCAATTTCATTGCTCACCGTAATTCCCCCTCTCCCTTTCGTCTATAAGATCTGCTCCAACAATCCCCGGATAAAGTATGGTGACACCCACAGATCCAAAATCATTGCCGCGCACAAAAAGAACACCATCCACACAGCCTTGCGCCAACCCCCAGCTGATACGGCGCTCCAGCGCCCCCGCCCCTGAGACGCCCGCGCCAGGGACACCGCACTTCTCCAGGCGGAGGAGGCCATCCAAAAATAGCACGGAAGCGTGGCCAGGCAGCGGATACCCATCACACCCACGGCTAAAAAAACACCCTGCAGTCCAAAAGCTGCTGTAAAGCAGCAGACAGAAAAAGAGAGAAAAAAGCCAAATGCCACGGAAAGAAACGGCAGCAATAGAACACCGATAGCGGAAAACCCCAGCAAAAAAGCCGCTAAGGGATAGCGAAGATACAACCAAAGCCCAGTAAAGATCCCCTCTGCACCAAAAGGCTCCTCCTGAAGCCGCAAATATCCTGAAAGATAGGTCTCGATCTCTCCGCAGGTCTGTTCAGAAATCAGCCCGGAGAGGACCTGTCCCAAAACAATGCCAACGAAAAAAAAGGCTGCCAAACAAACCAGCCCCGGTAAAAGAACCACCGACCGCGATGGTCCGATTGTATGATTTCTTCGTGTCAAGCCGCCTCACCTCGCTCCATCCTATGCCCCCTGAGGAGGGGATATGAAGAAAGGAAAGCAGAATTTCACGTAAACCACTCTTTATCAAATATAGTGCAAAACAAGAGATTTCACAAGAGATTTGCAGGAAATTCCTGTTTTTTGTCAGTTATGTCCAAGTTTTATGTAAATTGCATTATGTAAACTTATAAAACTGTTGAAGGTGTGGGAGGAAATCCGAAAATCAAAATAGCACATATAGAGCATCGCCATCACCCCAATGCCCCATATGTGCCTTTTTGCTTGTGCCCCTCCTCCTCCTGCAGCTCCGCAGACATGCAGGGGCAAAATTTTGCTGTTTTTTAATTTTTGTGAAAAATCACAAACGCCGTCCCCGGTGTGTGGCGTGGATCTTTTTGTTCTTTTTGCTGCCGCCGGCCATTGCCGCCAGCACACCTGCCGCCAAGATCAGCACAGCCAGGATCCCATTGCGTCCATTCCATTGCACACATTGCCAGATACCAGCTCCTGCCGCAAAAAGAACTATGAGCATTCCGCCTGCCACTGCCAGGGCGGCAGGCAGTCTCCCCCAGGGAGATTGGTATGCTCCCCACCAACTTCCCATAAATGATGCCACTACCGCAGAAATAGCCACAGCTGGAAACCACCCATTTTCCGGGAGAATATCCTGTACTGCCAGCAAGGCGATGAGCATCAGGCAAAGCACATAGATTCCTAAAGACAACAGGACCCCCTGGCCGCAGCGAACTGCGGGTTGCTTTTTCCCTTTCGACATAAAAAAACCTCCCCTTGAACATGCCTGTCACAGCATATTCAAAGAGAGGCAGGATTTATGAACGCAAACGCATTACTGGTCGTCTTTTTTCTCAGAGCTCTCCCCATCAGAAGGCTCGTCCTTCTTCTTTTTCTTCTCAGCAGCAGGCTGTTCGCTGGACTGAACGCCTGTAGTAGAGACAGCCCATTTTGTAAATTCCACGCGGACGCGGTCTTCGCTGGTCTCGATCACAATGGTATTGTCCTTTACCGCGACAATTTTTCCCACAATGCCGCCAATGGTTGTGATAACATCACCCTTTTTCAAGCTGTTGCGCATTTCTTCCGCCTTTTTTTTGCGCTTGCTCTCCGGGCGAATCATCAGAAAATACATCGCCACCACCAGGATGGCCAGCATCAAGATGGTAGAAGTCCCTTGATCCATACTGTGAAAACTCCTTTATCAAGAATTCAGAACACTGCCATTATACCAAACCCCAGCACTTTTGCAAGGATTTTCTGAGAAAAAATCCCATCTTTTACCCCTCAGGCCCGCTTTTCCAGCATACCGCTGTACCGGCTGCGGAATTGCGCAAATGTCCCGTTTTCAATGGCCTTTCGAATATGAGCCATCAGCTCGTTGTAAAAATAAAGGTTATGCAGCACCGCCAGCCGCAGCGCCAGCACCTCGTCAGCCTTAAAAAGATGGCGAAGATACGCCCGGGAATAATTGCGGCAGACCGGACAGCCGCAGCTTTCACTGATGGGTCTGGAATCTGTCTGGTATTTTTCGTTGAGGATGTTGACAGTCCCCTCCCAGGTAAAGAGTTTGCCGTGGCGGCCATTGCGGGAGGGCATCACACAGTCGAAAAAGTCCACGCCCCGCCAAACTGCCTCAATGATATTGCTGGGTGTGCCAACGCCCATGAGATAGCGGGGCTTGTCCTTGGGCATGTGAGGTTCCACTGCGTCAATGACCTCATACATCACCTCCGCCGGCTCTCCCACCGCAAGACCACCGATGGCATAGCCGTCACAGTTTAGCTTTGCAATCTCATCCATGTGCCACACCCGCAGATCAAGAAACGTCGCTCCCTGGTTGATCCCAAAAAGCATCTGCTGGGGATTTACCGTATCTGGCAGTGCATTCAACCGCTCATGCTCTGCCTTGCACCGTTCCAACCAGCGAGCCGTGCGCTGGCAGCTGGCCTTTGCATATTCATATGTCGCCGGATTCTCCACACACTCGTCAAATGCCATGGCAATATCACTGCCCAGGTTGGACTGAATGCGCATAGATTCCTCCGGTCCCATAAAGATCTTGTGTCCATCAATATGGGAGTTGAAGGTGACTCCCTCTTCCCTGATCTTGCGCAAGGAGGCCAGGGAAAACACCTGGAACCCGCCGGAATCCGTGAGGATAGGGCCGTCCCAGTGCATAAATTTGTGGAGTCCGCCCATCTGACGGACGATATGGTCACCGGGCCGCAAATGCAGGTGATAGGTGTTGGAAAGTTCGATCTGGCAGCCCACTTCCTTCAGGTCCTGGGCGCTGACGCCGCCCTTGATGGCCGCCTGCGTGCCTACATTCATAAATACCGGCGTTTGCACCATGCCGCCGTGGGCACAGGAAAACTGGCCGCGCCGGGCACGGCCCTCTTGTGTAAGAATCTGAAACATCAAGATCCTCTCTCTTATTTTAATTTTAAATTTTCGCCGTTCCGCCCCGCACAGTTTGCGTGCAGATAACCGCAAAGTGACTCAGGAGATAAACATCGCGTCTCCAAAAGAGAAAAAGCGGTATTTTTCTCGTACAGCCTCGGCATAGGCCGCAAGGACATGTTCCCGTCCGGCAAAAGCCGACACCAGCATCACCAGCGTGGATTCCGGGAGATGGAAATTGGTCACCAGACCATCCATCACCTTGAAACGATATCCGGGATAAATATAAATATCCGTCCATCCCGCTTTGGCCTCCATAGTGCCATCGGGATTCGCCCAACTCTCCAGCGTACGGCAGGAGGTGGTCCCCACACAGATACAGCGCCCACCCCCCGCTTTTGTGCGGTTGATTAGGTCCGCCGTCTCCTGAGGGACCACGCAATACTCACTGTGCATCTCGTGATCTGTAATCTCTTCTTCCTTTACAGGTCTGAACGTGCCAAGCCCTACGTGGAGTGTTACATAACCGATCTTCACTCCCATAGCCTGGATATGGTCCATCAATTCTTTGGTAAAGTGTAGTCCGGCAGTGGGTGCGGCGGCACTGCCTAAAACCTTGGAATAGACAGTCTGATAGCGCTCAGAATCCTGCAGTTCCTCCTTGATGTAGGGCGGCAAAGGCATCTTTCCCAGCCGTTCCAGCACCTCTAAAAAAATTCCTTCATAATCAAAACGTACCAGGCGGTTGCCACCAGGCAGCTCCTCTGTCACCTCTGCGGTGAGCTCTCCATTCCCAAAGGAGAGCTTTGTTCCCGGCTTCATCTTCCGCCCCGGCCGCACCAGGCATTCCCAGGTCTTCTCTCCCCGGTCAATCAGCAGCAGCACTTCGCAGCTGCCTCCGCCCGGGAGTCGCTGCCCCAAAAGTCTTGCCGGCAGTACCCTGGAATCGTTGAGGATCAAACAGTCTCCCGGCCGCAAAAATTCCGGCAGGTCGTAAAAATGATGGTGGCCCCAGGCTCCTGTGACGCGGTCTAACGTCATAAGGCGGGAGGCATCTCGTTTTTCAATGGGAGTCTGCGCAATCAGCTCCTGGGGAAGGTCATAGTAAAAATCGCTGGTCTTCATTGGTCCATCCCGTTTCTTCTTTGTTATCGGATCACAACGTCCGTGTAATAAAATGTAAGGATCTCCTCATAGTCATAACCCAGTTCCGCCATGGCCTTGGCGCCATACTGGCTCAGGCCCACATTATGGCCATTTCCGCTACCGGTAATGGTCACAGCCCCTGCGGTGACCTGGGAGGAGCTGTCCGTTCCTCCGGAGGCGCTGACACGCTCCTGCCCATAGGCAGAGAGGGCGGTGAAGCTGCTTCCTTCCAGCCGGTCCACTGTGCCGCTTCCAGTGATGACACTGGTGCCGTCCAAACCCCGGAGGGATTCTCCCCCATTGTTAATGTAAATGACATCGCTGGAAGGCGCCTGTCCATTTATGGTAAAGCGCATGCTCCGAACAGACTTATTATAGGTGCTGCTGTAAAAAATGGTACGGCAGGACTCGCCTGTGAATTTCTGTGTCCCCCGGGTGCCCTCAAAAATGATGCTGTATACGTTTCCCTGGGGCGTGTACTCTGCAATATATACCCGCTCTACCGTACCAATATCATAGCCCTTTTGCTGAAGGATCCATGTCAGTTCCTCCATGGTGTAGGTGACAGACCACTCATAATCGGGAATGGCGGTTTGTCCTTCGTAGGGATCTTCCTTTCCCTGCAGGTACCCCACATCTCCCCCCCATACGTTTTCCGCGTCCTCTGTGGCGCCTCCGTTGGAACTGTGATACACGGCGTCTGCCACCAGTTCGCCGTTATAATACAGGCATTCTCCCCGGGTATTGTCCACCGCCTCATTCGTCAGATCAGTGGCACTGCCGCAGCCGTAATATACCTGGCAGTGTGTGCTGTTGCAAATGTCAAACCCCGCGCTGGAAAGATGGCGGATACTGCCCATGGCATAGGTCCGGGCACAAACCGCCTGGGCCTCCAGCGCCGCAAGAGGCCACTGCGGGCTCATCTCATAGGGGATGACTCCCTTTACATAGTCTTCCACATCCAGCACATTGATAACCGTCAAGGCGTCTTCCTGGCGGACATACTCAAACGCCCCTGCATAGCGGTTGTTCTTAAACCAGGTGGCGGTGTTTTGCCCCTGGGGCTCCACTCCCAGTGCAGAGGTGACGTCATCATACTCAAAAATAATCTCATCCGTTCGGGTGATCGTCACTGTGATCCCCGTATCAGAGGCCTTTACGGCCTGCCCGCCATATCGGCCGGCGGCGTCCTCCGCCTCGCTGCGGGAACCATAGCAGCCGGTGCGGGCCACATATTCCCCATGGATCCACGCCGGCCACCCTCCCATATCCCGGGCGGCTTCCAGCGCCTCATCATAGTCGTCGAAGCCGGTTACTTCCACCCTCCAAGGTCCCATTTCCCACCCGGATCCAGAGGGGGAATAGGTGCCGTCGGAGGAGAGATAGATACTCCCGGAGGCTGTCATGGAAATGGCCTCCTCCTCCGTCCAGCCGACGGAGATAAAGTCCCGTTCCTCATCAAACCACCCAAATTCATAGCCGCTGCCCACATCATTTTCCAGATTGGCGGAAAACAAGGCGCTGCTGTCGTAGCGCAGCCCTACCTTTATTACATCGTTCACCACGGCGCCGGCATCCCCGCAGCCCCATATGGAAAACAGCACAACAGCTGCCGAAAGAATCAGCCCTTTTTTCATGCAACCTCCCCAGCACAGCAATCTTGACGGATCTTTTTCCTTGCGGTACCATGTATGAAATACATTTGTCTTTTAATCAAAGACACTTTTCTTTCATAACAAAGTTATTATAGTACAAAAACCTGCTGCATTCAACCAAAATCGGCAGGGATCGGGGGAAATCCCCAGGCAGCGGCATAAAAGGAGGAGCTTGTATGATAAAACAATATTCTGTGGGTGTGATCGGTGCCACCGGCATGGTGGGGCAGCGTTTTGTCACCCTGATGGAGAATCATCCCTGGTTCCGTCTGACGGCCCTGGCCGCCAGCAGCCGCAGTGCCGGCAAGACCTATGCCGAAGCCGTAAAAGACCGCTGGGCCCTGGATACTCCCATGCCGGAGGAGGCCGGGAAATTCGTGGTTCTGGATGCCCAGGCTGATACTGAAAAGCTGGCATCGATGGTGGACTTTTGCTTTTGTGCCGTGGATATGAAGAAGGAGGACATCCGGGCCCTGGAGGAAAAGTACGCCAAGCTGGAGTGCCCCATTGTCTCCAACAACTCCGCTCACCGCTGGACCGATGATGTGCCCATGGTCATCCCGGAGATCAACGCCCACCATATCGCCATCATTGATGCCCAGCGCAAGCGCCTGGGCACCAGGCGGGGCTTTATCGCCGTGAAATCCAACTGCTCTCTGCAAAGCTATGTTCCAGCTCTGCACCCTCTGAAAAAATACGGTCTGGAGAAGGTTTTGGTGTGCACCTATCAGGCGATCTCCGGTGCCGGCAAGACCTTTGCCCACTGGCCCGAGATGGTTGACAACTGCATCCCCTATATCGGCGGCGAAGAGGAAAAGAGCGAGAGAGAACCGCTGAAGCTCTGGGGCCGCATGGAAGGCGGCAAGATTGTCAAGGCGGAAGGCCCCTCCATCACCGCCCAGTGCTTCCGGGTGGCCTGTCAGGACGGCCACATGGCCGCCGTGTTCATGAAGTTTTTGGACGGCAAGGCTCCCTCCATGGATGCCATCAAGGCCGACTGGGCCGCCTTCCGAGGCCCCGCCCAGGACCTGGAGCTTCCCTCCGCTCCCAAGCAGTTCCTCCATTATTTTGAGGAGCCTGACCGTCCCCAGACCCGGCTGGACCGGAACCTGGAGCACGGTATGGCTGTCTCCATCGGCCGCCTGCGGCCTGACACCCAGTATGACTACAAGTTCGTCTGCCTCTCCCATAACACTCTCCGGGGCGCCGCCGGTGGAGCGGTGCTTTTGGCAGAGCTGCTGTGCGCCAAGGGATATATGGACTGATCCCCTTTTATCATGGTTTTCTTGTGAAAGTAGAGGAATCCCCTTTGCCCTGCAGCATAAATATGAATATACGAAAGAGAGCGGGGCCTTTGCAGGCCGCCGCTCTCTTATATTTTCGAAAAGGGGCTGAAGGGATTGAAACAACCGATTTTTACAGGTTCTGGCGTGGCAATCGTCACGCCCTTCTCCGGCGGAACGGTGAATTTGCCTGCACTGGGTGATCTTTTGGACCGTCAGATTGCTGCCGGAACAGATGCCATCATCATCTGCGGCACCACAGGAGAAGCCGCCACCATGACCCATACAGAACATATCCGTACCATTGAATATACCGTAGAAAAAGTCAATGGACGCATTCCAGTGATTGCCGGCACCGGGTCCAATTCCACAGAGACGGCGGCTTCCCTCTCCAGGGAGGCTGAGGAAATCGGCGTAGATGGTCTCTTGGTGGTGACTCCCTATTACAATAAGGCCACCCAGGAAGGATTGTTCCGCCATTTCCAATACGTAGCGGACAATGTGGAAACCCCCATCATCCTTTATAATGTCCCCAGCCGGACAGGGGTGAACATCACGGCGGAGACGTATGCCCGTTTGGCTCAGCTTCCCAATATCAACGGAGTCAAAGAGGCCTCGGGAAATTTCTCCCAGCTCCAGCGGACAAAAAATCTCTGCCCGGAGGACTTTTACATCTGGTCTGGAAATGACGAGGAGACCGCAGCCATCTGCCTTCTGGGAGGAAGCGGTGTCATCTCCGTGGTGGCAAATGTAGCCCCGGAGGCCATGGTCCGTCTGACACATCTGTGCCTGTCCGGCCAATATAAAGAAGCCAGCGCTTTGCAACTGGATTTAAAGGAACTGTGCGACACCATGTTCTGCGAGATAAATCCCATTCCGGTGAAGACGGCGCTGAACATCATGGGGCTGGAGGCCGGCGACCTGCGCCTTCCCATGTGTTCTCCCAGCGAAGCCAGCGAAAAGCGGATCAGGGCGACACTGGCCCAGTACAATCTGCTGCCCCAAGGGTAATCCCCCCTCTTTTTTAGGCCCAGCGAAGAAAGCCTTCCACGCATCCATCACTCCCTGGTGCGGTACAGCCTGCTGAAGCAGCAAGGGAAAAAAACTGCAGACGGCTGCCGCCGTCTGCAGCTTTTTTGCCCCCAGGCTTACAAAACCGCCTTTGGGTTCACCTCCATCACCGCCGGCAAAATGAGGACTGCCGAAATCCGCCGTTTATCCATAAAAACGCCGCCCCTTCCTGATTACTATCAGTATAGGGGCGGCTGGTTTTTATGTCAACTGCGATTCGATTGTGGTGCTTTATCCCTTCAACCGGGCAAGCATGTCCTCCCGGGCTCCGGCGATATACTCGTCATAGGTGCCCATCTTGTCAATAAGCTTGCCGTCCACAAACTCCATGATGCGGTTTGCCACCGTCTGGACGAACTCATGGTCGTGGGAGGCAAAGAGGACGACCCCCTTGAAGTCAATGAGGCCGTTGTTCACAGCGGTGATAGACTCCAGGTCCAGGTGGTTGGTAGGTTGATCCAAAATCAGTACGTTGGACCCGAAGAGCATCATTCTCGAGAGCATGCATCGGACCTTCTCGCCGCCGGAGAGGACCTTCACGGGCTTGAAGACGTCGTCCCCAGAGAAGAGCATCCGGCCCAGGAAGGAGCGCTTAAAGGACTCGGTATTCTCATCGGCGGAGTCTCCTGTATACTGGCCCAGCCAGTCCACCAGGTTCAAATCGCAGTCGTTAAAGAAGGCGGAGTTGTCCAGGGGAAAGTAGGAGGTTGTGATGGTGGTGCCCCACTTAAAGGTGCCCGCATCAGGCTCCAGCTCCTCCATGAGGATCTTGAAGAGGGTGGTCTTGGCGATCTCGTCTTCCCCCACAAAGGCGATCTTGTCCCCTTTGTTCACCCGGAAGGAGACGTTATCCAGCACCTTGCGGCCGTCCACGGTCTTGGTTAGGCCCTCCACCGCGAGGATCTCCTTGCCGGGCTCCCGGTCCATGGTAAAGCCCACGAAGGGATAGCGCCGGGAGGAGGCGGGCATCTCCTCCACCGTGAGCTTATCCAGGAGCTTTCTCCGGGCAGTGGCCTGCTTGGACTTGGACTTGTTGGCGGAGAAGCGGGAGATAAACTCCTGGAGCTCCTTGATCTTCTCCTCCTTCTTCTTGTTCTGGTCCTTGATCATCCGCTGCATCAGCTGGCTGGACTGGTACCAGAACTCATAGTTGCCCACATACATCTTAATCCCGCCGTAGTCCACATCCACGATGCTGGTGCAGACGGTATTGAGGAAATGGCGGTCGTGGCTCACCACGATGACGAGGCTCTCGCAGTCCATGATGAAGTCCTCCAGCCACTCGATGGCCTGGATGTCCAGATGGTTGGTGGGCTCGTCTAAGAGGATGATGTCGGGCTTTCCGAAGAGGGCCTGGGCCAGCAGCACCTTCACCTTCTCCTTGGCGGTGAGGGTGCTCATCTCGCTGTAGAGAATATCATTGGAGAGGCCAAGGCCCTGGATCAGGCGGGAGACATCGCTCTCGGCCTCCCAGCCGCCCATCTCGGCAAACTCTGCCTCCAGCTCGCTGGCCCGGACGCCGTCGGCATCGGAGAAGTCCTCCTTCTCATAGAGGGCGTCTTTCTCCTTCATAACGTCGTAGAGGTGCTGGTTGCCCAGGATGACGGTATCCAGCACGGTGTAGGCATCGTACTGGAAGTGGTCCTGCTTCAAAACGCTCATCCGGTCCTCCTTGGAGATCACCACCTCGCCGGTGGTGGGCTCCAGGTCCCCGGAGAGGATGCGCAAAAAGGTGGTCTTGCCGGCGCCGTTGGCGCCGATGATGCCGTAGCAGTTGCCAGGGACGAACTTGAGGTCCACATGCTTGAACAGCGTCTGGCCGGAGAAGTTCAAGGAGACATCGTTGACTGTGATCATAGCGGTTCCTTTCTGATGAACATGTTTTGCCTTGTGATGGAACGTGGGATCCCCCACGCGCATAACAGGCGCGGCGCCCAGAGACGCCGCGTCTGTCGCTTTTTATTCCTGGGCCAGGTGGGCCTTATGATAGACCTTCTTGCCCTTTTTGATGATGGCGCCCTCGCCGCAGCAGTCCTTGCAGGAGAATGTGGCTTCAATGTCAGCCACCTTCTGCCCGCAGACGGTGACGCCCCCCTGCTGCACCAGGCGCCGGGCCTCCCCCTTGGAGGCGGCCAGGCCGCATTTGACAAGCAGGGTCAAAATATCGATCTTGCCATCTGGGGTAAAATCCTCCCGGCACAGCTCCGTACAGGGCATATGCTGGGAATCGCCGCTGCCGCCAAAGAGGGACCGGGCGGCCTCCTGGGCCTTTTCGGCCTCCTCCTCACCGTGAACCAGCTTGGTCAGTTCATAGGCCAGGATCTCCTTAGCGGTATTGAGCTGGCTGCCCTCCCACTTGTCCATCTCGTCAATCTGCTCCAGCGGCAGGAAAGTCAGCATCCGGATGCATTTTAAGACATCGGCGTCTCCCACGTTGCGCCAGTACTGATAGAAGTCGAAAGGAGAGGTCTTGTTGGGATCCAGCCACACAGCGCCGGAGGCGGTCTTGCCCATCTTCTTGCCCTCGGAGTTCAAAAGCAACGTGATGGTCATGGCGTAGGCGTCCTTGCCCAGCTTTTTGCGGATGAGCTCCGTGCCTCCCAGCATATTGGACCACTGGTCGTCGCCGCCGAACTGCATGTTGCAGCCCACCGTCTGGAACATGTGGTAAAAGTCATAGGACTGCATGATCATATAGTTGAATTCCAGGAAGGAGAGGCCTTTTTCCATGCGCTGCTTGTAGCATTCTGCCCGAAGCATGTTGTTGACGGAAAAGCAGGCCCCCACTTCCCGAAGGAGCTCCACATAATTGAGCTTTAAAAGCCAGTCGGCGTTGTTGAGCATCATGGCCTTGCCATCACCGAACTCAATAAACCGCTCCATCTGCTTTTTAAAGCAGTCGCAGTTATGCTGGATCGTCTCCACAGTCATCATCTGACGCATATCACTGCGGCCGGAGGGATCGCCCACCATGCCGGTACCGCCGCCGATGAGGGCAATGGGCCGGTTGCCCGCCTGCTGCAGCCTCTTCATGAGGCAAAGAGCCATGAAGTGGCCTACATGCAGAGAATCCGCTGTGGGATCAAAGCCAATATAGAAGACGGCCTTTCCGTTATTCACCAGCTCCCGGATCTCTTCTTCATCCGTCACTTGAGCAATCAGGCCCCGGGCCTTCAGTTCTTCGTAAATCTGCATATCCATCTCTCCTAAGCATACAAAAATGTGTGTCGAAACGGGATAAAAAACGCCCCCGTCCCGGCCGGGACAGAGGGCGAAAACAGGTTCGCGGTACCACCTCTGGTTCACCGCCTCCTCGCGGAAGACGGCCTCGTGCCGTGCCAACACACGGCGGCGCGATAACGGGCGCTCCCGGAGCACGCCTACTGGGTCCCTGCGGGCCGTTTGGGTGCCAGCTCCAAGGTGTATTCGCCGCCGTCCGCTCCCCCCTTTCCACCGTCCAGGGGCTCTCTTTGCAGCATCGTGGCGGGTACTGCTCCTCTTCCTCGCTGTATACGCCGTGTATTTTAGCTGATTGGCGGAAAAAAGTCAACTGCTTTTCTTCCTGAGCTTATAAAAGAATAGTCAGACAGAGATCCGCCAAAAGGATCCCGGCCACCACCGGAGGCAGGGTACGACGCCACCGGAGGGACATCTTGTCCGTCAATTTTTGAAAAAGGGGCTGCAGAATCAATAAAAACACCAGCCCTCCCAGTCCGAAGCGAATGGAGGGAGAAAGGGCGATCCGCCCTTGAAATTGAATGGTGTAGTCCACGTATGTCTGCCAAGGCCAGCTGCCCGTAATCCATTCTAAAAGATAGCTTGCCGCAAGCTCAATGGCAGTTGCCACCACCATGCATCCAAAAAAGGTCAGCACGATCCGCGCCCACAGCGGGTTTTTTCCTTTTACAAAGCGCCCAAAGCACAATAAAAAGGCCAGTGCTCCAAATCCGTATACAGGGCAGTAGGGGCCAAACAGCACACCCCGATCGGAAAATCCCCAGCGGTAAACCACCACTTCCAAGAACACCTCATAGGCCCACCCGATCACGGAATAGGCAAAAAACCACAGCACCCATGGGCCGAACCGATCCCAAAAACGATTCCAACGCTCTGACATGGCATGTCTCCTTTACCCCTCTGACATTTTCTCTCCCTCTTTGGGATGGGTGCTCAAGGAACGGCGATAGGACTCCGCCCCGTCCAGCAGCTCTCCCGCGCTTTGCAGCAGCGCCTGCGTCACATGGCTGCCACCTGTGATCCTTGACAATTCCTGTTGGCGCTGGGCGCGGTCCAGTAAGAGAATTTTTGTAAAGGTTCTTCCCTTTACTTCTCCCTTTTCAACAGAAAAATGCGTGTCTGCCATAGCGGCAATCTGAGGCAGATGCGTCACGCACAGCACTTGCTTACGACGGCTCACCTGCGCCAGTTTTTCCGCTACTTTTTGTGCAGCTCGCCCACTTACGCCGGTATCCACCTCATCAAAGACCAGCGTACCAATCTGCTCTTGTTCTGCCAGCACGTTTTTCAGCGCCAGCATGATTCGCGCCAGCTCACCGCCGGAGGCGATCTTGGCAATGGGGCGCAAATCCTCGCCGGCATTGGCGGACATCAAGAAGCGAACGCTATCGCAGCCGTCCGGAGTCGGCTCCTTTTTTTCAAACGCAATGGAAAAGCGGACCTTGTGCATATCAAGGTCCTCCAATTCCCGTCTGATACGCTCCTCCAAACGCTTGGCAGCGGCCCTTCGGGCCAGAGTCAGTGCCTCTCCCGCCTGGGCTACCGAGGCCTCTGCCTTTTTACATGCTTCCTTTAGAAAATGGAGGGTATCCTCCGCTGTCTCAATGGCATCTAATTCTTCCCGGCATTCCTGAAGGTAAGCCAGCATGTCCTCCACCGTAGCGCCATACTTTTTCTTTAACCGGTACAGAAGATCGCTGCGGCTCTCCACTGCATCCAGTTCTTCCGGGGAGAAGGAAAAGGCCTCCCGTTTGTCCCGGATGGTTTCTGCAAGGTCATACGCTTCACAGCGCAGATCCTCCAGTCTTTGATATAACTGTGTTAAATCCTCTCCGAGATTTCGGATCCCATAGAGCGCCTCCTCCGCGCTCCGCAGAGCATCCACCGCTCCTCCGGAGTCCTCCCCTCCCCACAGGCATTGCTCTGCCCCGGACAGGGCGGAGAGATACTTTTCCCCATTGCGCAGCAATTCCCGGCGCTGCGCCAGGTCCTCTTCCTCCCCCGGGACCAATTCCGCCCGTTCCAGTTCACCGATCTGAAACTGGAGGCTGTCGATACGGCGGGCTTTTTCCGCCTCATCCATTTGGAGTTGCCCCATCTGCCTTCGCAAGTCAGAAAGGACCTGATATGCGCTTTGGTAGCGCCCCAGTTCCTCCTCCGTGCGGCCAAAGCGATCCAGATACCCCACATGCTGCTCCTCATCCATCAAAGCCGCACTTTCGTGTTGGCCGTGAATGTTCAAAAGCCCAGAGCCGATCCGCCGCAGTTGCGCCACCGTCAGTGGGCGGCCATTGGCCCGACAGATATTTTTCCCGTCAACCGTGATCTCCCGCTGAAGAAGCAGGCTTCCATCCTCATCCGGGTGGATCCCGCACTCTGCAAGGCCAGGCAGATCCTCCGGCACACGGGAAAACACAGCACTGACAAATCCACGCTCCGCTCCCGTCCGGATGAGCTCCCGGGAAGTGCGTCCCCCCAGTACAGCGCCCAGAGCATCGATCACAATGGACTTGCCGGCGCCGGTTTCGCCTGTAAGGACATTGAATCCCGGGCGAAAGGCAATATCTGCCTCCTCGATCACCGCGATATTTTCAATGTGCAGAACATCCAGCATATGACGCCTCTCCTCCCCTGGCCGTGGTGGTCCGTCAGATCATCTTTTTAATTTCAGAGCACAGCTCCCGGGCAGACTCCATGTCCCGCAAAAGCAAATACGCAGTGTCATCTCCTGCCAGTGTCCCAATAAGATTGGGCATGTCCATCTTGTCGAGGGCGGAGCAGGCGCCGGAGGCGAGGCCCGGCATGGTCTTGATCACCACGATATTTTGTGCCCAGTCCACGCTGATGACACACTCCCGGAAAATCGTACGCAGGCGGTCTGCAAAATTCAGCTCTGTCCGGTTGCCGGATACCGCGTAACGGTATACCCCCTGTCCCACAGGCTCCTTGATCAGATGCAGCTGCTTGATATCCCGGGAAATGGTGGCCTGGGTGCTGCGGATTCCCTTTTCCCGCAGCCGGTCCAGGAGCTGCTCCTGCGTCTCGATATTTTCCCGGGAAATGATCTCTAAAATTTGCGTCTGTCGGTCATTTTTCATTTATTCAAACCTCCTGGCAGCATTTTTCGGGCAAAGATCTCGCAAAAGCTGGTCTGCGTCAGCCGGACCAGCTGCGTCGTATGCTTGCTGCGGCGGATCACCACCTGATCCTCCGCCCGCAGGGGGAAGCCCCGGCTTTCATCCACAAACAGGTATACCGGCTTTCGTCCGTTGCGCTCCAGCTCCACAGTCAGCAGATGCTCCGGAGAGATAACATAGGAGGAAAAGCGCATGCTGTGGTTACAAATGGGACAGATCACCATGGCCGGAGCAGTGGGCTCCACCACAGGGCCCCCGGCAGAAAACGAGTAGGCGGTGGATCCGGTGGGCGTGGCAATAATGACGCCATCTCCATCCACCTTCGCCAAATGATGCCCATCCGATGTGATTTTCAGATGGATCACATGGGAGATGGCACCTTCACGGATCACCGCGTCATTGAGCCCCATATTGGTGTAGATCTGGCGGCCTTCTCTTTGGACAGACACGTCCAGCATCATACGCCGCTCCACGGCAAAGTTCCAGTCCTTCAGCTTCTGTAACGAGGAGACTTCACCGGCCTCCAGCTCAGCTACAAAGCCCAGTCCTCCCATATTGATGCCCAAGATGGGAACTTTGTTCAAAGCCGCCAGCTTGGCAAGGTGTAAAATCGTGCCGTCCCCCCCAAAGGTGATGAGAAGGTCCGCTCCCCGCAACTCACTTGTCAGGGGTTTGGCCCCCGCTTTTGTCAGCGCCTCATCCTTTTGATCCTTGAAAGGAGAGCAGATCACTGTGGAAAACCCCATGCTCTTCAGCATCTCCTCCGCAGCACGGGTAACGCGCAGGCCAAGATCCCGGGATGGATTGGGGCAGAGAATGATTTTTTTCCCGCTCATATATGCTCCCCCTGTCCATGTTCTTGCAGCGTCTGATGCGACGCCTCCACCAACGCCTTCAAATCCGGCTCTATGGATGCTTTGGTACTTTTCTCCAGGTAGCCCAGGTATTCGATATTTCCCTCCGGCCCCCGGATGGGGGAAAATGTCACCCCCAGGACCGCAAAGCCCGCCTCCTGCGCATGGTAGAAGAAATGCTCCAGAACCTCCTGGTGCACAGCAGGGTCCCGCACCACGCCCTTTTTCCCCACCTTTTCTCTCCCGGCTTCAAATTGGGGCTTGATGAGGCAGGCCACATGTCCCTCTTCTTTCAAAAGTCCGTAAAGAGGCGGCAGGATCAGCTTCAAGGAGATAAAGCTCACATCCACAGAGGCAAAATCCAGCACATCCGGAATCTGCTGACGTGTCAAATAGCGGGCATTGGTCCGCTCCAGGCACACCACCCGGGGATCCTCCCGCAGTTTCCAGGCCAGCTGTCCATATCCCACATCCACAGCGTAAACCCTGGAGGCGCCGTTTTGCAGCATGCAATCTGTAAATCCCCCCGTGGAAGCGCCGATATCGGCGCATACTGCGCCCCGCAGCACAATGGGGAACTCCGCCATGGCCTTTTCCAGCTTCAATCCCCCCCGGCTGACATAGCGCAGGGTATTGCCCCGGATCTCCACCTGAGCATCTTCTGAAACGGCAGTACCGGGCTTGTCCACCCGGCGTCCGTCCACAAACACAAGGCCGCTCATAATGGTGGCCTGTGCCCTCTGGCGGCTCTCCTGAAGGCCCTTTTCCACCAGCAGCACATCCAATCTTATTTTACTGCTCACCTCTCAGCGCCTCCCGTACCGATGCTGCGATCCCCGAGGCATCCAGGCCGAAACGATGCTCCAGCTCCGCCACGGATCCTTCGCCGGCAAAGGTCTCATCCAAATTTTTCAGGATTACACGCCGACCTTCCTGCCCTGTTTCCGCAAGCCAGGCTGCCAGCTGCTCCCCCAGGCAGCCGGAACGAAAGCAGTCCTCGATCACCATCAGCGGCACCTTGGCGGTACGCAGAGGGGACAGTTCCTCCAGGGGCAGGGGAGCTATCTGATTGAGTTTCCATACGCCGGCGCGAATCCCCGCCTTCCCCAGCTCTTCTGCCGCGCCCAATGCCTCGTTGACTAAGATCCCGTATGTCAAGAGGGTGATATCCCCTCCTTCCCGCAGGCAGACAGCCCCGCGGGAGGAGGTGTCCGCCTGGAAAGCCCCCTCACCCCCCCGGGGATAGCGCACCGCCACAGGGCCCTGGATCTCAAATAAAGCCCGGCGCAGCATATGCCGCAGTTCCACGAAATCAGAGGGGCACAAAACCGTAAAGCCCGGGATACCGGATAAATATTGAACATCAAAGCAGCCGTGGTGGGTCTCTCCATCGGAACCCACCAGGCCCGCCCGATCCACTCCAAGGACCACATGGAGTTTTTGCAGGGCCACATCATGGATCAGCTGGTCGTATCCCCGCTGCAAAAAAGTAGAGTACACGGCGAAAACCGGGATAAGCCCCTCCTTCGCCATGCCCGCAGCCATGGAAACCCCGTGTCCTTCCGCGATGGCCACATCAAAAAACCGCTGGGGGAACTGGGCAGCAAAGGGAGAAAGGCCGGTACCACCCGCCATGGCGGCAGTAATGGCACACACCCGCTTATCCTGAGATGCGCAGGTGCAAAGGGCCTTCCCAAACATGCCGGAAAACGTCTCTCCTCCCGGGTGACGCAGAAGGCCCGTCTCAGGATCAAAGGGGGCTACGCCATGAAAACGACCGGGATCCTTCTCCGCAGGAGCATACCCTTTGCCCTTTACTGTATTGACGTGTACCACCACGGGCCCCTGCAGTTCCCTGGCCCAGGTGAGTACATCGCACAACCGGGGCAAGTCATGCCCGTCCACCGGGCCCAGGTAGGTAAAGCCCATATCCTCAAAAAGCGTGCTGCCGGGCCACAGCGTCTTCTTTAAAAACGTTTTGATCTGATGATTGAAACGGTAGAGCCGGTTTTCCATGGGGTGGCGCCCGAAGAGGCTCCGGTACCATTTTTTGAAATGATAGTAGGCCGGTTTGGACCGCAGATCCGCCAAATGGGCATTCATGCCCCCCACATTGGCGTTGATGGACATCCCGTTGTCGTTTAAAATCACGATCAGCGGCTCCCCCGAGGCGCCGGCGTTATTCAGCCCCTCATAGGCCAGACCGCCGGTCAATGCGCCATCACCGATCAGCGCCAAAACCTGATAATCTTTGCTCTGTAAAGTTCTTGCCCTTGCCATTCCAAGCGCCACGGAAACGGAATTGGACGCATGGCCGGCAATAAAAGCATCATGGACACTCTCCTTCGGTTTTGGAAAACCGGAGAGGCCGTCTAATTGCCGCAGTGTAGAAAAAAGGGACTGGCGGCCTGTCAGGGCCTTATGGACATAGCACTGGTGTCCCACGTCAAACACCAGGCGGTCCCGGGAGGTATCAAATACCCGGTGAATGGCCACTGTCAATTCCACAGCTCCCAAGTTGGAGGCCAGATGTCCCCCTGTCCGGCTCACATTTTCCACCAGAAACTGCCGCAACTCCTCACAGAGCTGCGGCAGTTGATCTTGAGGCAATGCCTTTACATCCTCAGGTGAGTGAATGGTTTCTAAGATCACGACGCGCCTCCATATACCCGCGAATCCAGGGCTTCAAAAATGAAAGACATGCAAGAAGCGTCCGGCCAGATAGACCACCCGGGTGCTTTGCTTGATGGCCACCGGCTTTCCAAGGGCTTTTCCCCCAATGGTAAGGCCGGAGATCAGAGCCGTAACCCCCACAGAGAGCAAAACGGTATGAATATTCAGTGCCTGCTGCAGTCTCAGTACGATCACGGCAGAGGTGGTGCCGCTGACAATGCCGCAGATATCCCCCACCACGTCGTTGCAGACACTGGAGACTCGGCTGGCATTATTGAGCAGCATCAGCGACTCCTTGGCGCCTTTTTCCCCGTGAGCCGCCATGGAGTGAAACGGGCGGGGGTCCGCCGCAGTGACGGCCACGCCGATAATATCAAATAAAATGCCAAGGGCAATGAACAGGATCAAAATGAAAAGTGCCACGGCTGTACCCGCCCCAGATAAAACGGACTCTGACACCAGCCCCAGCACTGCCGAAATACAAACTGCCATCCCGAATGCGGTGACGGCCCAGCGGGTACCAGAGGAGGCCTCCCCTCGCTTTTGCTTTTTCCCCCGCTGTTTTGCGTGTTCCTTCAAAAAGATTCCTCCTGAGGGCGCCGGTGCGCCCTGCCCCTGATTTCCCCATGGAGAACTGGAAAAAAGGGGAATTTTTTAAGTTTGCTAAGTCAGCGGCAGCAAAAAAAGTAAATCTTGCGGCTTAGGTACGGGTTGGTTTTCCCCGCGGCGCGCCTCTCGTTGCCGATGGAGGCGGTTCCCCTTTCAGCCCCGCGTTTCAGTGTCGCCATCTGAATTACCCGATTGCCACTTAGTCCACACTGCAATCCTTTTTTTGCCCAATGATGACAGCCTAGGTGTTTTCCACCACAGTCTGTTCGCTTCTTTAGCCTCTTTTGCAAAACTGGTTTCAAAAGGCGATCACGATGCTGCTCTGGCCAGAGATCAGCGCCGTGTAGATCCTCGATCCACCAGCTCCACGCAAGGCAGGCTACGGCTGCACACAGCGTTACGGCCCCAAAGAGGCCGATGCACCGCACTGCAGGTTCATAATCTGCTTCGTACGCAGGCCGAAAATACCGCGATGGGAGTACGTCTGCGCACAAGAACAGGTCTCCACAGAAACAGGGTCGGGGTAACCATGCCATTGGAAATCGCCCTGAGTCCGCAAGCGCAACAATCACGCGCTTCCCCCCAGCACCCACCCGAAACTGGGCGTATCAAGCAAGCACCAGAGGTTTCATCGATGTGCCCTTCAGAGGATTTTTAGGCCCTCCCTAGGAAACGGCAGATCTGACTAGAATACTGCGCCGCCGCTTAGCAAGAGGTAGTATACCACACCTTCCATGAATATGCAACATATTCTGTATATTGAGGTTTTAACAAATCATAAACTTTCCGTTTTTTTGGCCTTAAAAAGATCCACACCCACAAAGGGCAAAGGAAAATGCCCCGTCCCGGCACATCTTGCCGGAGCGGGACATAACCCAAAGGCTTATTTGTTGCGATGCACCAATGCATCTGCCAGCATTCTCAAAAAACCGCTTTCATCATAGGGCGCCACTGCCGCTTTTGCCGCTTCCGTTGCCTCGCAGACGGCATGATCGCATCCCTCCAGGCCCAGCAGATCCACGAAGGTGATCTTCCCCTCTTCCTGGTCCGAACCAATGGGCTTTCCCAGAACTTTTTCATCTCCCATCACATCCAGCATATCGTCCCGGATCTGGAAGGCCAGTCCCAAGTTTTCGGCATAGATCTCGGCAGCATGGCGCAGAGCCTCGTCACCGCCGCCACAGGCACAGCCCATGGTGCAGGCCCCCACCATCATGGCCCCCGTCTTCAAAGCGTGTACCTGGTGCAGCGCGCTTTCCGACTGGGGTGCATGCAGGGTATCCAGCACCTGACCTGCCACCATCCCATTGGGACCGGAGGCCTCCGCCAATATCCGGGCAGCTTCTGCCAACCGGCTCACCTCCAGGCCAGGTGCCGTCAAAATGGTCTCATATGCTGCTGCCTGAAGGGCATCCCCCGCCAAAACAGCCATGGTCTCTCCGTAAATTTTATGGTTGGTGGGCTTCCCACGCCGTAGGTCATCATCGTCCATGCAAGGAAGGTCATCGTGGATCAGAGAATATGTATGGACCATCTCCAGCGCGCACGCAGGAGGGACTGCCGCCCCCCAGTTCTCTCCCAAGCCTGCGATCCGGGCAAACTCCAGCACCAGGATCGGGCGAATGCGCTTGCCGCCGGAGAGGAGGCTATATCGCATAGAGTCATAGAGGTCCGTCCAGGCAGGACGATCCGTAAACCGACTGGATAGAAACGTCTCGATCTCCCGGCGATATGCCTCGTACCGGCTGTCAAAATCCTGCTTGTCCATCGTCATTCCTCCTCAGCGGCAAAGGGAAGTTCTATCGGCTCTCCCTCCGGCCCCTTCATCAGTTTTACCACTTGCTGCTCTGCCTGATCCAGCTGCCGGGAACAGGCGGCAACCAGTCCTGTCCCCTCTTCAAACAGGGAAAGAGACTGCGCCAGAGGCACGTCTCCCTTTTCCAGCGCTGCCACGATCTCCTCCAGTCGGGCAAGCTGCTGCTCAAATGTCATTTTTTTCGTGCTCACTGCTTCTCCACCTCCTGATAACGCTCCTTCACGACGCAGGTAAGGCCGCCCTCTCCCAAAATCACCTGGATTCTTTCATCCGGGAGCACCTCCCGATAGCTTTTGAGAATCCGCCCATCCTCACTGCGGGCCACAGCGTACCCTCGCCCCAAAACCTTGAGGGGGCTCATAGCGTCCAGTGCCGATGCCGCGGCGGAAAATCCCTGTCGCTTTCGGCTGAGCACAGCCCCGGCAAGATCCCCCATCCGCTGCTGGAGATGCAGCAGGTCCATGCGCCGGTCCTGAAGATAGGCCAGCTGGTCCTTCATGCATCGTTTTTCTCTTAGCTCCTGCAGCCGCTGGCGCAAAGACGCCAGCCGGGCCGTTTGGCTCTGGTTCATGCGCTCCTGCGCGCTTCCCAGCTGCCTTCGCAGTTCCAATTGGTCCGGTACTGCGATCTCAGCGGCATTGGACGGCGTGGAGGCCCGAACATCCGCCACAAAATCAGCAATGGTAACATCCGGCTCATGGCCCACGGCAGAAATCACCGGGGTGGAGCACTGGTAGATAGCCTGAGCCACCCGCTCGTCGTTGAAGGCCCACAGATCCTCCATGGATCCGCCGCCCCGCCCTGTAATGATGATATCCCCGATCTTCCATCGGTCAGCATAGCGGATAGCCCCGGCAATTTCCGCCGGAGCCTCCGCCCCCTGCACCCGTACCGGCAAGAGCAGTACCTTGGCGGCAGGATACCTGCGCCGCAGGATCCGAATCATGTCATGGATCGCCGCCCCGGCGGAGGACGTGACGATGGCAATCCGCTCCGGACAGGGCGGAAGGGGCTTTTTGTGGGCGGGATCAAATAACCCCTGGGCATATAGCTTGGCCTTGAGCTGCTCAAACGCCACCGCCAGATCTCCTGCCCCCTCCGGTGTCAGCGCATTGCAGTAGAGCTGATATGCTCCGTCCCGGGGAAAAACGCTCACCCGCCCCTGGGCAATGACCTTCATACCGTTTTCCGGACGAAACCGCAACTTAGAGGCCTGTCCCCGGAACATGACGCACCGAAGGGCCCCTTCTGCGTCTTTTAAGGTGAAATAGTGGTGACCGGAGGGATAGACCTTATAGTTGGAAAGCTCTCCCCGAACCAAAACGTCCTGCAGCACAGGAACCTGGTCCAGAAGGCCCTTCACCAACCCATTGAGTTGAGATACGCTTAAAATCTGCCGCTCCACAGCGCCACTCGCCTCCTCTTTCCAAAACCGCAGAAAAACAGAGCCGGACGGGAGCTGCCCCCGCGTCCTGCTCTGTTTTTTTACTCAGCAGCCTCCTGCCGCACAAAGGTCCCCAGGATGCCGTTGATGAATTTCACCACTTCCGGCGTCTCGTATTTCTTGGCAATTTCCACCGCCTCGTTAATCGCCACGCTGTTGGGAATATCCGGCATATAGAAAATCTCATACATCGCCACCCGCATGATAGCGGACGCTACCAAGGGGATTCTGGAGAAATTCCACCCCTTGGCGTACTTAGCAATGTAGCCGTCCAGCTCTGCGGCGTGTTCATCCACCCCTTTGACCAGCCGACGGATATACTCCGCCTGCTTGGCATTGGGCTTTTCTTCATACAGGGCGTCCTCTTCAGCCAAAGATGCAAAACGCTCCGCCGTCAGCCGCTCATCCAGCAGGCGGTCAATGGGGGTGTTGTTGAAGCTGCGCTCATAAGAAAGGTGAACGGCGATTTCCCGTGCGGTGTTTCTAACCATACTCTACTCTCTAATCTTTCCTGATCTCGCTTTTTGCCTTACGCCATGGTCATGCCGCCGATGTGGATGTTCACAGCCTCCACCGGGCAGCCCGTCATGGCACTGACAGCGGAAGAAACCGCCTTTTGCGCGTTCTCCGCCACCTCGGGAATGCTGTGGCCGTATGCCACCGTCACATAGAGGTCCAGCTTCAAAGCGTCCCCCGTCATGTCGATCTTCACACCCTTGGTCCCCCGCTGGGCGTTTTTCTTGTTGTTTACCAGGTCGGTGACGCTGCTGCCCAGGCTGGTCATCATGCCGGACACGCCCTCCACCTCACGCACGGCGCCCACGGCGATGGCAGCCAAAACCTCCTCAGAAATGTGAATGGAACCATTCTCCTCCGGGATCGTTACATATCCTTTGCCTTCAGCCATTGTGATTCTCCTTATCCGTAATACCGTGGTAAATACTTTTCATTAGGTATTTATTGTACCATGGTAGGCGGAAAATTACAACAGCTAATTTGCGGCCATGATCTTAATGCCGCTGGCGCTGTACCCCGTCTCTGTCATGGCGATATCCTGGATTTTGGCCACATCCTCCTCTGTCAGCGAACCGCTGTCTGTGGATACCACGATGCTGATGGACTCGTCATTCATAAAGGCCACACAGTCGGCATAGCCCTTGGCGGTAACCAGATTCTCGATCTGGGCTTCCGCCATGGTATAGGCCGCCAGGGCCTGGATCCCCTCAGACGCAGCCCCCACTGCCTCAGCGTCGGCGCCCTCCTGCTCCGCCGCCTCCTGCAGCAGGGAAAGGGCGCTGTCCCGGGCCTGCTGCCGGGTCAGACGGGCAGAGGCAAAATAGTCGTCCCCCGCGTAGACGCTGGTTTCATCCACCGCCCCGGTGTCCTCCGTGCCCTCTTCTCCTTCACCCAGGTCCTCCTGGCCAGAAACCAGGGTGGACTCCCCCAGGATCTTGGCATCTGCCTCCTGGGCCTGATCCAGGGCCTCTTCTCCGGAGTACTTCCAGTTCAGCGCCACTGCCGCGCACACCAGCAGCGCCATGGTCACCACCACCGCATTGCGTCTGAATCGCATACTCATCTCACCTTTCCTCCTCCAAATAATCACTGCCACTTTGCAACGACGACCCGGTCGCTGGAAAGACCGGTCAGCGTCGCCACTGCCTCTGTCACTGTCAGCCGCACATCTGCTCTGTCCGCCCCCTGGCACACTACCAGCGCCCCTCGATACACCGGGAACTGGTTTTGTGTCACCACCATTTCCTCGCCGGAGTCTCCGTCCGTTACAATGGGCTCTAAGCGACTGGAATACGTGTCCGGGTTTTTCACATCTCCGGTGTAGCTGACCTCCCGGTTCTGCGCCAGCTGCCGCTCTCCGTCGGTCTCTACTGTCAGCATCACCCGGGTCTGTCCCACGCCGTTGATGGTGGAGAGGATCTGCGCAATCTCCTCCTCCATTTCCCGGGTCTGGGGCATAAGGAGGGATGACGCCTCTTCGCCGCCACTGCTCTGCCTCTTCTCGCTCCCACTGGGCCATAATAGCAGCGCGACCCCGATCAGAAGAATCACTGCCGCATATTTGTATCGTTCCCATAGCTTTCGCACTCCTTCAGCTTTATGTTTCATGCCATACCTGCCTCTCCTCCGGCAAATCAAGCTCCGTGGCCATCCACTGAGCCAACTGCTGGGACCGCGGCCCCGTTATCTCCACAAAAACGGGCACCACCAGGCCGTTTCCATTATCCTCCGCCTGCACGCGGACGCTTACCGACAGTCCGAGTTCCTCGGCTTTGTCCGATATATATGAAGCTGTCCGCGCCTCTATTCCTTCTCTCAGCGCAGCCTGGTTGGATGCCTCCATCTCCTCCTGTCTGTGTTCAATTTCCCGGGCCGTCTGGGAAAAATCGAAGTTGAGCGCCCCGTCGTCCCAGTGGATTGCCGGCTGGCAGAGCACAATGAGCAGAATCACCCCGCTGAGGAAGGACACGGTCCTGTTCAGTGTTCCCTCCGGCACCATCGCCCGCAAAACCGCTGTCAGCAGCGATACCGTCACCACCGCCGCCATCCACTCCCGTACCGCCCCCATCATGGCGTCACCACCGCCACGGAGGCCAAAATAGAGATCAAAAGCAACAGCGCGCAGCTGCCGGTCATTCCCAGCACCAATCCAAAAGCGCCTCCCAACCCATTGATCAGATCCCGCAGCTCTTTCGCTCCCACCACGCTGGATAAAAAGCCCACCAGTTTATAGAGCAGATACTGCACCCCTAACTGCAAGAAAGGGTAGGCGCAGGCAGCCAGGATCCCCAGCACTCCAAAGACCCCCACGGTTCCCCGCAAGAGGGCAGCACCGGCCATCACGGTGTCAGAGGCCTCTGCAATGATCCCTCCCACCACCGGCACCACGCCGGAAATCGCCGCCTTGGCCACCTTCACGGCGGCTCCGTCCGCCGTGCCGGAAAAAATACCGGCAATGGAAAGATACAGGGTAAACGCCAGCAAAGACCCCGTCAAGATCCACACCACCGCCTTTTTCAAAAGCTCCGCCAGAGCCGACAAATGCTGCCCCGGCAGGCAGCAGGCAGCCGTAAGCATCCCCACATATAAATAAACCATGGGGATGAGAAGCCCATGGATCATCCCCATCAGCAGGTCTACGAAAAACACCGTGGCCACCTGGCGCACAGTGGCGGATGTCACAGCCCCCGAGGCAGCTGCCGCCGCCGCAAGCGTGGGCAGCAGGGCCTGGGAAAAAGTCCGCAGATCCCCGATGGTCTGTGTCCCCAGCCCCATCAGGGCATCCAGGCTCCCCGCCGTGGCCAGCGCAATGGACAGCGCCCCCGCCATGGGCAGGAGCCGCAGCCCCTTTTCCGGGCAGAATCCCTCCATCACACCGCAGAGCATCACGATCAGCAATACGCCGGCGGCCCCTCTCATCCGCTGCCGGACGATCTCCCCCAGCTTTTGGGAAAGGCCATCCCAAATACGGATCAGGCCGGATGTAAAACCATTGGCGTCCGTCTGGGGATCCACCCATTCCTCCGCTGCCGGAGGCAGGGCCTGCTGAACATCCTCCGGCAGCTCCACGGCCCGAACCGTGGTGGAAAGACACAGCAGGGCAAAAAACGCCATCCACACCATGACCCATCGTTTCATCTCAAAAACTCCATCAGCAGTGATAGCGCCGAGCGCAGCAGCGGCAAAGACACGATCAAGGCGCATACCGCTCCCGCCGTCTCAACGGCAGAGGCCAGGGCGCTCTCGCCGGCATCCCGGCACAGGCTGCTTCCCACCCGCACCACCAAAGCGATCCCCATGGTCTTATAAAGGGGCAAAAACAGCTCCCTGGACAAACCGCTGCCCTCCTCCAGCTCCCGGAGGAATTCCACGATCTGTCCGATGGGTTCCGTCAGGGCAATCAAGACGGCCACCGCCGCCGCCAAAGTCAGCAGCAGGGAAAACTCCGGGGCCGCCTTTTTTACCGTCAGGGACAAGATGGCTCCTACCACGCAAAGAGCCGTCACCTGTGCGATCAATTCCATATCAAAGGTCGAACAGCGTTTTTATGAGCTGGAACAGGGTGCTGATCTCCCGCACCATGATCATCAGCACCACCACAAGGCCCGCCAGCGTGGTCATCATAGCCTGTTCCTCCCGTCCTGAGCGCACCAGAAGCTGATTCAGCACGGCCACCAAAATCCCAATGGCAGCGATTTTGAAGATCAGGTCTACATTCATCCGTCCTCTCGCCCCCTCCCCGGCAGGCAGCCCCGCAAAGGGCGGCCCCTTCCCCCGTTTTACAGCCTGTCCTGCTTTTACCCCACTGTATGAACCCGGGAAGGAGATTATGATGGACAGGCCAAAAAAACTCCCTTCCCATTCCCGGTGACCTCTGAACCGCTGTATCCCGGTCAGTCCCCACGCTTTAAATCAGCAAGATCACCAGCAGCGCCCCGGCAGAAAAGCAAAAGGCGGTGATCCGCTTTTCCTCCTCAGGCCGCTGCCGCTCCCACTGCCGGGCTTCTGTCTCCAATATCTCTGCCGCCCCAAGAAGCCCGGCGCAGACCTCCTCCTCATCCCCTGTCAGGCTGTGGCCCGCTGCGGCAAGCGCGGCCCGCTCCGAGGCCGTCAGCTCCGTGGAGGCACACGCCTGTCCCCAGGCATCTTCCACGCCCCGTCCCTGCTCCACATCGGTGAGGATCCGGGAAAAAAAGGAGGCGGCATCGGGGAAGGATGTTTGCGCCCTGCGCAGCAAAGACGGCAAAGGCGCTCTGGTAAGACGCACCTGGGCAGCGATCTGCCGCAGCGCAGCGGAGAGAGCCTTTCTCATTGTCTGGGGCACACGCCTTTGGCAAAGGGTCCTGTACCAGATCCCGCCGGCAGCGCAAAATACACAAAGGCAGCCGGCTATTTTTATCATGGCAATTCCTCCCGCTCATAGTACCGCTGCCCCTCCCGCATGCGGATGCACACCGCCTGCCGGAATACCCGGCCCTGAAGCAGCCTGCGGTACAGGGGCTTTTCTTCCAGCTCCAGCCGATCGGCAGCGTGGATGGTGGCCAGAAGCCCCACGCCACAGCCCGCCGCCATGGCGATGGCCCGCAGATCTGCCTCTGCTGTGATCTCATCCACTGCCAGGACCTGGGGGTTCATGGCCCGCAGCATCATGGGAATGGCCAGAGCCTTGGGACAGCCGTCCATCACATCTGTCCGGGGTCCAATGTCCATCTGGGCCTCTCCCCGCACCATCACTGCCACCTCTCCCCGCTCATCCGCAAGGCCTATCCGCTGAAACGGCACTCCCACGCCAGCGGAAAGGCAGCGGACCAAATCCCGGAGCAGCGTGGTCTTTCCCCATCCGGGGGGAGAGAGCAGCAGTGTGCTGCAAAAACGCCCCTGGGAAAATAGCGCCGGGGCGATGGGTTCCCCCACCCCCCGCTGCTCCCGGCCGATCCGAATGGAGGCGGAGGAGAGCTGCCGCAGTCCTGTATTGCGGCCCTCTTTCATGACGGCGCTGCCGCAAAATCCCACCCGAAAGCCGCCCCGGACAGGCACATAGCCCTCCCGCAGCGTCTCCACAGCGGCATACCGGGAGTACTCAGAGGAAAGATCACACACCGATTCCACGTCCTCTGCCCTGACTGTTACAGGCAAAAGGCACTCCTTCTCCGCTGTCAGCACCGATGCCTGGCGCCCCGCCCGAAGGCGGATCTCCTCCGCCGACGCCTGGTCCCGGGGCGGCAAAGCCAATGCGGCCTGCCGCAACCGGGATGGCAGCAGTGCTGCAGCCTGTTCAAATCTCCGGATCTCCTTTTCCATGGCTCGTCCCTCCTTTCCATCCACTATATGAGGGCCCGTCCCGGCATATGAGAAAATAAAAAAGCCTGCCGGGAAGGAATCGCCCTTTCCCGGCAGGTTCATAACAGGCTGGAGATCCCGCAAAAGATCCGGGGCCTTTTTTACCTTCTTCTTGTTTCAAACACCATGGTGGCTGCGTCTGCAATGGCCTCCACAAGAAGCGTCACAGCGATAAATGTCCAAAGAGCGGCCGTGGAGGAGAATGGATAGAGCAAAATCATGAGGCCAAAGGCAAGCGTCAGTCCCGCGCCTGCCAGGGAAACCAGCCAATATGGCCTTTTTAAACGCAGCAGATCCACGCACCACTGCACTTTGTTTACCCCATTGACAAGGGTGATCACCCCGTACAGCGTGGTGAGGATGGGGAATGTCACCGCCAGCCATTCCCATCGAAATATGCAAAAAAGTCCTGCCAGCAAAAGCAAGAGTCCATTGGCCAGTGCACCGCTTCTGTATCCCTCTTCAGGGGTCATGCGGAAATAGGATACGATCCTTGCGGCGCCCCAAATGGACAAAAGCCCTCCCAGGACCATAAAGACCACCGACGTAAATCCAACGGGATTGATAAGCAGCAGCGCGCCAATTGCAATCTCTCCGATACAGACGATCAAATTTCGAAAACCCTTGTCCCCTTTTTCCATGGCCGGTCCTCCTCCGTACTGTTATTTCTCCTACTTTTAACTACCCCCGCTGCAGCAGGGGGCATACCAGTCAACATGTGGCCAACGGCCTTAGAATTCCCTGCCTCCGGCAAAATATCAAAGATAAGCAATAATCCCCCTCCCCATCCAAGGGACAATTGGCGCAGGGCTGCCTGCTTTCCTTTTAAACTAAGCGGGGCGCCGATGATAAGATCGGCGCCCCGCTTTTCTCCCGAAAGATTCTTGCCGCCGCCTTTAATGGCAGGCGCAGTAGTTCTTGGTCTCCTCGTAATTCTCCGGCATGTGGACCGTGTTGGGAGGGAAAAACTCTCCCACAGGGAAGGCAATGTTCTTGAACAGGCAGCAGGGGTCCTCCGTATCACCGCAGCTGCACTCCTTTTCCGGCATGCAGTAGTCATAAACGGGCACCAGAAGCTGGGAGTCCCGCTCCAGCCGGACAATGGAGAACTGGCCCAGGGTGACATACACCCGGCGGCTGTCATCCCCGCTGGAGAGGTCCTCACCGAAGCACCCGCTGATGCAGGAGGGGACCTCGCACAGTTCGCAGTCACACTCCCGTCTGCCACAGCCATCCACAATGCGGGCGTCCAGCACAATGGGATCCACTGCCTCCACAACGGCGATGGGGGTGTTTGCTCTCCGCAGAGAAGGAGCGTCCAGTTCCCCGGCCTGCATCTTAGAGGAGAAGATCTTGGCACTTCCCTCACTTCCGAAGAGGATGGCCCGCTTGTCAAACACGCACAGGCCCTCCACGGTCACAGGGGTGGTGCAGCTGCTGAGATATGCCTGGAGCGTGACGCAGTAGAAAAAGCGCATATCCACACTGTAAAAGCCCCGATTGAAATTGACGGGCTCAACATCTGTATAGACATACAGCAGCTCCGCCTTTCCGCCTTTCACCGACAGGGCACGGTTCAGGACGTCCACACATTGCATTTTGGGATAAAAACGCAGATCCTCGATGCAATCCTTATCCCGGCAGGAGTCATAGATCTTGCGGGTATGGATGCAGACCGCTTCCCGGATGCCGCAGCTGTTGTCCACGGGGCCGGGCATAACTTTATCGGCCATTACGATACCTCCTAATGATGTAGCTGTTGAAAGAGAGCCTCTTTCAGTCCAGTGTATGCGATCGCGCCGGGTAGGTGAAAAAAGCGGATGCCCCTGTGGGGCATCCGCTTAGGATGCTGTTTTTCACGCCGTCTCCTCCACGCTCAGGCGGCTGGTCTGGGGGCTGATGAGACAGACATAGCTGTTTCCCTGCCCAAGAGAAAGGGCGGTCCCATCCTGCAGGGTATAGGAAAAGGGATGGTTTCGGTCCGTACGGCTCCATAAAATAGGTACGGACTTTCCCCCGCAGAAAAAGGTGCCCTTTCCGTCTCCGGTGGTGCTCACCCGCAGCCGCCCCTCCGTATCCCCAGGGATCTGAGAGATAGAGGTCTCCAGGATCAAAACATTCGTAACGCTGACCTGCTGGCCGTTGTTGCCGTCCAGATAAGGTTCCCCATACTGACTTACCAGGTACTTCCCAGTGTCTGGGTCATAGTCGAACACACCGGTTTTATATCCGGTATAATAAAGTTTAAAATGTTCCGCTGCCGCTCCCTCTGCCGGGGTACCGTCCTGAACAAAGGTCTGGGGGTATGTATACTCTGCCCCGTGGATTGTTTCAAAGTGCTCTTGCACGTATTCGGAAATTTTTTGCCCCGAGGTGACCAAACTGTGCTCATACCCCTTTGTCTTACGGCGCTCGGCATCCCGCCAGAAAATTTCTGCGTCGGATCCGCCCCGGACGCCATCCATATTGTCCACTCCCCAAGAGGAGAGATCCCGGTACGCCTCCTGGCTGCCGCCGGCGTGGACCAGCAGCGCCTCGTGACCCAGGGCCAATTCAATATAGTAGGGGCGGGCAGAGCGGATGCTGCCCAGGGTCTCTACCCCTTTCAGGGATTGAAAGACGCCCAGCATCCGGGTGATCCCCCCTTCCGCCGGGACCTCATAGATGACATCCGCCTGGGAGATACCCAGCTGCGGCTGCGCCGCCTGGATATTGTTGAAGATCACCGCCACAGGCCGCAGATCCTCCTCTTCTTCCTCCATGGGAAGACCCGTAAGGGGGTTGACTCCCGAGGGTCCCTCCATCTCCGGTTCCTCCTGGGGCTGAGGCTCCGCCTGCGGCTGGGTTTGGGGAGGATCCTCCGGGGGCGCTTCCTCCTCTGGAGGGGCTCCGCACCCCGGCAAAGACAGCAGCATCAACGCAGACAAAATCAGGGCCAGTCCCCGCTTTTTCATGGTTTTCCCCTCGCTTTCTCCTTTTTATGATAGCAAGGCCCATCAGCCCCGTCAAGACGCCCCGAGGGAAATTCTTCTCCCCGCTTTCCCGCTCTGTCCGGCATGCTACTTTTTGTTGCTTTTCTTGGAAAGACACGGTATAATACCCGTGTCCGCAGTGAAATCGCCGGCAATCTTCTCCATCGTCAAGCCCCGGTTTCTATTTTCTTTTCGGCACAATACCCTTGGATGCGGGGCAACCGCAGCCTGCTGCATGTTTTTTCCAGGCGGGCTGCCGGCGCAATTTTTCAGGAGGTGTCTCCATGGCAGAACGTGGGTTCATCCACGATGAATTAGAAATCAAGTTTTTGATCCTGTATCTCACCGCGCGGGTCATCGAACCTGTTCCCTTTGAAACGCTTTTGGATCTTTCCATGTGTGATGAGGGTGTGGACTATTTTTCTTTTTCAAAATGTCTGGCAGACCTGGTCCGTACCCAGCACCTGACGCTGGACAGCCAGGGGCTGTATGCCATTACGGAAAAAGGGCTGCGCAACAGCCAGATCTGCGAGAGCAGCCTTCCGTATTCCGTCCGTCTCCGGTGTGACAAAAATTTATCCATCTGCAACCGGAAACTCCGCAGGAAAAGTCAGGTCCGTGCCACCGTGGAGCCACAGTCCAACGGAACATTCACCGCTTCCATGTACCTGAGCGATGACATGGGCAGCGTCATGGAGCTGAAACTGACGGTTCCCAGAGAGGACATGGGCAAATTGATGGCCCAGCGGTTTTCAAAGGAACCAGAAAAGCTGTATAGCCAGATCATTGATCTATTGATGGAAGATATACTTTCATAAGAAAGGCCGCTATGATTCGACAACTGACAAAACTTTCCACCGGGCGGCTCATCGCCCTTGGGTTTCTCGCCATTATTTTTTTAGGCTCCCTTCTTTTGATGCTCCCCATTGCGGTCCACCCCGGAATCACCCTTCATTATATCGACGCGCTGTATACCTCTGTCAGCGCCGTGTGTGTGACAGGACTTGTCAGTGTGGATGTGGCAGACACCTTCAGCGTCTTCGGACAAGTTGTGGTGGCTCTGCTCATTCAGATCGGCGGCCTGGGCGTAGCCACTTTGGGCACCGGCATCATGGTGATCATGGGGAGACGGATCCACATGAAAGGCCGCAGCATGGTCCGGGAGGCGATGAACACCGGCAGCGGCAGCGGTCTGGTCCGGCTCGTCCGATGGATTTTTTTCACCACGGTGACCATTGAATTTTTCGGAGCGGTGCTGAGTTTCTTCGTGTTCATACAGGACTACTCCCCCCTTGACGCCGTGGGGCTGAGCCTTTTCCACTCCATAGCTGCCTTTAATAACTCCGGTTTCGATCTCTTCGGCAGCTTCCGCAGCCTCACCGCCTACCAGGACAATGTCCCCCTTCTCCTCATCACTGCCGCCCTGATCATCTTGGGGGGCATCGGCTTTTTGCTGATGCACGAGGTGCGGAAAAAGGGACTCCACTGGAAAAAATACTCCATGCATGCCAGGGTGGTCCTCTCTACCACGGCGGCCTTGCTGGTTGTGGGGACCCTTCTTCTGAAATGTACGGAGGAGCTTTCCTGGGCGGGCGCCTTCTTCATGAGCGTCTCCACCCGCACGGCGGGCTTTGCCATCCGCGGGCTCAACACCTTTACCAGTGCGGGACTCCTGCTGATCTGCGTGCTGATGGTCATTGGTGCCTCCCCCGGCTCCACTGGCGGCGGCGTGAAGACCACTACCTTTTTTGTGCTGCTCCGGGGCGTGGATTCGGCGGCCACCAACCGCAGTGAGCAGGCCTTTCACTATTCCATTCCCAAAGACGCCTTCCGAAAAGCCGCCGTCATCACATCCCTGGCCCTTGGGATCATTTTGTCAGGGACATATCTTATGATGCTCATGGACCCCCAGGTGGCCCTTCGGGATGCCTTAGTGGAAGTATGCAGCGCCTTCGGGACCGTGGGGCTCTCCACCGGCATCACCCCTTCCCTCTCAGCGGGCAGCAAAATTCTCTCTATGCTCATCATGTATACCGGACGGCTGGGGCCGCTGACCATTGCTTCTCTCTGGTATTTCAGCCGGGGTGAACTGGCCAGATATCCCCAGGGCGATATCGCCATTGGATAATCGGGAGGAACGACATGTTTGAAAAATTTCAAAAGGCAAAGGGCGAGAAGACCATGTACGGGATCGTGGGTCTTGGCCGTTTCGGGATGGCCTTGGCCCTGGAGTTGGCAGCCTCGGACGCGGAGCTGCTGGTCATCGACCAGGAAGAGGAAAAAATCCAGCTGCTGCGGGAAGTGACGGAAAACGCCTATGTGATCCGGACCCTCAACCGCAAAGCCCTGATGGAGACAGGCATTCAAAACTGCGATGTGGCGGTGGTCTGCATCGGAGAGCAAATGGATACCTCCATCCTCACCACACTGAATCTGGTAGACATGGGGATTCCCAAGGTGATCTCCAAGGCCAGCAGCGCCGACCACGGCAAGATCTTGGAAAAGCTGGGAGCAGAAGTGGTCTATCCTGAGCATGACATGGCTGTCCGCCTGGCCAGCCGCCTGGAGACGTCCCGGACGCTGGATATCGTGCAGCTCAGCGAGCAGATCAACATCTCCAAGCTGGCAGCACCCCCTCAGGCCGTCGGAAAAAGCGTTTTGGAGCTCGATATGCGGGGCCGCTTCGGATTGAACATCATTGCCATTGAGCATGAGGGCATTGTGATGGATGCCGTCCGCCCCGACTATGTGTTCCGCAAGGACGACATCCTCTATGTCTCAGGAAGCAAAGACGGCCTTTTGCACTTGAGCAACTGGATCGAGTCCAACTGAATCGGTTCCCTTTCAGCGAAGAAAAGCGTGCCGCCCTGTACAGGGCGGCACGCTTGATTTATTTCACCACGACATTCTCTTCTCCCAGGGCATCCCGTGCCTCTTCCACCAAAGCCGGGTGGATCTGCGCCCGGGTGAGATAGACCTTTCGGGTGTCAGCCATCACCATTTTTACCGGGGATGTGCCGGGGAACATGGAAAATACCCGCTTCATATGCCCCACAGATGGATGCTCCCAGGAGGGGAACTTCAAAAACAGTGTCTTGGATGCCTGGGTTTCCTCCACTGATCCCTCCCCCTCCAAGGCAGGAGGCTCTCCCTCCGTTTCACTGAGGGGATATGCCGCGTCGCACATCAGCTGGGGCGCCTTCTCATCCCGCACGGAAAGCCGCCCCTTTACGATCACCGCCTGGTTTTCCCTGAGGTAGGCCCCGCAGGTCTCCAATACCCGGGAAAAGCAGAGAAGCTCCATAGAGGCGGTGTCGTCCTCCAGGACAACATACGCCATGAGGCTGTTGTTGCGGGTGGTCTTCGTCTTACTGGAGGTCACCATTCCCGCAAGGGTCAGCCGCTGATTGTCGGAAAAGCGGGTGGGACCTCCCTCTTGAGAAAAATCCTCCAGGATGGAGGCGATGGTGGGCACTTTCAGCCGCTCCAGGGCGCTTCGGTAAGCGTCCATGGGGTGTCCGGAGAGATAGAGCCCTGTGGTTTCCTTCTCCATAGCCATCAGCTCTCTGGCGCTGTACTCCGGAATATCCGGCAAGCTAATTTCCTTTACAGTTTTTCCTCCGCTGCCCCCCTGGGCCATGGAAAAGAAATCCAGCTGCCCCTCAAGATTTTGCCGCTGCTGGGCGGAGACGGCATCCAGAATTGTCTCATACACCTGAATAAGCTGGGAGCGTCGGGCGCCGGTGGAATCAAAGGCGCCGGCGCGGATCAGGCTCTCCACCGCCCGCTTATTCATATCGCTGCCCACCATCCGGTTGCAAAAATCATACAAAGAGGAAAAGAGGCCCCGCTGCCTTTCCTGGATGACCGACTGAATAAAGCCCCGGCCGATGTTTTTGATGGCCACCAGCCCAAAGCGGATCCCCCCCTCCTCCACAGTGAACCGGTCCAGGGACCGATTGATATCCGGGGGCAGAAGGGCGATGCCGCACTCTTTGCACTCATTGATATACTCTGCCACCTTATCGGAGTTATCCAGCACGGAGGTCAGCAGTGCCGCCATATACTCCCGGGTATAATGGCATTTGAAATAAGCGGTCTGATAGGCCACCACCGCATAGGCCACAGCATGGGCCTTATTGAAGGCGTAGTTGGCAAAATCATAGATATCCTGATAAATTGCCTGGGCAGTTTCCTCCGGAATTCCGTTGGCTACACAGCCTGTAATGCCTCTTTCCTTGTCACCGTGAAGAAAGGCCTCCTTCTCTCTTTGGATCTGGGCAGCCTTCTTTTTGGAGATAGCGCGGCGGACCATGTCCGCCTGTCCCAAAGAATATCCCGCCAGTTTTTGGAAAATCTGGATCACCTGCTCTTGGTAGACAATGCACCCATAGGTGACGGATAAGATGGGCTCCAGCGAGGGGTGGAGGTATTTGATTTTGCTGGGATCCTGAGAGCAGGCAATGAAGCGGGGAATAGAATCCATTGGACCCGGACGGTAGAGGGCGATGATGGCGGTGATGTCCTCGATACTCCGGGGCTTGAGTCCTACGCATACCCCCGTCATGCCGCTGGACTCCACCTGAAAAACGCCGCTGGTCTTCCCGGCGGAGAGCATAGCAAAGGTCTCCGGATCGTCCTCAGGGATCTGGTCCAGGCGGAAGTCCGGCTGATGCTGCTGCACCATCTTCACCGCGTCATCCAGCACGGTCAGGTTCCGCAGGCCCAAAAAATCCATTTTCAAAAGGCCCAGCTCTTCCAGGGTGGTCATGACATACTGGCAGACCACGGCATCGTCATTTTTCGCAAGAGGCACATACTCGTATACCGGGCGCCGGGTGATCACCACGCCGGCAGCGTGGGTGGAGGCATGGCGGGGCATCCCCTCCAGCGCCTTGGCGGTATCGATGAGCCGCCGGACCTGCTGGTCGTTTTCATACAGTTCTCGCAGGGGTTTGGAAAGACGCAGGGCATCGTCCAGGGTGATATGCAGGGTGTTGGGCACCTGTTTTGCGATCTGGTCCACCTCGGCGTAGGGGATGTTCATCACCCGCCCCACGTCCCGGATGACGCCCCGGGCAGCCATGGTGCCGAAGGTGACGATCTGGGCCACATGGTCGTCTCCGTACTTGCGGCGGACATAGTCCACCACTTCTCCCCGGCGGGTATCGCCGAAGTCCATGTCGATATCCGGCATGCTCACCCGCTCCGGGTTCAAAAACCGCTCAAAATACAGCCCATATTTCACCGGGTCAATGTCCGTGATATGAAGGCAGTAACTCACCATGCTTCCCGCCGCACTTCCCCGTCCGGGGCCCACCGGGATCCCCACGCTTTTGGCGTGGCGGACAAAATCCGAAACGATCAAAAAGTAGTCGGTAAAGCCCATCTTTTCGATCATATCCTGCTCATACTGCAGCTGCTTGCGGTTGGAGGCATCCTCTCCGTAGCGCTCCCGGTAGCCTTCGTCGCAGAGTTTTTTCAAATAGGAAAAACTGTCATACCCCTCCGGCAGCTGAAATTCCGGCAGGTGATATTTTCCAAAGGTGAACTCCAGATTGCACATGGAGGCGATTTTTTCCGTATTGGCAATGGCCCCCTCATAGGCGGAAAAAAGAGATTCCATCTCCTCCGTGCTGCGCAGGTAGAAGTTTCGGGGCTCATAGCGCATGCGGTTTTCGTCGTCCAGGGTTTTCCCCGTCTGGATACAAAGCAGCACATCATGGGCTTCGGCGTCTTCTTTTCGAAGATAGTGGGCGTCATTGGTGCACACCAGGGGCAGACCGGTCTCTTCGTGGATCCGCAGCAGCCCCCGGTTCACTGTGGCCTGGTCTGAAATGCCGTGGTCCTGCAGCTCCAGATAAAAACGGTCCGGGCCAAAGATCCCCGCCATCTGCAGGGCATAGGCCTTGGCGTTTTCATACTCGCCGTTCCGCAGCAGCCGGGGGATCTCCCCCGCCAGGCACGCTGACAGCGCGATGAGTCCGCCGCTGTGCTGCCGCAGAAGCTCCAGGTCGATGCGGGGCTTGATATAAAACCCCTCCGTCCACGCCATGGAGACCATATAGCTGAGATTGCGGTAGCCCTCCTCATTTTCGCAAAGCAGCACCAGGTGGCGGCTCTCCGCGTCAAATTCATGGACTTTATCCGTGCGGCGGCGGTCCGGCGGTGTCATATACACCTCGCACCCGATGATGGGCTTGACCCCCTCCGCCTTGCAGGCGCGGTAAAAATCGATGGCCCCGTACATCACCCCGTGATCGGTAATGGCGCAGGCGTCCTGCCCCATGGATTTGACGATCTTGGGAAGCTCCTGGATCCGGCAGGCCCCATCCAAAAGGCTGTATTCGGTATGGACATGTAGATGAACAAAGGACATAGGCCTGTTCCTTTCCCCGCGCTGGGCAATTTTCAAAGTATGTGGCTTTCCAGGGCGCACAGACCCGGGCGTATCCCGCCCTCTCAGGGCCCTTTCCGGAAAATCCGCCGCCGCTGGGCGATCCCTTACGCTCCTTCTTCCTCCAGCATCTGCTGAAGGATCTCCACCGCAGTGACGATATAGGGGTCACACCCCTTGGTCATACCCACCCGCTTTGCCTCCGGCAGCCGATCATCCAACTGGATGGGACGGCCAAAGAGCGCGTCGCAGCGAACGCTTTCAAAGCGCTGGGAAAACCGCTTTTGGAACTCCATTCCCTTAGCCACGGTACGGGCCTTACTGCCCTCGGGATCTGCCGGGTCCACCGGGGTAGCCAGCCCCAAGACCATAATGGCACCGGATACGGCGCCGCAGATCTCCTGGGTACCGCAGCCCTTGCCAAAGCCGGAGGCTACATCCATGAGAAGCTGTACATCCTTTCCCAAAAAGTCCGCAAAGGGCATCAGAACGCTCTGGCAGCAATTAAACCCCTGATTGTGATAATCCTTCGCCAAGGCACAGCGATCCATATGCTTTCTCTCTCCTTTTCTCTTTCGTGTGTCAGCAATCACGTTTTTGAAAGCTCCACCAGCTTGCGCAATCGGTGGTTCAAACAGGACTTGGTCACCGGGGGGTCAAAGACCTCCGCCAGTTCGCTCAACGTCAGCTCCGGGTATTCCATGCGCAAAGAGGCAGTGGTCTGCAGCTTTTCCGGCAGCTGTTCCAGCTGCCCCCGGGACTGAAGCAGGCGGATCGCCTCCACCTGCTCTTGAGCGGCCTCCACCGCCTTGTCCAAATTCGCACTATCGCAGTTTAGCCGGCGGTTGACACTGTTGCGCAGATCCTTTTCCACTTTGGCAGACATGACATGCATGGCCGCCACCGGCGCGCCGATCAGTGTCAAAAAATCTTCAATTTGGCGGCTTTGCTTGAAATAAGTGATAAACGCGCCGTTTCGGGTAAGGCCCTTGGGGGGATATCCGCACTCCCGCAGCAGCACCTCCAGCTCCCGTCCCACCTGGAAGTGGGATGTGCTCAGCTCCAGATGATAGCGCTTCATGGGGTCGGTGATGCTCCCCCCGGCGAAAAACGCCCCCCGTAAAAAAGACGCCCGGCAGCAATTCTCCTCCAGCATGGCAAAATTGATGTGAAGCACCAGATTCTGCCTGGGGTCATACCCCAGGAGATTGATGATGTGATCCAGCTTTTGTGGGTCCGTGATCTGAAAGACCAGCTTTCCTGCCTGTCCCGGCTCCGGCTGACGGTCAAACTGCAAGCCGAAGGCCCGGTGAAACAGCTTGGGAAGCCGGGCGGAAAAATTGGGGTTTTCCGTGATGATCCGCACTTCCGTGGCACTGAATGTGTTGCAGTAAAGCAAAATACCATATGCCTCTGCCCGGGCGCAGCAGAGTTTTTGAACCGGGAGGCGGCACAGCTCGTTCTTCGCCTCAAAGGAAAAGGACATGCTCCCGCCCCCCTTCTTGTTGCATGTTGCAGTTCATCTTCAGCCCTCCGCTGTCCCGGCGGCACCGCCAGCGCCCCCGGAGGACAAGGACCCATTGGGTGCTGTCCGGTGCGCCGGACCGCCGCTGTCTTTGTTTTTTCCGGCATCAACTTCCATGCGATAGGCGTCTTTTCGGTAATCAAAGTGATCCCCCGCGATCCGGACGCTGCGCTCGGCATGGAGCAAAATCAACTCCTGCGCCAGGTGGATGGGGTGGTGGCGGACAAAGCCGTTTTCCACTGTGGCAATGGGGCGGCTGATCACCTCCACCCCCAGGCGGCGGCAGGCCTCCTGATCTGCCCGCAAAAGTTCCGCCCCTTCGGCGGCATACCGAGCCGCCACTCCCTTTGGCACCGGGGAGGAGTTGCAAAGGCACAGGTCAAAAAGGCCTGGGCAGGAGTGCTGAAACAGCGCCCGGATGTGGTCGGAGACCGTATATCCCTCCGTCTCCCCTTCCTGAGTCATGATATTGCAGACATAGACCCGCATGGCTTTTGAGTCCATAATCGCCTCCACGATCCCCTCCACCAGCAGATTGGGGATCACGCTGGTATAGAGGCTGCCGGGGCCCAGGATGATCATGTCTGCCTCCCGGATGGCCTGCAGGGCCTCCGGCAGGGCCTGGGGGCGTTGGGGGCGGAGCCGGACCTGCCGGATCCGGCAATCCTCCTTCTTTTTGCACGCAAAGATCTTCGACTCCCCCATCACCGTGGCGCCGTTTTCAAACTCTGCCTCCAGGCGGACATCCGCTGTTGTCACAGGCAGTACCTGCCCCGTGATGGCCAGCACCTGGCTCATGCGGCGCACTGCGGCGTCAAAGCTGGGAGAGATCCCGTTGAGGGCCGCCAGGAAGAGGTTTCCAAAGCTTTGTCCTGCCAGGCTCCCCTCGGAAAAGCGGTAGCGCATGAGCTCGCTCATCAGAGGCTCTGTATTGGCCAGGGCCTCCAGACAGTTGCGGATGTCTCCCGGAGGCAGCATACCCAAGTCCTGACGCAGCACGCCGGAGCCTCCCCCATCATCCGCCACTGTGACAATGGCGGAGATATTCTCCGTATATTGCTTCAGTCCCCGCAGCATGGTAGAAAGCCCGTGCCCGCCGCCGATAGCGGCGATTTTGGGCCCATGGGCCCGGGGCACGCGATAGGATATCCTTGCTTTTTTCATATCCGCCCTCAGCTCTCCCGCTCCAGGTCCCGGTGGGTCTCCGCCACCGTGTATCCCTGCTGACGGATAAATTCCGCCATCTCGTGGGCCACGGCCACGGAGCGGTGATGCCCCCCGGTGCAGCCCACTGCCACCGTCAGCGTCGTCTTGCCTTCCTCGGCGTACAGCGGAAGAGAAAAGGCCATGAGATCCTTTAGCCGGGTGAGATAGTCCTGGGTCTGATGGAAACTGAAGACATAGTCCCGCACAGGGGCATCCAGCCCCGTTTTGTGGCGCAGCTCATCGATATAGAAGGGATTGGGCATAAATCGGACGTCAAACACCAGATCCGCCTCCATGGGCAGACCATATTTAAAACCAAAGGAGACAACGCTTACCGCCATGCCCCCTTTTTCCTGTTCCTCACCCCCGAAAAGCTGCAAAAGCTCCCCCCGGAGCTGACCGGTGGAAGTGGAGGAGGTGTCAATCACAAAATCCGCCCGCTGGCGGACAGGCTCCATCATCTCCCGCTCCCGGCGGACAGCCTCCTCCAAAGAGTTCACCGCTCCCCGGAGCGGATGGCGGCGGCGGGTCTCCTTGTACCGCTTGATGACGGTGGGCTCATCCGCCTCCAAAAATAAAAGGCGGCATCGTCCCTCCATGGTCTTCAGCTTTTCCAACACCTCAAAGAGGTCCGTGAAGGAGTTGGCGGTCCGGACGTCATACACCAGCGCCACCCGGTCATAGCGCCCGTTTCCCCCGGCGCAAAACTCAGCAAATTTCAAGATCATGGCGGCGGGCATATTGTCCACAATATAAAATCCCATGTCCTCCAAATAGGACGCCGCCTTACTTTTTCCCGCTCCGGACAGCCCGGAGATGATCAAAATTTCCATCCCCACCCCGCCTTTTCTCTCATTCCACCCATTTTACTTCCGGTTCAAGGGCGATCCCGGTGCGCTCCAGGACGGCCTGCTGCACCTGTTCCATCAGCCGGCGCACATCTTCGCAGGTAGCGCCTCCCCGGTTGATGATAAAGCCAGCATGCTTTTCACTCACCTGTGCACCGCCCACAGTAAGGCCCTTCAAGCCGCACTGCTGGATCAGCGCCCCGGCAAAATGCCCTTCCGGCCGCTTAAAAAAGCTGCCGGCACTGGGATATTCCAGCGGCTGCTTTTCCTTCCTCCGGGCCATCAGCTCCCGCATCGTACTTCGAATATCCTCGGGATCACCAGGGCGCAGGCGAAACAGGGCGTACAGCGCCACCGTTTCCGCCTCGTCGGTCAGCAGGCTGCGGCGATAACCAAAGCCCATCTCCTCCCCCTGGAGGAACCGGATGGCCTCCTCCTGGGGAAACAGCACCGAGATCCCGGATACCACCTGGCACATCTCCCCGCCGTAGGCACCGGCGTTCATACATACGCCGCCGCCCACGCTGCCGGGGATCCCGTGGGCAAATTCCAGACCTGACAGCCCCTGCTGGCAGGCAAAGTCCGCCAGCCGGGCCAGGGAAGCCCCCGCTTCTGCCAAGACGGTATCCTCTTCCTCTCCCCGCCGGAGCCCGCTGAGTTCCTGGGTGCTGATCACCAGGCGGTCCAGTCCCCGGTCCGGGCATAGCAGATTCGTGCCCTTTCCAATGATCAGGGGCCGCGCCCCGCAGGAGCGGGCAAAACCATGGAGCAGCGCCAGCTTGCGGGGGCTGTCCGGAAAGGCCATCCTCCGGGCGGGACCGCCAATGTGAAACGAGGTGTGGCGGCTCATAGGCTCGTCACAAAGCATCCTCAGTTCCGGCATATGTCTGCGCACTTGTTCATCCAGCTGAATCCACCAATCCATCCTGCGCAGCCTCCTCTCAGTTCCTCTCACCGCCGCCCGGCATCGCCCAGCAGCGCAGCACCTACGATACCAGCCCGGTTCCCCAGCTGGGCACGCACTACCTCCGGTATCTGCCTGCTTCGACGGGCATAGCAGGTGCGATGTACCAAATCCCGCACCGGTTTGATCAAAAGTTCCTCCGGCGCGGCACAGACGCCGCCCCCCAGTGCGATCCGCTGGAGGTGCAGCACATTCAAAAGATTGACAATTCCCTCTGCCACTTCCCTGGCATACGCCCCGCAGAGGCTGCGGGCCAGATCATCCCCAGCCTGGGCGGCGGAAAAGACGTCTTTTGCCGTCACTCCCTCTCCCAGAAGGGACAGCCGGCTGTCCGGGCGAAGCCTCCCCTCCTGCCGGGCCCGGTCTGCCAGGGCGGTGGCGGAAGCGTATCGCTCCCAGCAGCCCCGGCGGCCGCAGGAGCAGGGAATCCCTCCGGCATGGGTCACCATGTGGCCCACCTCACCTGCCATGCCGCCCCCGGTATAGAGCCCACCGTTCAAAATCAGCCCGCCGCCCACGCCTGTGCCCAGGGTAATCACGGCAAAATCCCGGCAGCCCCGCCCGGCACCACACCGCCACTCTCCTAAGGCGGCGCAGTCGGCGTCATTGCCCAGCGCCACCGGAACCGCAAGATATTTTTGAAAAAGCGCCCGCAGGGGCAGGCGGGAGAGGGGGATATTGACGGTATATAAAATGTCTCCATCTTCCACAGCGCCGGGAACTCCGATCCCAACACCCCGGATCTCCCCAGGGGAGGCCCCGGCCTTCTCCGCCGCGTCCCGGGCAAGCTGCACAAGGCGCAGGGCAAAGTCCTCCGCCCCGGTAAAGCGTCCAAAAGGTCTTGTGGATACCGATAAAAGGCCCCCATCCTCTGTGACAGCACCGGCCTTCAAATTGGTTCCACCCACATCCACCCCGATCAGCATCGTCTCAGCGCATACCTCCACGGTCCGCCCGCTGGTCCACCTGACGCACCAACTCCTCCGCGGCATTATAGCCATAGCGGCGATGGCGGTTATTCATGGCCGCCACCTCCACGATGCTGGCCAGGTTCCGCCCAGGACGCACCGGAACGGTGACAATGGGGATCTGCATGTCCATGATCTCCGTATAGTGGCTCTCTACCCCCAGGCGGTCATAGAAGCGCTCCGTATCCCACTGCTCAAAATGGACTACCAGGTCCAGCTGGGATTCGGGTTTGATGGCCCGCATACCAAAGAGCTGGCGAACGTCGATGACGCCGATGCCCCGCAGCTCGATGTAATTGCGGATCACCTCTGGGGCGCAGCCGATCAGCTGGTTGGAAATGCGCCGCAGCTCCACCGCGTCGTCCGCCACCAGACGGTGGCCCCGCATGATCAGCTCGATGGCGGCCTCGCTCTTTCCGATACCGGAATCGCCGGTGATCATGACGCCGTCACCATAAATATCCAGCAGCACGCCGTGGCGGGTGATGCAGGGAGCCAGGAAGCGATTGAGGTACTCAATGGTGTGGCTTGTGAAATCCACCGTGGTCTCCTGGGTGCGCAGAATGGTCCTCCCATAGAACTGCGCCCGCTCCAGGCACTCCGGGAAGCAATCCAGTCCCCGGGAGATCACCAATGCCGGGATCTCATAGAGCAGCAGGCTGTCAAAGCATTTGGTGCGCTGCTCCGATGTCAGGTTTTGCAGGTATGTGAATTCCGCCTTGCCGATGACCTGCAGCCTCCGGGGATCAAAATAGTCATAAAAATCATGAAACTGAAGGCCTGGCCGGTTGACATCCGTAATGGTCAGCCGGGCAGAATCGAAATCCTTGCCCTGATTTAAGATCTCCAAGTCAAAAATCTTGACAAACTCTGAAACTTTTAAACCCTTTTTGCTCATGGCCCTCTCCCTCTTCTCCTTCCGGCACGGCTGTGCGTATTGTTCTTTCTTTTTGAGGCGTCTGCCCATTTGTCCTGTCCTATGCCAGAGTATCCGTCTGAAAAGCGGTTTTTTGTGTGTTTATTATATATGAATCCCCTTCGTTGCGCAACACTTCCCCTCCGGGGGTTGGAAAAGTTTTTCTAAGAAAACTGATTTTTTTAAAAATTTCCCTTGCATTTTTGGATTCTTTCTGGTAATATGCTTGTGTTGTCTACATCAGTAGGCATGGATTACGCAACAGCAAGGAGGTGCAACCGATGGCTAAATGCGAGTTCTGCGACAAGGGCGTAACTTTCGGCATCAAGGTCTCTCACTCTCATCGGCGTTCCAACCGGACTTGGAAGCCCAATGTGAAGCGTGTGAAGGCGATCGTCGACGGCTCTCCCCGCCATGTGTATGTTTGTACCCGGTGCATGCGTTCCGGTAAGGTCACCAGAGCGGTCTGACATGGTCAAACATCAAATCCCGGACAGGTTGTCCGGGATTTTTCTTTCTTGCGTTTCAGAAGATCACCGGAGACATTCTGTCTCCGGTGATCTTTTTTCCGTGCAGCATGTGCTTTACAGCCACGTCATCTCTGTGAGCTCGTCTTTCTTTGCCCGGCCCATCAGCTCCTCCACCACCTCATGGACATCCCGTCCACAATAGAGGACTTCATAGGCGCAGCGGCAAATGGGCATCTCCACGCCCTCCCGCTGGCTGAGCTGGTGGAGGCTCTCCGCCGCATAGTACCCCTCCACCACGGCGCCCACCTCCTCCATGGCCTGCTGGGGGGTCTTCCCCTGGCCGATGAGAATGCCGGCGCGGCGGTTGCGGGAGTGCATGGAGGTACAAGTGACGATGAGATCTCCCATTCCCGCGAGGCCGCCAAACGTGCGGCGGGTCCCACCCAGCTGCTCACCCAGGCGCGTCAGCTCTGCCATGGCCCGGGTCATCAAAAGGGCCTTGGTGTTGTCCTGAAATCCCATGCCATCACATACGCCGCAGCTGAGCGCCACTACGTTTTTCATAGCCCCGGACAGCTCTACCCCCACTACATCGTAGCTGGTGTAGATCCGGAAATACCGATTCATAAAAGCATCCTGCACAAAACGGGCCGCATCCCGATCCTGGCAGGCAGCCACGCAGCCAGTAGGCTGGCGAATGGCAACTTCTTCTGCATGGGAGGGGCCAGAAAGTGCTACTACTTTACAGACATTCCCCACCTCTGCCAGCAGGATCTCGCTCATCCGCAGGTTGGTGTCCCGCTCAATTCCCTTGGAGACGCTCACCAGGATTGTCTGGGGTCCCAAATAGGGTGCCGCCTTGCGCCCTGTCTGACGCACGGCAAAGGAGGGGGCGGCACAAACCACCAGGTCCACCCCCGCAAGGCAGGCAAGATCCGATGTGATGGTGATCTCTTCCGGGACGGTTACACCGGGCAAAAGGGGGTTTTCCCGGCTTTGCTGCATCACCACCGCCTTGGCGGGATTGTGGGACCAGAGAGTGACATCATGCCCATTGTCCCGCAGCACCAGACTCAAGGCCGTGCCCCAGCCGCCGCTGCCCAACACCACTGCTTTCATTTTTCACATCCCCCCTTTTGATCTTTTCGATGCAGGGAAAACTTGTTTTCCGTCCCCTGAAGCAGGCGGCGGATATTGGCCCGGTGCTGCCAAACCACCAGACCGCCCACCAAAAACGCCAGCACCACGATCACAGGATCGGGATAGCAGTACCAGGAGATGAAGGGGAAGCTGCCCCCGGCCCACACGGAGCCCAAAGACACATACCGGGTCAAAACAGCCAGGATCAAAAATCCGCCCCACACCACCAGGGCGATGCGCCAGTCCATCATAATGGCGATGGTGCCGCCGGAGAGGATCCCCTTTCCTCCCTTAAAATGGAACATGCAGGGGAACATATGGCCCAGCAGGCAGAAAAGGGCCGCCCAGTACTTCCCGAAAACCACCAGGTCCAACGTGCCGAAGGCCCACGCCCCCAGCAGGACGGCAACCACCGCTTTTAAAACATCGCACAGGATCACCACAAGGGTCAGCGCCCCGCCAAAGGTGCGGTAAAAGTTGGTAAGGCCCGCGTTTCCGCTGCCGTGGTTGCGGACGTCGTCCCGCAGGATATACTTGGAGACAATCACCGCCCCGTTGAAGCATCCCAAAAAATACGAGATGATGGCAATGCCCAAAAGCAGCAGGCCCCCCCACAATGTCACAAGCTGGGCAAAGCCGATATTGATTCCGCCCACAGCCCTCACTCCTCCTTATCGCCCTTTTGCCGGATGGAGAGGATGACAGGCGTCCCCTCCAGACCGAAGGTATTGCGGATACAATTTTCCAGATAACGCCGGTAGGAAAAATGAAACAGCCGGGCGTCGTTGCAGAAGACCACGAAGTGCGGCGGCCGGATGCCCACCTGGGTCATATAATAGATCTTCAGCCGGCGGCCCTTGTCCGTGGGGGGCTGCACCCGGGTCTGGGCATCCGCCAGGACATTGTTGAGCATACCGGTGGTGATACGGGTGGAGGCCTGGTTGGAGACATAATCGATGAGTTCAAAAAGCCGGTCCACCCGCTGTCCGGTTTTCGCGGAGATAAACAAAATAGGCGCATAGGTCATAAAGGCCAGGCCCTTTCGGATCTCTTCCCGCATGTGGTCCATCGTCTTCCCGTCTTTTTCGATGAGGTCCCATTTGTTTACCACGATGATACTGGCCTTTCCCGCCTCGTGGGCCAGCCCTGCCACTTTGGTGTCCTGCTCGGTGACGCCTTCCGTGGCGTCAATGAGGATCAGGCACACGTCGCTGCGCTCAATGGCCATGGTGGCCCGCAGAACGGAGTATTTTTCAATATCCTCCTCCACCTTGGACTTACGCCGGATGCCGGCGGTATCGATAAAGACAAACGCCCCTTTCTCATTTTCAAAGCGGGAGTCGATGGCATCCCGGGTAGTGCCTGCCACATCGGAGACGATGACCCGCTCCTCCCCCAGGATCCTGTTCACCAAAGAGGACTTGCCGGCATTGGGCTTGCCGATGACCGCCACATGGATGGCGTCATCGGCCTCTTCCTCTTCCTCCTCTGGGGGAAAATACTGTACACAGGCATCCAGCAGGTCGCCGGTGCCGTGGCCGTGGACGGCAGAGACGGCAATGGGCTCTCCCAGTCCCAAGTTATAGAACTCGTAAAAATCCGGATCCGGTGCGCCGGTGGAGTCCATTTTGTTCACCGCCAGCACAATGGGTTTGCCGCTGCGCTGCAGCATCCCTGCCACTTCCTGATCAGAGGCGGTGAGACCCGTCTTCACGTCTACCAAAAATATGATCACCGTGGCATTTTCAATGGCGATCTGCGCCTGCTGCCGCATGAACTCCAGAATCTGATTATCTGCCCGGGGCTCGATGCCGCCGGTATCGATCAGTGTAAAAGACCGCCCGTTCCAGTCGGTCTCCCCATAGATCCGGTCGCGGGTAACGCCGGGGGTATCCTCCACAATGGAGATCCGCTTTCCGATGAGCTTGTTAAACAGCATGGATTTTCCCACATTGGGGCGGCCCACAATGGCAACAATGGGCTTCATTGGCCCTCCCCTCCCTCTTTTCTCTTTTTTCATGGATGTGCAAAACACGCTTTTATTATACCCGTTCACACGCGGGATAGCAAGTTGAAAACGCCTTGCCCTATGGCGATCTGATATTGCCGCATGAAGGCAAAAAAATGGAGAGGGAAGCGCGTTTCTTCCCTCTCCAGCAAGATCTTTGCCTTATTTCGCAACGACGGACTTGACAACCTTGACCTCACGGCCGTTGTAACTACCGCACTCCTGGCACATTCTGTGAGGCAGGTGCAGCGCACCGCATTTGGGGCATTTCACGAGACCGGGCGTCTCCAGCTTCCAGTGGGAGCTGCGGCGCTTATCCCGTCTTGCCTTGGATACTTTTCCCTTAGGTACTGCCATTGTGACACCTCCTTGATTAAACAAAGGCCCGGGAGTGCCCCGTCCTTATTCTTTATGATCGTTGTTCTCCAAGAGCTTGGCCAGAACCGCCAGCCGTGGATCCCCCTCCTTTTTGCAGGAGCAGGGGCCGAGATTCAAATCGGCACCACAGCGAGGGCACAGTCCCTTGCAGTCTTCAGAACACAGCGTTTTGGTGTCCATCCCGAGGATGAAGGCCGTGCGGGACAGCTCCCCCAGATCCACTTTCCCCTCCGTCAGCAGCACGATCTCATCGTTGTCCTCATTTTGTACTTCCTCGGCCAAAATGCACGAAAAGGGCACTTCCTTATCCTGCAAAAAGGCCTTGCCGCAGCGGTCACACACTGCGTCAAGGCAGCTGCGGGCCGTGAAGCTCAGTTTCAAAACATCGGCGCTGTTGCGGACCTCGCCCTCCACAGTGACGGGCCGGCTGATGGGATGGCGCCCGGCAAATTCCATGTCGGAAAGATCCAGATCAAACTGGAATGTCAGATGCTTGCCGGGGGCGTGCAGAATTGGTTTTACATCAAAAAGCATAGGCTACCTCGTAATGACACGTTTAGTATTATAAGGGATTGGCCTTTGGTTGTCAAACAATTTTTTCAAAATTCATCCGCTTTTTTCATTTTCCCCGCAAACTTTTTTGCCGCCTCTCTTTTTCCCTCTTTGCTTTACTTTTTCTTCAGATCCGGGTATGATGATATCAGATGAAATTGGGGGAAGAGTTATGCGGGAATTCACCATTGGGAAAAATGACGCCGGGCAGCGCCTGGATCGCTTTGTGTCCAAGACGCTGCCGCTGCTGCCTCCGGCGCTTTTGCAGAAGTATATCCGGTTAAAGCGGATCAAGGTCAACGGAAAGGGCTCCAAGCGGGACGCCCGCCTGGCCCTGGGAGATGTGCTGCAGCTTTATATCAACGATGAGTTTTTTGACCAGCCCGCGGAGGAGAATGTCTTTTTGACTCTTTTCCACCCCCAGTTGACCATCGTCTATGAAGACGAAAACCTTCTGCTGGTGGACAAGCGTCCCGGTGTGGTGGTCCATGCCGACGAAACCGAAAAGGTCAACACCCTCATCAATCACATCCAGGCATACCTTTATCAAAAACGAGAGTGGAATCCCAAGTGGGAAAACGCCTTTACTCCCGCCCTCTGCAACCGGATCGACCGCAATACCGGCGGCATCGTCATGGCGGCGAAAAATGCCGAGACGCTGCGGATCCTCAACGAAAAAATCCGACAGCATGAAATCGAAAAATCCTACCTTTGCATCACTGTGGGCCGCCCCTCCCCTGCCGCGGGAAAAATCGAGGGGTTTTTGCGCAAGGATGAGGTAAAAAACCAAGTGACCTTCCACCGCCGCCCCGTCCCCGGTGGAAAAACAGCTGTTACCTTTTATAAGACTCTAAAGAGCCAGGGCCCTCTTTCCCTGGTGGAGTGCCGTCTTCTCACAGGGCGCACCCATCAAATCCGGGTATCCATGGCAGAGATCGGCTGTCCCCTCTTGGGGGATGGAAAATACGGCCGGGGGGATGTGAATCGCCGCTATCACGAGACCCGTCAGGCCCTGTATTCCTATAAGCTCCGCTTCGCCTTCCCCACGGATGCGGGCCTCCTCAATTACTTGCGGGGCAAGGAATTTTCCGTGGAGGAAGTCCCCTTTTGCGCCCGGTATTTTCCCCCTGTGTAAAATCCGGAAAAATCCCGCATAAAATACCCCCAATCCACTTGACAATTCTATCTGCGTTCGCTATATTTCAAATTGCTGAATTTCGACGAGAAAGGTTCCCCCTCAACAGAGAAAAGAGGCGTTTGTTTGATTTCAAATTTTGCATTGAAATGGGGGAGGATACATGTCCAAGGAGTTGATTCGCCTGCAGGATCTGTGCATGGCGTACGACGACGAGCAGGTTCTCGATCACTTAAATCTCTATATCAACGATCAGGAATTCCTCACACTGTTAGGGCCCAGTGGGTGCGGTAAAACCACCACACTGCGGATCATCGGCGGCTTCGTGACTCCCACGTCCGGAGACGTCTTCTTTGACGGTGTGAGGATTAATGACGTTCCGCCCTATCAGCGCAAGATCAACACCGTCTTTCAAAAGTATGCCCTGTTCCCCCATCTGAACGTCTTTGAAAATGTGGCCTTCGGCCTGCGGCTGAAGAAGGTGCCGGAGAAGGAACTGCGCCAGCGGGTCATGGAAATGCTGGAGGTGGTGAGCCTCAAGGGCTTTGAAAACCGCAAGCCTGACGCTCTCTCCGGCGGTCAGCAGCAGCGGGTGGCCATTGCCCGGGCGCTGGTGAACCGCCCCAAGGTGCTGCTCCTGGATGAGCCTCTGGGCGCCCTGGACCTGAAGCTGCGCAAGGATATGCAGATCGAGCTGAAAAAGATCCAGCAGCAGGTGGGCATTACCTTTATCTACGTCACCCATGACCAGGAAGAGGCTCTTACCATGTCCGACACCATCGTGGTGATGGACGGGGGCCACATCCAGCAGATCGGGACCCCGGAGGATATCTACAACGAACCTAAAAACGCCTTTGTGGCGGACTTTATCGGGGAGTCCAACATCATCGACGGTGTCATGCCCCGGGATAAAGTGGTAAAGATGTACGGCCGGGAGTTCGCCTGCCTGGACGGCGGCTTTGCCGAAAATGAGCCGGTGGACGTGGTGATCCGCCCGGAGGATATCGATATCGTCCCTGTGGAGCAGGGGCAGCTGGTGGGCACTGTCACCTCTGTGACCTTCAAGGGGATGCAGTACGATATCATTGTGGACTTCCGGGGCTTTAAATGGCTGATCCAAACCACGGATCACTCCCCTGTGGGGGCCCGTATCGGCGTAAAAATCGATCCCGACGGGTTCCACATCATGAAAAAGAGTCAGTATTCCGGTATGTTCGGCGACTACAGCTCTTACAGCGAGGAGTACGACGAGTTGTCTGACGCGGAGGCCTTGGACGCGGAGGAGGACACAGACGCACAGCGCCGGGAGGACGGCTATGCGGAATAAATATGTGGCCTTCCCCTATGTGGGGTGGATGGCCCTTTTTGTCGTGGCGCCTTTGATCGTGGTGGTGGTCTATGCCCTTACCACCCGGGACGGCTCTTTGACGCTGGACAACTTCTCCTCCATGCTCCAGTACGCCCCAGTGTTTGGGCGCTCCTTTTTCCTGGCCCTGCTGGCCACAGCCATCTGCATCCTCTTGGGCTATCCCATGGCCTATTATCTTTCCCGGGAGCGGGGATGGCTTCGGCGGATGGCCACTATGCTCATCATGCTGCCCATGTGGATGAATTTCTTGCTGCGGACCTATTCCTGGGTATTCCTTCTGGAGCGCAACGGCCTGTTCAACTCCCTTTTGGAGAGTTTTGGGCTTCCCAAGGTCAATATCATCGACACCTCTGGTGCCGTGGTTTTGGGCATGGTGTATAACTTCCTGCCTTTTATGGTGCTGCCTATTTACTCCGTCATTGAGAAGATCGACTACCGGGTCATTGAGGCCGCCCAGGATCTGGGGGCCAACTCGGCCCAGGTGTTCCGCCGGGTGATCTTCCCCCTCTCTCTGCCTGGGGTCCTCTCCGGCATCACCATGGTGTTCATCCCGTCGGTATCCACCTTTGTCATCTCCCGCCTCTTGGGGGGAGGCAAGGAACTGCTCTTGGGTGATCTCATCGAGATGCAGTTTTTAGGCAGCGCTTATAACCCCCATTTGGGCAGCGCCATCTCCCTTGTGATGATGGTGATCGTTCTGGTATGCATGGGGATCATGAACCGCTTTGGCGAGGGTGAAGAGGAGGCGATGCTGCTGTGAAGAAAAACGGAGTTGTCTCCCGCCTTTTGCTGGCGGTGATGTTCCTGTTCCTGTACGCCCCCATTTTTGTGCTGATCATCTTCTCCTTCAATGACTCCAAGTCCACTGCCGTGTGGAACGGCTTTACCTTGAACTGGTATGTGGAGCTGTTTCAAAACCGTGCGGTGATGAGTGCGCTGCGGACGACGCTTTTGGTATCTGTCCTGGCCACGGCCATTGCCACGGTGGCAGGCACTGCCGCGGCCATCGGTTTTTACAGCATGCGCCGCCGCAGCCGCACGGCCTGCCTGGCGGTGAACAATATCCCCCTGACCAACGCCGATGTCATCACCGGCGTTTCCATGATGCTGCTTTTCGTGTTCGTGGGACAGGGCCTCAGTGCGTTTTCCAACTGGCTCAACGGCCTGCAGTGGGTGGAGGACGCCAATCTCTGGTTCGATTTTAGTTTTAGTCTTGGCTTTGGAACACTGCTGATCGCCCACATCACCTTCGATATCCCCTATGTGATCCTCTCTGTACTTCCCAAGCTGCGGCAGCTGGATCCCAATCTGGCGGAAGCGGCCCAGGATCTGGGGGCCACCCGTTTTGTAGCCTTTTGGAAGGTGGTGCTGCCGGAGCTGATGCCCGGCATCGTCAACGGCATGCTCATCGCCTTCACCATGTCCATCGATGATTTCGTCATCAGCTATTTCACCGCCGGCAGCCAGGTGTCCACCCTCTCCATGGTGGTATACTCCATGGTGCGCCGCCAGATCAGCCCCGAGATCAAAGCCCTGTCTACGCTGATGTTCGTGGCGGTCCTCATCTTGCTGGTGATCATCAACCTGCGCCAGGCCCGGCAGGAATCCGCCGCGGCCCGCCGCAGACATGCCGCCGCGCGGCAGCCCTGACCCCCCTTTTTTCGTTGGTCTGACCCCCAGGGTCTGATCATAGAGTAACTTCCACAATCTGAAAGGAGAAAAAGAAAGAAATTGAAAAAGACTCTGGCACTCATGCTGAGCCTGATGATGCTCATCGGGCTCCTGTCCGGCTGCGTCAGCACCCGGGACGAATCCACCTCTGACGGCGACTCCACTTCCGGCGACAGCTCTGCCCAGCAGACCTCCGGCGGCGTGGTCAACGTCTATAACTGGGGTGAATATATCGACGAGTCTGTGCTGGAAGACTTTGAAGAGGCCACCGGCATCACGGTCAACTATCAGATGTACGACAGCAACGAGACCATGTACGCCAAGATCGCCGGCGGCGGCGCCGATTATGACGTGGTGATCCCCTCTGACTATATGATCGCCCGCATGATCGAAGAGGACATGCTGGAGCCTCTGAACTTTGATAATATCCCCAATTTCGCGGACATCGACCCCGCCCTGCTCAACCCCGCCTACGACCCGGAAAACCTCTACTCCGTCCCCTATATGTGGGGCCTTATGGGAGTCATCTACAACACCACCATGGTGGACGAGGCAGATATCGGCAGCTGGGATCTCATGTGGAACGAAAAATACGCCGGCGATATCCTGACCTATGACAACTCCCGGGATGCCATCGGCATTGCCCTGAAGCTGCTGGGATATTCCTACAACACCACAGACGAAGCCCAGATCAAGGAGGCTGTGGACCTGCTGATTGAGCAGAAGCCCTTGATCCAGGCCTATGTCATGGACCAGATTTTCGATAAGATGCAGGGCGGCAACGCTGCCATCGGCTCTTACTATTACGGAGACTTCCTCACCATGCAGGAGGTCAATCCCGACCTCGCCTTCTACATCCCGGAGGAGGGCGCCAACATCTATGTGGACGCCATGTGCATTCTCAAGGATGCGAAAAACAAGGAAAACGCCGAGGCCTTTATCAACTATATGTGCTCCACCGAGGCGGGCCTGAAAAACTGCGAGGCCATCTGCTACTCCACGCCCCTGATGAGCGTGCGGGAGGAGCTGGATCCGGAGGTCTCCGGTGATATTTACGCCTATCCTGACGAGAGTGTCATGGCCAAGTGCGAAAGCTATGCCGGTCTTCCCCAGGAGACCCTGGACCTGTATGACAGTGAGTGGACCCGTCTGAAGTCCACCTCCGTGGATTAAAAGAGAGGACGCTTTTATGATTCCCATCGGAGCAAAGGGGCAGGCACACTTGGACGTGACCATGGAGCAGACTGCTGCGGCAGTTGGCTCCGGAGCCCTGCCGGTATTCGGAACACCCTTTCTGTGCGGCCTGATGGAAAACGCCGCCATGACCTGTCTCCAGCCCTATTTGGAAGAGGGACGGGGCAGTGTGGGCACCCACTTAGACGTCAGCCATGACGCCCCGACGCCTGTGGGGATGCGCGTGTGGGCAGAGGCAGAGGTCACCGCTGTGTCGGAAAATGGACGAATGGTGGATTTTTCCGTAAGAGCCTGGGATGAAGCCGGACCCATTGGCGCCGGCAAGCATACCCGGGCCATCATCCAAAACCAGCGCTTTCTTGAAAAGTGCAACGCAAAATTAAATCCCTGACACCTCTTGTTTCAGCGGCGGCATCCTGGAAAACACTCCGGGATGCCGCCCTTTTTCTCCCACTGTCCAAAAGGCGTCTTATGGACGGGGAGATCCCTTAAAGCCTTTGCGCTGGGTATTTTCCAACGCAGCCGCCCGGCTCCATCAGCGGTTCTTGTCCTGTCCCGTTGACGGGAAGCATTTTTCAAGGTATAATGTGACGATTTCCTCAAAAGCCGCGTGCTTTCCACCCCACAGCCAACGCGGCCCATCATTTCCCTGAGAGAGAAAGGAGCGTGCCCTGTATGCGCGTGCGTTTGCAAGAGACCATGGAACAAGCGAAGATCCTGGTGATAGACGGCTCCATGTCCGCCGCGCTGGAGGCCCTGGGCTGCAACTTAAACGATACACTTTGGACTGCCAAGGCCCTGTTGGAACAGCCCCAGCTGGTGCAGCAGGTCCACCTTGACTATTTTCGGGCAGGAGCTGACTGTGCCATCACCGACAGCTATCAAGCCAGCATCCCCGGCCTCACCGCCAGGGGCTACTCCCAAAAGGAGGCGGAGGATGCCATCGCCCGCTCTGTGGAGCTGGTGCTGAAAGCCCGGGAGGACTGGTGGCACCAGGAGGGGCAAAACAGCGGCCGTCCCCTGCCCCTTTGTCTGGGCTCTGTGGGCCCCTACGGAGCATATCTGGCAGATGGGTCGGAATACCGGGGTAATTACGGCGTCAGCGATGATGTCCTCCGGGACTTCCACCGCCGCCGGATGGAGATCCTCTGGGAGGCAGGGGCTGACCTGCTGCTCATCGAGACCCAGCCCTCCCTGCGGGAGGCCCTGATTGAGGCGGAGATCGCCGAGGAATTGGGGGCCGACTACTGGGTGAGCTTTTCCTGCCGAGACGGCAGTCACATCCACGAGGGAGATCCTGTGGCCGCCTGCGCCGCCGCTCTTTCCCAGGGGCCCCCCCACCTGCAGATGGTGGGCGTGAACTGCGTGCCTCCTCAGTTTGTAGAGCCGCTGATCGGCCAGCTTCGCTCCGGCTGCCAGCTGCCCATCGCCGTCTATCCCAACAGCGGCGAGGTATATGACCCCTCCACCAAGACCTGGCACGGCAGCCGGGACGGCATCACCTTCGGGGATTATGCCCACCGCTGGATGCGCGCCGGCGCCCAGGCTGTTGGGGGCTGCTGCCGTACCGTGGCCAGCCATATCCGGGAGGTGGCCCGGGCCCGGGAGGTCTTTTTGAAGCTGGGGCGCTGACTTTCTTTTCCCTATTCCCTAAAAACGGACCCGAGAGGCAGAGTGCCTCTCGGGTCCATTTTTTCATTTCCGCGGCTCCTCCTCTTTCCCCCAAGGGAGGAAAAAGCCGACCCGGACTCCATATGGAGTCCGGGTCGGCTTATGCTCCAGGCGGTCAAAACAGCGTCATCTGACTGGTCTCTGCCATACCGGCAAAGGCGCCCAGGGACTTGAGCTGTTCAATATGCGTCTTGGAGAGCTTGTTACAGCACATGGAAAATTCTTCAATGGACACAAAGTCCTTCCCCGCCCGCTTCTCCACCGTATCCAGCGCCGCTGCCTCTCCCAGACCGTGAACGGAGATGAAGGGCGGCAGCAGGCCGTTTTCCGTGATGAGAAACTTGGTGGCATCGGAATGGTAGATGTCGATGGTATCAAAATGAAAGCCCCGGAGATAAAACTCATAGCAGACCTCCAAGGTGGTCAGGAGGTTTAGCTCCACAGCGGTGGCATCTTTGTTGTTTTCGATCTCCCGGATCTTTTTCTTCACCGCCTCTTTCCCCGCGCAGCAGTACTCTGCGTCAAAGGCCTTTGCCCGGACGGAGAAAAACGTGGCGTAGAAAGCCAGGGGGCGGTGGACCTTATACCAGGCAATGCGAAAGGCCATCATGACATAGGCCACGGCATGGGCCTTTGGGAAGAGGTAGCCGATCTTAGCAAGGGAGTCGATATACCACTGGGGCACGTCATGGGTCTCCATGGCCTCCACCCAGCCCTCGTCAAAGCCGCCTTTTTTCACCTTGCCCTTACGCACCTTCTCCATGATCTTGAAGCTCATCTTGGGATCCAGGCCCTTGGAGATCAAATAGAGCATGATGTCATCCCGGCAGCCCACCGTCTCCAAAACTGAGGCGGTGCCGCTGAGGATCAGGTCCCGGGCATTGCCCAGCCACACATCCGTCCCGTGAGAAAAGCCGGAAAGCCGCACCAGGGTATTAAAATCCTTGGGCTGTGTATCCATCAGCATCTGCCGGGTAAAGCGGGTATTGAATTCCGGGATCGCCACGGCGCCAGTGGGCCCCAGGATCTCGTCATTTTCATACCCCAGCACCCGGCTGGAAGTGAAGATGGACATGGTATCCGGATCATCCAGGGGAATATCATGGGGATCCACCCCGGTGAGATCCTGCATCATCCGGACCATGGTGGGGTCATCATGGCCCAGCATGTCCAGTTTTAAGAGGTTATCCTCCATGGATTTATCGTCAGGCACCACCACCAATCCCCCGGGATGCTGACCGGTGGTCCGCCGCACGCCCACACACCCTAAAGTCAGGCGGTTTTCCTCGGCCCGGCCCACCACCATGTTATTCTCCTCCAGGTACTTTTTCACCAGGCCATAGGCTGTTTTTTCCGCCAGAGTGCCGATGGTCCCTGCCCGAAACACCTGGGATTCCCCAAACATCTCAATGGCATGGCGATGGGCCCTGGCCTGATACTCCCCGGAAAAATTCAAGTCGATATCCGGCACTTTTCCGCCGCCGAAGCCAAGGAACGTCTCAAAGGGGATGTCAAAGCCGTCTTTTACATACTTGGTGCCGCAGATGGGGCAGTCCTTGTCCGGCATGTCCGCCCCGCAGCCATAGGAGCCATCGGTGATAAATTCGCTGTGCTTGCACTTGGGGCAGCGATAGTGGGGCGGCAGGGAATTCACTTCCGTGATGCCAGACATGTACGCCACCAAAGACGAGCCCACAGAGCCCCGGGATCCCACCAGATATCCATTTTCCAAAGAGCGCTGTACCAGCTTCTGGGCTGACATGTATACCACATCATATTTTCCCAGGATGCCTCCCAGTTCCACATTCAGGCGGTCCACAATCAGCTGGGGCGGGTCTTCTCCATAGAGCCGGTGGACCTTTTCCCATACCAGATGGTTCAGCTCCTCTTCCGAGTTGGCAAGGCGGGGAGGAAAGAGCTCTTTTGGCAAAAGCTCAAACGTCTCCACCTGGTCGGCGATCAGGCGGGTATTTTGCACCACCACCTCGTAGGCCTTCTCCTCTCCCAGGTAGGAAAACTCCTGGAGCATCTCCTCTGTGGTTTTGAAATAGATGGGCAGGGGTTCATTGGCATCCGGGAATTTCTTGGAAGCCAGGAGGATATGCCGGTAGATCTCATCCTCCGGATCCAGGAAGTGGACGTCCCCCGTGGCGCACACGGGTTTTCCCAGCTCCTCCCCCAAACGGACGATGGTGCGGTTATAATCCCGCAGATCCTCCAAAGAGCGGGCGTCCCCGTTGCGCAGCATAAAGGCGTTGTTGCAAAGAGGCTGGATCTCCAAATAGTCATAAAAGGAGGCGATGCGCTTCAGCTCGTCCCAGTCCTTGTGATCCACTACCGCCCGGAACAGCTCCCCCGCCTCGCAGGCAGAGCCTATGATGACCCCCTCCCTGTGCTCCATCAACAGTGTTTTGGGGATGATGGGCACCCGCTTGAAATATTTGAGGTTAGAGGCGGAGATCATCTGATAGAGGTTCTTTAGCCCCACCTTGTTCCGGGCGATCAAAATGATATGCTTGGGAAAGCGGCTGGTTCTGCTGCCCTGGGGACGCAGCTTTTCCATTTCAGCGTTCACCGCCTGCAGCGTATGGACGCCCCGTTCCTTCAGCATCTTCCAAAAGGGGATCAGCATATAGCCCACCGTGGCGGCATCATCGCTGGCACGGTGGTGGTTGAAGGCAGGCAGGTCCAGATGTTCTGCCACAATATCCAGCTTATATTTTCCAAGATCCGGCAGCAGGGTCTGCGCCAGGATCAGCGAGTCGATGTAGGTGGGGTGGAATTCCAGCCCCGCCTTTTTGCACCCGGCACGGATAAAGCCGATATCAAATTCGGCATTGTGCGCTGCCAGAGGCCGGCCATCCACAAATTTTAAAAACTTCTCCAAGGCCTCCTTGGCCTTGGGGGCATCCCTCAGCATCTCGTCTGTGATGCCGGTGAGGCCAATAATCTCCGGTGTCAGACGGCGCTCCGGATTTACAAAGGTCTGGAACCGCTCCGCGATCTCCCCGTTTTTCAGCACCACGGCGCCGATCTCCGTGATGGCCTCCCGGTCTACTTTCAGCCCGGTGGTCTCAATGTCGAAGCAAACTACCTCCTGCTCCAGCGCCTGGTCCAGCGGCCCGTGCACCGCTACCCGGTCATCTAAGTTGTTGACAAAATATCCCTCTACCCCGTAAAGGATCTTGATCTTGTCCCCTGCGGCATGCCAGGCATCGGGAAAAGATTGGGCGCATCCATGGTCTGTGATGGCAATGGCGGGATGTCCCCACCGGATGGCCTGCTCGATAACAGCCTTGGTATCCGTCAGGGCATCCATGTTGCTCATGCGGGTATGCAGATGCAGCTCCACCCGTTTTTCCGGAGCATGGTCCTGGCGGGGGGTATGGGCGGCCACACAGATCCCTGTTGGACTCAGCTGAATGTCCTTTCCGTCCCAGGTGGGCTCCATCTTCCCCTGCACCCGCAGCCACATCCCCGGCTTCACCGCCCCTTCCAGGGGCTTGGCCTCCCGAGCCGTCAGGTTGCGCTGGACTGTGACGGAGTTGGTATAATCCGTCATCTCAATGGTCAGGCGCCACATACCAGGCCGGCGGGTCTCCTCACATTTGGCGGAAAAAACCTTCCCTTCCACCACAGCGTTGGTGGTTTTTAAAGAGAGCTCCTTCATGGGAAGGACCTTCCCCTTCACCGGAGTGCCAAACAGCACCTCCTGCCTGCCCGGCTTTTTCCCGGAGGCCGGTGCCTTCTCTGCCGCCTCCCTTTGGATCTCCGGGCAGGTCAAACGCAGCCCCACCCTCCGAAGCCCATAGCAAAGCCGGAGAGCCTCTTCGATCTCCCGGATCTCCCCCTCTGTAAAGGATTGGGGCGCTGAAAGATGAAACTCCGCCTCCAGGGCCGTCTGGTCGATGGAGGCGCCGGTGAGCAGCGCCCCGGCCAATTTGACCCGCAGCTGCCCGGAGATCCGGAGTCCTGTAAACATTTCAAAAAACGGTATGTCCTTTGACATGATTCCCTCTCACTTTTCCTCTTGATCTTTTCCCACTTCCGCCTTGGGGCTCTCCAAAAGCTGTCCACTGCCGACCCGGGCCTTTCACAGCTTTTCGATCTCCCGCATCAAGGCATCCACAAGCTCCTCCTGAGGAACCTTGTAAAGTATTTTTCCTTTTCGAAACAGCAATCCTTCCTCCCTGCCGCCGGCGATACCGATGTCGGCAGCGGAGGCCTCTCCCGGCCCATTTACGGCGCAGCCCATCACCGCGACCGTGAGATTTTTGTGGCAGTTTGCAAGACGCCGCTCCACCTCCTGGGCAATGGGGATCAGGTCGATTCGGGTACGGCCGCAGGTGGGGCAGGCGATGAGGTTCACGCCCTCTTTCCGCAGCCCCGCTGCCTTGAGGATCTTCCGGGCGGCATAGATCTCCTCCACAGGATCCGCCGTAAGGGTCACCCGAATGGTGTCACCGATCCCCAGGCAGAGGAGTCCTCCAATCCCCATGGCGGACTTCACAAGCCCCATGGAGGGCGTCCCGGCCTCCGTCACCCCCAGGTGAAGAGGATAGCGGGTCTGCTGACTGAGCATTTGGTAGGCCCGCATGGTCACCGGCACATCTGAGCACTTGACGGAGATGCAGATGTCGTCAAAATCAAAGCGGTTCAAAAGCCGCACATGACCCATGGCGCTTTCCACCAGGGCCTCAGGCGTGACACCGCCGTATTTTGCCCGCAGCTCCTTTTCCAGAGAGCCGCCGTTGACGCCGATGCGGATGGGGATGTTCCGCTTCCGGCATGCCTCCGCTACTGCCTTGACATTTTCCTCCCCGCCAATGTTGCCGGGGTTGATTCGGACGGCATCTGCTCCCCGCTCTATACACTCCAATGCCAGGCGGTAGTCAAAATGGATGTCCACCACCAGGGGGATCCGGATGCAGGCTTTGATCTTCTCGATGGCCAAGGCCGCTTCATGGTCCGGGACCGCCACCCGGATGATCTCACAGCCCGCATCCTCCAGCTCTTGGATCTGTGCCACAGTGGCCTGCACGTTATCTGTTTTGGTGTTGCACATGGACTGGATCGTCACCGGGGCGCCTCCGCCCACCAGGACGCCTCCCACTGAGAGTTGCTTTGTCATACATCCACCTCTATTTTTCCATCCTTCAAACACGGACAGCCGGCGGAAAGGCCCCCCTCTCCGCCGGCGTTTTTTCAGGCGGCCATCGCCTGCAGATCCAAGTCATTGAAAAAGCCGGAACACATCCTGGAACGTCACCACCAGCATAAAGCCCATCAAAAGCACAAAGCCGGCGGCATTGATGGCGGTTTGATATTTCTCCGGCACTTTTTTCCGAAACAGGGCAAAGGAAACGGCATCCACCAGCAAGAAGAAAATACGGCCGCCGTCCAATGCCGGCAGAGGCAGCAGGTTCATCACCGCCAGGTTTACCGCGATAAGCGCGCCCAAATAAAAGATGTTGCGCCAGGCAGCTGCCGGGCTGGCAGCGGAAGACCCCACCTCCGTAATGGTGGTAACGATCCCCACCGGACCGCTGAGATCCTCCATCCCAGCGTTGCCGGTCACCAGCTGCACCAGGCTGAACCAGACGATCTGCACAAAGTCCAGCGCCTGATAAAAGCTGTACTGCACTCTTGTAAAAAAGCTCTGGGCCGGCACCTCTGCCGCTCCCACATAGATTCCGAATCCCTGATAGGTCTCCCCATCCATGGAGGTGCAGGTCTGCAGGGGAAGGTCCTCTATCAGGATGTGGCGTCCATCCCGCACCACCTCCAGATCCACACTCTGTCCCGCGTAGCTGAGAAAGAGCTGGGCGTCCCCGTAGAGGTAGGCCCGGTAGCCATTGACTTTATAGATCCGGTCCCCTTCCATCAGGCCGTTTTCCCCCGTCTGAGTCACCTCCGGGGCAAGTCCTGTGATACTGTCCACATAAAAGCCGGTGGCTCCCGCAAACAAAAACAAGATGATGACAAGGCCCGTGAGGAAATTCATAAAGGCCCCCGCCGCCAAAATTACTAATTTTTTCCAAAATCCCTGCCGGACAAAGGACCGCTCATCTCCCGTGTCCTCGTCCTCGCCCTCCATGGCGCAGTATCCGCCGATAGGCAGCGCCCGCAGGGCATACAGCGTCTCTCCCCTCTGCCGGCTCCACAGGGCGGGACCCATGCCGATGGAAAACTCGTTGACCCGAACACCGCACAGCTTTGACGCCACAAAGTGGCCCAGCTCGTGCAGGGCAATGAGTACGCCAAATAGCACCAGCGCCGCCAAGGCATAGAGCAGTTTCATGAGGTTCCTCCTTGCTTCATGGATTCACCGAGGCAGCCACAACCTCCCGGGCCGCCTGGTCCGATAAAAGAATGTCCTCCAGGGTGGGGTTTTGCCGCACCGGAACCCGGGCGCGGGCCCGCTCCACCAGCCGGGGGATGTCGTAAAAGCCGATCCGGCCCTTCAGAAAAAGGTCCACCGCCGCTTCATTGGCACCATTGACGATGCTGCAGGCAGTGCCGCCTTCTGCTGCAGCCTTTTCCGCAAGGCGCAGACAGGGAAAGCCCTCCCGGTCCGGCGGGGCAAAGGTCAGGGGCGGGCAAGCCAGCAGATCCAAAGGCTCCGCCAGGCTTTCTCCCCTTCTGGGATACGTCATGGCATAGCGAATGGGCAGGCGCATATCCGGCGTGCCCAGTTGCGCCAGAACTGCCCCGTCCCAAAACTCCACCAGGGAGTGGACAATGGACTGGCGGTGGATCACCACCTCCACTTGGGAAAGGGGCAGCCGATAAAGGCGCATGGCCTCAATGCCCTCCACCCCCTTGTTCATCAATGTGGCGCTGTCCACTGTGATCTTGGGCCCCATGGTCCAATTGGGGTGACGCAGAGCGTCCGCCGGTGTCATGGATGCCACCCGGTCACGATCCATCCCGTAAAAGGGGCCTCCTGAGCAAGTCAAAATCAGCTTCCGGATCTCCCGGCGGTCACGGCAGCCCTGTAGACACTGAAAAATGGCGGAGTGTTCCGAGTCCACCGGCACGATCTCCGCCCCGCTCTCCTCCGCCGCGTCTATCACCAGTTCCCCGGCACACACCAGCGTCTCTTTATTGGCCAGGGCAATGCGCTTTTTCTCTCTGATGGCAGTGAGGGTGGGCTTTAACCCCACCATTCCCACCACGGCGGTGACCACCGTGTCCGCCTGGGGCAGTGCGGCGGCTTCCTCCAGCGCCTCAGTCCCCCCCAAGACCTTCGTCTGCGTATCCTTCAGCCGAAGGGCCAGATCCCGGGCGGCAGCTTCCTCCGTCAAAACCGCCAGATGAGGGCGGAACTTGCGGGCCTGGGCCTCCATCTGCTCTACACTGGTGTTGGCCGTGATGGCTGCCACCCCAAGGCCCATCTGCTCTGCCACCTCCAGGGTCTGACGGCCGATGGAGCCGGTGGAGCCCAAAATTGAAATCGTCTTACTCATACCGCTATCCTATTCCAAAAAGCTGAAAACAATCCAAAATCGACGCCGCCTCTTTTTTGATCGGCTCCGCCGCGCCGTCCCTATTGCAACACCTGCAAGATCTGCAGCGTCAGCCATACAAAGGGCGATGCAAAGGTCACAGAGTCGAAACGGTCCAGGATGCCGCCGTGCCCCGGCAACAGATTGCCGTAATCCTTGATGCCCAACTCCCGCTTGATAACAGAGAAGCTCAGGTCTCCGATCTGGCTGACCACACTGCCCAAAAGTCCAAACAACAGCGCATCCTGGAATCTCATAAAGGCATCCTGAATCACCCATGCCCCTACAAACATCATCACCATCATGCCCATCACGCCGCCCACCAGACCGCCTATGGCGCCCTCCACGGTCTTTTTGGGGCTGACCCGGGGGGCCAGCTTATGTTTTCCAAAAAACATCCCGGCAAAGAGGGCAAACGTATCGGACCCAAAGGAGATGCACAGGGGAAAGAATACCAGCAGCATCCCTATGGACGGCACCATCCGCAGCCGCAGCAGGCAGCTGAGCATCAGGGGAAACACCAGAGCGGCAAACAGCGCCGCGGTGACCGAGGCAAAGGGAATCCCCCGCTCCTCATCATAGCGGTGAATGGACACTGCGAACAAAGCCAGCACCAGCAGCGTGCCCAGCAGCGCCGTCAAAGGCAGAACCGGCAGCGCGGTCAGCTCCGCGTATCCAATGGACAGCTCCATATACACGCACACCGGCACCAGCGCCGCCACAACCACCGTCAGAGGGATCAGGGACTTCCCCCGCTCTCCTGCTGCTGCATGCATCAGTTCCCACGCGCCAATGGCACACATAGCCGCCACCAGCGCCATGGTGGCCCACTCCGGGGCCCTCCCCAGCACAAAAATCAAAAACGGGATACCCACCACAGCCACTATGACACGCTGAAACATGGAATCCGCCCTTTCTCCCAATGGGGCTTATTTCCCCTGCCGCAGCAAGGGACGTTCAGGTTTTGACGCCGCCAAAACGGCGGTCGCGGTGTCGGTAGGCCTCCAGGGCCCTGTCCAGCTCCGCTTCATCGAAGTCCGGCCACAGGACATCCGTAAAGTAAAACTCGGAATAGGCGCACTGCCACAGCAGGAAATTGCTCAGCCGCAGTTCCCCGCTGGGGCGGATGATCAGTTCCGGGTCCGGAATGCCCGCTGAGTCCAGATAGGAGGAAAACAGCTCCTCATTAAGGTCCTGGGGCTGCCGTTCTCCCGCGGCGCAGGCCGCCGCGAATTTTTGCGCCGCCCGCAAGATCTCTCCCCGTCCGCCATAGTTGAGACAGACATTGGCCTGGAAATCATCCTTGCTCAAATGCTCTGTAATCTCATCCGTCTCCCTGGCCAGGGCCTGCAGATCCGGAGATATGGGAGTCATATCCCCAAAAAAGTGCAGCCGGATGTGATCCCGCTCCATGGTATCCACGGCCTCCATCAAGTACTTTTTCAAAAGCATCATAATGGCGGAAACCTCAGCTTCTGAGCGTTTCCAGTTTTCCGTGGAAAAGGCATACACCGTGAGATAGCGGATGCCGATATTCTTGCAGTAGGTGGCAATGCGGCGGAACGTCTCCGCGCCGGCTTTGTGGCCAGCCGTACGGGGCAGCCCCCGCTTCGTGGCCCAGCGGCCATTGCCATCCATAATAATCGCAATGTGGCGAGGCAGGTTCTCCCCCTGCCTCGCCATATGATTGTCCTTTCCCCGCTGTTCCATCAAACCGCCATCAATTCCTTTTCCTTTTTGACCAGCAGCTCATCCAAAGTCTTGCAGCTGTCATCCGTCAGCTTTTGCAGATCCTTTTCCATCTGTTTGAGATCATCTTCCGTGATCTCGGAGGCCTTCTCCATCTTTTTGAATTTATCCATGGCGTCCCGGCGGATATTGCGAATGGCCACCTTGCCGTTTTCCGCATATTTATGGATCTGCTTGACCAGCTCCTTCCGGCGCTCCTCTGTCAGCTGCGGGAAACTCAGCCGCAGGCATTTGCCGTCATTTTGGGGGTTGATCCCAAGGTCGGAGTTCTGAATGGCCTTTTCAATGGACTTCACCGCCGTGGCATCCCAGGGGGTGATCACCAGGGATCTGGGATCCGGGGAGGAAATGGCCGCAATCTGCTGAATTGGGGTGGGGCTGCCGTAATAATCCACCATAATCCGGTCCAGCACCGCCGCGTTGGCCCGGCCGGCACGGACGGAGGCAAAGTCTGCTGCGATGGAGTCAATGCTCTTTTTCATCTTCTCCTCAAAGACCTTATACTCTTCGTTCATCATGGTAAGTTCCTTCCTTTCACAATCTCTTTGGGAGGGCCGCAGCCCCATGATCCATCACTCTTTTACAATGGTGCCCACGTTTTCCCCGCACAGGGCCCGGATGATGTTCCGGGGGTCCTTCAGGGCAAACAGCAGCACGGGGATATGGTTGTCCATAGACAGGGAGGTAGCGGTAGAATCCATCACCATCAAGTGCTGTGCCAAAACGTCGTCGTAGCTGATGCTGTCATATTTCACAGCGGTGGGATCCTTCACCGGGTCGGCGGTATAGACCCCATCCACGTTTTTGGCAAGTAAAATCACATCCGCGTTGATCTCTGCCGCCCGCAAAACCGCAGCGGTATCCGTGGAGAAATAGGGGTTCCCTGTTCCGGCGCCGAAAATCACCACCCGCCCCTTTTCCAAGTGGCGGATCGCCCGGGAACGGATGTACGGCTCTGCAATGGACCGCATCTCAATGGCGGTCTGCACCCGGACGGGGATGTCCTTTTGCTCACATACATCCGCCACCGCCAGGGCGTTCATCACTGTGGCCAGCATGCCCATATGATCGGCGCGGGTGCGCTCCATCTTCCCCCCGCTGTTTTTGGCCCCCCGCCAGAAGTTGCCTCCGCCCACTACCAGTCCCACCTGGACCCCCATGGAAAGGCACTCTTTAATGGCGTCGCAGACTTTTCCGATCATCTCAAAATCCAGCCCGCTGTGCTTGTCCCCTGCCAGCGCCTCGCCGCTGATTTTCAGCAGTACGCGGTGATATATCGGTTTGCCCATGGTATTCCTCCATCCCTTTTCCTCGGTCTGATGATGAACACTATTTTACCGTATTTTTCTTTCTTTGCATAGGGGGTTCAAAAGATTTTCCGCAAAAAAGGGAGCGGCCGCAGCCGCTCCCTTCTATCCTTCGCAAGCTTCGTTCAGAAGGCGGATCAGCGTCTCTTTCCCCTCGCCCTTTTCCGCGGAAAAGGGCACCAGAAAATCCTGCTCCCGCAGCTCCAGCGTCCGGCGAATCAGGTCCAGCGCCGGCTCTATCTCGCTTTTATTCAGCTTATCCAGTTTGTTGGCCACCACGATCTCCGGCCTGCCCATCTCCCGAAACCAGCGGTGCATCGTCAGGTCATTTTGTGTGGGCTGATGGCGGATGTCCACGATCAGCACCCCCGTGGTAATACGCGGGCTCTCCTGCTGGAAATACGTCTCCATCAGCTTTGCCCACTGCTCTTTCTCCCCCCGGCTGACCTTGGCGTAGCCATAGCCCGGCAGGTCCACAAGATAGGCCCTGCCGTCAATGAGATAGTAGTTGATCTGGGTGGTCTTTCCCGGAGAGGCGCCTACATAGGCCAGGTTCTTCCGGTTTACCAGGCGATTGATCACCGAGGACTTTCCCACGTTGGAGCGGCCTGCAAAGGCAAACTGGAACCGCCCGTCCCGAAGGAAATCCCCCGGGGTACCGGCGGAGCGGACAAATTCCGCCTTGGCAAAATTCAAGGGCATGGATAGATGTCTCCTCTCTTGCGCCTTACTGACGCAGGCCGGCGTCTTTGCCCACGCTCTCCCGGCTTAGCGGGGCAAAGGCGGCTACCGCCGGGGACTCTGCCCGGGCAGGCTCGCTCTCCCTGCAAAGCGCCGCAGCAAAAACCTGATCCACCGTCCCCACGGGGATAAATTCCAGTCCGCTCCGGACCTTCTGGTCGATCTCCTCCAAATCCCGGACATTGTCCTTGGGGAGGAGGACCGTGCGGATCCCGTTGCGGTATGCCGCCATGGTCTTCTCCTTCAGGCCGCCGATGGGAAGCACTCTTCCCCGTAAAGTAATTTCACCTGTCATTGCAACAGAAGCCTTTACCTTTTTCCCTGTCAGGGCGGAGAGCATCGCAGTGGCCACCGCGATGCCCGCAGAAGGGCCATCTTTGGGTACCGCACCCTCTGGGAAGTGGACATGAATGTCCTTGGTCTTATAGAAATCCGGCTGGATACCCAGTTCCGCGCTTCTGCTGCGCAGGCAGGTGAGGGCCGCCTGGGCGGACTCCTTCATCACATCTCCCAGATTGCCGGTGAGTTCCAGCTTCCCGGAACCATCCATCACAGCCACTTCCACTTCCAGGATCTCGCCCCCCACTTCCGTCCAGGCAAGGCCGTTCACGATGCCCACCTCTTCCCGCTCTGCGTGAAGCGCAGGGGGATAAGGCTGGCAGTCCAGCATCTTGGGAAGCATTTCTTCTGTAATGGAAACTCTCTTTACACCTTCTGTCAAAAGGCGCATATCTGTCTTCCGGCACAGGGCTGCCAACCGGCGTTCCAATTGGCGGACGCCGGATTCCCGGGTATAGTCCCGGATGATCGCCCGCAGCACACTCTCCTCCATCCGGATCGTGCCTTTTTTCAATCCATGCTCCTTCATCTGACGGGGCAGCAGGTGGCGGCGGGCGATCTCCACCTTTTCCTCATCCGTATAGCTGGGCAGCTGGATCACTTCCATCCGGTCCAGCAGAGGGCGCGGGATGGTATCTGTGGTATTAGCAGTAGTGATAAACATCACCTGGCTCAGGTCCACAGGAATCTCCAGGAAGTGGTCCCGGAAACTGTGGTTCTGCTCCCCATCCAGCACTTCCAGCAGCGCGGAGGCGGGGTCTCCCCGATAGTCATTTCCCAATTTATCGATCTCATCCAGCACCAGCAGGGGGTTCATGGCACCGCTGCGGCTGATGGCCTCGATGATGCGCCCCGGCATAGAGCCTATGTAGGTTTTTCGATGTCCCCGGATATCCGCCTCATCCCGGACGCCCCCCAGGGAGATCCTGGCCAGTTTCCGGTTGAGGGCCTTGGCCACAGAAATGGCGATGGAGGTCTTGCCCACTCCCGGGGGGCCCACCAGGCAGAGGATCTGGCCCTTGGCATCGGGATTCATCTGCCGCACGGCAATGGTCTCCAGGATCCGCTCTTTTACCTTTTCCAGGCCGTAGTGATCCTTCTCCAGGGTCTTGCGGGCAGCTTCCACACTGACGCGCTCTTTGGTGGTATGGTTCCAGGGCATCTCCAGACACACGTCCAGATAGTTGCGGATCACCGCCCCTTCAGCGCTGCCAAAGGGCTGCTTTGCCAGCTTGTTGACCTCTTTGAGCAGATGCTCCTGGATCTCCTCACTGAGTTTTAGCTCCGTGATTTTCCGGCGATAAGCCTCCAGCTCATCGTCCTCGTCCCCCTCGCCCAATTCATTTTGCAGGACCTGGATCTGTGTGCGCAGGATCTGCTCTTTTTGGGCAGAGGCCAGCTGATCCCGGACCTTACCCTCCATCTCATGCTCAAAGGAGAGGACATTGCACTCCCGGGCCAAAAAACCGTTGAGCTTGCGCAGGCGGATAAAGGGGCGCATCTCCTCCAAAATTTCCTGCTTATCGGTATATTGCAAAGGGATGTTCTGGGCCACATAGTCGGCAAGATACGCCGGATCCCGGCTGTCCAAAACGGTGCTGAGGGTCTCCTCTGTGACATTGCCGGCCTGCTGGGCATACTCCCGGAACATGTTCCAGGTCTGGCGCAGCAAAGCCTCCGTGCGGGGACTGTGGCTGGCGGACTGGGAGAGCTCCGGCTCCTCCACCTCCTCCACATTGGCCTGGAGATACGGCTCTGTCTGCCACAGGCGGCGCAGACGGGCACGGCGAAGTCCCTCCACCATGATACGGACGGATCCCGGGGACAATCGCAGGATCTGCGTCACCCGGGAAATGGTCCCCATTTCATAGAGGTCCTTCTCCTCCGGCTGGCTCACGCCGATTTCCCGCTGCGTCACCAGGAAGATCTCCTGGTCCGCTTCCATGGCCCGCTCCAGGGCCTTGACGGAAATACGGCGCTCCACATCGAAGGTCATGCTCATATGGGGAAACACCGTCAGGCCCCGGAGAGCCATAACGGGCATATTCAAATCTCTTACTTCCATGGGTATTCGTTCCTTTCTGGGGAAAAAGGGAGGGAGAGGCGCCAACGGCGGCTCTCCCTCCTCCTTTACATCAAGACGCCGGACGGGGAGAAGAAGACGCCGGAGGCATCTTTTCCCCCTTGGGGGTGTTCAGTTTCACGGAGTGATTGACTTTCTCAGGATCCCGGGTCAGTTCCGGTTGTGCAGTCCCTTCCACGCATTCTCGGGTGATCACAGCTTTGACAATGGTGGGATCCGAGGGAATGTCAAACATGATCTGTGTGAGCAATTCCTCCATCACCGCCCGCAGTCCCCGGGCACCGATATTGCGGGCAATGGCTTTGTCCGCAATGGCATCCAGGGCGTCAGGGGTGAACTCCAGATCCACGTCATCGTACTCCAGAAGCTTTTGATACTGCTTGACCAGGGCATTTTTGGGCTCTTTCAAGATCCGGACCAGATCCTCCCGCCGCAGGCCATTGAGCGCCGCGATCACCGGCAGGCGGCCCACCAATTCGGGAATGATGCCGTACTTCAAAATATCATGGGGCTGCACCTGGTGAAGGATTTTGCTCATATCCCGCTCCTTCTTGCCCTGGATATTGGCCCCAAAGCCAATGCTCTTTTGGTCCAGCCGCTGTTCAATGATCTTCTCCAGCCCATCAAACGCGCCGCCGCAGATAAAGAGGATATTCTTGGTGTTCACCTGGATGAACTCCTGATGGGGGTGCTTCCGCCCCCCCTGGGGCGGCACATTGGCCACCGTACCCTCTACGATCTTCAAAAGGGCCTGCTGCACCCCCTCGCCGGAGACATCCCGGGTAATGGAGGTATTTTCACTCTTGCGGGCGATCTTATCGATCTCATCCACATAAATGATGCCCCGCTCGGCCCGCTCCACATCAAAGTCAGCAGCCTGCAAAAGGCGCAGCAAAATATTTTCCACGTCGTCGCCCACATAGCCAGCCTCCGTCAAGGTGGTGGCGTCGGCAAGGGCAAAGGGCACTTTCAACACCCGGGCCAATGTCTGGGCGAAAAGTGTCTTGCCGGAGCCAGTGGGTCCCAACATGAGGATGTTGCTCTTTTGCAGCTCCACATCCTCATCCCCGCCATAGTAGATCCGCTTATAGTGGTTATAAACTGCCACGGACAGCGCCACTTTGGCCTCGTCCTGACCGATGACGTATTGATCCAGGACCTCCTTGATCTCCCGGGGGGTGGGCAGCTGATCCGGCACCTCTTCTTCCATAGAGGCGCCATCCTCTTCAAACCCGTCTCCCAGGATGCTCATGCACAGCTGCACGCATTCGTCACAGATCCGAACCCCGGGGCCCTGAATCATCCGGTGGACCTGGTTTTCATGCTTGCCACAAAAAGAGCAGCGCAGAGCCTTCTTGCCATCATCGCTCATGCTTATCTCAACCTCTCTTATTTCTTACCGGTGATGATCTTGTCAATCAGGCCGAAGTCCAGCGCTTCCTGGGCGGACATAAAGTTGTCCCGCTCACAGGCGGCGGTAACTTCCTCCACGGTCCGGCCGGTATTGCCCGCCAAAATGTGGTTCATCCGCTTTTTAATGGTCTCCAACCGCTTCAGATGGATGGCCATGTCCGTGATCTGACCCTGGGTACCGGCAGAGGGCTGATGGATCATGATCTCGGCATTGGGCAGTGCGATCCGCTTGCCCTTGGCGCCGGAGGAGAGCAGAAATGCCCCCATGCTGGCGGCCATACCCACACAGATGGTGGACACATCGCATTTGACATACTGCATGGTATCATAAATGGCCATGCCGTCTGTCACAGAACCGCCGGGGCTGTTGATATAAAGCTGGATGTCCTTATCAGGATCCTGTGCTTCCAGATACAGCAGCTGAGCCACCACAAGGCTGGCCGTGGTGGCATTGACCTCCTCCCCCAGGAAGATAATACGGTCGTTGAGAAGGCGGGAAAAAATATCGTAAGAGCGCTCTCCCCGATTGGTCTGCTCCACAACATACGGGACTAAACTCATGTTCGTACCTCCGATCATTCGTACCGGAACCTCTCCGGCTGTTTGCCGGAAATGCCCTATAAATCATTCTCTCATGATACCACAGGCACCATGAGAGAATGTGTCGAATCTGTAAAATGTCCCAGGAGAATCCTTCGTGCTTATTCGCCGTCTTTTTTAGCGGCCTTCTTGGCAGCGGGCTTTTCCTCTCCCTCTGCCGCATCCTTCTTGGCAGCCTTCTTCCGAGGGGCCTTCTTCTCCTCCTCGGCGGGCTCCTCCTCGTCTTTCTTTGCGGACTTCTTGGAAGCGGTCTTCTTCTCCGGCTTCACAGCCACGGCACTGCTGACCACAATCTCAACCGCCTTCTGGTTGAGAAGCTGCTCCCGTACCTGGCTGTCGCTGAGGTACTTCTTCACGGTGTCGGCGTCCATATTGAACTGCCCGGCCAGCTTTTCATACTCGGCCTGGACCTCTTCATCGCTGACACTGAGGTTTTCCGCCTTGACGATCTCAGCAGTAGCCAGGTCCATCCGGACCTCCCGGGCAGCGGGGCCCATGGCATCTTCCAGAAGCTTCTTCTCATCCAGGCCAGTCATCTTCATGTAATCGTCCATGGTCAGGCCCTGGTGGCCGATCTGGGACTTGAAATTATCCAGCAGCTGGTGGGCCTGGGCCTCCACCATGGCATCGGGCACATCCGCGGTGATGTTGTCCGCCACCTGGATCATCAGTGCCTCTTCAAAGCGGCGGTCCACTTCCTTCTGCCGCTCGGCAGCGATTTCCTTTTTCAAACTGGCCTTGAGATCCTTCAGGGTATCATATTCCGAGACGTCCTTGGCAAACTCGTCGTCCAGGGCGGGAACTTCCTTTTCCTTGACCTCGTCCACCTTCACCTTGAACACGGCGTCCTTTCCGGCAAGCTCTGCATGGTACTGCTGGGGGAAGGTGATCTTTACATCCTTCTCCTCTCCGGCCTTCATGCCCACTACCTGCTCTTCAAAGCCGGGAACAAAGCTGTGAGAGCCCAGGGCCAGGCTGTACTTCTCGCCCTTGCCGCCCTCGAAGGCCTTGCCGTCCACAAAGCCCTCAAAGTCGATCACCACGATATCGCCTTCCTTGGCCTCACGGTCCACGCTGAGCAGGCGGGTATTCCGCTCTGCCAGCTGCTTGAGGCGGGAGTCCACCTCCGCGGCGCTGACCTTTACCTCTTCCTTCTCTGCGCTGAGGCCCTTGTACTGGCCCAGCGTCACCTCAGGATATACAGGAACCGTGGCCTTGAAAGTAAAGCCCTCCCGGGCGCACTCCCCCACCAGTTCCACGGAGGGATAACCCACTGCCTGCAGTTCCTTTTCCTTCACCGCTTCCTCATAGGCCTCGGGGAAGGCAATATTAATGGCCTCTTCATAGAAGACCTCCACGCCGTACATGCTCTCGATCATTTTACGGGGGGCCTTTCCGGGACGGAAGCCCGGAACGTTGATCTTCTTGCGCATTTTCAAATACGCTTTTTCGATGGCCTGTTCAAACGCCTCGGCGCCCACTTCGATGGTCAGGGCTACCTGGCTCTTTTCTACTTTCTCGCAGCTTTTCACACTCATGTCGTTAACTCCTCCGTTCATCACCGGTCACATGCCGGTGCAAAATAGGATTTTACCAGAAAAACATCCGAATTTCCAGTGTTTTTTCATTTAATCGCAAATTTTTTTTGGACAAAACCCCAGATAGTCCGCCGAAATCAAAGAGAACTCCGTCCCGTCCTCTGTTCCCTCGATCCGCCGGCGGATCGCCGGGCCATGGAGATGCCCGTAACAGCAAAGATCCACATGGTATTTTTTCAGCACGTCCAAAATTTCCGGGCAGCGGTAGCCCTGATACAAGGGCGGGTAGTGGAGAAAGCAGAGGATCGGCCTTCCCTCCGCCGCCTTCAGCGATGTTTCCAGACGCCCCACCTCCCGGTTGAGGACCTTGCTGTTGTGGGGCTTTTGCTCTTCCTCCCAAAACCATCCCCGGGTACCGCAGATGGCATAATCCCCATAGAAAAAGCAGTTGTTGTGCAGCATGGCCATGGTGTGGATATCATGCTGTTCAAAAAAACGGTGGAGCTTCGCGGCAGTGGTCCACCAGTAGTCATGGTTTCCCTTGATAAGGTACTTTTTGCAGGGAAAACGGTCCAGAAACAGGAAGTCCGCCTCTGCCTCGGCCAGGTCGATCCCCCAGGAGGTATCTCCCGCCAGGACCAGAACATCCTCCTCCGTCAGGCGGCTGAGGGACGCTTCAATGCGCTCCACATAATTTTCCCATGCCGGTCCGAAGACCTCCATGGACTTGTCCGCCGTCAAGGAAAGGTGCAGATCCCCGATGGCATAGAGGGCCATAGACGCCCCTCCTCTCTTTTTGTGACCGTAAAATTGTATACGCCTTTATTGCAAAAAGTCCAGCACCGTCTTTTCCATCTTATCCTTTTCACAGGTCAGGTCGAAACGCCGGGGCAGTTCCCGCAGCTCCCACAGGCGGCGGGGCACCGGGGTGTGGGTGACCTCGTGAAGCTGGCGGAAAAGCTCCGTCCAGTTCCCCACAGGCGTTTTGCCGATGGCAGTGAGGACGCAGTCGCAGAATTTATAGGCAGAGGCGGTGGATGCCACCAGCGTGGTGGTGCCGTCCTTGGTGGCGCTGCGGTACTGCGCCAGCACATTGGCAGCCACGGCGGTGTGCGTGTCCATCAAATACCCCTTGTCCTGATAGTACTGCGCAATGGTGGCGGAGGTGCCCGCCTCATCGCAAAAACCGCCCCAAAACTGCTCTTGCAGCGCCGCCTTGATCTTCTCATCCACCTCATAGCGTCCCTCCTTGCTGAGGGATTCCATATATCCCCGGATCTCGGCGTCGTCCTCGCCGGAGAGGTGGAAGAGCAGCCGCTCCAGGTTGGAGGAGACCAGGATATCCATGGAGGGGCTCATGGTGTTGTAAAGAGGCCGGTTGCGGTCATAAATACCAGTGCGCAGGAAATCCGTCAGGATATTGTTGCGGTTGGAGGCGCAGATCAGCATCCCCACCGGGACTCCCATCCGCTTTGCGTAATAGGCGGCCAGAATATCGCCGAAATTGCCCGTGGGAACGCAGATATTCACTTTCTCTCCCATGGCAACGCTTCCCTGGGAAACCAGATCGCAGTAAGCAGAGACATAATATACCACCTGGGGCAGGATCCGTCCCCAGTTGATGGAGTTGGCGGAAGAGAGGAAAAAGCCCCGATCCGCCAGCGTTTTGCGCAGATCCTCATCTGAAAAAATGCGCTTGACACCGGTCTGGGTATCGTCGAAGTTCCCCACCACGGCGCACACGCCCACATTCTGCCCCCGCTGGGTGACCATCTGGGCCTCCTGCACATCGGACACGCCGTCCTTGGGGTAAAACACCATGATCTTCGTCTGGGGCACATCGGCAAAGCCCTCCATGGCGGCCTTTCCGGTATCGCCGGAAGTGGCAGCCAAAATGCACACCTCCCGATCCTCTCCGGTCTTTTTCAGCGCCGCGGAGAGCAGGTGGGGCAGCATCTGCAGCGCCATGTCCTTAAAGGCGCTGGTAGGGCCGTGCCACAGCTCCAAAAAGCTGGTGGTATCATCCACCTTGCGCACCGGAGCCACGGCCTCGTCATCAAACTTGTCTGCGCTGTAAGCGCGCTGGGCAAAGCCCAACAGCTCCTCCCGGGTATAATCAGGCAGATACAATGCCATCACCCTGGCCGCCCGCTCCTGATACCCAAGAGGAAGCAGCTCCTGCAAAAAGGCAGTGTCGATCTGGGGGATGGACTCCGGCGTCAGCAGTCCGCCGTCCTGGCTCAGGCCCTGTTTGATGGCCTCGGCGGAGCTGATGCGCAATTTGGTGTCCCGGGTGCTGTAATACTTCATATCAATTCTCCTTTTATGTAGTTCTATGGATGATGGATTTTCCAGAGATAGGTCAGCGAAAGGCGTCTTTCAGATAACACACGCGCATGCCGCCGCGATCATCCTCATAGACCTCCCCAACATCAAAACGGACGGGGACATCCATGTCGTGGAAGCCGAGATAGGCCGCCGCCGTCAAACGCAGCTTCTCCTGCTTCCTGCGGTCCACTGCCTCCCGTGGCAGGGCACGGGCACCGGTGCCCCGAAGCTTCACCTCCACAAAACAGAGGACTCCCTCCGGATCCCGGGCCACAAGGTCGATCTCTCCAAAGCGGCAGCGCCACTGGCTTGCCAGCAGCGCATAGCCCCGGCCCCGCAGGAAGCGGGCAACTTCCGCCTCTCCTCGGTCGCCTTTGCTCTTGGTGTTCATGGCCGCCGCTCCTCCCATTTTTTCAAAAAGCTGCGGCGGTGGGCAGGGCACGGCCCATACGCATCCAGCAGCGCATAATGGAGCCTGGTACCATATCCCTTATGCTTTGCAAACTGGTACTGGGGATAGGCCGCCTGCAGTTCCTGGGACATATAGCGGTCCCGGCTGACCTTGGCCAGAATGGACGCCGCGGCAATGGAGGCGCTCTTCCCATCGCCCTTTTCAATGGTCATATGGGGCACGGCAATGGCCACTGTACTGCCGTGGTCCCGGTTCCCGTCGATCATGCAAAGATCTACTCCGCCCTTCAATCCATCGATGGCCCGCTGCATGGCCAGCATTCTGGCGTTGAGGATGTCCAGCCGGTCGATCTCTTCCACAGTGGCAAAGGCCACTGACCAATCCTCCGCCTGGGCGAGGATGACATCATAGAGCTGTTCCCGCCGCTTGGGGGAGAGCTTTTTCGAGTCATTCAGCCCCGGGATGAAGATCTCTCGGGGCAAAACCACAGCGGCGGCGTATACCGGCCCTGCCAGGGGCCCGGCCCCCGCCTCATCCACACCGCAGAGGGTGGAGAGGCCCTTTTCCCACAGCTCCCGTTCGTATACCCAAAGATCCATGCCCACATCTCCTCTTCTCCCTAAGGCTTTCAAAGCAATGGCCGGTATCGACACAGATGGCGCCTGCCACCTCCTCCATATCGATTCCAAAAATCCTCATATCTCTTCCGGCAGTTCCAGTGTAAAGTTTCCCAACTTTCCGCTCCGGAACTCGTCCAAGAGGACGTTGGCCATGCGCTCCGTGTCCACCTCTCCGCCAGAGATGAGAAAGCCCCGCTTTTTCCCAGCGGCGCAAAGCAGTCGATAGCCCCAGGCCACCTCCTCTTCCCCCCCCTCCCGTGCCGGGAGATCTGGAAGCTTATAGGCCGCGCAGACAGCCTGGGGGTAGCGAGCGCCCAGATAGGCCATCAGATGGCAGCCCAGTGTCTCCGTGTCCAGGACGTCATCCTTCACCGCACCGGTGTAAGCCAGGTGCATGCCCACCCTTGGGTCGTCAAATTTGGGCCAGAGGATACCAGGAGTATCCAAAAGTTCCAGGTTTTTGTCAATGGGCACCCATTGTTTAGACCGGGTGACGCCAGGGCGGTCCTCCGTCTTGGCGGTCTTTCTCCCGGCCACTTTGTTGATAAAGGTGGACTTGCCCACATTGGGGATTCCCAAGACCATCACCCGGATCACCCGGTTTTGGCCTTTTTCCGCATATGCCTGGATCTTTTCCGCCAGGAGGGCCCGAACCGCCGGAGCAAACTGCTTGATCCCGGCACCGCTCCTGGCGTCGCACTCCAATACGGCATAGCCACGGCTCCTCAGATCCACCGCCCAGCGGCGGGTGGCCTCTCCATCTGCCTGGTCGGCCCGATTCAGCACCACCAGCCGGGGCTTTCCCGCTGTCAGCTCATCCACATCCGGATTGCGGCTGGAAACAGGGATCCTGGCGTCCAGAACCTCACATACCGCATCCACATTTTTAAGCTGCTGGGCAATCATCCGCCGGGTCTTGGTCATATGGCCGGGGTACCATTGGATCTGCATCAGCCAATCACTCCGATTCGTTTGAAATCCCGCTGCTCACCTTCCCCAGCGCCGGGGAAAAGGAGAAAAACAGCCTTTCCGATAACATAACGGCTGTCCACCGTGCCCAGGCGGCTGTCGCGGCTGTCGTTGCTGTGGTTGCGATTATCCCCCAGGACGAACAGTTCCCCCTCTCCCAGGGTCAGGGGAAACTCAGTCCCCTCTTCCCGGTAGGTGGGCTCATTGATATACGGCTCATCGATGGCCACTCCGTCCACATAGACTGTGCCGGAGTCAAAGTCAATGTCCACTGTCTGCCCCTCCACGGCGATCACACGCTTGACGATGGGCTCTTCCATAAAGCTTTCTTTCCGCAGCACCACAATATCTCCCGCCTCGTACTCATGGTCCCACAGGGAGCTGAGTACCAGCAGCCGGTCCTGATCCTGCAGGGAGGGCACCATGGAGTGCCCGTCCACGCCGATGAGACGCACCACAAAGGTAAAGAGCAGCACCACCGCCAGCACGGATCCCACCAGCGCCCGGGTCCACTCATAGAGTTCTTGACCAGGGACACTTTTTTTCTTGATGGCGTCTTGTTTTTCCTCCATCAGTCCAATCCTCCTATCCGGTTCCGCCTCCGCTGGTCCGCCCCCATGAATGGGACTGAAAAGCGCAGGTAAAGAGCCTGTCCTAAGGCAAATCGTCTATCCGCTGTCATCCCTTCCTTAGCAAGCAGGTTTCCCCAGCCTGTTGGGCATACAGCACGAAGGGGCCATCCGCCCTACAGAGGCCAGCGGGACGGCAATATGATACAGCCCTCGTCGCTATTTCTTCTCCAGTCTCTGCATCTTACACCCTGGGCTCAAGCAATCGAAGTTAGTATAGCAAAAATAACGGCATTTCACAAGAGATGGGCCAAAATTTCCCTGTGATTCCTTCTTTTGATCCAATTGTGAAAGAAAGTGAAAAAAGAGAGGCGAATCCTCGCCTCTCTTTTTCTCGATTCAGGATTACAGCTTCTCCTTGATCTTGGCACCCCGGCCCACCCGGCCGCGCAGATAGTACAGCTTGGCCCGGCGCACCTTGCCGCTGCGGACAATCTCGATGGTGTCAATGGAGGGGGAGTGCATGGGGAAAACCTTCTCCACGCCAACGCCATAGGAGATCCGGCGCACGGTGATGGTCTCTTCAATCCCGCCGTGCTTCTTGGCGATCACGGTGCCCTCGAAGACCTGAATACGCTCCCGGGAACCTTCCTTGACCTTCACGTGGACACGCACTGTGTCACCGATCTGGACATTGGGCATTTCCTTTGCCAGGGTTTCCTTGTTTAATTCCTTAATGAGATCCATGGATTTTTCCTCCTGAAAATATAGGCGTTCTTACCGCTTTTCCATGGCACATCGTCTCATTTTTCATCTGTGCACGGCAGAGGACCACCCTTTATAGCCAGGATAGGATATCATAAAAAGGTCGGAAATGCAAGGATTATTTTCAATTTCCTGTGCTTTTCCTCACGCTTTTAGATCGCGGCAGCCAGTTCTCCCCGGATTTCCCGCAGCGCCGCTGCCATCAGTCCCGCCGCAGCAGGCAGCAGCCATAAGCTGCCCCCTGTGACCCACACAAGCCACAGCAAAAAAAGGGCAAGCCCCGAGGAGGCGGCAGCCCCCACCGCCGCAGCTGCCCGCTCCCCTGCCAGAGGCCCCCACACCCAGGAAACCGCCAGTTCCAAAAGCCGTCCCCCGTCCAGGGGACGGATAGGAAGCAGGTTGAAAAGGCAAAGCACCAGATTGATCCCCACCCACAGCGGGTTTGCCCCGCCCCATCCAGACGCAGCCGCTGCCAAAATCAGATTCATTGCCGGGCCTGCCGCCACCACCAGCATCTCCCGCCTATAGGAGAGGGCGGCGCTGTCCGTCCCCAGGACAGCCCCAAGCACCCCCAGGGAAAAACCGGTGACCCGTCCTCCCACGGCTTTTAGTACCAGCAGGTGCCCCATTTCGTGGGCTAAAGCCGCAAGCAGCGTCAGTCCCAGCAGGCCCCAACCGTTGACCAGGCCAAACCAAGCTATAAAAAGGAAAAAACCGCCGGAGATCTGCACTGGAATATTATACCGTCTCCACATAATAGATGGGATTGAGATAGAGATCTCCCTTGTGGAGTTCAAAATGGAGGTGCGGCCCTGTGGCGATCCCAGTTTCCCCCACCTCTGCCAGTTTCTGTCCCTGGCTTACCTTTTCACCGGAGGAGACCGTAATTTTACTGCAGTGGGCATAAAGACTCTCATATCCTCCCGTATGAGAGACGATGCAGTACTTTCCATAGCTGCTGCTGTCTCCCACAGCCACCACGGTTCCATCGGCAAACGCGCCGATGGCCGTCCCGGTATCCGCCGCGATATCCAGGCCATAGTGGAACCGCTCCTCACCTTCTACAGGGTGTTCCCGATACCCAAAGGGGGATGTGAGGGTGCCCACAACCGGAGTGGTATAATCAAAGCCCAAGATCGCCTGCTCCAGGCTCACGTGATCCGGCAGATTATTTTCAGAGTATTGTACAAGGGCAATGCTCTCTACGTCTGTAACCTGCTGAGAAACGCTCTGGCCATTTTCTTCAGCAGAGGAGGACTGCTGCACATCTTGAGGGAGTTGTTCTTGCGTGACCTCCTCCTGGGAAGAAGGCTGGGAAAGATGCTGCTGCAAAGTAACCATCGCAGCCGAATCCGACTCCGGCAGGGTGATGGGAGCAGGTTCCTCCACCGTGGCTGCGGCTTCTACCGCCTCCCCCTCCTCTGCGCCAAATACCGCTTGGTACACCTCTTTGGCGGCATTGGATGCATCCTTGTCCCCTGTGACAGCTTCCCCCACGGCGGAAAAGACCGCCGCTACGTCAATGTTGCGCTCCATAGCCCGGGACAGCACGTCAGAAAGGGACCCGATCTGAGAGGGAAGCAGGAGCTTCACCGCAACAATGATTACAAAAACAGCTCCGCAGGCCAGCGCCTGGATAAACAGCCGGCGCTCTGCCGGACGCAAGGGCTCGTCCCTCCTGCCACCGGGCCGGGCACACTTTTTCAAAATACCTTTTTTCCGCATAGACGCCACTGTGGCCACTCTCCGCCCTGCCTGCCGTATCGCCATTGCCCTTTCCTCCTCTCCATTGATTCCATGGTCAGTCTACGCTGAAAGATTTGCAAATATAACCTTGACAGGCTGCAAAAAGTTCCGTATAATGGATAAGCTAACCGGGTGTAGCGCAGTTGGTAGCGCGCAGGGTTCGGGTCCATGAGGCCGTGGGTTCGACTCCCGCCACTCGGACCATCGGAGTGACCAAATTTGGTCACTCCGATTTTTTATTGCCGATTTTTGAGCCTTTTCGCGTTGTTGCGCAGGAATGTGCGGCTTTCGTTGCTCGGGAACCTGTATGCAGAAGGACTTGTTCCTTACTACATACAAGAGGGCTATCTATGGCCGAAGAAATCTACAATTCCCGAACGAGTCACACGCTGTTTCGCAACCAGTTTCCCGGAAGGGATTCCTCCACGCCAAAAGAAAATGGGAAGAATGCCCCGCTGAGATTGCGGCATCCCAGCGGGGAGGAGGCATAACTGGTGTCTCGCCCTGCTGTATACGAGACAGCGGCTGTTTTCCGGTGGGCACCTTGCATTTTTGCAGAAATTTGCCGTGATTAAGGCCATAAGCATCAGAAAGAGCAAAGATATGTGCCGGCCAGTACGCATTTGGGGCGTACCTGGAATTCTCCTTGACACGAAATAAAAACAGGCATATAATTAAGAATTAATATTATAAGTATTCTTATTATTTGAGGGGGAACGCCCTTGGAATCCTTACATTATCTGCTGATGAAAGCACATACCCGCATGCATCGCCGGATCCGCGCCCAGGCAGCCGAGCTGGGACTGACCTCAGGGCAGCCTAAAATTTTAGAGTATCTGCTCCAGCATGGTGAGAGCAATCAAAAGGCTATCGCAGAGTACTGCGAAATTGAGCAGGCCACTGTGGGGAATCTTCTTACCAGGATGGAGTCCTCTGGTTTGGTGGTCCGGGCTCAGCATCAGGGGAATCGCCGTTCCTTGTATGTTGCGTTGACTTTGAATGGTCGTGCAGCCGCAGAAAAAATGGAACATATTTTTGCCCGGGAGGAAGCAGCCGCATGTACTTCCCTTACAGTGGAGGAGCAGATCTTACTTCGTCAGCTGCTGGATAAATTGTGCGGCTTCATCCCGGAGAAAGGACCTCTTACATAAAAAGCGAACATCTTGTAAAACGCTGCTTTCTGCTGGTTTTTGGGCTGTTGATCATGGCTTATGGCGTATCTTTTTCTATTAAGGCCGGATTGGGGACCTCTCCTATTTCCAGCCTGCCCTACACCCTTAGCCAGTTGACGTCCCTCAGCGTTGGCACGGCCACCATCGCCATGCATTGCTTTTTGATTTTGCTGCAGATCCTGCTGCTAAGGCGCAGCTATTCGCTTATCCAGCTCATGCAGCTGCCTGTTGCGCTGCTCTTTGGCTGGCTGACGGACGTTACCCTGCTGAGCATTCAAAATCTGATGCCATACACCTACATAGAGCGGTGGGTATGCTGTTTATTGGGGATTTTGCTGGTGGGGATCGGGGTGAGCTGCGAGGTAAATGCCAACGTCATCCCTTTGGCAGGCGAAGGATTTATTTTGGCGGTGTGCAAAGCATTCTCCCTCCCCTTTCCCTCCACAAAGATCGGCTTTGACTGTACCTTGGTGGCATTTTCCTGCATTTTGGGCTTTGTATGTCGGGGAGAACTGATCGGTGTGCGGGAGGGGACTGTGGCAGCCGCTATCCTGGTGGGCCTGGTGGCTAAGCAGAGTACGAAGTGGCTGATCAAACCCCTGGCCAGGCGGTTGAGGGCTTAATGGTAGGCACCAATTCTGCTTTCTTGCTGAAACTTGTCGGATTTTTGAAGACTTGCTGATAGAATTTGATTGATCGGAGTGCTCAGACTTGGGCACTCCGATTTTTTGCCTAAAAAATCTCCTTTTGTGATTCAAAAGAACTTTTGGGGGATTGACAATATGATAATCTCCGTTTGTTCCCACATATTCCCCGAAGGTGTCAAAAGCTGACGGCGATCGGCATAGACAAGGCTTTGCCACCTATTTCCCCTGACGATATTGCTGCAGTCACCGGGGATATATGCCGCATAGAATGGACTGTGGCATAGCCACAAACGTTTTTGGAGATGCCAAATATTATAAAGGAGAGCCTATGAAACGATATTGTGCTTCTGACCGGGAGCGGCGCCGGGGAGAGGATGTGGAGACCTGTCTCGACGGCGGAGCTACAGGCTGTCCGCCCAAACCGCTCTGTTCTCCACGCCCACCCCACAGGCCTTGCCCTCCACCTTGTCCACCACCCTGCCCGCCGGGGATTGGCCCCACTGGACCTACTGGTCCCCAGGGAATCCCCGGACCTGACGGTCCCACCGGGCCCACAGGGCCCCAGGGCATTGCCGGACCGCAAGGCGCTGTTGGCCCTACAGGTGCTACCGGGCCTGCCGGACCCACGGGTGCCACGGGCGCCACCGGCGCTACTGGCGCTACCGGCGGCAGCGGGCCGACGGGGGCCAGGGGGGCGACCGGGGCGACTGGCGCTACAGGACCAACAGGTCCCACGGGTGCCACGGGTGCTACCGGCGCTACTGGTGCTACTGGTGCTACTGGTGCTACTGGGCCTACCGGACCCACCGGGGCCACGGGCGCTACCGGCGCCACGGGTGCTGCTGGAGCTACCGGTCCTACCGGACCCACAGGCGCTACCGGTGCTACTGGACCCACCGGGCCCACCGGCGCTACTGGCGCCACCGGATCTACCGGTCCTACCGGCAGTGCAGCCACTTTTGCCGTTGGCACTGTAACAACCGGCGAACCAGGTTCAGACGCCCAGGTGACCAATTCAGGTACCGCCCAAAACGCCATCTTGAATTTCACGATCCCAAAAGGCGATACGGGCAGTGCTGCTCCGGTGAGCCTGCTTTCCGCCTATTCTACGCCTTCTCAAGGGCAGGCCTCGGGAAATCCCATTGCGTTTGACAGGAATTCTCTGTCCTACGGCAGTGATATCTCCCACACCGCCGGCAGCAGTACGTTCACCATTAACACCCCGGGAGTCTACTCCGTGTCCTTCCACGGTGTGATTTCCCCTGCCTCCGGCGATACCTTCCCCTTGAACCTTGTCACTTCTCTGACGCAGAACGGATCCATCGTGCCCGGAGCCTCGGTCCCCTACAATTTCCAGAGCAGTACCGATGCCTCGGCACAATCCTTCTCTGTCCCCATTGCGGTGTCCTCCGCCCCCACCACGCTGGCGGTATCTGCCACAGGCGGAAATTATCTGGCTGACGGAGTCTCCATGACGGTCTCCCGTCTGGGAGATATCCCCTCCTAAAGGAGCGGATGCTGGTGCTCTTGAAAAAGAGCAAACCAACAAACCGGGGCTGCCGCATGTTTGAAACATGCGGCAGCCCTGCCATTTAGGCACAGTTTAAGGAGGAATCCCATGAAAATCGTGGTTTATGCCATCTGTAAAAATGAGGCGTCTTTCGTGGACCGCTGGATGGACTCCATGGGGGAGGCAGACGAGGTGGTGGTGCTGGACACCGGCTCCACAGATGAAACCGTGGAAAAGCTCCGTTCCCGGGGTGCGCGGGTAACAGTGGAAACCATCTCCCCCTGGCGGTTCGATGTTGCCCGCAACCGCTCCCTGGATCTGGTCCCCCTGGATGCCGACATCTGCGTCTGCACAGATCTTGATGAAGTGTTTCATCCCGGCTGGCGGGCCCTGTTGGAAAGCGCCTGGACGGACGGGATCAGTCAGGCAACCTACCGCTATACCTGGTCTTTCAACCCCGACGGATCCGAGGGTGTGGTGTTCTGGTATGAAAAGATCCACGCAAGACAGGGCTACCGCTGGATCCATCCGGTGCATGAGGTCCTCTCATGGGTGGGAAGCGGGTCACCCGGTGCCAAGGTGGCCGTGGAGGGGATCCAGCTGGATCACCATCCGGATCCCGCAAAGTCCCGGGCGCAATATCTGCCTTTGCTGGAGCTGTCTGTGGCGGAGGACCCGGAGGATGACCGCAACATGCACTACCTGGGGCGGGAGTATCTGTTCCACGGCCAATGGGACGCATGCATCCGCACGCTCAGGCACCACCTTTCCATGCCCCGGGCCACCTGGCCGGATGAACGGGCGGCCTCCATGCGCTATATCGCCAAATCCTATGTCATGAAAGGCCAGATCGACCTGGCCCGGGACTGGTATCTGCGGGCCGTTGCCGAAGCCCCGCATCTCCGGGAGCCCTATGTGGATCTATCCCACCTGCTCTATGAACAGGAGGAATGGGAAGGTGTCCTCTATTTCACCGGCTGCGCGTTGAAGATCACCCATCGTCCCCGCACCTATATCTGCGAAGCGGCCTCCTGGGGAAGCTTGCCCCATGATCTGCGATCCATTGCTTTTTTCCGTACCGGGCGAACAGAGCAGGCCCTGGCGGAAGCAGAGGCGGCTTTGTCCCTGGAACCGGAAAATCCCCGTCTTCAGGGAAATGTGAAGGTTCTAAAAGAACTCTCCTCCGGTGCTGCCCTGCCGCACTGACACAATTTCTCTCCCCCACCCTTCCAGGTCTTTCTTTCATACATGCCGGGGAATGGCGCCGAGTTTTCACTTTAAAATTCAATTCGGCCTCACAGCAAAAGCGGGCGCGCGGATTATCCGCGCGCCCGCTTTGTCTTTTATCTCTGCCATTCACGCTGCCGGGTATGAAGCAGGTGGTGGGACAACTCGCCCAGGGGCTTGCCCAGAAATTCCTCATATGTCTGGATGATATCGGGGTTTTCATGGGAGAAGCGCAGTTGGGCGCCAGCGTCCAGCGCATAGAGCACCTTGCCCCGCTTTACAGCCAGCTCCTCGTTGAAGGTAATAGGCTGACCGCCGCCGCCGGCGCAGCCGCCGGGGCAGGCAATGATCTCCACGAAGTCGCACTGGAGCCGGCCGGAGCGGATCTCCTCCAAAAGGTGGCGGGCATTGGCAAGCCCGCTGGACACGGCCACCCGGACTTCCGCGCCGGCCACATCCATGGTAAACAGGCTCCAGCCCTCGTCTACCCGCACCTGGCGGAAGGCATCGGGGTCCGGATTCTTTCCGCAAAGCAGGTAGTATGCACTGCGCAGCGCAGCCTCCATGACACCGCCGGTGGTGCCGAAGATGACGCCGGCGCCGGAACCAGTCCCCAGGGGGGAGTCAAAGGGCTGCTCGGGAAGGCGGGCCACATTCAAATGGGCTGCCCGGATCATCCGGCTCAGCTCCCGGGTGGTCAGCACCACATCCACATCCCGGCCTGCCCCGGCATCCTGCAGGGCCTCCACCCCGGCTTCGTACTTCTTGGCGACACAGGGCATGATGGACACCGAGCAGATCTTTTTGGGATCCACGCCGGTCTTTTGGGCAAAGTAGGTCTTGATGATGGAGCCGAACATCTGCTGGGGGCTCTTGGCAGTGGAGAGATTGTCCACGTATTCCGGGAACTCGCTCTTTACAAACCGCACCCAGCCGGGGCAGCAGGAGGTGAACATGGGCCAGTGATACTGATCCTTATGGGTAAAGCGCTCTAAAAATTCGCTGCCCTCTTCCATAATGGTCAGGTCTGCGGAGTAATCTGTGTCCAGCACATAGTCAAAGCCCAGAGCCTTCACCGCCGCCACCATCCGCCGCTCCGTAGCCAGATCCTTGGGCAGGTTCAGCTGTTCAGCCCAGGCGGAGCGCACAGCAGGGGCGATCTGCACCACTGTAATGATCTCAGGGTCTTCAATGGCATCGAAAACCTTGTCGGAGTCATCCCGCTCGTGAAGGGCACCCACCGGGCAGTGGGTGATGCACTGGCCGCACAGGGCGCAGTTGCTCTGCTCAATAGAGGGGGCGCTGCTAAGGCCCACATGGGCCCGGCAGCCAGTGCCCAGCAGATCCCACACACCAAGACCCTGGATCTTTTCGCACACGGACACGCAGCGCAGGCAGCCGATGCACTTGGACTCCTCCCGGATCAGGGGGAAGTTGCGGTTCCAGTTGTTCTTGGGAATTTTCTTTTCATAGGGAATATCCAGAATATCCAGCTCCGCCGCCAAAGCCTGCAGCGCGCAGCTTCCGTTCCGGGGGCAGGTGGGGCAGTGGCAGTCATGCTGGGAGAGGATCATGCTCACCACGTCCTTGCGGGCAAGGCGCACCGCCCGGGAGTTGGTATGAACGCGCATTCCCTCGCTGACCACCGTGTTGCAGGAGGCCCGAAGCCCATCGTATCCGTCGATCTCCACCAGGCAGACCCGGCAGGCGCCCACCTCGTTGACCCCTTCCAGATAGCAGAGGGTAGGAATGGTGATGCCCACGGAGGCCGCGGCTTTTAAAATGGTGGTGCCCTCATCCACACACACCGGCAGATGATCAATTGTCAGGTTTACCATTTCACGACCCTCCCGTTCTTAAAGGATCCTCTTCCGTAGTGGTCACAGCGCAGGCAGCGGGTGCATTCCTGCGCCGCCTCCTCCGGGGTCAGCCCCCGCTCCACCAGGTCAAAGGTATTCTGGCGCTCCAGCGGAGACTCCTCCACCATGTTGGCCCGGCCACAGGGGCCGGAGATCTGGAAGGAGGCGGGGGGAATATCCACCCCCAGATCCAGCTGGGTGTCAAATCCCATGTAGCGGTCAATATTGGCAGCCGCCACCTTGCCAGCCTCAATGGCCCGGATGACAGTGGCAGGGCCATACTGGCAGTCGCCGCCCACAAAAATCCCCGGCTCACCCGGCACCTGGCAGCCATTGTCCGCCTGCAGCATGGAGCGCTTGACGGGAATACCTGCCGCCTGGAAATACTCGCTTTCAATATCCTGCCCGATGGCCAGGATAATCACATCCGCAGGGATACGCTCTTCCGGCTGGTTGGCGGCTCGGGGGGCAGGGCGGCCATTGACCACCTCACCCACGATCTGAGGCTGCACCCACAAAGCAGTAACATTTTCATCCTGGTCGATCTCGATCCGGGAGGGGGCCTTCAGGGGAATGATCTCACAGTTTTCCGCCACAGCGCCCTCTACCTCCTCCGGTAGAGCGGTCATGTCCTCCACCCGCCGACGGTAGACGCACTTAACGCTGGCCGCCCCCAGACGCTTGGAGGTGCGGGTCACATCCATGGCCACGTTGCCGCCGCCCACGATGACCACATTCTTGCCTTTGAAGTCAAAGGTCCCGCCGTCACCGATATAGCGCAGCATATCCACAGCGCTCATCACGCCCCGCTTATCCTCATTCTCCACGCCCAACTTCTTATTGGAGTGGGCGCCGATGGCGATGAAAATGCTGTCATAAGTATCCTTGATGGTCTGAATAGGGATATCCTCTCCCACGGAAACATCGGTTTTCAAGGTAATGCCAGTGGAGAGAATCACATCAATATCCCGGTCCAAATAGCTGTCCGGCAGACGATAGCAGGGGATGCCATAGCGCAGCATGCCGCCAGTGCGCTTGCGCTTTTCATACACCGTCACGTCATGCCCCATCAAAGAGAGGAAATAGGCCGCTGTCAATCCGCAGGGGCCTGCGCCGATAACCGCCACTTTTTTCCCGGTGGAAGGCAGCCGCTCCGGCGCCGGAACATCTCCCGCAGAGTCCACAGCAAAGCGCTTGAGGCCGCGGATATTGATGGCGTCGTCCACCAGCTTGCGCCGGCAGTGATATTCACAGGGGTGCTCACAAATGAGGCCGCACACTGCGGGGAAGGGGTTTTCCTTACGGATCTGGCGCACGGCGTCGGCATACCGTCCAGCTTTCACCAAGGCGATATAGCCGGGAATGTCCACGTGGGCCGGACAGCCCCCCACACAAGGCACGGACTGGAACACCGCCACGCACCGCCCCCGTTCCAGATGGGAGATAAAATCCTCCCGGAAGGCAGGCAGCATCACCTGCAGGGCTTTGGCGGCCTCGCTCCCGATGGCGCAGTCAGAGCCTGCAGCCACGGTGTGACACGTCTTTTCGATCTGCTCCAGATCTTCCATGGTACCGTTGCCCTCTAACATCTTGTCCAGCAGGTCTGCCAGTTGCCCCAAACCCACCCGGCAGGGCACGCACTTGCCGCAGCTGCGGGACTGGAACAAACGCAGTGCCGCCGCCATGAACTCCACGGGACAGACATTGCCCGTATCGGAGGCCAGGCGACGGCTCATAACCGCACAGATATCCCAGATACCCTGGGTTGCCCGGGTCGCTACCTTGATCTCCAGCTTTCTCAATCGTTCCTCACCCTTTTCACGCAAATTCACCCGAATAATTTTCCGCCTTGCCTGTCAGAAAGTCCCGCGGTGCAGAACCACCTCGGGAAAAAATCACAAAAAATGTGAAATTTTTGTCATAATGGGGAAAATTATCATATGGTACCTTGAGAATATCAGCTTTTTGCACAGTTTGTCAATGCAAATCCCCTGTACTCTCTGCCAGCCACCTTCCTACAATAAAAAATGGAGGTCCGCAAAAGCGGACCTCCGCAAGAAGGTCTTTGCCTGGGCGCTCAGCCTAAGCGGCTGAGTTCTGCGGCGGTCTTTGCCGCCAGGCAGGCGTTGTTATACACCAGATGGATGTTGCTCTCCAGAGAATCTCCACCGGTGAGGTCCTTGATCTTGGCCAGGAGGAACGGCGTGGTCTCCTTGCCATGAATGCCCAAACGGGCGGCTTCCACCACGGCCTCGTCGATGGCACGGTTGATGGTCTCATAGTCCATGGCGTACTCCTGGGGGATGGGATTTGTCACCAGCATTCCGCCTCCCAGACCCATATCCTGCTTCACATAAAAGGCCCGCGCGATCTCCTGGGGCGTATTGAGGCGGTAATCCACCCGGAAACCGGAACGCCGGGTATAAAAGGCGGGCAGTTCCTCCGTGCCGTATCCAATGACCGGTACGCCATGGGTCTCCAGGTACTCCAGGGTCAGTCCCAGATCCAAAATGGACTTGGCTCCGGCGCACACCACCATCACCGGGGTGTGGGCCAGCTCCTCCAGATCGGCGGAGATATCAAAAGTCTTCTGGGCGCCCCGGTGAACGCCCCCCACCCCGCCGGTGGCAAAGACCTGGATGCCTGCCAGATGGGCGATGATCATGGTGGTGGCCACCGTGGTGGCGCCATCCCGTCCCTGGGCCACCAATACCGGCAGGTCCCGGCGGCTGGTCTTGGTGACAGCCGGACCATTCTTGCCTAAATACACGATCTCCTCCGGAGTGAGGCCGGCTTTCAGCCGCCCGCCAATGACGGCAATGGTGGCGGGCACAGCGCCGTTTTCCCGGATAACAGCCTCCACATTCCGGGCGGTCTCCACATTCTGGGGATAGGGCATGCCATGGGAGATGATGGTGGATTCCAACGCCACAACAGGGCGGCCCTCCTCCAGGGCTTTTTTTACTTCCGGCGCGATATCAAGATACGGGTTCATCGTCAATTCCTCCATATTCTTCTTTAACCTAATTTTGGTTGGTAGGTATATCCTTTTATCCCCATACCGGGGGACTTGTATTATCCGGCGGAACCGGGGACCTTTCCCTCCGCCCAGTCCCGCAGCACCTGGGGGCTCATGGCGCTGTTGATGGTCTCGCTGCTCCCGGCGGCAATAGCGGCGGCCGCCAGGCCGAACCGGGCCGTATCTTCCAGGCCCGCTCCCTGGGAAAATGCCCAGGCGATGGCCGCGGTAAAAGCGTCTCCGCAGCCGGTGGTGCTGACGATTTTCCCCGGCAAAGACGGTAGATGCAGATGCCGGGTATGGTCGGCGGCGTAAACGCCGTCTTTGCCCAGGGAGATAAACACCCGCTGCAGTCCTGTGTCCAACAGCGTCTGAGCGGCACGGTGAAGGCTCTGCCCATCCGTGATGGAAACGCCGGAGAGCAGCTCCGCCTCCATCCGGTTGGGTTTGAGGGTGTGGAGCCTGCCCAGGACCGGCCGCAGTTTTTCCGCCTTGGCGGTGGAGACCGGGTCGGCGAAAATGGGGGCGGAGCAGTTCTCCGCGATCCAGCAAATGCTCTCTTGGGGAATGTTGGTGTCCACCACCACCAGCTGACTGCCGGAGAGCAGCTTTTGCCGCTGCGCCAGCATCCGGGGCGTCAGGTGGTGATAGATCTCCATGTCGCTCACCGCCAGGGCCATATCCCCGGAGGCATCATTGATGTAGAGATAGGTGGATGTCCTGGCTCCGGGCACCACCGGAGCATGGGAAATATCAATCCCGATGGCGGCGCAGCTGTCTGCGATCTTCCTGGCATACAGATCGTCGCCAAACACCGTCACCAGGCGCACACTCTGCCCCATCAAGCAGAGATTATGCGCGATATTGCGTCCCACGCCCCCAAGGGACATGGTCACTGTGGCGGGATTGGAATCACGGGAAACCAGCGGCGTCGCCGGATGCCCCCCGATATCCATGTTGACAGCGCCCACCACCGTGATATAGGGCGCGGTGCGGACGATATATCCCTTGCCGGCAATGTACCCCTTCTTCATCAAATTGGAGATGTGGACCGCCACGGACGACCGGGTGATCCCCGCCTTCTGCGCGATCTCCTGCTGGGAGATCGTGGGATTTTCTTCGATCCATTCCAGAATCTGTCGTTCCCGCTGTGTCACATCATCACCCCAAAATAAGCAAAAGCAAAAAAATAATCTTATGCTTAAGATATAAAATTCAGCAGCTTTTGTCAACCAAAATTTGCCCCCAACTAAAAATTTTAGGAGCCTCGGCCACATTTTGAAGGCGCTTCCTGCAAAATGCCGCGAAAAAACACGGCTTGCCCCCTGGCGGAGGACAAGCCGTGTTTTTTACTTCCTTCAGCCCCGCATAAGCCGGTCGAACTCCGCCAGCTCGTCGGGGATCTTGATGCCCTGGGGACACACTGCCTCACAGCTCCGGCAGCCGATACAGGCGCTGGGATGTTTTTCCTCCGGCAGGCGCCGCAGAGAAAGGGGCATGGCATAGGGACCGCCGGTGATGCGCTGGTCGTTGAACATCTCCAGCAGCATGGGGATATCCAACCCCTGGGGGCAGTGGCTGGTGCAATAGTGGCAGGCTGTGCAGGGCAGCATATTCAGCTGCATCCGCCGCTGCGTGATTTCCATCAGCGCCTGGCGCTCCTCAGAGGAGAGGGGCCGGTCCGTCTCAAAGATGCCGATGTTGTCCTCCAGCTGCTCCATGTTGGACATGCCGGAGAGGATCATGGTCACCCCAGGGACCGACTGCAAAAAGCGGAAGCACCAATCCGCCGCCGATACCCCCGGCCGCAGAGTCTCCAGCTTTTCTTTTTCCTCATCTGTCAAGCGAATCAGCTTGCCGCCTCGCAGGGGCTCCATCACCCACACCGGCAGCCCCAGCTCGCCCAGACGCTCCACTTTCTCCCGGGCCTTCTGGAAGGTCCAATCCATCCAGTTGAGCTGGATCTGGCAAAACTCCATGTACTGGCCGTAGGCATCCAAAAAGCGGTTCAGGGTCTCCTGGCTGCCATGGACAGAAAAGCCCAGATGGCCGATGCGCCCCGCCTCTTTTTGCCGCAGCAGATACTCCATGATGCCGTTGACAGGATCCAGATAGCCATCGATATTGCGCTCGCACACATTGTGGAAGAGATAAAAATCAAACCGCTCCACCTGGCATTTGCGCAGCTGTTCTTCAAAGATCTCCTCCACTTTCCCCATGTTGGCCAGGTCATAGCCGGGGAATTTGCTGGCCAGGTAAAAGCTGTCCCGGGGATATGCCTTTAAAATACGGCCCATGACCTCTTCAGAGCGCCCATCGTGATACCCGTAGGCCGTGTCGTAATAGTTGATCCCCCGTTCCATAGCCCGGGCCACCATCTCCCGGGCAGCGGGCTCGTCAATGCGGCCATCCTGCCCGTCCAGGACCGGCAGGCGCATACAGCCCATGCCCAGCGCCGAAAGGCGCAGGCCGTGAAAGTCTTTGTAAATCATGTCACCCTCCTGCCTCCGCCGTCCAAGATGGCGGCGGTGCTTTTTCTGCGGCCTTCACAGGGCCGCCCGTCTCCATTTTATTATAGCGCCCCTGTCAAAAGATGCAATCTCCTCTCCCTTTCTACAGACAAATTTCCCACCGTTTTCACGGCAAAGGGAATTTCCCAATTGCTTCTTCATGACCCATCTGCTAAAATGGAGCGGATGGATCCGCGGCACGGGCCACGGATCACGCCGCCTCCGGCGGCAAGTACAAGGAGGAGATCATATGGCCGCAGAGTTTCTGCATGTCTGTATTCCCGTTTTGAAAAAGAGACCGGGCATGGTTTATAACGAGTGGGGCAGCTTCTGGATCAGCCCCAGCGCCCGGAACAATGACTTCCGCATTGCATATCAGAAATTTGAAGAGGGCACCCACCTTCCTGAGATCCTGTCCAAACAACCCCATCTGACTTACCGGGTGGATGATTTGGACCCCTATCTGGACAAGGCAGACCGGGTGCTTTTCGGTCCGGAGGTCATCAATCCCCGGGTGCGGGTGGCTTTCATCATCCATGACGATGCCATCTTGGAGCTGTACGAGGAAATCTGAACACACCGGAAACCTCATAGCACCCCCTGGTGGATCCCAAACAAAGCCCAAAAAAGCAGCGCCCCACGGGGTGCTGCTTTTTCTTATGACGAATTATCCCAAGAGGCCGATGTGTTCCAAAAGGATCTTGGTGCCCAGCAAAATGAGGATGATCCCGCCGGTGACCTCCGCCCCCTTCTTATACCGGGCGCCAAAATAGTTGCCCACGGCCACCCCTGCCAGGGAGAGGCAGAAGGTGGTAACAGCAATCACCGCAACTGCCTGGAAAATCAGAACCTTTAAAAACGCGAACGTGACCCCCACCGCCAGGGCATCAATGCTGGTGGCAATGGCCATCAAAAAAAGCTGCTTATAGTCCAGGCGGTCTCCTCCGGCGCAGCCTTCTTCCTCTTCCCCGGGGGAGAGAGCCTCCCGCAGCATATTGCCCCCGATGAGCCCCAGCAGGATAAAGGCCGCCCAGTGGTCCACATTCTGGATGTACGCGGAAAACTGGGAGCCCAACAGCCACCCGGTCAGGGGCATCAATCCCTGGAAACCGCCGAAAAACAGGGCGATGATCCCCGCGTGGCGCCAGTTGAGGCGCTTCATGCTCAGCCCCTGGCAGATCGATACGGCGGCTGCGTCCATGGAAAGTCCGATCCCAATCAAAAGCAAGTCAAAAAATGTCATCTGCTCTTCCCGTCCTCATCTTACGTTTCTTCTATAAACACACCGGGACCTGGTCCCCCATTACGATCCGACCAGGGGCCACATGGCAGTCATAGGCCAGGATCCGCACCCCAGCAGCGGCCGCCTCCCGCAGGGCCTGCCCAAAGGCAGGATGGGTGGCGTCATTGGGGGAGAGGTCATACACGTCTTTCATTTGTATCACAAAAAACAGTACCCCGTCAAGCCCGCTTTGCACCGCTTTTTGCAGTTCATGGATATGCCGGACCCCCCGCTGAGTGGGTGCATCCGGAAAGCGGACGTGCCCTCCCTCTTCCAGCGTCACGCCCTTGACCTCCACCAGGCAGAGCCCCTGGTCTGTCTCCGCGCAGAAATCCAGACGGGACTCTCCCCAGGGATACTCCGGCCGGAGCCCTTTCATGCCAGGCAGAAAATTCCCCTCAGCCGCCCACTCGGCAAAGATCCGGTTGGGGGCCTGGGCGTCCATGTTGATCAGCCGCTCCCCCTTCTCCACGGCGATGAGGTCAAACGGGGTCTTCCGAAGGGGATTGGTGCCCGGCGTGAGATAGACCGTGGCCCCTGGCACCAGCAGTTCCCGGCAGCGGCCTGTATTTTTCACATGGACGGTCACGGCCTCCCCCCCTATCTCCACATGGGCAATGAACCGGTTGGGGCGGTCTAAAAAGCGGCCCGCCACCACATTTTGATATTCCATGGTCACTCCTCCCTTCCCTCGGAAGTCCAATTTTCTCTCCAAAGCCCTGTCTCTCTTTTTGTCTCCGCTCTTGACAAAAGCGGGGACAAAAAGGCGCCCCGGAAGGAGTTCCGGGGCGCCCCACTGGTGGTGCAGCCTGCTTCAGGTGAAACGCCGAGTCATTCCTCCTTCTGCGGCAGCAGGGGGCTGTACATCATGATGGCATCGTTGGTAAACAGGAACTGCTCTTCCAAAAAGGTCCCCTGGACATCATAGACCTTGCGGTAGAGGGCGTTGTGCCGGATGTAGCCGCCCCAGGAGGTGGCGTCAATCCGGGCATCCCGCTCTTCAATGCGAAATTGCAGCTGCGGCGGACGTGTGCTGCGCCACTGGCCCTTCAAATGGGTCTGCCCCACCTCCAGGCATAGCTGAAACGTCTCATCCGTATCGTTGCGGATCATCAGATCCCGATGGGGGTAGGCGCAGGTGGCCCCGCTGCCGAAAGGCTGGGTGCGGTTCACATCAGGAAAGACATCGTGGGAGTGGCGGTATCGCTCCACCACGGTTAAGGGGGTGTGCAGCGTCATCCAGAAAATCAAGTTGGAAAGCTGGCAAAGGCCCCCGCCCACATCCGTGCCGATGCGCCCCAAAAACAGCACCATCCCCTCCTGATACCCCTTTTTCCGGGTGGGCTTTCCGATCAATCGCCAGTAGCTCATGGTCTGTCCCGGGCGGAGCAGGATGCCGTTTAAGCGGGGCACCGCGATTTTTAAATTGGTGACCTTGTTGCGCTGAAGCCGTTCCTCATCCCCCTGGAGGCGGCGCATCAGAGGCGTGGCGTGCTGACTGTACACCCAGGGGAGCGGCTGCTGCTGCCGCTCCCGCGCCCAATGAAATTTGGGAGAGCACCAGAGCAGATAGCGCATACCGGCATAATAGGCCCTTCCCAAACGCAGGCGGAGATAGCTGCGGTGAATGGGGGGGCGCAATTCTTTCTTCTCCATGTTTCCCACCTTCTTTTGTCCATTCTACCATAGAGAAGGCGGGATTCCAACCCCTTGCCTCCAAGGCATCTTTCAAAGGCCCAAAAGCTGCTGGGCCAAGGAAAAGTACACCACCAGGCTCACGCCGTCCACAATGGTGGTGATGATGGGGGAAGCCATCAGTGCCGGGTCCAGGTTCAGCCGCTTTGCCAGCATGGGCAGCATGGACCCGATACTCTTGGCCAGCACCACTGTCACCAGCATGGCACCGGAAACCGTAAGAGCCACCGCGATCTGATGGGGATACTGAATGGCAAGGCGCACAAAGTTCACACCGCTTAGGATGACGCCCACCACGATGCTCACCCGCAATTCCTTCCAAAGTACCCGGAGAAAATCGGAAAGGCCGATCTCCCCTACCGCCATGCCCCGGATGACCATGGTGGAACTCTGGCTGCCGGCGTTGCCGCCGGTGTCCGTCAGCATGGGAATGAAGGTCACCAGCACAGGCACGGCGGCAAATGCGACCTCAAACTGTCCCAGGATCCCCCCTGTGACCATGCTGGACACCATCAGCACCAAAAGCCAGACGATCCGATGCTTGGCAAGATCCAGCACCCCGGTTTTCAAATAGGGCTTTTCCGAGGGGGACATGGCCGCCATCTTTTCAAAATCCTCGGTGGCCTCCTCCTCCATGACATCCATGACGTCGTCCACGGTGACGATGCCCACCAGGCGGTTCTCTCCGTCCACCACAGGCAGGGAGATGAAGTCATACTTCATCATCCGCTGCACAGCCTCTTCCTGGTCCTCGGTGGTCCGGGCGGTGATGACCTCTGTCTCCATCAGATCGGACACCAAGGTCCCATCCCCCGCCAAAAGAAGCTCCCGCAGTGTCACCACACCCTCCAGCACCCGGCTGCTGTCAATGACATAACAGGTATAAATGGACTCGCTGTCCTCTCCCGTCTCCCGGATGCGGGCAATGGCCTCCTTCACCGTCATGCTCTTTCTCAGATCGATGAATTCGGCTGTCATGATGCTGCCCACAGAATTTTCCGGGTAGTTCAGGAACTGATTGATCAGGGTCCTGGTATCGGGCCGGGCGGTTTTCAGCACCCGTTTTACCACATTGGCGGGCAGCTCCTCGATCATGTCCACCGCGTCATCCACATTGAGATCTTCCAGCAGCTCGGATACCTCTTTGTCCGTAGCTGCGGCAATGATGGTCTGCTGATCCTCCGGCTCAAGGTTGGCAAAGACATCGCTGGCCAGCTCCTTGGGCAGCAGGCGAAAAACCAGTACCGTTCCCTCCGGGTCCAGCGACTCCATAAAAGCGGCCACATCCATTTCGTTGGCCTGTGCCAGGCACGCCTGCAGCCCATGATAGTCTTTGGCCGCCAGCAGCTCCTCCCAGCGGCCCTGATACATGATTTTGTTTTCCATGGTTTTTTCCTCCTGTTCCAGTAAATGTACGGGGAGGAAGCACCAACAGGCAAAAAAAGACCGATAAAGCACAGCTTTACCGGCACAGCAACAAACCCCATGGGGACAGCAAATCTACCGCTGCCCCTCTGCAAAGAGGAACAGCGGGCACATTGCCGCCCGATGGAGCGCATTACCGGCCCTCTTGGTACTTCGACCGCAAATGTCCACAGACTGTTCCCCCTTTTTCTGAAAATTTCGGGCATATCTGCCCAGTGCGAGTATAACACGGGGATCCTTTTTGTGCAACCCCCTGCCCAATTTTCCCCCATTCTCCAAACTGCCCGCCAGGCCGCCCTCCGGGCAGGCGGTTTTCAAACCCAGATTCCTCGGGAGCCTACGGCTCCTCCCCCCTTTGCTCAGGCTGCTCCAGACGGTCCTTTGCCCCCCGGACCTGGTCTTGCAGCAGGGTGTCTGCAAAGCGGATCAGCTCCTCCGGCGTCCCTTCGATCTCTCCCAGCAGCCAGCTTTCCATCAAGCTTGCAAGGGAGATGACATAAAAGTGGGTCAGCAGCTCCAGCTCCTCTTCCTCCCCGTATCCCACTTCGCCGGCAATCGCCGTCACTGTACGGCCGATGATGGCATAGAGATCCGCATGGAAAAAGTGCTTGAGATGCGTGCGGCTCAGGGAATTTAAAGCGCAAAGGCAGACCGCCCGGTTCTCCTGAAGGTATTCAAACAGCTGCAGCAGCCCCTCCTGTCAGAGCAACGCCCCCTCCTGCTGCGCCAGAAGGGACACCGCCTCTTCCTGAAACATCCACCGCGCCAAATCGTAAATATCTTCAAAGTGGTAGTAGAAATGCTGGCGCACCATCCCGCAGCTCTCCATGATCTCACTGACGGTGATCTTGTCCAGAGGCTTTTGCACCATCAGGGATTTCAAAGCCGCGCAGATAGCCTGCTTTGTGGCATGAGAGGATTCATATGTCTTATGTTTCATAAAAGGCCTCCCCTTTCATCCCGCAGATTTCTTTTTTCTCAGTATAGCACGCCTGGCAGAAGTTTTCCCATATATAAACCGTAAATTTTCTCCACAATTCTGACACCGATGCCTTTTTTGCATGTTGTATCCCGCCCCTCCGGGGACGTATGCTAAGAAAAAAGGAAAGGGAGATGCGCTCTTTGAAGGAATGGTATGCACTCACGCTCCACAGCCAGCTTGGACCCCGCCAGGGAACTTTGATGGTAGAGAGCGAAGGAAACCGCCTAAGAGGCGTTTTGCGCCTGTTGGGCCGGGAGAATGCGGTATGGGGGGAGCGGAAAGGTTCTCAGACCATGGAACTTTCCCATTCGCTGCGCACCGCCCTGGGAGAGCACACCTGCCAATCCACACTTCATATCACCGGGGAAACCCTCAGCGGCACCGCCAGGCTGCCAGGCTGCAAGATGACCTGGAGTGGGAAGCGGCTTTCCCGGGAAGCGCAGGAAAAGGAGGCGAACTGTGAGTAAATCTACTGAAAAACCTTCTTTTTTTGATCGGTTGGCCACGCTGATCGTGGATAAACGAAACTTGATCTTCTTTTTATGCTTCTGCGCCGCCGTCTTTTCGATATTCTCCAGAAGCTGGGTAAGTGTGTGCAACGACATCACGGAGTACCTGCCTGAGACCACGGAGACACGGCAGGGCCTGACCCTTATGGAAGAGGAGCTGACCACCTTCGCCACCGCCCGGGTGATGATCTGTCACACCACAGTGGGGCTGGCACAGCAGATCGCCAATGATCTGGAAAAGATCAACGGAGTCTCCTCCGCCACCCTGGGGGAGAGCCTTGGCCCCTCCTCCGATGCCCAGACCCCCCAGGACATCGCCGCATACTGTCAGGGCTCGGATGTGCTCCTCTCTGTTACCTTTGAAAGGGAAGAGACGGACCCGGCCGCCCTTGCTGCTCTGGAAGAAGTCCGGCAGACCCTGGAGCCATACGACGTCTTTATCGACACCGCCGTGGGCAACGATACCTCCGACACGCTCCAGTCCGAGATGGGGATCATCCTGGTCATCGCCGCAGCGGTGATCCTTCTGGTACTGCTGCTGACCTCCAAGTCCTACGCGGAGATCCCCGTGCTGGTACTCACCTTCGGCGCGGCGGCCCTTTTAAACCTGGGGACCAACTTTCTCTTTGGGGAAATCTCTTTTGTCTCCAACTCTGTGACGGTGATTTTGCAGCTGGCGCTGGCTATTGACTATGCCATCATCCTCCTTCACCGCTTTTTGGAGGAGCGGAAGCATGCCCCGGACCGGGAGGCCTGCGTCCGTGCCCTCAGTGCCTCCATCGCGGCCATCTCCGCCAGCGGCCTGACCACCATCTCCGGCCTGGCGGCGATGATGTTCATGGAGTTCCGCATCGGTTTTGACATGGGGATGGTTCTGATCAAGGCCATTTGCTTTAGCATGCTCTCCGTCTTTACGCTGATGCCGGGGCTTTTGATGCTTTTCTCCCGGGCCATGGAGCGCACCCGCCACAAAAATTTTATCCCCTCCATTGACCGCTGGGGCAAGCTGGTGGTCCGGCTGCGGCATGTCTGCGCCCCCCTGTTTGTCCTCTGCCTTGTAGGGGCGTTCTTCCTCTCCAACCGCTGCCCGTATGTCTATGGGTACAGTCAAATCCATACCGTCCGGCAACATGACGCACAGATTGCCCAGGTGCGGATCAACGAAACCTTCGGGCCCCAGAATATCATGGCGCTCCTGGTCCCCCGGGGGGGGTATGAAAGCGAAAAAGCCCTGCTGCGGCAGCTGGAAAGTTACCAAGAGGTGGCATCTGCCATCGGCCTTGCCAATATCGAGGCCATGGACGGCTACACCCTTACCGACGCCCTTACCCCCCGACAGTTTTCAGAGCTCATTGACCTGGATTACGAACAATCCTGCCTGCTCTATGGCGCCTATGCCGCAGAACAGGAGGATTACGGCCGCATCATAGGCGGTGTGGAGGACTACACCATCCCCCTGATGGACCTTTTCCTCTTTATTTACGATTTCAAAGAGGATGGATACATCTCCTTCGATGAAAAAACCGAAGAGGAGATCAACGACCTCTACAGCCAGCTCACCAATGCCAGAGCCCAGATGCTGGGAGAGCATTACTCCCGCCTGGTATTGAAGCTGAACCTTCCGGAGGAGGGGGAGGAGACCTTCGCCTTTTTGAAAACCATCCACGCTGAGGCGGAGCGGTATTATGACGCAGAAAGCGTTTTCCTGGTGGGCAATTCCACCAGCGACTATGACCTCTCCGCCTCCTTTTCCCGGGACAACATCCTCATCAGCGTTTTGACGGTGGTATTTGTCATTTTGGTGCTGCTCTTCACCTTCATGTCTGTGGGGCTGCCCATTTTGCTGATCCTGGTGATTCAGGGCAGCATCTGGATCAATTTTGCCGTTCCGGGCCTGACGGGAGAACCCATCTTTTTCATGAGTTACCTCATTGTCACCGCTATCCAAATGGGCGCCAATATCGACTATGCCATTGTGATCTCCTCCTGGTTCAATGAGTGCAAGGAGACCATGCCCCCCCAGGAGGCCATCGTCCAGGCCCTGGACCTGGCCTTCCCCACTGTCCTGACCTCTGGGAGTATCTTGTCCGTAGCGGCTTTCCTTATCGGCCAGATCACCACAGAAGCCAGTATCGTGGGGATCGGGCAATGCCTGCGCAGGGGTACTTTGATCTCCATGTTCCTGGTGATGTTCATCCTGCCTCAGCTGCTGCTCTTGGGCGACAAAGTCGTGGAGCGGACCCGATTCAATCTGAAATTTCCGGAACACCAGCGCCTCATCCGCTCCAGCGGCGCCATCTATATCAGCGGACGGGTCCGGGGATATGTCAGCGGCACCATCGACGCCTCTGTGCACGGGGTCATTCACGGGGAAGTCAGCGCCATGGTGGAGGCGGGAGATATATCCAATGAGGAAAGCCATGAGACATCCAAGTAAGGTTGTAGCCACTTTGCTGTGCGCGGTCTTGCTGATGGGGATGCTCTGCCCCACCGCTCTGACAGCAGAGGAAAACGGCACAGTTTACATTGAAACCCCCCAGGACCTCATCGCGCTGGCTGCATCCTGCTCTTTGGACAGCTGGTCCCGGGGCAAGACGGTAATTTTGAAAAAAGATGTGGACCTCACCGGGATAAAATTCTCCCCCATCCCCACCTTCGGCGGCGTATTTGACGGCCAGGGACATACCATTTCCGGGCTCACCCTCACCTCCAGCGGAAACACCCAGGGATTGTTCCGCTATTTGCAGGAGGGCAGCGTTGTAAAAGACCTGCAGGTAACAGGGCGCGTCTGCCCGCAGGATTTTCAAGATACCGTGGGCGGGATCGTGGGGGACAACAGCGGCTCTTTGCTGCGCTGTTCCTTCCAGGGGACCGTCCAGGGGAAGCTGTATGTGGGCGGCATCGCCGGGATCAACCAGGCCGACGCAGCCGCAGACCTCACCGGCTGGAGCGATGTGGGCGGGATCGCCGGGTCCTCCTCCGGCATCCTCCAAAGCTGCCAAAACAGCGGCGCCGTCGGCTATCCCCATGTGGGCTACAACATCGGGGGGATCGCCGGGCGGCAGTCTGGCTTTCTTGATGGGTGCGTCAATACCGGCCGTATTCTGGGGCGAAAAGATGTGGGAGGCGTTGTGGGGCAGCTGGAGCCGGAGATGACCCTGCTGTACAGCGAGAGCTTTCTCTCCCGCCTGGGGGGAGAGCTGGATACGCTGCAAACCCTCATAGACCGCCTTTTAAAGGATGCCGATGGGACGGCGGATGATCTCTCTGCCCAGATACGATCCCTATCAGATCAAACCCGCTGGACCCAGCAGACCGCCCAGGACCTGGGACAGGCAGTTACCGATTGGGCAGACCAGGGCATCCAGGAGATCAATGACCTCTCCATCCGCATCTCCCAGGCACTGGATGACCTGGAACCTATACTGGGGAACCTGGAAAAGCAAATGGGGGATCTTAACAGCCTTGCCAAAGCACTGTCCAAAGCCCTGACAAAGGCGGAGGAACTGGGGAAACTTGACGACGTTGTG
>CALWXJ010000055.1 GCA_944385475.1 uncultured Oscillospiraceae bacterium
CGGTCCCTTTCCTCTCAAGCAACTGCCCTTCCGGGCTTCGCCGTCTCCCGCCGCAGCCTCTTGCCGCAGCCGACAGCTTTCATACCTTACCAAATCCTCCCCCCTTTGTCAACCCCTTTTTTCGGCTGGGGAAGGATTTTTTCTCGTCATCTTTTTTATGGGGTCTTTTCCGGACGAGAAAGGGACTGGGCAAGGGGGCGGGACCATGCTATAATGTCCCTGCGGCCCATAGGCCGTCCGTCTCTTACGGGGATGGACTTTATTCTTTACGTTTTTCGCAATGATATCCATGACAGGAGGGATCCCCTTGCACATCCGATGCATGAAGGCCACCTTCGGCAAGCTCCAGGGTCAGGAACTGTCCCTGGGCAGGGGCCTTAACATTTTGCAGGCCCCCAACGAAAGCGGCAAATCCACCTGGTGTGCTTTTTTGCTGGCGATGTTTTACGGAATCAACAGCAAAGAGCGGGACCGGGCGGGCTATATCGCGGAGAAAAACCGCTACGCCCCCTGGCAGGGCAGCGCTATGAGCGGGCGGCTGGAGGGGGTTTTCGGCGGGCAGGAGATCACCCTCACCCGGGATACCCGCCGCCGCAGCTCCCCCCTGGGGGGATTTCGCGCCGTCTATACCGGCACGGAGAATGACGCCGCGTTCTTGACCGGCGCCTCCTGCGGGGAGGCCCTTTTGGGGGTCACCCGGGAGGTCTATGAGCGCAGCGCCTTCATCCGGCAAAACGGCCTTTCCATCACCCAGGACGCGGAGTTGGAGCGGCGGATCGCCGCCTTGATCACCACGGGGGAAGAGGGTCTTTCCTTTTCCGAGGCCGCCGGCGTTTTGAAAAAGCAGCTCAACCGCCGCCGGGCCAACCGCTCCACCGGCCTTCTTCCGGAGCTGGAGGCAAAGATGGACCAGCTGCGCCGGCAGGTGGAGGCATCCCAGGAGCTGGAGCGGCAGCTGTACCAGGCCCGGCAGGACGTGGAGCGGCTCTCCGCCCAACAGGTCCAGCTCCAGCAGGAGGCCAGCCTCCACCGCCGCCAGGCCCTGCAGCAGCAGCGCCAGAGCCTCCAAGAGGCTCAGAAGGAGGCTCAAAGCGCCCAACAGGCCCTCCAGCAGCTGCGCCAAAGAGTAGAATCTGACGGGACGCCGGAGTCGGAGACCATCGCCAGGCTCCGGGCGGCCATCGTCAATCTGGAGATCGTGGGAAAAAGCGCCCAGCAGGCCCGGCAGGAGCGGGACGAGGCCATGAAGGCATTGCTGCGGGCCCAGGCCGCCGTGGCGGAGAGCCCCTTTGCCGGACAGACGGCAGAACAGGTCCGTCGGGAGATGCAGTCGGATCCTGCCGGGAAAATCCCCGGCAGGGTGGCCGCAGGGGAGCTGGGCTTCTTTTTCCTGTTCCTGGCGGTGGCGGGAGGGGCATTCGCCCTGCTCTACTCCCGGATGTCCGTCCTGGAGCTGCCGCTGCTGCGCACGGTCCCCTGGCTCCTGCCCGGGGGTGTGGCAGCAGGCATCGCGGCTATGGGCGGCTATCTTTCTCGCCTCTACCGCCGCCGGGCCCTGGAAAAGCTGCGCAGGAGCTCTTTGCAACGGCGCTTTGGCACCGCGGATGAATCTGCCATTGCCCGCCTGGCGGATACTTATTATAAATTGTTGGAAGATCAATCGGCGGCCCAGGCCGATGTCAGTGCCAAATCCGCCACCGCCGATGCCCTGTCCGCCTCCCTCACCACCAACCAGCAGGCCATCTTGCTGGAGGTCCGCCGCTTTGCCCCCGCCGCCTTCACCCTGGAAGCCGCCGACGCGGCCTTGCGGGCGGCGGGACAGGCCCGCAAGGCCCTTGCCCAGCGGGAAGCAGAGGCCCGCACCGCCCAGGTGCGCCTGGAGGCCCTGGAACAGTCTCTTCCCCGGGGAGAAGCGGAGGACGCCGTCCCGGAGCAGGATCTTCCCACCCCCGCCCACTCCCCCCAGCAGACCCAGCAGCTTTTGGAGGAGGTCTCCCGGCAGCTCGCTGCCCGGCAATCCGCCCTGGATCAGCTCTCCGGCCAGCTGCAGGCAGGGGGCGAATCCGCATTGCTGCGCTCTTCCCTGCAGGCACTGGAGGCGCAGTCCGCCCGTCTCCAGGGGGAATATGACGCCATCTCCCTTGCCATGGAGGCGCTGCAATCCGCCAACACCCGGCTGCAAAACCGTTTTTCCCCGGAGCTGGGCCGGCGCACCGCCGAGATCTTTGGCCGGCTGACCCAGGGCCGCTATGACGCCGTGACACTGGACCGCACCTTCCACCTCTTCGCCCAGCCCAAGGGAGACGCCCTCTCCCGGGACGGGGCGCTGCTCTCCGCCGGGACGCTGGACCAGCTTTATCTGGCGGCCAGACTGGCCATTTGCGATCTGGTCCTGCCGACGCAGGACGCCCCGCCCATTGTGCTGGACGACGCCCTGGCCAGCTTTGACGATACCCGCTGCGGTGCGGCACTCTCCTATTTAAAAGAGCTGTCCAGGGACCGGCAGATCCTGCTTTTCACCTGCCACAGCCGGGAGGCGGACTTTTTTGCCCAAGATCCGGAAGTTTTGATCCAGCAGTTGACGAACGAGGGCTGCCGGGTATAAGATAACCACGATATGACCAAAACAAAAAGGAGAAATTCTCTATGAGCGAATGCACCCATAACTGCTCCACCTGCTCTGAGAGCTGCGCAGAGCGTCAGGCTCCCCAGTCCCTGCTGAAAGAGCACCACCCCCAGGCCCATGTGGGCAAGGTGTACGGCGTCGTCTCCGGAAAGGGCGGCGTGGGCAAATCCATGGTCACCAGCCAGCTGGCCGTCACCATGCGCCGCCGGGGCCACCGGGTGGGCATTCTGGATGCCGATATCACCGGCCCCTCCAATCCCAAGGCCTTTGGGGTTCACGGCCGCGCCGCGGGCCGGGGGGACGCCCTGGTTCCCATGGAAAGCGCCACCGGCATTGAGATCATGTCCACCAACTTGCTGCTGGAGGACGAGACGGATCCCGTCATCTGGCGGGGACCCATGATTGCCGGCGTGGTCCAGCAGTTCTGGACGGACGTGCTTTGGAACTGCGACTATCTCTTTGTGGATATGCCTCCGGGCACCGGGGACGTGTCCCTCTCCGTGTTCCAGTCCATTCCCCTGGACGGCATCCTCATCGTGGCCAGCCCCCAGGAGCTGGTGAGCATGGTGGTGGAAAAGGCTGTGAAGATGGCAGAGATGATGGAGGTCCCCATCGTGGGCCTCATTGAAAACATGAGCTACGTGGCCTGCCCGGACTGCGGCAAGAAGATCTATCTCTTCGGTGAGGGGAAGACCGCCCAGGCCGCCCAGCGGCACAACCTTCCTCTGCTGGCGGAAATGCCCATCGACCCCGCCCTGGCCTCCCTGGTGGACTCGGGGGATATCGAGACCTTCCAGGGCGCCTGGCTGGACGGCGCCGCCGACCGTCTGGAGGGCAAGCACGCCTAAAAGTACATCCCCGGCCGCCCCGGCAGATGCCGGGGCGGCCTTTTTATGCCCAGCGGGGGACGCCCCTGTAAGATCGCCGCCCCTTTTTCGTCTTTTATGATAGAGCGGGGGCCGGAAGCCCCCGGGAAAAGGAGGCGTTTTTATGAAACGGCGGATACTTTTTATGGTTTTGGCTCTCTTCTCCCTGGGAATGCTGAGCGGGTGCAACAGAGATTGCGGACAGGCGGATGCCAAGCCTGTCATCTACCTCTATCCGGAGGAGGAACTCTCCGCCAAACCGGTGGACTATTTCTATCCTCCCCAGGAGACCGCCGTCACCGTCCGTCTGGACTATGACGGGGAGCTCACCTGCCTCTATCCCGCCCAGGAGGACGGAGCCTGGACCGTCACCGCATCCCCGGACGGAACCCTCACCGACGCCAAGGGGCAGACCTACAACTACCTCTATTGGGAGGGGACGTCCCATTGGGAGTATGATTTTTCCCAGGGCTTTTGCGTGGCGGGAGAGGATACCGCCGCCTTTTTGGAGCAGGCTCTGGCGGATCTGGGGCTGAACCGGCGGGAGGCCAATGAGTTCATCGTCTACTGGCTGCCCCAGATGGAGGGCAACCCCTATAACCTCATCGCCTTTCAGGGGGAGGACTACACCCGGCACGCCCGCCTCACCGTCACCCCGGAACCGGACAGTGTCCTGCGGGTATTCATGGCGTGGCAGCCGCTGGAAGAGCCGGTGGAGATCCAGCCTCAGGCACTGCCCGCCTTCGACCGCCATGGGTTTGCCGTGGTGGAGTGGGGCGGCGCCTGCGTGGGGCCGTGATGTTCCTCCCTGCCCCCTTGCCACGGATCTTGCCCGCCCTGGCGGAGGGGCGGGCCTCTTTTTTCTCCCGCCTCTTGCCTTTTTGGGCAAAACATGCTATTTTAAGCTGTAAAAAAGTCCGCGGACGGCCTGTCGGGCACTCCGCAAAAAGGAGAAAGAAGGAAGGCAAATGTCCCATCAAACCGTGATCGTTTTGGATTTCGGCGGGCAGTATAACCAGCTCATCGCCCGGCGGGTGCGGGAGTGCGGCGTCTACTGCGAGGTAAAGCCCTATACCACCTCCATGGACGACATCCGGGCCATGAACCCCATCGGCATCATCTTCACCGGCGGCCCCAACAGCGTCTATGACCCCAAATCTCCCCAGGCCAATCCGGAGATCTTCCGGCTGGGGGTACCCATTTTGGGCATCTGCTACGGCTGCCAGCTGCTGGCCCACAACCTGGGGGGCAGAGTGGTGGCCGCCACCGATGACTCCGCCCGGGAGTATGGCAAAACCGAGACCTATTTCAACACCGACTGCAAGCTCTTCCAGGGGCTGCCTGCCCAGGGCATCACCTGGATGAGCCACGGGGATTATATGGAGAAGGTCCCGGAGGGCTTTTCCCTGGTGGCCCACTCCGACGCCTGCCCCAACGTGGCCATCTGCGATGAGGCCCGGGGCTTCTATGGCGTGCAGTATCACCCGGAGGTGAACCACACCCAGCACGGCACGGACATGATCCGCAACTTCCTCTACGAGGTCTGTGGCGCCCGGGGCGACTGGACCATGGGGGATTACAAGGAAACCGCCATCCGCACCATCCGGGAGAAGGTGGGAAGCGGCAAGGTGCTGCTGGCCCTCTCCGGCGGCGTGGACTCCTCCGTGGCCGCCGCGCTGGTGGCGGAGGCGGTGGGCAATCAGCTCACCTGCGTCTTCGTGGACCACGGCCTTATGCGCCTCAACGAGGGCGATGAGGTGGAGGCCGCTTTCAAGAAGTGGGACATCAACTTTGTCCGCGCCAATGCTCAGGATCTGTTCCTCTCCAAGCTGGCCGGGGTGACGGACCCGGAGCGCAAGCGCAAGATCATCGGCGAGGAATTCATCCGGGTCTTTGAGGCGGAGGCCAAGAAGATCGGCCAGGTGGACTACCTGGTGCAGGGCACCATCTATCCCGACGTCATCGAGTCCGGGGCCGGAGACGCCGCCGTGATCAAGAGCCACCACAATGTGGGAGGACTTCCTGACTATGTGGACTTTAAGGAGATCATCGAGCCGCTGCGGATGCTCTTCAAGGATGAGGTCCGGGCTCTGGGCCGGGAGCTGGGCCTGCCTGAATATCTGGTGATGCGCCAGCCCTTCCCCGGCCCCGGCCTTGCCATCCGCTGCCTGGGGGAGGTGACGCCGGAGAAGCTGGAGACTTTGCGCCAGGCGGATTTCATCTTCCGGGATGAGGTCGCCAAGGCCCATCTGGAGGGCACTATGAGCCAGTACTTCGCGGTACTCACCAACATGCGCTCCGTGGGTGTCATGGGGGACGGCCGTACCTACGACTATACTCTGGCCCTGCGCTCCGTCACCACCAGCGATTTTATGACCGCCGACTGGACCCGCATCCCCTATGACGTGCTGGACCGGGTGAGCGTGCGGATCGTCAATGAAGTGCCCCACATCAACCGCATCGTCTACGATATCACCTCCAAGCCTCCCGCAACCATCGAGTGGGAATGACGCTCGAAACGGCGCAAACCCGCATGAATACAGGCTTTTTTGCCCGTCCATATTGCTCTTGATACTGGATTGATACTATTTGTGTCCGCCCGGTACTCTCAAGAGAATA
>CALWXJ010000056.1 GCA_944385475.1 uncultured Oscillospiraceae bacterium
TTTCCCTTGATTTACAAGGGATTCAGGGCTTCGAGGAGCAATCTCCTTTTCGGACATTCTTGATAAATCGTTGAATTTTAGGCCGTAAAACAGCGAAAACAATCAATCTGAACCCCTTTGTTCAGGACACGGTCTCTGGCTCCTTTTGCTCGCCAAAATAGATAGATTCCAGTTTCATTGGTGTCTTGTAACCGTTTTTAGCGTGAGGTCTGCGCTCGTTGTAAAACATCATATACGCATCTACTGCCGCTCTGAATTCTGCTTCAGAGCGGTATTTTGTTCGATACAACTCTTCTCGTTTCAACGAGGAGAAAAAGGACTCCATTACGGAATTATCATAGGGAACTCCCGCCTTGGAAAATGACTGTATCACGCCCAGCTCCTTAAGATACGAGCACATGGCATAAGAGCGATAATTGCTCCCCCGGTCTGTATGGAATAGCAGTTGTCCTGCAGGCTTTCGGGATTCGTATGCTTGCTTGAATGTACTTTTCACAAGTTGTGTGCTGTTACGCTTTCCAATTCGATAGCCTACAATTCGCCTGGCATACAAATCGATAATGGCGCAGATGTAGTACTTGATATCCTTACAAAGAAAATATGTAATATCACTGACCCATACTTCGTTTGGCCGCGTTACCTCAAATTGCTGGTTTAAATGATTTTTTAAACTGCGACGCTCTTTGGCATAGACCTTTTTAGCATCCTGTCGAATGCTTAGCAGGCCCATATCCCGCATGAGTTCCCGGACCATTTCCTGACTTACTTTATAACCTTATAAAGATGTACTGGATTGTAAACACCTTTTTGATTTTGGCTGCGCCATTTTACCTAACGCCTCAAGCATACGATCGATTTTCCGGGTTAAATCACTTCCATATCTCCCGTTTCCCGGAGTTAAAATATGGTGCGAAGTAAGCCCCCTAAAGCCAAAGGGGGCTGTTTGTGTCACAGTTTTACATATGTGGAGAAGGAGACCTGCCTGTCCGGGAGAAATTTTTGAAAAAAGCACTTGACTTTTCAGATGTAATCATGTAATCTAAATTTAGAATTATTCTAAAAAGAGGCCCATATGACGAAGTATGCAAAAAAAATTCGAGAGATCATTGAAGCCTCCCGGGACCACAAGACAGCCGAGCAGATCTTTGAGGCGCTGAAGAAGACCTACCCCACGGTGGTCCGGGCCACGGTGTACAATAATCTCAACAAACTATGGGACGCCGGGATGATCCGGAAGATCTCCTCTGAAGGACTGCCGGATCGGTATGACCGGTTGGAGCGTCATGATCACCTGATGTGCAGAAAATGCGGAAGACTGATCGATGTGGATCTGGGAGACCTGACCCAGCAGCTCCAGCAGCGGCTGCGTGTCCCCATCTTATCGTATGATCTCAAGTTGATGTATATCTGTGAGGCATGCCGGAAAAAAGAACAGGAGGAGGGGAGGGAAGAGTCCTGAGACGACAGGACTTTTCCATCGATCCCCTTTTCCCAAGAAATCAAAATAAAAACAAAGGAGCGAAGAAACCATGAGCAAATGGAAATGCAAGGTCTGCGGCTATATCTATGAGGGCGAGGAGCTGCCCGCTGATTTCATCTGCCCTGTGTGCAAGCAGCCTGCCTCCGCCTTTGAAAAGATGGAGGAAGCGCCCAAAAAGGCCAACAAGTATGCCGGAACCCAGACGGAGAAGAACCTGGCTGCGGCCTTTTCTGGTGAATCTGAGGCCCGGAACAAGTATACCTACTTCTCCTCGGTGGCCAAGAAAGAGGGCTACGAGCAGATCGCAGCGCTGTTTTTGAAGACCGCCGAAAACGAACGGGAGCACGCTAAGATGTGGTTTAAGGAGCTGGGGGGCCTGGGGGATACCGCCCAGAATCTGCTCAGCGCCGCCCAGGGCGAGAATTACGAGTGGACCGATATGTACGACGGCTTTGCCAAGACCGCTGAGGAGGAGGGCTTTCCGGAGTTGGCCGCCAAGTTCCGGATGGTGGCTGCCATTGAAAAGCACCATGAAGAACGCTATCGCGCCCTGCTGCACAATGTGGAGATGGCGGAAGTATTTGCCAAGAGCGAGGTCAAGGTGTGGGAGTGCCGCAACTGCGGCCATATCGTGGTGGGAACATCCGCCCCGGAGGTGTGCCCCGTATGTGCCCATCCTCAGAGCTTCTTTGAGCTCAACTGCGAAAACTACTGAGCCCTTGAAAGGGTTTCCAGTCAGAAAAAGGACTGCCGGCCGCATCGCGGCCGGCAGTCCTTTTTTACGCTGTATGGGTTTCATGGGACTCCCGGGGAGGGAGAAAGCAGTACGCGGGTCATGGCCGGGGGCCGCTGCACCCGCCCTCCTCCCCCGTGGGACAGGCCTGCGCCTGGGGGCGAGGCGGGAGATTCTCTCTGGCCCGTTGCGCCGGCTCCTCCTGGATGGCTCCGGAGCGGAGCAGGGCAAATTTGGCGCAGGCGGGGCCGATGAGCTCATAAAGGACAGAGGAGGCCAGGATGACGCTCATCAGCACATCCCCAATGGCAGCGGGCAGGATCCGCTGGGAGAGGTATGCAAGGCCGATGGCCACCCCCGCTTGGGGGACCAGAGCGGCACCCAGGTATGTGCGGAGCTTCTTATGGGCACGGGTAAAAAAGCAGCCCAGCCAGGCCCCCAGGTACTTTCCGGCGATGCGGGTAAAGAAATAGGCGATGCCCACCAGGCCGAAGTCGGAGAGGACTTGCAGATCCAGACTCATGCCGGAGACCACAAAGAACAGCAGCATAATGGGAGGGGTGAAAACATTGATCTGCTGGTAGAGCTCTTGATCGTGGGACACATTGATATATACTGCCCCGAAAACCATGCATGAGAGCAGGGGTGAAAGATCAAAGATCGTACAAAGGCCGCTGAGGGCCAGGAGAAATGATACCGCCAGGATCAAGCGGTTTTCCGTGCTGCGCCGGGGGGAGAGCAGGCGGCTGAGAACCAGGGCGAACAGTGCGCCCACACCGATAAACGCCAGATTGCAGATTACCGGCAGCACCACGCTGCCTATGGACAGCGCCCCGGTATCCATGGCGCTCACGGCGGCAGCTGCCACGGAAAACACCAGCAGGCACACCACGTCGTCCAAAGCCACGATCTGCAAAAGCGCATTGACGAATTCTCCCCTGGCGTGATACTGGTGGATGGTCATCACCGTGCTGGCCGGGGCGGTGGCGGTGGCGATGGCGCCCAATAAAAGGGACATGGCGGGATCCAGATGAAAAAGCCACAGCATCACACCTGACACCAGCCCACCGGCCAGTAAGGACTCCAGCAGTGTCACCAGCAGCACGGAGGCACCGGTTTGCCGCAGGGTCTCCCTTTTAAAAAAACGCCCCACCCCGAAGGCGATGAAGGCAAGGGCGATGTCGCTGACAAAATCCATATGTTCCACCAGTTCCGCCGGGATCATCCCCAGGACGCTGGGGCCGATGACGATCCCCGCCACAATGTAGCCGCTGACGTTGGGCAGGTGAACGAGCTTGGTCAGCCGGGTCATTAAAAAGCCGCTGATCAGGATGATGCCCAAAGAGAGCAGAATCTGGGTTTCACGGCTGAAGGAATGAAGCAGCGCGGACATAGACCCTCTCCTCCTTACTGAAAATGGCGCTTGCATTTTGCTTACCGGTATGGTAAATTGTGGATAACATAAAATCAAATTATATTTATTTTTAATAATATAAAAAATCATTATGAAATGAAGAGGGAGGGCCCATGCTGGATCCCAAATTGGAGACGCTGCTGAGCGTCTATGAAAAGGGGAATTTCACCCGGGCGGCAGAGGCGCTGTCTCTGACCCAGCCGGCTGTCAGCCACCATATCACCCAGTTGGAAAAAGAGCTGCAGGTCAAGATCTTTTATCGCAGGAGCAGAGGGGCTTTGCAGCTGACACCGGAGGGGGAGATCGTGGTCCGCTACGCCACCAGGATCCGGGCGCTGTATCAGCGCATGCTTCAAAAAATTGAAGATCACGCCCGGCAGGTCACCACATTGCGGGTGGGGATCACCCACACCGCCGAGAGCAATCACATTGCCGAGGTATTGGCCAAATACGGCAATAGAAACAGCGGCGTCAGCATATCGATTGTTACAGATACCATAAATAATCTTTATGATATGCTCTCTAATTTCCAGCTGGATCTGGCCATTGTGGAGGGCCGTCTCCAGGAGCCGGGGATCAACGCGCTGCTGCTGGACACGGATTATCTGGTCTGTGTGATGTCCAACAACAACCCCCTTTCCCGGGAGGGGATGGTGACGCTGGATGCCCTGCGGAGGGAAAAGATGATCCTGCGCCCTGCCACCTCCGCTACTCGGGCGCTGTTTGAGTCCAACCTCGTGAGCTTGAATCTCTCCATTGCGGATTTCAACGTGGTGTTGGAAGTGGACAATATCGCCACCATCAAAGATCTTATCCGCAAGGACCTGGGCGTTTCCATCCTGGCCCGCAGCGCCTGTATGGACGAGATACGAAAGGGGAAGCTGACGGTGCTTCCCATTGAAAATCTCAGTATGATCCGAGAGACGAACCTGCTCTACCACCATGACTTTCTTCATCCGGACGTGCTGCAGGAGATCACCCGGATCTACCGGGAGACTGCCAATGGCACCTCCCTGGATTAAAGGCGGCCTTTTGCAGTTTGTAAAAGTTCCAGAGAGCAGGGGCGGGCCCTGGGATGCCCCGTCAAATCGCCTGGGAAAAGAGAAGGTTGCTTTTTGCCCGCAATGTGGTACGCTATAAAAAAGACAGCACCCGGGCGCCCAGGGCATTGGCCCTTGCCGGTGCGTCTTTGGAGGAGGTCTTTTGAAGGGGGCCTGCCTGCGGGAGCAGGGGGCTTTTTGCAGTGAAAGGAACGAAGTTTATGAAATACGCCATCGTTTACAGCAGCAAAACCGGAAATACACAGGCGCTTGCCCAGGCCGTGGCCCAGGCCCTTCCCCGGGAGGAGTGCATCTATTTCGGCCCTCCTTCCCCTCAGGCGCTGGAGGCCCAGCGCATTTACGCGGGCTTTTGGACCGACAAAGGGACCTGTGATGCCCAGAGCGGGGAGTTTTTTTCCCAGATGACCACCCAGTCCCTCTTTTTGTTTGGAACGGCGGGGTTTGGAGGTGACGTGGCGTATTTTGAAAGGATCCTGTCCGCAGTGAAAGCCAAGATCCCGCCCTCTGTGGCTGTAGTGGGCACGTACATGTGCCAGGGCCGGATGCCTGAGGCTGTGCGCCGGCGCTATGAGGCCATGGAAGATGGCCCCCACAAACAGGGTATGCTGGAAAATTTTGACCGGGCCCTCAGCCACCCTGATTCAGAGGATCTGAAGGCCCTGCAGGCTGCTGTGAACGCCGTGGTTTGAAGGCGGCTCCTGTTTTGCCCCCTGCGCTTGGCAGGCGCTTGCAAGACGCCTTTTAAAAGCGCACATTGACCGCCCCGGGCGGGGGGAGGGGAACGGGATTTGTGAAAATTGTTGGTTGACTTTTGCAGAGAAATTTTTTATACTCTGTGATAACTAAGGAAAATGACAGGAGAACGAACATGGCGAACGTCTTTTTTGGCATCTATTATTTTTACTTTACTATGCAGTCATAGTAAGGGTAATTTGTGATGCAAAAAAAGACTTGGAAAAAGTCATTTCATGCGGCACAGGTTACGCCTGTGCCGCATTTTTTATTGAACGAAAAAAGCAAATTATTTTTATCATACAGGGAGGTTACGGATATGATCGTCGTACTGAAGCATGGTGTGGAGCGGGAAAAGCGGGAGCAGCTCATCGAGTGGCTGCGGGGCCAGGGTCTGGGCATCCACATTTCGGAGGGGGAGTTCCAGACGGTGCTGGGTCTCATCGGCGACACCAGCCGGGTAGATATGGATTTGATCGCCAGCCTGGGCATCGTGGACTCGGTGAAGCGGGTGACGGAGCCCTTCAAGTGCTGCAACCGCAAATTCCACCCCGAGGACATGGTGGTGGAAGTGGGGGACGTGAAGATCGGCGGCGGCAATTTCTGCATGATCGCCGGCCCCTGCTCCGTGGAGTCGGAGGACCAGATCGTCACCGTGGCCAAAGCGGTGAAGGCCTCCGGGGCCAATGTGCTGCGGGGGGGCGCTTTCAAGCCCCGGACCTCCCCCTATGACTTCCAGGGACTCAAAGGCACCGGCATCGAGCTTTTGAAGATCGCCCGGAAGGAGACGGGTCTTCCCATCGTCACAGAGATCATGGGGGTGAATCACCTGCCCTTGTTCGAGGATGTGGACATCATCCAGGTAGGGGCCCGGAACATGCAGAACTTTGACTTACTGCGGGAGTTGGGGAAGCTGCGCAAACCCATCCTGCTCAAGCGGGGCCTGGCCAATACCCTCAAAGAGCTGCTGATGAGCGCTGAGTACATCATGGCCGGGGGAAATGAACAGGTCATCCTGTGCGAACGGGGCATCCGTACGTTTGACGACTATACCCGCAATACACTGGACTTGGCAGCAGTTCCCATGCTGCGGGAGCTGACCCACCTGCCCATCATCGTGGATCCCAGCCACGCCACCGGCATCGCCCGGCTGGTGCCTCCCATGGCCCTGGCGGCCACTGCCTGCGGGGCCGACGGGCTTATCATCGAGGTCCACAACGATCCCATGCATGCTTTGTGCGATGGGGCGCAGTCCCTGCGGCCGGAGGAGTATGATGCCCTGGCCAAGAAAGTTTACAGTGTGCGGGAGGTTCTGAACAAATGAAAGTGGGGATTGTGGGCCTGGGCCTGATCGGCGGATCTTTTGCCAAGGCCTATCACGAGGCGGGGCATACCGTCCTGGCCCGGGACATTGACCGCTCTGTGCTGGAGTTTGCCCGGATGAGCGGCGCGGTGGACGGTGAACTGACGAAGGACACCATCCGCCAGTGCGATCTGGTGCTGGTGGCGATTGCCCCGCAGGCGGCCATTGCGTATTTGGAGTCCGTGGCGCCGGACATCGGCCCCGGGCCGGTGGTAATCGACTGCTGCGGCACCAAACGGGTGGTGTGCGAGGCGTGCTTCCCCCTGGCCCGGCAGTATGGATTTACCTACCTGGGGGGACACCCCATGGCAGGCACCCACAATTCCGGATTCAAATACGCCCGGGCCAATTTGTTCCACAACGCCCCCATGGTTATCGTGCCGCCGGATTTTGACGATGTGGTTTTGATGGAGCGGGCCAAGGAACTGCTTGCCCCGGCGGAGTTTGGGCGCTTTTCCTACACCACCGCCCAGGATCACGATGAGATGATCGCCTTCACCTCTCAAATGGCCCATGTGGTGTCCAACGCCTATATCAAGAGCCCCACCGCCCGGCGGCACAAGGGCTTTTCTGCCGGCAGCTACAAGGACATGACCCGGGTGGCCTGGCTGAATCCGGGGATGTGGGCGGAGCTGTTTATGGAAAACAAGGATTGTCTGCTGCGGGAGATGGACCTTTTTATGGAGAGCTTGGAGCAATACCGCTCCGCCCTTGCGGGGGACGACCTTGAGACGCTGACGGCCCTGCTGGACGAAGGGCGGCGGCGCAAAGAGGAGGTGGACGGGCGATGAAGACCATCCGCGTGACGGCCTCCCGGGACTATGATGTTTGCATCGGCGCCGGCCTTTTGGGCCAGGCGGGAGAGCGCATCGCAGAATCCACCGGCGCCGCCCGGGTGGCCATCGTCTCCGATGACCGGGTGTGGGCGCTCTACGGCCCCAAGGTGGAAAGCGCCCTTCAGGCGGCGGGGATCAAGACCGTCCGGGCGGTGTTTCCCCACGGGGAGAAATCCAAGACCCTGGAGACCTATGCCCAGGTGATCCATGTCCTGTCGGAAAACCGCTTCAGCCGCAGCGATGCGGTGGTGGCCCTGGGGGGCGGCGTCCCCGGGGATCTGGGGGGATTTGCCGCCGCCACCTATCAGCGGGGCATGGGCTTTGTTCAGATCCCCACCACGCTTTTGGCGGCGGTGGACTCCTCTGTGGGAGGAAAGACCGGGGTGGATCTTCCGGAGGGGAAAAACCAGGTGGGGGCCTTTTACCAGCCCAATCTGGTGCTGTGCGATCCGGATACGCTGGCTACCCTGCCCCGGGAGGAGTACCGCAGCGGCTGCGCCGAGGTGATCAAATACGGCCTTTTGGAAGATGCGGACTTCTTCCGCAGCCTGGCGCAAACGCCGGTGGAGGAGCAGACAGAGACGGTGATCGCCGCCTGTGTGGCCATGAAGCGGGACATTGTGGCCCGGGATGAGCGGGACACCGGCTGCCGCCGGCTTTTGAACCTGGGCCACACCGTGGGCCACGCGGTGGAGTCGTGCGGCGGGTATACCATCTCCCACGGAGAGGCTGTGGCCATTGGCATGGCGGTGATCACCCGGGCCGCCGCTGCCCGGGGCATCTGCTCCCGGGAGACGGCGGAGGCGGTGGAGGACATCCTGCGCCGCTATGGCCTGCCGGACCAGACGGTGTGCAGCCGGGAGGAGCTCTGCCAGGCGGCCCTCCGGGATAAGAAGATCGCCGGGGGGCGTCTGCACCTGGTGGTGCCGGAGGCGGTGGGCCGCTGCCGCATCGTGCCCATCGATGCCATGGAGTTTGGCTCCTGGCTGCGGGACGGGGGTGTCCGTTGACGGCCCGGCAGATCCCCCCCGGCCCCCGGCAGGGGCGGGTGCGGGCACCGTCCTCCAAGTCCCAGGCCCATCGCCTCCTCATCTGCGCCGCCCTGGGGCAGCAGGAGGTGGAGGTGGCGTGTGAAGGCCTTTCCCAGGACATCCTGGCCACCGCCGGGTGCCTGCGGGCCCTGGGAGCCGGTGTGGACGTCACCTCCCGGGGCCTTGCGGTCCGCCCGGGTCCCCTGGCGGGAGGGACGCTGTCCCTGCCCTGCGGGGAGAGCGGCTCCACCCTGCGCTTTTTGCTGCCTCTGGCAGGGGTGCTGGGGGCGGAGGGCTGGTTTGAGATGGCGGGGCGGCTTCCCCAACGTCCTCTGGCCCCGCTGGATGAGCAGCTGCGGCTCCATGGTATGACCCTTGTCCGGGAGGGGCAGCGGCTGTATTTTACAGGACAGCTGCAGGGCGGGACGTACACCCTGCCGGGAAACGTCTCGTCCCAGTATCTCTCCGGGCTGCTGATGGCCCTGCCCCACGGGGAGCAGGACAGCCGCCTTTTGGTGGAGGGGACACTGGAGTCTGCTCCTTATGTGGCCATGACGGAGCAGGCCCTGTCCCTTGCCGGGATCCGCCTGGAAAAGGGAGAGGGGATGTGGCATATTCCCGGGGGGCAGCGCTATGCTCTGCCCCGGTGCTGCCAAGTGGAGGGGGATTGGTCCAACGGGGCCTTTTTCCTCTGCATGGGCGCGCTTTCTCCTGAGGGGGTAAGAGTGGAAGGGTTGTCTTCCTCCTCCTGCCAGGGGGACCGGCAGGTGCTGGCGTACCTGCGGGACTTCGGGGCAGTGGTGGAAGAGGAGGAAGATGCCCTCACCGTCCGCCGGGGGGCGTTGCGGGGCATCACCATTGACGCCGCCCCCATCCCCGACCTGATCCCCACTTTGTGCGTCCTGGCCGCCGCCGGGGAGGGGGAGACCCAGGTCCTCCATGCCGGGCGGCTGCGGTTAAAAGAGTCAGATCGTCTCCGCTCCACAGCGGAACTGCTGCGGGACCTGGGGGGCGACGTGGAAGAACTGCCGGAGGGGCTGGTGATCCGGGGCCGCGGCGGGCTGCGGGGCGGCCGGGCGGAGGCCCAAAATGACCACCGCATCGCCATGGCAGCGTCTGTGGCCGCCTGCGCCTGCCAGGAGGCGGTGGAGATCTCCCAGCCTGCGTGCGTGGAGAAATCCTATCCCCGGTTCTGGCAGGATTTTGAGAGTTTGAAAGGAGGGCGGACATGAGCAGCAGTTTCGGGAAAAATCTGCATCTGACGATTTTCGGGCAATCGCACTCTTCCGCCATCGGTGTCACCATAGACGGGCTCCCCGCCGGGGAGGAGATCGATCTGGAGCGGCTGCAGCGGTTCCTGGACCGCCGGGCCCCGGGGGGCAGGGCCTATGCCACCGCCCGCCAGGAGGCGGACCGGCCGGAGATCCTCTGCGGCATGAAAGACGGGGTCACCTGCGGCGCGCCGCTGTGTGCCTTGATCCGCAACACGGACACTCGCTCCGGGGACTATGCGCCCTTCGCCCGGATCCCCCGTCCCGGCCATGCCGACTACACCGCCTGGGTGAAGTATGGCGGATACCAGGACAGCGCCGGGGGCGGACACTTCTCCGGAAGACTCACAGCGCCGCTGTGCATCGCCGGGGGTATCTGCCTGCAGCTTCTGGAGCGGGAGGGGATCACCCTGATTTCCCGCATTGCCTCCATCGGCCCGGTGGAGGACCGGGGGGCGCTGGCAAGCTCTACGGCGGAGAAGGAGTTCCCCGTGGTGGATGACGCCCAGGGAGCGGCCATGCAGGCCGCCATTGCTGCCGCCAAGGCGGAGGGGGATTCCCTGGGGGGCGTGATCGAATGTGCCGTAATGGGCCTGCCCCCGGGACTGGGGGAGCCCATGTTCGGCGGCATGGAGAGCTTGATCGCCGCGGCGGTATTTGCCATCCCCGCTGTCAAGGGGGTGGAATTCGGAGCGGGGTTTGCTGCCGCCGCCCTGCGGGGCAGCGAAGATAACGATCCCTTTGCCGTGGAGGAGGGGCGGGTAGTTACCACCACCAACCACTGCGGCGGTATTTTGGGAGGCATCACCAATGGGATGCCCCTTGTGTTCCGGGCGGCAGTGAAGCCCACCCCCTCCATCGCCCGGGAACAGCAGAGCATCTGTCTGGAGACTCTCGCCCCCGCGCCGCTGCGGGTGGGAGGGCGTCATGATCCCTGCATCGTGCCCCGGGCGGTCCCCTGCATGGAGGCCGCGGCGGCCATCGCCATTTACGACGCGCTGTTGGAGCGGAGAAAAGAGAAGAGGTAAAACGCTATGGAATTACAGGATTATCGCAAAGAGATTGACGAGATCGACGAAAAGCTCACGGCGCTGTTCACCCAGCGCATGGAGGTGGCGGGGAAAATCGCCGCCTATAAAAAAGAGGCAGGGATGCCGGTTTTGGACGTGCGGCGGGAGCGGGAGAAGCTCCAGGCCATTGCTGACAAGACTCCCCAGGAGTTAAGAGAGTATGCCGTGTCCCTTTACTCGCTGCTCTTTGAGCTCAGCCGCAGCTGGCAAAACCGCTCCATGGGCATCACCAGCCCCCTGGCCCAGCAGATTCAAGACGCCGTGGAAAAGACGCCTCAGCTCTTTCCCGCCAGTGCCGCCGTGGCCTGCCAGGGGGTGGAGGGGGCCTATTCCCAGCTGGCCTGTGAGCGGCTTTTCCGCATGCCCAACGTCTTTTATTTCTCCAATTTCGAGGCGGTGTTCTCCGCCATTGACAAGGGACTTTGCAAATACGGCGTCATCCCCCTGGAGAACAGTACTGCCGGCTCTGTCAACCAGGTGTATGACCTGATGATGCGCCACAATTTCCGCATCGTGCGCAGTGTGCGGCTGAAGGTGGACCACAACCTGCTGGCAAAGCCCGGCACCAAACTCTCGGATATCAAGGAGATCTACTCCCATGAGCAGGCCATCAGCCAGTGCGGGGGCTTTTTGAGCACGCTGCCGGATGTGAAGGTCATCCGCTGTGAAAACACCGCTGCCGCCGCCAAAATGGTGGCCCAGTCCTCCCGGGGGGATGTGGCGGCCCTCTCCTCCCGCTCCTGTGTGGAGCTCTATGGGCTGGAGTGCCTGGCCTCCTCCGTCCAGGACAAGGGCAACAACTTCACCCGGTTTATCTGCATCTCCAAGGATCTGGAGATCTACCCCGGTGCCGACCGCACCAGCTTGATGATGGTGCTGCCCCACAAGCCCGGCTCTTTGTATAAGACCCTCTCCCGGTTTTATGCATTGGGCATCAATCTCAACAAGCTGGAAAGCCGACCCCTGCCGGATCGGAATTTTGAGTTCATGTTTTATTTTGACCTGGAGACCTCTATTTACTCCCCGGAGTTTTTGCAGCTGATGGGTGAGCTGCGGGGCATGAGTGAGGAGTTCTCCTATCTGGGCAGCTACAGCGAGGTGGTATGAACATGCGCTGCGGTCTTTTTGGCCATCCCCTGGGCCACACATACTCCCCCGCCATCCACGCCCAGCTGGGGGACTATCACTATGAGGTCTTTGATACCCCCCCGGAGAAGCTGGATGCATTTTTGAAAAAGGGGGACTGGGACGGACTCAACGTCACGATTCCCTATAAAAAAGCAGTGATCCCCTATTGCCAGGCCCTCTCCCCCATGGCTGCAAAAACCGGCAGTGTCAATGTCCTGGTCCGCCGGAAGGACGGCACCCTCTATGGGGACAACACTGACGCCTTCGGCTTTTCCTGGATGATCCGCCAGGGAGGCATGGTCATCGCTGGGAAGAAGGCGGTGGTCCTGGGCAACGGCGGCGTCAGCCCCACGGTCTGTGCCGTACTGGAGGAGATGGGGGCAGCGTCCATCGCGGTGATCTCCCGCAGGGGAGAGGATAACTATGAAAACCTAAGCCGCCACGCCGACGCCCAGATCCTGGTGAACACTACCCCGGTGGGAATGTATCCGGGCAACGGCACCTCTGCGGTGGATCTGCGGGAATTCCCCCGGTGTGAGGGGGTGCTGGAACTGATCTACAACCCCGCCCGCACGGCGCTGATGATGCAGGCCCAGGCCTTGGGCATTCCGGCAGTGGGGGGGCTGGGGATGCTGGTGGCCCAGGCAAAAAAGGCGGCGGAACTGTTTACCGGCAAGACTCTGGAGAAAGAGCGGATCCACCGGATCACCGCGGATCTCGCCTTCCGGATGGGCAATCTCATCCTCATTGGGATGCCCGGCTGCGGCAAGACCACGGTGGCCCGGGCCCTGGCCGCGCGCCTGGGGAGAAAGGCGGAGGATTGCGACCAGTGGGTGGAGTGCCACGCCGGCACAGACATCCCCTCCATCTTTGCCCGGGAGGGGGAGGCGGGCTTTCGCCGGTGGGAGAGCCAGGCGATCCAGGACCTGGGCAAGTGTTCCGGCATCGTCCTTGCCACCGGGGGCGGCTGTGTGGAGCGGGAGGAGAATTATTTCCCGCTGCATCAAAACGGCACCATCTTTTGCCTGCGGCGGGATCTGGACCTTCTGCCCCGGGAGGGGCGACCTGTGTCCCAAAGCAGCGACATGGAGGCCCTTGCCCGCCGGCGGGAGCCCCTGTATCAGCGGTTTGCCGACTATACCATTGATAACAACGGCCCTGTGGAGGAGACCGTGAACCATATCCTGGAGGTGATGGGATGCGCTTTTTGATCATCAACGGCCCCAACTTGAATCTTCTGGGGCTGCGGGAGCCGGACATTTACGGCCGACGCACCTATGAAGACCTGCTGGAGGAGATCCGAAAGGAATGTGCTCAGGTGGGTGTGGAGGGGGATACCTTCCAGTCCAATCACGAAGGGGACATCGTAGACCGGATCCAGACGGCCTATGGGGTCTATGACGGCATTGTCATCAACCCTGCAGCCTATACCCATACCAGTGTGGCCATCCTGGACGCGCTGAAGGCGGTGGTGCTGCCGGCGGTGGAGGTGCATCTTTCCGACGTGGCCAGCCGGGAGAGCTTCCGCCAGGTGTCCTATGCGGGCATGGCCTGCGTCAAGACCTTTGCCGGAGAGGGCTTTGCAGGTTACGGCAAGGCCATCCGCTATCTCAAATCTTACTGCGAGGGGGACAGGACATGATTGCCAAAAGGCTCATAGAGTGGGGCAGCAGCGGCTCCACCATCCGGGAGATCGCCGCCTACGGCGAGGCCCGGGCCGCCCAGATAGGGGCGGAAAACGTGTTTAACTTCACCATTGGCAGCCCCAGTGTGGATCCGCCTCCCTGCGTGTATGAAAGCGTGGAGCGACTGATGCGCACTCTGCCGCCTACACAGCTCCACGCCTATGCTCCCGCTCCGGGCTATGAGAGCGTGCGGCAAAAAATGGCGGAGCATCTCAACCGCAGCTTCGGGGCGGCGTATCGCTCCCAGGACATCTATATGACCGACGGAGCATCCTCCGCCCTGGCCATTTTGACGCATGCCCTCCTGGGCCCCGGGGAGGAGGCCCTGACCCTCACCCCCTATTTCACAGAGTATAAACTCTATGTGGAGGCCGCCGGCGGCACGCTGCGGGAGGTGCCCTCGGATCCGGAGACCTTCCAGATCGACCTGGGGGCAGTGGAGCGCGCCCTGAGCCCCAAAACGGCGCTGATGATCCTGAACTCTCCCAACAACCCCTCCGGTGTGGTGCTGTCCCGGGAGAGCCTTACGGCGCTGGGACGGCTTTTGGAAGAGCGCTCCCGGATCTATGGACATCCCATCTATGTCATTGCCGACGAGCCCTACCGGGAGCTGGTGTATGGTGATGTGGAGGTGCCCTTCCTGCCCCTGATCTATCGGGACACCATCTACTGCTATTCTTTCAGCAAGTCCTTGTCCATCCCCGGGGAGCGGGTGGGCTTTTTGGCCCTGCCCCCGACGCTGACGGACTATGAAAATGTCCACGCAGCGGTATATGGAGCCGGGCGGGCCCTGGGCTATATCTGCGTGTCCCCGCTTTTCCAGCTGGTGGCGGCGGAGTGCTTGGGAAAGACGGCAGATCTGAGCGTGTATGAGAAAAACCGCAACCTTCTCTATGGCGCTTTGCAGGGCATGGGATATCAGTGTGTTCGGCCGGATGGGGCCTTTTACCTCTTTATCCGGGCCATGGAACAGGACGCCAAGGCCTTTTGCCGCCGGGCTATGGAGATGGACCTTCTGATGGTACCGGGAGACGACTTTGGCTGCCCAGGCTATGCCCGCATTGCCTATTGTGTCACCACAGAGCAGATCCAAAGGTCCCTGCCGGTATTTGAAAAACTGGCCCGGTCTTACCGGTGAAAAAAGAGCATCCCGGCGGCCTTCCGGCTGCCGGGATGTCTTTATGCGACCCTTTGGGCAGCTCTCTTGCTGATCCGCAGCCAGATTGTTGAAAGAAGGATCCGCCGGGAAAAACGGGCGGCCCGGGGGCTGTTGCATTTTTCCCATAAAATGGTATACTGACCATGACCGGTCCGCAAGGACAAAAAAATACACTGCGGCTGCGATAAATTGCGCCGCGAGATCGTTAAATAGATGGACGGGAGGAAGATCGATGTTCTCCATGACGATTGCGGAGCCAGCCCCCGGGGAGGACGCCGCGCTGGAGGCGTGTTTGCGCCGCATTGCCCGCGGCGACCAGGAGGCCCTGGCGCTGCTATATGAAAAGACCCGGAAGGCGGTATACGGCTTCGCCCTTTCTGTTGTGAAACATCCCCAGGATGCCGAGGATATCCAGCACGACACGTATGTGCAGGTATGGAAGGGGGCGACAAGCTATCAGGAAAAGGGAAAGCCCATGGCCTGGCTGCTGCGCATCACCCGGAACCTCTCCATGGATCTGCTGCGCCGCAAGGGGCGGGTGGACACCATGGACTGGGAGGAATGCAAGGCTTCCTTTTCCCAGCAGAGCGCCGTGACGGCAGAGGACCGGATCACCCTGGCGGGGCTTCTGGCGGCCCTGGGGGATGAGGAGCGGCAGGTGGTCACCCTTCACGCCCTGACAGGCCTGAAGCACCGGGAGATCGCCGCGCTTTTAGAATTGCCGCTGTCTACGGTTTTGTCCCGGTACAGCCGCGCCATCAAAAAACTGCAGCTTGCATGGAAGGAGGGGGACTGATATGACGCAATTCCATACAGAGCATGCTGACGAGGCTGTGGAGGAGCGGATCCGTGCCGCTATGGAGCACGCGGCGCCCTCTCAGTTGGATCGGATCTTGGCTGAGTGCACTGTCACGGCATCCCAGCAGCCTTCGCTGCAGGTGGTGACGCCCTCCCGGAGGAGGCGGCGCTGGGCGCCCTTGGCGGCAGCGGCGGCTTTGGCCATTGTCTGCGGCCTGTTTTTCGTGGGGCAATACCGGGGCGCCAACGCCGTGGCCTCCGTGGTATCCCTGGACGTCAACCCCAGCATCCAGATTGATGTGAATCAGAAAGAGCGGGTGCTCTCCGTGCTGGCACTGAACAGCGAAGCGGAGGATGTCCTGGCGGACATGGACCTGCAGGGCACACAGCTGAATGTGGCGGTCAACGCCATTGTGGGCTCGCTGCTGCAGCATGGATATTTAAGCAGTCTCTCCTCGGCCATTTTGATCTCTGTGGAGGATCAGGATGTCCAGCGGGCCGACCGTATTCAAACGGAGCTTACCACCGAGGTGGATGCGGCGCTGCAAAATGCCGCCGCAGGAGCGGCTGTTTTGAGCCAGGTGGTGACCCAGGACGCGGCTTTGGAATCCCAGGCCGCCGCCAGCAGTATCTCCGTGGGGAAGGCGGCCCTGATCCAGCAGGTACAGGCGGCCAATCCCCAGCTGGACTTTGACGCCCTGGCGGCACTTTCCGTGGAAGAGCTCAGCCAGATGCAGCGGACGGGAGCCACCGCCATGCCCATCGGGCGGGCCGCGGCGGCGGCGGCAGCCCAGGCCTATGCAGGGTTGACGGAGAGGGATATCTACGAATGGGAAGTGGATCCTGAGCTGGATAAGACGCCCCCCTACTATGAGGTGGAGCTGGAGACCGCCTACGGGGAGCTGGAATACGACGTGGACGCCTATACCGGGCAAGTGCTGAAGGGCCGGGCGGACGTGGCGAAGACTGGTACTCCCCAGACCTCCTCCGGAGGACAGAGCGGGGGAGGCGACGCCCAGATCACCCGGGATGAGGCCATGGAGATCGCCTTGAAAGACGCGGGGATCAGCACCGGCACGGCGCAGGGCCTGCGCTGTGTGCTGGACTGGGATGACGGCCAGAGCATTTACGAGGTGGAGTTCCGCTCCGATGGGGTGGAGTATGAATACGAGATCTCCGCTGTGGACGGGGATATTTTGAAGATGGAGCGAGATGGAGAAGAGTGGGGCTCCTCCTCCGCTTCCGACGACGGCTATATTGGCCAGGAGACTGCCAAGGAGGCGACACTGGCCCACGCCGGCGTGAGTGCCTCCCAGGTGTATGACTGGGAGTGTCAGCTGGACCGGGATGACGGCAGAGCCCTTTACGAGATCGAGTTCAAGGCCGGCGGACGGGAATATGAGTATGAGATCGATGCGGCCTCCGGCGCTGTATGGAAAGCGGAGTCGGATTACGACGATTGATTTCCGGGAAAGTGGGGATATGGGGTATCCGCCTCATCTTAGGGCAAAAAGCGGCATGGCCTTTCGGCCATGCCGCTTTTTTGAAAGTCCTTGAAAGTCAGGTGATATCAACACTCAGGGGGGCGCTCTTGGGAAAGATGGGGATCCTGCTCCCGGGCTTCCTCCCACGCCTGATGCAGATAATCCGTGGCCTTGGTCTTTTTGCTGGGCACAAAGCCCTGGGCGGGGGTTTTGCGGCGGCCCTTGCTCTTGGCGTAGAAAAAGCCGGTGACAGAGAAGACCACCGCCCCGATAAAGTTGACGAACAGGTCTTTCATGGTATCAATGATGCCGATGTCCAGATATCCCCCCACCCCCAGACTCTGCCCATGGATCATCACATCCTGGATGTTGGGCACGGAGACGACTTTATTGCTGCTGGTGGGGTCCAGGGCCACAGAGTAGATGGCGTGGATCACGGTGTCTTTTTGCATGTCTGTGTGGAGGAAATAGTCCATGGAGAACTCAAAAAATTCCCACAGCACCCCGATGGTCATGGAAAAGCAAAAGGCCACCAGCGCCAGAAAAAGCGGGGAGAGGTGAAAGGTCAGGCGCTCATCATCGTTGAGGAGGATGACGGTGGAGAAGCCCACCGCCGCCGCCAGAAAGCCGTTGAGGGTGTGGAGCATGGTGTCCCAGTTGGGCACTCTTACATAGAAGGCGTCTACCTCCCCCAGGATCTCTGCCGCGAAGATAAAGCACAGGATCGTCACCTCCAGGGCCGGCGGCAGTTCGATGCGAAGCTTGACCTGGATCCAGCTGGGCACATAGAGCAGCAGGATGCTCAGGGCGCAGAAAAACACGCCCTCATAGTTGCGCAGGAAGACCTGGCGCACCAGGGTCACCATCACCAGGACCCGGAGGATGGAAAAGACGATGAAGGAACTCCTGTGTTCCCGCAGTTCTTTTTTCATAGCGGCTTGGAACATCTTCCTGCGCTGTTTTTTCTCGCGGCGGTGCTTTTCCTCAGGTTTCACAAAATACCTCTCTTTCTGTCAGGGGGTGAGTCTGCTTACCCAAAAACAATACCATAACAACACTCCCGCCGCAAGGGGCCGCGCGCCCGGAAGAGCGGATCCATCCGGCTGGAAGGCCTCAGGACTGCCGGCCAAGACGGATGCACTCCAGAGTATAGCTGACCTGCAGCACCCCAAAGATCACCAGTACTGCCGCCAGGGGCACAAGGCCAAAGTCAAAGATGTAGTTGAGAAGGAACAGGGCAAGCCATGTAAAGAGGCAGGCATAGGTGCCCGCGTGAAGGGCCTTGGCAGCCGCCTGGCCCATCTGGCGCTGCTCCGCCTCGTCGCAGCTGTCCATCCACTTTTTATGAAAGTGGACGTCGTATACGCTGCCCTGTTTTTCCGGATTCATGCGCCGTTCCAGATCCACAACCCACTGCTGCAGCAGTACGATGGCTGCCAAAGACACTACGAACTGCGCCAACAGGACAAGGGAGTAATCGTAGGTAACCTGGGCGCTGAAAAAGAAGTAGTCGGCGATGAGAGCCAGGGTAGAGGCCAGCGGGGCGTAAGAAAGGCGCTGCTCCACCGCATCCATGGCGGATTCATCCTCCCCGTCCCAAGATAAAAATGCGCGGCGGCAGGAACGGTAAATGCCAAACCCCACCCCCAGGAAGAGCAGGCTGGTGACTGGGATGCCGTAGGGAATGCAGGCCATAAAAGCGGCGGACAAGGACTGTCCCAGCTGCTGCGTGATTCCCATCTGGGACGCTACATGCAAAAAAACCGTGACTGCAGCGCCGAAAATCCCCCCAAGAAAAATGACAAGGAGAAATTTGGGCAGGGCCCGTTTGTTTTCTCTGGAAATGCGGTCTTTCATGTTTGTTCCTCCTCATAGGAAAAAATATCCTCCACGGTGACGCCGCAGATCTTGGAAAGTTTCAGTGCCAGGGTGACGGAAGGGGAGTAGTCCCCCCGCTCGATCTGGCTGATGGTCTGCCGGGACACCCCCGCCAGACGCCCCATCTCCTGCTGGTTCACACCCAGATGGGCCCGGTACTCTTTCAGGTGGTTACGAAGCGGCATAGTGTCTCCCTTCTGACAAGATTAGCTGTCATTTTGACAAGGATCCTTTGCAATTATGAGCATAGCATTGACAAGAAAAGTTGTCAATAGGAAATAAAAAATTTTTACGTATAGAAAGAGAACAAAAAGCGGGACAGGCGCCGTCTGGCGCCTGTCCCGGTGGGGGAGAAGGCTATTTTCCCGGGGGCGGGGGGTCCCGCCATTTCTCCGGGGGGACGTTTTTTTCCCGGACCCGGCTGCGGGTGAATTCCCGAAACAGGGTGTATATCACGGAACAAAGGGGGATGAACAGCAAAATGCCGGTGATGCCGAAGAGGCTGCCTCCCAGCGTGACCGCCGCCAGCACCCAGATGGAGGGCAGGCCCACGGAAGAGCCCACCACATGGGGGTAGATCAAATTCCCCTCCACCTGCTGCAGGATCAAAAACAGCACCACGAACCAAAGGGCTTTCCAGGGGTCCGTGACGGCGATGAGCAAAGCGCCCACGCCGCAGCCGATAAATGCCCCCACAATGGGGATCAGGGCCGTCAGGGCGATGAGGACGCCCACCAGCAAGGCGTAGGGGAAGCGGAAGAGCGTCATGGTGATCACGAACAGGGTGCCCAAAATGCAGGCCTCGAGACATTGGCCGGAGAGAAAGCTGGAGAACGTGCGGTTTGCAAGGTGCAGGATCTCCAGCAGCCGGTCAGCCCATCCCACAGGCAAGAAGGCGTAAAAGACCATGCGGCTCTGGCGGCTCAGGCGCTCTTTTTGCAGCAGCAGATAAAAGGCGAAGATCAGGCCGATGACAAAGGTGCTCACGCCGCTGACCACGTTCCCCAACAGGCCGCCGCCGGAGGAGAGCAGGGCACCGCCCCAATCCTTGGCCAAAGCAGCAGCTTTTTGCGCAAGGTCCTGCCAGTCTACGCTCAGCTCCTTCGCCCAATCCTGGAGCATAGGGAGATAGGTACTGAGGCTATTGAGCTGCTCTTGCAGGCGGCGGATAGCCCCGGGGATCTGCTGGCTGATAGAGGCGGCGGCATCCTGGATCCCCGGCACGATGACCCGGGAGGCCAGGGCCAATACGCCCGCCAGAGCCACCAGGGTCAGTATCAGGGCCAGGGGCCGGCGGAGCCTTTCTGCCTTCCCCCTGGCCCGGGGGATGAGGTGGCGTTCAATCGCCCGCATGGGGACATTCAGGATAAAGGCGATGACGCCTCCTACCAACAGGGGCGATATCACGCCCAGCACCCAGTTCAGCGCACCGGAGACCTGCCCGAGGTTTTCCAGGGCCCAGTAAAAGGCAATGCCCCCGAATACTACCACCAGCAGATCCCGCACGGTGTTTTTGTTCCACTCCATAACATCATCCTTCCTTTTGTGAGGGGGGATCAGATGGCGAAGTTCCCGTCAAGGAAGATGGGGATCTTCCTGCCGTCCCGGGTGGTGCCCATAATGGAGAGATCCGCCGTTCCCACCATGAAGTCCACATGGGTGATGGAGTCGTTGAGGCCACGGGCCTTCAGCTCCTCTTTGCTCATATCCCGTCCGCCCTTCAAGCAGGGATAGGCCTCGCCGAAGGCGATATGACAGGCGGCGTTTTCGTCAAAGAGGGTGTTGTAAAAGAGGATCTTCTGATTGGAGATGGGGCTGTCATAGGGGACCAGGGCCACCTCGCCGAAGTACCGGGCCCCCTCATCCACCGAGATGGCGGCCACCAGGCTCTCCTGGCCCTGCCGGGCCCGGGCGTCCACGATCCTGCCGTCTTTTACGGTGAAGGAAAAGCCGTCAATGATATTGCCGTCGTGGGCCAGGGGCATGGAAGCGTAAACCACGCCGTTGACCCCTGTGCGCAGCGGGGAGGTAAAGATCTCCTCTGTGGGGATGTTGGCGATAAAGGGCTGTCCGGCCTGGGTGCGGTCATCCCCCGCCTCCCAGACGTGGCCTTCCGGAAGCTCCACGGTGAGATCCGTGCCCAGGGTGTTGGTATAGTGGAGGAATTGAAGATTTAGGCTGTTGAGGATGTCCATCCGGCGGTGCAGCGTGTCCAAATGCTGGCGCCAGCGCTCCACCGCCCGGCCGTCCCCATTGATGCGCACGGCTTTGAAAATGGCATTCCACAACTGTTCCATGGCGGACTGCTCCGGCTGGCCGGGGAAAACGGCGGCAGCCCACGAGGGAATAGGGACAGAGGCGATGCACCAGGGAAAGCCGCTGGACATCTGCAGGCGGTTGAAATCCTTCAGCGCCGCGCCGCTGGCCTGCTGGGAGCGCACCAAGCGCTGGGTGTCCACCCCTTTCAGGTTTTCCGGATCAGAGGCGGAGATGGCCAGATAGGCTGTCCCCTCCAGGGCGTAGTCATTGAAAAAGTGGCGCCGCCACAGGGGAACCTGGTCAAAGACGGACTCGTCCGCCTGGAGGTATTTCATACGGGCCAGGGCATCGTCCTGCCAGTTCATCACCACCTCGCTGCAGCCGGCGTCATAGGCCTCCTGGGCGCAGAGCCGGGCAAAGAGGGCGCAGTCCACCGGGCAGGAGATCACCAGGCGCTGCCCCTGCTGGAGATTGAGCCCGATACGAATCAGCAGGCGGGCATATTCCCGCAATTTTTCCTTCATGGGATCATCCTTTCTTCATAGGGTGCCATATGGGCCATTTTACTCATTTTTCCTGCTCTTGTAAAGGCGGCATTTGCGGGGACTTTCCGGCGGCGTCTTTTCGCAGGCTGATCAGGGTGGCGTTGAACTACGCCCCCATGATCAGCGTGATGGCGCTGACATTGAGCCAGACCATCAAGACGATGATGGTACCGATGGAGCCATAGAGCAGGGAATAGTGGGCGATATTGTCCACGTAATAGGAGTAGAGGTAGCTGAATCCCAACCATGCCAGAAGGGAGGCCACGGTTCCCGGCCAGATGTTCCGCCAGGGCTGACGGCGGTCCTGGGCCAGGGCATAGAGGAAAAACAAGGCGAAGTAGCCCAGCACTGCCGCCAGGGGAAAGCGCATCCGGGCCCAGAGCTGGGCCACGAATTCCGGCAGGTGAAACTGCTCCACCGCATACCACAGCGCCCGGTCTCCCACCGTCATCAGCGTCAGGGTAAGGCCAATGGACAAAATCAGCGTCACGGTGTAGAAAAGCAGCTTCAGCCAATGGCGCACCACGCCCCTGGGAGGGCCCAGGTGATACGCCACCCGGACTGCCCGGATGAGGGAGTTGGCGGCCCGCATGGGGAAATACAAAGAGAAGAACAGGCCGAAGAGCAGAAGCTGCGGGCTGGGGTTGCCCGCCACATAGTTCAGGTACATCCCCGCAAAATCAACCACCTCCTGGGGCAAAAACTGCTCCAGAACCAGCAGGATTCCCGCCACGTCCAGATTCAAAAGGCCCAGCAGGGCGCTGATGAAGATCAAAAAGGGGAAGATCATAAAGAGCAGATAAAAGGCCAGGGCCGCGCTTTGGATGGCCACATCATGGCGGATAAAGCGCACCACCATCAAATATATGCCCCGGAAAAACCGGCTTTTGGGCGGGTGCCGGAGAAGATCCACGGCCAAGAACCCCCTTTCTCCTGCGCTGCGGAAACGACCATAGTATGCGCAAAATGGCCAGCTTTTACCGGAAGAGCCGGGAACTGCGCCTCACTGCCAGCGCTCCCATACCTCAGGGCAGTACCCCACAGTGGCCTCCTTGCCGTTGCGGACGATGGGAGATACGAACAGCTGCGGGTTTTCCAGCAGCTTTTCCTCCTGGGCGTCCGGGGTGAGATAGGCTACATACAGGTCCTGGTAAGCCCGGCAATTTTTGTTGATCAAGGCGTCAAAGCCCACTTTCTGCTTGACGGATTGATATTCCCGGGGAGATAATCCCTTTGAGGGCAGGTCGATGTACTGGTATTTTATGCGCCGCTCCTTGAACCAACGCTCCGCCTTTTTGGAGTCAAAGGATTTGGACGAGCCGAAAATCTGAATGTTCATGATGCTGCTCCTTAATCAAAAGACAATGGGGGAATGGAAGATGCAGGAAGCAATCCGGCAGCTCAAACAGTGGGTGGACGACTCCCGCAACATTGTTTTTTTCGGCGGCGCCGGTGTTTCCACGGAGTCCGGTATCCCGGATTTCCGCAGTACCGACGGGCTGTACCACCAGCAGTGGCGCTATCCGCCTGAGACGATTTTAAGCCATACGTTTTATGAAAGCAACCCCGAAGAGTTTTTTCGCTTTTACCGGGAGAAACTGCTCATCCAGGGCGTTCGGCCCAACCCGGCCCACTATAAGCTGGCCCAGTGGGAAAGGGAGGGCAGGCTCAGGGCGGTGATCACCCAGAATATCGATGGGCTGCATCAGGCGGCAGGGAGCCGCCGGGTCCTGGAGCTCCACGGCAGCGTGCATCGCAACTACTGCGAAAAGTGCGGGAAGTTCTACGATTTTGATTTCATGGTCCACAGCACCGGCGTGCCTCGGTGTACCTGCGGCGGAAGAGTGAAGCCGGACGTGGTGCTCTATGAGGAGGGACTGGATCAGATGGTTCTGGACAGCGCCGTCTCCGCCATCGCCCAGGCAGATCTGCTGATCATCGGCGGCACGTCGCTGAATGTCTGGCCGGCAGCGGGGCTGATCAACTATTTCCAGGGGGATAAGCTGGCCCTGATCAACAAGGGATCTGTGGCCCGGGACGTGCCGGCGGGCATCGTGATCACCGATCCCATCGGCCAGGTGATGGAGCAGCTGTGACGGTCTGCCCCCTTCTGTACACCGCGGGGCAGGAGGGGGCAGCCAGAGAAAAAATTCGGGAAAAATCGAATTAAAGGTTGACATTGGAAGCGCCTATCGCTATAATAATTAAGCAGTCTTTTCCGGGAAGCAATGATTTTGCGGCTGTGCTGGAACTGGTAGACAGGCCAGCTTGAGGTGCTGGTGTCGAATCGACGTGTGGGTTCAAATCCCGTCAGCCGCACCAGTTTTCCCCTGGAGAAGAAGAAAATGCGCGAGTGGTGGAATTGGCAGACTCGCTAGATTCAGGTTCTAGTGTGCATTACGCACGTGCGGGTTCAAGTCCCGCCTCGCGCACCACCAGCCACCGGAGGCATTGCCTCCGGTGGGCCCATTGGGTGTGGAAAAGTTCATACGGATACGCGCGAGTGGTGGAATTGGCAGACTCGCTAGATTCAGGTTCTAGTGTCCATTACGGACGTGCGGGTTCAAGTCCCGCCTCGCGCACCAAATCGGAGCAAGCGATATTAAAGCTTGCTCCGAATTTTTTTGCCCCTGTTTTACCACCTGCAGGCTCCGGCTTCCGTCTTTCGAACCCGGGGGGTGCGCCCTGCACCGGGGCAGAAGAGGGCAGCCGGGGACGCTAAAAGACGGAAAAGGCGGGGGAAATTGGCCTGGGGCGCTTTCTTGCGCAACCTCAGTCGGACTGTTATAATAAAAAATCATGATGCATCTTTTGGGAGGAAACCGCTATGGCTAAAAAAGTCGTTTTGGTGACCCAAGCCGCGTCCACCTGCCCTACTTACCAGGAAAATCTGTTCCGCTTTTTTGGCTCCAGCATTGATCTGGAGGGCCTCAGCGTGGAAAAAGACGACATCGCCCACATGGATCGGGAGGCAGACCTCTATATCGTGGCCGCCACCTCCACAGACGCCTTTGGGCAGGTGATGTCTGCCATCCCGCCGGAGAAAAAGGTGGTCCTTTTGACCCTCACCTTTTTTGAGGCAGCAGTGGAGCAGCTGCGGCGCCTGCCCCGGGGCACCCGGGCTATTTTGGTGAATCTCAGCGAGGAGATGGCCATTGAGAGCATCGCCGAGCTCAACCGTCTGGGTATCACCCACATCAAACTCATCCCAGCCTATCCCGGCTCTGCCTGCCCTGCGGATGCGCAGCTGGCCATCACACCGGGGGAGTCCCGGTTTGTCCCGCCTGGGATGGGACAGGTCATCGACCTGGGACCCCGGGTTTTCACGGCGGACAGCCTCTTGGAGATCGCCCTTGCCTTGGGCTTTACATGGTTTCCGAAAAGCGAGATGTTCCGCGGCTATGCCGCGTCCCTGGCGGATCCGGGGAAGAGCCTGGCCTCTTTGTGGAGTGCCAGCTTAAAAACAGAGACCTATCTCGATATTTTGATGGGGGCACTGGAGACAGCCATCCTGGGGGTGGATGTGGAGGGGCGTGTATTTGCCCTGAACGCCGTGGCGGAAAACATGCTGGGGCTGGAGCGGAAACGTTCTGTGGGGCATTCTCTCTCCGGGGTGTGTCCGGAGCTTGCCCGTCAGCTGACGGAGGAGGACCTGCGGCAAAAGACCTCCCGGCTCATTGAGCTGGGAGACACCTATTTGAACCTGGCCACCGTCCCCGTGGACTGGCAAGGGGAGAGCATCGGCTGCTTTTTACTGTTCCAGCGCTTTACGGAAGAGGAGGAGCGGCAGCACCGCTACCGGCTGCAGATGTACCACCGGGGCTACCAGTCCAAATATGTCTTTGATGACATCATCGGACAAAGCGAGGCCATCCGCCGCACAAAACAGATCGCCGCCCGGATGGCTCAGACGGATGCCGCCATCCTTTTGACGGGGGAGAGCGGCACCGGCAAGGAGCTGTTTGCCCACTCCATCCACAATGCCTCCCGTCGGAAGAACATGCCCTTTGTGGCCATCAACTGCGCAGCTCTCTCTGAAACGCTGCTGGAAAGCGAGCTGTTCGGCTATGAGGACGGGGCCTTCACCGGTGCAAAAAAGGGGGGCAAGCTGGGACTGTTTGAATACGCCCACCGGGGGACTCTTTTTTTGGATGAGATCGAGTGCATGAGTCAGACCCTGCAGGTAAAGCTGCTGCGGGTACTGCAGGAAAAGGAGTTCATGCGGGTGGGAGGGAACCGCATCATCCCCACGGATGTACGGATCATCGCCGCCTCCAACGAAAACATCCTGGAGCGGGTGCGGCAGGGGACGTTCCGAAAGGACCTGTACTACCGTCTCAACACCCTGCCCATCGATATACCGCCCCTGCGGGAGCGGGGAGAGGACATCTTCCTCATCGCCCAGCACCTGATGGAAAAGGCCGGGGCCCATTATACCTTTTTGCCCTCCGCCCGGGAGGTCATGCGCAGTTATCCCTGGGACGGCAATGTCCGGGAACTGGCCAATATTGTAGAGTATCTGGCCATGACGGGAAAAGAGCAGATCGGAGCGGAGGACCTGCCGGAGGCCCTTCGGCAGGAAGTCAGACCCGCCCCCGCCGCGGAGAGCTCCTCCGCTGCCCGGTCCTTTTGGACGGCGGCCCGGGGCAAGGAGGAGGCCTACCGCTTCTTGGTGTGCGCCCTGGGGGAGTCTGGCACCGGAATGGGCCGGGGGACGCTGGTGGAAAGGGCCCGCCAGCAGGACCTGCCGGTGACGGAGCAGGAGATCCGGGGCATGCTTGCCACACTGCACAGTTTGGGGCTCATTTCCGTTTCCAGGGGCCGGGGCGGCAGCCGCCTGACCCAGGCGGGGCGGTCCTTGTGGCGGGAATTGGCCAGGAAAGACGCCCGGGATGCTAAATAGGTTCAATAATTGGGTAAATAGGATAAATTAGATCCAATTATTTATCCATCCTGCAGCGAATTACCTGTTCTGGGTCCTTGCTGATTTGTGCATTTTGTCAGTTCTCTTGTGGAGAATCAGGAGCTTTGACAAAAATCGCCCGTCCTCTCTGTTTTGGCATGAATTTTGCTAAAATATTTAGGCAGTAGGATTCACACGACCAAACAAGGAGGATAAATGTGATGCATTACAATTTTGATGAAGTTGTGGATCGCTCCCAGAACTATGCCGCCAAATTTGAAGAGGCAGTTCTCCACTATGGAACAAACAATGTGATCCCCCTGTGGATTGCTGACATGGATTTCCGCACGGCTCCTTGCATTGTGGATGCCATCAAGGCCCGGGCAGACCAGGGGATCTTCGGCTACACCTGGCGGACTCCCAAATATTTCGAGTCGGTAGCCAACTGGCAGCAAAAGCGCAATGGCTGGCTGCCGGATGTGGATCGCATGGCCTTTGCTCCGGGTGTGGTGCCGGGCATGCGGATGATGCTGACCATGTTCACCCAGCCCGGGGACAAGGTGATCATCCAGCAACCGGTCTACCATCCTTTCGCTGACGTGGTGAACAACACCGGGCGGGAGTTGGTGGTCAGCCCTCTGAAGCGGGATGAGAACGGGTATTATACCATGGATTACGCCGATTTTGAAAAGAAGGCCCAGGGCGCCAAGTACTTCATTCTCTGCAACCCCCACAACCCTGTTGGCCGCGCCTGGACCAAAGAGGAACTGCGCAAGGTGGGCGAGATCTGTGTGCGCCTGGGGGTGCGGATCATCTCCGATGAGATTCATTCGGATCTGATGCTGGATGGCCACAAGCATGTGTGCATGGCCTCCGTCTCCCCGGAGATCGCCGCCATCACCACCACTTGCATCGCTCCCAGCAAGACCTTTAACCTGGCAGGGCTGCAGTCCTCCACCATCGTCTTTGACGACGTGGAGCGCAAAGACGCATATGTCGCGGAGCTGAAGAAGATGGATATCGCCCGGAACAACTGCTTTTCCCTGGTAGCCACCATGGCCGCCTATGAGCATGGTGAGCCCTGGCTGGATGAGCTTTTGGTGTACCTCTCCGGCAATATGCGCTTTATCCGGGAATTCTGCGCCGCCCGCCTGCCGGAGCTCAAGCCCAACACCCCGGAGGCCACCTACCTCTGCTGGATCGATGCCCGGGCATTGGGTATGGGCGATGAGGAGCTGAAGAAGTTCTGCGTGGAGAAGGCCGGCGTGGCCTTTGGCGAAGGCGCGGAGTTTGGCTTTGGCGGCTCCGGGTTCCTGCGGCTGAACGCCGCCTGCCCCAGAGTGACCATTGAAAAGGCACTGACACAAATGGAAAAGGCGGTTCACAGCCGTTGAAACGCTGATTTCCCACCTGTATGTTATATTTGAAGAGGAGAATACAGATGGAAAACCAGAAAAAATTGGGGGGCCTTTCCTTTTTGCCCCTGATCGTGTTCCTGGCGCTGTACGTAGGGTGCGGCATCACCTTTACCCTGATGGGTACGGAGGACCCCTTCGGTCAATTCCCCCGGCATGTGGCACTGCTGGCGGGCGTGGCCGTGGCACTTTTGCTGGTGCCCAAACTTAAGATCAGTGAGAAGTTAGACGTTTTTTGCCAGGGCATGGGCAACTCCGGCGTCATGATGATCATTTTGATCTACCTGATGGCCGGCGGCTTTCAGGGGGCAGCTGCCTCCATGGGGGGCAAGGAGTCCGTCATCAATCTGGCGCTGCACTTCATTCCTGTGTCGCTGCTGATTCCCGGCGTATTTTTGATGTGCTGCTTCATCTCCACCGCCATCGGCACCTCCATGGGCACCATTGCCGCCATGGCACCGGTGGCCATCGGCGTGGCCCAGGGGGCCGGGCTGAACCCCGCCATTGTGGGCGCTGCGGTGATCGGCGGATCCTATTTCGGCGACAACCTCTCCATGATCTCTGATACCACCATTTCCGCCGCCCAGGGCTGCGGGTCTGAGATGCGGGACAAATTCCGCATGAACTTCTTCATGGCGCTGCCCGCAGCCATTATCGCCATTGTGCTGTATGCGCTGCTGGGGGGCCATGGCTCCGGCGTGATTGAGGCAGGGTCGTACAGTGTGATCCAGGTCCTGCCCTACATCGTGGTCCTTGTCACTGCGCTGATGGGCGTCAATGTGGCGGTGGTGCTGTTCATCGGTATTTTGATGACCGGCATCATCGGCATTGCCCAGGGCACCGTGGGCTTCTTTGCCTGGATCCAGGCCATCGGCACCGGGATGAGCGACATGTTCTCCATCAGCATCGTGGCGGCCATGATCTCCGGCATCATCGGCCTTGTGCGCTACTATGGCGGCGTGGAGTGGCTGGTCAACGCCATCACCTCCAAGATCTCCAGCCGCCGGGGCGCTGAGTATGGGATCGGCCTTCTCTCCGGCGTGCTGTCCGCAGCCCTGGTGAACAATACCATCGGCATCATCGTCACCTGCCCCATCGCCAAGGAGATCGGCGGCAAGTACGGCATTGCCCCCAAGCGCCTTGCCAGCTTGGTGGACATCTTCGCCTGTGCGTTTTTGGCCCTGATGCCCCATGACGGCGGCATCCTGATCGTCACGGATCTTGCCGGCTGCACGCCCCTGGACATCCTTCCCTATTCCTTCTACATGTTTGCCCTGATTATTTTCACCTGCATCACCATCCAGTTCGGCCTGCTGCGGACTCCTGAGGAAAAGGAGTTTGCCAGCAAACATCCCTCCGGCAAATAAACTGCCCGGGGCGCCGGCGGAAGGAATTCCCTTCACCCACTGAAAAGACCTCCCGGGACTCTGGCTGCGGCCAGGACCCGGGAGGTCTTTGGCAAAGGCGGCACGCCCCGGACCGGCGGGAGGGAAATTTCAAAGCCTGTGAATGGATATCGCCGGGGCAGTCGTATTAAAAGTGAACCCGACAGGGAAACCCAACCATACGACGGAGGGATTTATATGAAAAAGGGCTTGATCGTGATTTTGGCAGTGGCGGTTGTTTTGTCCTTGGGAATGACCAGTGCCTTTGCCGCCGGCCCCGGGGCGGGGAGAAACTGTTCCGCCTATGAACAGAGGGCATGGGGAGGGTATGGAGGCATTTGCTATACCGATGAAAACGCAGACGGGATCTGCGACTACTGCGGCAGCTGCCGGCAAAGCGGAGCCGCCCCGGGAGGGCGGGGGCCCTATTTTGTGGATGAGAACCAAGACGGCATCTGTGACCGCAGCTGCGGAGGATGCTGCCAAAGCTTCAGAAGGGGAGGCCCCAACGGATACAGGCCGTGACGGGCGAGGACTGCTATGCGGAGTGAAGAGGAAGTCAACCGGGCCATCCGGCAATATGCTGATATGGTTCGCCGCCTTTGTATGATCCATTTAAAAAACCATGCGGATACTGAGGACATCTTTCAAACGGTGTTTTTAAAGTATGCCCTTAGCTCCGTTTCCTTTGAGAGCCAGGAGCATGAGAAGACCTGGCTTATCCGGGTCACCATCAATGCCTGCAAGGATCTGCTCAAAAGCTTTTTCCGCAGAAACACGGTGTCCCTGGAGGAGCTTTTGGAACAGCCGGCCCCCCCTGGACCAGGATCACAAAGACGTTTTGGAGGCAGTGCTCTCTCTGTCCCAGAAATATCGGGATGTCATCTATTTGCATTATTATGAGGACTACACCGCTCCGCAGATCAGCACCATCCTGCACAAGAATGTCAATACCGTTCACACACTCCTGACCCGCTCCAGACAGATGCTTCGGGAAAAGCTGGGAGGTGAGGACCATGGATAATCGGCTGAAAGAGGCGTTTGATCAGGTGCAGGCGGGCCGGGAACTGGAGACAAGGACCATGACCCTTGTGGTACAGCAGATGCGGCGGCGGCAAAAAGGCGGATATAGGCACCTTGCCCTGGCGGTGGGGTGCGGGCTGTGCCTGCTGTGCCTGCTGGCAGGGGTGCGTTGGTTCTACTTTACCCCCACCGCCCAGATCAGTATCGATATCAACCCCTCTTTGGAGCTGGGGGTGAACCGTTTGGATAAAGTGGTCTATGTAAAAAGCTACAATGAAGACGGGCAGGAACTGGCGGAGGAGTTGGATCTGAACTTTCAAAGTTACACGGAGGCCCTGGGGCAGATCGTCAGCAGTGCAGTGGTGGAAGAGCTGCTCTCGGAGGACGGTGTGATGACCATCGGCGTTTGGGGGGCAGTGAGGAACAGTCATACAGGCTCCTGGCCGGCGTGTCATCCTGTACGGAGAGCCAGGGCAACACCTACTGCTACCTCCTCTCCCAGGAGGAGGTGGAGGCGGCCCGGGAAGCGGGCCTCTCCTGCGGGAAATACCGGGCGTTCACCGCTATTCAGGCGCTGGACCCCACCATCACCCCGGAGGAGATCCAGGGCATGACCATGGCCCAGATCCGGGACTTGATGGAAACGCTCTCCGGCGGGGAGGGGTCTCTTTGGGAAAGTCCCGGCCGCGGCCAGCACCATGGAGATGGAAACGGAGAGGGCCAGGGCTATGGGCCGGGCCGAAAAGAGGGGCAGGGAAAGGGTGGCCTGGGAGCCAATGCCACCGGGGAAATACCCTGAAAAGAAAAAGACGTACGCCGCAAGGGGATTTCCCTTGCGGCGTACTGCTGTAAGAGGGGGCATGAAGGGATGGCGGAGTCTCTTGAGACAGGGGCCGCCGTCTCCTTTATGATAAGGCGGCGTTGATGGCCGCGATGGTGCCGTCTGCTACGGCGGTGGATACCTGGCGTACCTGCTTGAGCCGAATGTCCCCTGCGGCGTAGACCCCGGGGAGAGAGGCCTCCATCTTGTCGTTGGTGAGAATGTAGCCGTCCTGCAGGGCAAGGCCGGTGTAAAGATCTGTGTTGGGCAGCACCCCCGCGTATACGAATACGCCGCAGCCGGGATCCTCAATGGTCTCGATGCTGCCGTCCCGCTCGCTGGCGATCTCCAGGCGCTCTACCTGCTCCCGGCCGTAAACGCCATGGAGCCGGGAGGCCAGGCGAAGGGTGATGTTGCCGGTGGCGGCCACCTTCTGACGGAATTCCGCGATGCAGCCCAGCTGGTCTTCAAAGTGGATGATGGTCAGCTGCTTGGCAAAGGAGGCCAGATACAAGGCCTCTTTTACGGCGCCGTCCGCACCACCCACCACATAGATGCTTTTTCCGGTATAGGCGGCGGCGTCTTTGGCGGCGTTCATCCCCATGCCCTTGCCGTCCAGCGCGTCCTCTCCGGGGATCCCCAGCTTGCGGGGAGTGCCTCCGTTGGCCAGGATGACCCGCCGGGCCTGGTGGACGCCTTTATCTGTGGAGATGGTTTTGATGTCCCCTGCCAGATCCACGGCGGTGACCTTCTCATAGGCGATCTCCACGCCGGCGCACAGGGCCTGCTCTTTCATCCGGGCGGCAAATGTGGCCCCGGTCTCATGGGGCACCAGGGCGGTGTAGTGGGTAACGGTGGAGACTTTTCCGATGATGCCTCCCACCTGGGACTGTTCCAGGATCAGGGTTTTCTTGCCCCGGCTCACAGCATAGATGCCTGCGCTGATTCCGGCGGGGCCGGCTCCGATAATGAGAATGTCGTACAGCATGATGCTCCTCCTTGTATGTAGCGGCGGCTTTGAAACCGCCTTTCTTTTACAGCAGTCCTCCCAGGTGCTGGGCCAGCAGGCTGGTACAGGTGATTCCCAGCCAGCAGCAGCCCCCCAGTAAAATGGGTTTTCCGCCGGTTTTGATCAGTTTGATCAGGTTGGTGTTCAGTCCAATGGCAGCCATGGCCAGAATGATAAAAAACTTGGACAGTTCTTTAAGGGGCTGGAACAGCCCGGGATCTGCCCCTGCCATGGTGGAAACGGTGGTGATGACAGAGGCAAGCACGAAAAAGAGGATGAAAAAGGGAAAGACCTTTCCCAGAGAAAAGGTGCCGCTGGAAACATCGCTGCCCCGCTTGACCTGCCAGGTGCGCCAAAAGGCCAGTGCCAGGGTGATGGGAATGATGGCCAGGGTGCGGGTGAGCTTCACAATGGTGGCGTAGTTGAGCACGGTGCCGCCGGTTTCGTGGAGGACATCCCAGGTGGCGGCGGCGGCCGTCACAGAGGAGGTGTCGTTGATGGCAGTCCCCGCGAAGAGGCCGAAGCCCTCGTTGCTCATCCCCAGGATCCCCCCCAGTGTGGGGAAAAACAGCGCGGCTAAAATATTGAAGAGGAAAATGACGGAGATGGATTGGGCGATCTCCTCATCGTCCGCGCCGATGACAGGCGCGGTGGCGGCGATGGCGGAACCGCCGCAGATGGAGGAGCCCACCCCCACCAGTACGGAGATGTTTTTGGGCATTAAAAGGCGCCGGCAGAGGAACCACGCGATCAGCAAGGAGACAGTGATGGTGGCGCAGATGATGGGTAGGGACAAAAGCCCCACCTTTGCGATTTCCGAGAGATTCAGGCCAAAGCCCAGTAAAATGACCGCGTATTGCAAGATCTTTTTGGAGGTGAAGGCGATCCCCGGCCGCAGGACCTCCCGCTGGCCAAAGACCAGAGATACCACCATTCCCAACAAAATGGCAAATACCGGCCCTCCCACCACGGGGAGCGCGCGGCCCAGCAGCCAGCTGGGAACGGCCAGGACCAGGCAGACAAGCAGTCCCGGGGCAGTCTTTTTCAAAAATTCCATTTGCATCCTCTCTTTTTGGCAAATTTTCCTGAGGCGCCCTTGATTATACTCCCAAGGAACGATAAAATAAAATGAAGAATTGTAATCTAACTATAAATTGAAATAATGGGTGATGGATATGCTGGATCCTCGCTGGGAGACGTTTTTGGTACTTTGCGAAACGATGAATTATACCCGGGCGGCGCAGCGGCTGTGTTTAACACAGCCGGCGGTGACGCATCATATTCACTATCTGGAAGCGCACTATGGCTGCCGGCTTTTTTCCTATGAGGGAAAGGTCCTGCATCTGACGGAGGCAGGCGTGCGTCTGCAGGAGTTTACCCGCTCCATGGCGTATAATGCGCAGAAAATCGAGGCGGCCATGGCGGCAGAGGCGCCTGTCTCCCTGCGGGTGGGGACCTCCAAGACCATTGGGGAGTATGTGATCGCGCCCAAAGTGGAGCGCTTTTTGCAGGCGCACCCGGAGGCAAACTTCTCCTTACTGGTGGACAATACCCAGGCATTGCTCCGCTCCCTGGAGGAGGGACGGCTGGACTTCGTGCTGGTGGAGGGCTTTTTTGAGAGCAGCCGGTATGAGACGCGGCTTTTCCGCCGGGAGGATTTTTTCGGCGTCTGCCCCCCGGATCACCGGCTGGCGGGCCGACAGGTGCCTTTGGATGAGCTGCTGGGAGAGCGGGTGATTCTACGGGAGGTGGGCTCCGGCACCCGGGGAATCTTTGAAGATGCGCTGCGCCGGCAAAACCGCACGCTGCGCAGTTTTGAAAATGTGGTTGCCATCAGCGACTTTGCCACCATCAAGGCACTGGTAGCGGATGGATTGGGCGTCTCCTTTTTGTATGCGCCGGTGGTGGAGCGGGAACTTGCCCAGGGGACGCTGGCGCGCTTTGATCTGGCGGGAGCGCCCATGAATGGCGCGTTCTATTTTGTCTGCCTGAAAGACAATCTCTTTGCCAGGGCGTGGGAGGAGTGGTTGGCATAGGGCATTCTGGGGCATGGATGCTGCATATAAAAAAACAAACCGGGACCCAGCGCCTGCGCATCCGTGGGCGGCCTTGCCGCCCTGCGGATGCGGGTATACCCTTTTCGGGTAAAGCCGGTCCGGTTTGAGGAAAAAAGGAAGCGGGGGATAATGCCTTTTTTACTATGGGCATAAAAAGACGTCGGAGCAAGCGATGCAAAGCTTGCTCCGACGTGGTGCCGGTGGTGGGACTCGAACCCACACGGTATCGCTACCAACGGATTTTGAGTCCGTCACGTCTACCAATTCCATCACACCGGCAAAGTGTGCTTCATTATTATAGCCAATCATATATGGAAATTCAAGCCTTATTTTTTCCTGGGGAAAATATTTTGTATTTCAAATACTGCCAAAGGCCAGGAAAAGCCGCTTTCCTCTTGTAAAAAGGAGAAAAGAGGAGTACAATATCCATAATTATGCAAAACCAATGCCAATCTTGAAAACAGGGGAAGAATCATGAGCTATACGAAAATTGCAGCTATTTTTGCTGACAAAGAGCGGCTGTCCGGGCAACGTGTGACGGTGGGGGGCTGGGCCCGGACCATCCGGGACATGAAAAACTTCGGCTTTATTGAAATGAACGACGGCTCTTGCTTCAAAAATCTCCAGGTGGTGATGGAAGCGGGCAGCCTGAAGAATTATAAGGACATTGCAGCCCAAAATGTGGGGGCGGCGCTGATCATCACAGGCACGGTGGTTCTGACGCCGGAGGCCAAGCAGCCTCTGGAGCTGCGGGCGGAATCCATCGAGGTGGAGGGTATCTCCACCCCGGACTACCCCCTTCAAAAAAAGCGCCACAGCCTGGAATTTCTCCGGACCATCCAGCATCTGCGGCCCCGGACGAACCTCTTTTCTGCCACGTTCCGGGTGCGCAGCACGGCGGCTTATGCCATTCACAAGTTCTTCCAGGAGCGGGGATTTGTGTATGTCCACACCCCCCTGATCACCGCCAGTGACTGCGAGGGCGCCGGTGAGATGTTCCAGGTGACCACCTTGGATCTGGAAAACGTGCCCAAGAACGAGGATGGGACCGTGGACTACACCAAGGATTTCTTCGGCAAGCGGGCCAACCTCACGGTGTCCGGACAGCTCAACGCCGAAAACTTTGCCATGGCCTTCGGCAATGTCTATACCTTCGGGCCTACCTTCCGGGCGGAGAATTCCAACACGGCCCGCCACGCCGCGGAGTTTTGGATGATTGAGCCGGAGATGGCCTTTGCGGATCTCACGGACTATATGGATGTGGCGGAGGATATGATCAAATACATCATCCGCTATGTCATGGAGCATTGCCCCGATGAGATGGATTTCTTCAATGCCTTTGTGGACAAGGGCCTCAAGGAGCGGCTGGAGCATGTGGCCTCCTCCGACTTCGGGCGGGTGAGCTACACCGAGGCAGTGGAGATCCTGAAGGAGCACAACAATCAGTTTGACTATAAGGTGGAATGGGGCACGGATCTGCAGACGGAGCACGAGCGGTATTTAACGGAGCAGGTATACAAAAAACCGGTGTTCGTCACGGACTATCCCAAGGAGATCAAGGCCTTTTATATGCGCCTCAACGACGACGGCAAGACCGTGGCCGCCGCGGACTGCCTGGTGCCGGGTATCGGCGAGATCATTGGCGGCAGCCAGCGTGAAGAGCGGTTGGAGATCCTGGAGAGCCGCATTCAGGAGCTGGGGATGAATCCGAAGGACTACTGGTGGTACTGTGACCTGCGGCGCTATGGCTCCTGCCGTCATGCGGGGTATGGCCTGGGCTTTGAGCGGATGGTGATGTATTTGACCGGCGTATCCAACATCCGGGATGTGGAGCTACACCCCCGTACTGTGGGCAACGCCGACTTTTAAAGGCGTATTTCCGGCGCCAACAGCGGCCTATTTTCGGAAAAACCGGGAAAAAGCGGGAAAAAGCGATATGGAAAAGGTCGGCATGGCACAGCCATGCCGGCCTTTTTTGCGCAGTTTCTCCATACTGCATCCGTCTGGAAAGGGCCTTGGCTCGGAAAAGGTCACTGTGTGAGGGTGAAGCGGAATAGGACGCCCATATCTGTATTTTCTGCAGAGCAGGTTCCGCCGTGGAGCTGGATGATGCTCCTGGCAATGGCAAGACCCAGACCGGTGCCCCCCTCAGGGCGGGACTCCTCCGCCCGGTAGAAGGTGTCCCACACCTTGTCTAAGACCTCCTGGGGAAGGGGAGAGCACTGATTTTCTACGCTGAAGGATATTTTACCCCTGCTGTTTTGGATCCGCACCCGGATTTTTCCCCCAACAGGGGTGTATTTGACGGCGTTTGTGGCAAAGTTTTCGATCACCTGGGTGATGCGGCTTTCGTCCACAGTCACTGTGAAGTCCTCTGGAAACTGGTATGTAATTTGGAGATTTTTGGTCTGAGCCGCCCGCTCCAGCTTTTCAAAGACGGAACGGGTGATGCGGATCAGGGAGCACGGATCCCGGGAGAGCTTTACCTTCCCCGCCTCCAGGCGGGACAGGTCCAGCATCTCCAGCACCATGCTGTCCATCCGCTGTGTCTCGGAGAGGATCACCTGGAGGTACTTGTCCCGCTTGTCCTCGGCGATGCGCTCCTGGAGCCCCTCGGCATAGCTGTGGATCACCGCCAGGGGCGTTTTCAGCTCATGGGCGATGTTGGAGGTCATCTGCCGGCGGTTTTCCTCGGCGTCCCTGGCGTATTTCAGGGCGGCGTTAAGACGGGCAATCTCATTTTTGCGCATACGGCGCAGGTCGTTCCACTGCTCATAGGCCCGGATGAGGCGCTGGGCCTCCCGCCACATTTCCGACTTGCCCTCCGGATGGTACAAAAGTTCTCCGCCGTTTTCCATGGCTCGGATCACATTCTCCATGGGCTGGGTGAGATTTTTCCGGATCTGGCCCTGCACGGCAGCCACCAGCGCCAGGGCGATGAGCCCTGTGACGATGTAGATGTTCCGCAGGGCACTGACCGCGCAGGCAAGGGGGTTGCTGCGGATGGCGGTGATGAGGATCAGCTCTGTCTCCGGCGTTTCCCCCATGTCCCCCTCAAACCTGGCGTAGTCGGCATAGCGCCACCCGCTGAAGACCAGCAGCTCCGTAAGACCATACTTGCTCATGGAGCGGAAGGTATTGCTGGAGGAATAAATATCTCCCTTGGGGGGGAAGTCCAGCTCTTTTGTCAGGGCGGCCAGGCTTTCGTATGTCATGCCCTCGTAAGTGAGGGGCTCTGCTTCGTACGTCCACATCTCCGGGTACTGGATGTAGACTGTGACCAGATCTTCGCCCTGGTACGCTCCGCCCCGGTCAAACAGGGTTTGCCAGTCCAAAAGGCCGGTACGGTCCACGCCGGAGACGGTATAGGCGTAGCTGCTCTCCCCTGTGGAGAATGCATCGGTACTCTCCAATACCTGGTGGATCTGGGTGTCGGTGACATATTCCAGGGTGCGGGGCAGCAGCTCATTGCCGGAGAAGGTCCCCGTGACCCGGAGGGCTGACAGGGCATAGAGGTTGTGGGCGGCGGCATACATGGCGCGGATCATACGGTAGGGGTCATCCTCTGGGTTTTCGGCGTCTTTTCCCTGGCTCATGTCCATCCAGCCGTAATGGAGCCCGGAGGCGGAGTCCTTCCCGGCATCCCACTCCGCCTGGGTGTAGTAGGTGAAAAAGAGCACGTCTTCATCGCTGCTGTGGAGGAGGTTTCCCGCTCCGTCATAGAACAGCACCGCCGTCTCCATGGGATAGCGGACATCCCGGATGAGTTTGGAGCCCTGCTGGGAGTAGGATCCGTACGCCCCCTGGCTGGAAGAATATCTGGACGCGTTTTGAGAGATGGCCCGCAGTGCGCTCCACTCCAGGACGTCCGGGCGCTGATACTGATAGCCGTAGCGGCTGAAACTGGGATCGTAAAAGTCCCCCAGCATGCCGGAGCGGTCCACGGTGTCCGGAAAATCGTAGCTCACGGCATACAGTTGGTCAAAGATCTCCTGGGCGGTGACCGCGGTGAGGCAGCCCATGGAGACAAGCCACGTCCCCAGGATGGAGAGGGCCAGCAGGGCGGCAATGACCGGGGTGGAGCGTGGGAGTTGCCGCTCCTTTTTCCCTCTCCGCAGCCATCCGATCAACAAGATCAGGTCGCTGAGGAGCATCTTTCCGATCCCCTGGAAAAGGCTGTTTCGCACCAGCTGCACCATCACGGCCTCTCCCTCATAATGAGAGAGCAGATCCTGGCCGATGACAAAATAGTGAAAGAAGTCCATGCCCGCCCAGATCAGCAGCGCCCCGGCGGCAATGTAGTATCCTTTGGAGATCTGTTTCATCCTCACCCCTCCAGCCGGTAGCCCGCCTTGATGACGGTCTTGATGCAGGAGGCGTGTTCTCCCAGCTTTTCCCGCAGGCGCTTGATGTGGGTGTCCACCGCACGGCTCTCCCCCTCGTAATCATAGCCCCAGCATTTCACCAGCAGCTGTTCCCGGCTCATCACCAGGTTCTTGTTTTGCATGAGGCAGCGCAGAAGAGAGAACTCCTTGGGGGTCAGGACCACCTCCCGTTTGCCCGCCAGGACGATTCTCGCAGTCAGATCCAGGGTAATGCCACCGGCCTCCATCCGTTGGCCGGTGAGGACATTGCGCTGGTTGCGCTTGATCAGGGCCACGGTTTTGGCATAGAGGACCGACATGATAAAGGGCTTGGTCACATAATCGTCCGCCCCCAGTTCGTAGCCTAAAAGCTTGTCCTCCTCATCAGAAAGGGCGGTGAGAAGGATAATGGGCACATCGTTTTCCCTGCGTACCGCCCGGCACACGGAGAGGCCGTCCAGCTGGGGCATCATGATGTCCAGCAGCACCGCGTCAAATGCTTCCTCCTCCAGCAGGTCCAGGGCCTGCCGGCCATTGGCTGCCTGAACGGGCAGGTCCCCCTTGCTGGCGAAGTAGTCGCAAAGGACCTCCCGCAGCTTGCGCTCATCCTCTACAATCAGGATCCGGTTGTTCATCCCGCACCCCTCCTTTCCCCTTTACCATACAGAGCCCGTTTGTACTCTTTGTGTCAATTCTGCAAGTAATTGCAATGGATACGCCCATTATACCCCAATTGCCCTGGCCCTGTCACGGTCCTTTTTCCAGGGCGCAGGGAAGGGGTATCTTTGGAGAGAATCCGTTTCCTTTATAGGGGAAATCTTGTTTTAAATAATATAATGATTAAAATGGTTTTTATAATAGCAGATCCTTCGTTGACGAAAGCGGGAAAATTATGCTATACTCCCGGTTAGAACGGGGAAAGGAGAATGCCCATGTATGCCCTGGACGCCATTGACCGGAAAATTGTGCAGATCCTGCAGCAGGATGCCCGGACCTCGGTGAAGGACATTGCCCAGGAGGTGCAGCTGTCCTCCCCGGCGGTTTCGGCACGGATGGAGCGCCTGGAACGGCGGGGGATCATCACAGGATATCACGCCGCGGTGAACTGCGAGATGTTCGGATACCAGATCAAGGCCTTCATCAACCTGGAGATGGAGCCCTATCAGCAAAAGGAGTTTTATCCCTTTATCCGGTCTGTCCCCAATGTGGTGGAGTGCTGCCATGTGACGGGGGACTATGCCATGCTCATCCAGGTGGTGTTCCACACCACCATGCAGCTGGAGGGGTTTATCAGTGAACTGCAGCGGTTTGGAAGGACCAATACCCTGATCGTATTTTCCACCGCCGTGGAGCACCGGGATATCCCTATCGGCGGGATGGAGACGGAGGAAGAGCCCCCAAAAACGACACCTTGACGGGGGGCAGCCCCGCACAGCGGGAGAATTTATGTAAAAAAGAGAGTTGACTTCCTGCTGCGGACATGGTAAGGTATCCCTTGTAAATTCATATTGGCAAACGAAGTTCTTAGGAAAAAGCCGATGGCTTACCGAAGGAGTAACACTCTCAGGTGCCCGGAAACGGGCGGGGACTAAGAATGGATGTGGCTCTGGAGAATCCCCGTAAGGGGTACCGAAGGTGCAAGGCGGCTGTGGGCCGCTGAATCTCTCAGGTCAAAGGACAGAGTATACAGGCGAAGTTTCCGCCTGCACGCTTTTGCGCCCATTCTCCGGAGCGGCTGGCTTTTGCCAGCCGCTTGTTTGCTGGTCAAAAGGAGAGGGTTATGATGGATCAAGTAATGGAGACGGTGGGGGCGGTCAGCGCGGCACTGCTGCCGGTGGTACAGAAGATCAATGCCTATTTGTCGGACTACATTTTGGTATTTTTGCTCATTGGTGTGGGGCTGGTGTATTCCATCCGCACCCGGTTTGTCCAGGTGCGCTGCTTTGGAGAGGGGATGCGCAGGGTCTTTGGCAGCTTGTCCCTTCACGGCGGGCGCCATGAAAGCGGCATGAGCTCTTTCCAGGCGCTGGCCACGGCCATTGCCGCCCAGGTGGGCACGGGCAATATCGTAGGCGCCTCCGGCGCCATTCTCACCGGCGGACCCGGCGCCATTTTCTGGATGTGGGTCATTGCCTTTTTCGGAATGGCTACTATTTATGCCGAGGCCACGCTGGCCCAGCAGACCCGGATCCGGGATAAGAATGGGAATATCCTGGGCGGGCCTGTCTACTACATTACCACTGCCTTCCGGGGCGCCTTCGGGAAATTTTTGGCGGGTTTCTTTGCCGTGGCCATCATCCTGGCCCTGGGCTTTATGGGCTGCATGGTCCAATCCAACTCCATCGGCTCCACGTTTGAAACCGCCTTTGGGATCCCCTCCTGGGTGATGGGGATCGTGCTGGTGGTGATCTGCGCCGTAATTTTCTTGGGTGGGGTGCAGCGTCTGGCCTCTGTGTGCGAAAAGCTGGTGCCGGTGATGGCCTGCGTCTTTTTGGTGGGCGCCGTGTTCATCTTGGTGGTCCGGCTGCGCTACCTCCCCGCTACCTTTGCCATGATCTTTCAATACGCCTTTGCTCCTCAGGCCATTATCGGCGGCGGATTCGGCTATGCGCTGAAAACCGCTATCAGCCAGGGTGCCAAGCGGGGCCTTTTCTCCAATGAGGCAGTTATGGGCTCCACGCCCCACGCTCACGCCCAGGCCAATGTCAAAGAGCCCCATGAGCAGGGTGTGGTGGCTATGGTGGGCGTCTTTATCGACACCTTTGTGGTGCTGACCCTCAATGCCCTGGTGATCATCTCTACGCTCTATACCCCCTCCGGGATTCTTGCAGAGGGCTATACGGACGCTGTTGCCGCCACCATCGACAAGACCAATTTGGCCCAGACGGCCTTTGGCAGCGTCATGACCCCGGAGCTTGGCTCTGCCTTTGTGGCGGTGTGCCTGTTCTTCTTCGCCTTTTCCACCATCCTGGGGTGGAATCTGTTTGGAAAGATCAACGCGCTGTATCTCTTTGGGAAAAAGTCCCCCAAAGCCTGTACGGTGATTTATACGGTGATCGCTCTGGTGTTTATCTTCCTGGGCACCCTTACCTCCAGCGACCTGGTTTGGGAGCTGACGGATATGTTCAACAACCTTATGGTGATTCCCAACGCCATTGCTCTGCTGGCCCTGACGGGGATGGTCCTCAAGACCACCCACGGCGTCCAGAGGGCCGGGAAGTAACGCCATTCTCAATTAACCACCGCTGCCGTCAGACAGCGGTGGTTTTTCCTGCCGGTCAGCGGAGGGCGGGACCAGCAGCGACCCTTGCCCCCGGGCCAGGGTGAATACCGGAATCCCCGCCGGCCCCGGAGCGATGGCATACATGGGGTAAAAGAAGGCAAGCCCGCCTTCCGTCAGGTAGAAATTGCGGGAATTGAAGCGGCGGCGCAGCTTCCGACGCCAGCCGTCCAACGGCTGCAGCACGCCGCAGCGCTGCCGCCGGTCCACCTCCTCCGCCGCAAAGGCGCTCAGGCGCCGTTTGCAGGGGAAGTGGGGAGGGAAGAAGGAGGAGAGGGGCACAGGGCAGCCGATCTGCAGATCCCAGGTATCCCCCCGGCGTATCAGCAGAGGCCTGCCCCCTTCGTCGATTTCCCGGGATTGGGTGTACAGGCTCCATAGCCCCGCGTCGTTATAAGTAATGTGGTAGTCCAGCTGTGCCGTCTCGCAGGGGGGGATGGACCCGGCCTCCAGGGCCAGTTGATGGCGCCGGGTGGCCTCCGGCAGCAAAAAGCGCTGGCAATAACGCAAAAAAGCCCGCCCCTGAGTTTGGTAATATCGGTTGATCCGCCGGTGGATACGGCTGGTGCCCACTGGCTGGGGAAGGGTGATGCGGGCCTGCAATACCGGCAGGTCATCCACCGTCCATGTCCGCTCCATTACGAAGGACTCCGTCCGCAGCTGTGTCAATATTTCCCGCATCCGCGCCCGCTCCTTTCCGCTAAAAGACTTTGACCCAGCCTATGAGAGGGGACGGGCGATGGTGCGGGCGGCAAGGGGCAAAGGCACCCCTGGCAAAAATTTTCTTTTCCGGACTCTTTACTATGCTACTGTACGATGCTACAATAAACAGGTAAAATGTGAAATCACATGCTGCCCTCAGAGGGGCGGCTGGCAGGCGGCGGCCTGCCGGAAAGGGGTGCGCCCATGGTTCAAATCGGCAAAAAGGAAAAGGATGATCAGCTGTACAAGGCGATCTTGCAGCTGAAGGACGAAGAGGAGTGCTACGCATTTTTCCAGGATCTTTGCACCATCTCTGAACTGCGTTCCATGGAACAGCGCTTTACGGTGGCGTCTTTGCTGGACGATGGGATGATCTACAGCGAGATTCTGGAGCGTACCGGTGCCTCCAGTGCCACCATCAGCAGGGTGAACCGCTCGCTGAGCTTTGGCACAGGGGCCTATCAAAAGGTCTTTGACCGGATGAAAAAGCGGAAGAAATGAGCAGTTATGACGCCCTGGCCAGCAGCTATGACGGTTTGATGAGCGATGCCCATTACCGCCGCCGCGCCGATTACCTGGATCGGATTTTGCGCAGGCAAAAGCCTGCGGTCAAGACCGTGTTGGACCTGGGCTGCGGCACAGGGACCATTGCGTACCTGCTCTCCTGCAAGGGCTATGAGGTGATCGCGGTGGACGCCAGCGAGGAGATGCTGACCCAGGCTGCGGCCAAGGCGGCGGATCTGAGTGCCCCGCCGCCGCTGTTTTTGTGCCAGGATATGACCCGGTTGAAGCTGATGCACCCGGTGGACGCAGTGGTGTCCACCATGGACTCTTTGAATTATCTTACCCGTGAGCGGGATCTGCGCAGAACTTTTGAGAACGTGTACCGCTATCTCAGGCCCGGCGGCATATTTTTGATGGATGTGAACACACCCTATAAGCTGCGGCGGATGGACCGGCAGATGTACAGCGACGAGACGGAGGAGAGTTTTTGCCTCTGGCGGACCTTCTTTTCGGAGAAGACAAAGATCTGTACCTATCAGGTGGATCTGTTCCGCCTCCGGCGGGACGGGGCCTGGGAGCGGGACTATGAAGAGCACCGGGAACGGGCGTGGGAAAAAGAGGAGCTGGAGCGCTGTCTCAGCGGGTCTGGGTTTGCAGAGATTTCATTTACCGGGGACCTGACCCAAAAGCCGCCCCGGCCTCAGGAGGACCGCTGGCAGGTGCGCTGCAGGCGGCGGGAAGAAGCGGAAAAGGAGTTTATTTCATGAGCGATCGTTTGGTCCGGGCCATTTCCCGGGATGGTTTTGTCAAGGCGGTGGCAGTTTCTACCCGGGAACTGACGGAGCGGGCCCGCCAGATCCACCGGACGCTGCCGGTGGCCACGGCTGCTCTGGGACGCACGCTGGCGGCGGCGTCCATGATGGGCAATGCCCTGAAAGAGGACGGCGCCAGCCTTACGCTGCAGATCAAGGGCGGCGGCCCCCTGGGCACGCTTTTGGCGGTGTCAGACAATGCCGGAAACGTCCGGGGCAGCGTCAGCAACCCTGGGGTGGACCTTCCTCTGCGCAGTGACGGGAAGCTGGATGTGGGAAGGGCTGTGGGGTGCGACGGCACGCTGACGGTCATCCGGGATCTGAACATGAAGGAGCCCTATGTGGGCAGTGTGGGGCTGATGGGCGGGGAGATCGCTGAGGATCTCGCGGCCTATTTTGTGGAGTCAGAGCAGATCCCCACAGCCTGCGGCCTGGGAGTCCTGGTGGATCGGGACCAAAGCGTTCTGGCAGCCGGAGGGTATCTGATCCAGCTGCTCCCCGGCGCGGGGGAGGATGTCATCACCAAGGTGGAAGGCGGCATCATGGCTGCCGGAGCGGTCACCTCCTTGCTGCAGCAGGAGGATGACCCTCAGAGCCTGCTGCGCCGGGTGATGCCGGATTTTGAGCTGGAGATCCTGGAGGAGAGCCCCATCGCATACCGCTGCTACTGCAGCCGGGAGCGGATGGAGCGGGCTTTGATCAGCCTGGGGCCAGACCAGCTGCGGGCCATGCTGGAGGAGCAGGGGGGTGCGGAACTGCGCTGCCAGTTCTGCGATAACGTGCAGCGTTTTGACGCCCAGCAGCTGCAGGCCCTGATTGCGGATCTGGAGAACAGACGGGCTTCCCGGAGAAAAAATTAAAAAAAGTGGAAAACCGGGTTGACAGAACGGGTATTTTTGCATATAATAATCCTTGCCGTCTGACGAGAGCGGCAATGGGGGAGCATAGCTCAGCTGGTTAGAGCATCTGCCTTACAAGCAGAGGGTCACTGGTTCGAGTCCAGTTGTTCCCACCACAGTATTTGGCCCGGTAGTTCAGTTGGTTAGAACGCTAGCCTGTCACGCTAGAGGTCGACGGTTCGAGCCCGTTCCGGGTCGCCATCTCCACGAACAGGCTCCTGTTTGAACGGAGATTTGCCCAGATAGCTCAGTTGGTAGAGCAGTGGACTGAAAATCCACGTGTCGCTGGTTCGATTCCGGCTCTGGGCACCATTTGCGGGCATAGCTCATCTGGTAGAGCGCCACCTTGCCAAGGTGGAGGTAGCGAGTTCGAGCCTCGTTGCCCGCTCCAACTCACCATAAGCTGCAAGCGCTTATGGTGAGTTTTTCTTTTTCCTGCGGGCCTTTCCGTGCCTTCCATTGCGGAAAAAGGCCTTGACAAATATGGCTTCTTGCGGTATGATAATCAGGCAATGGGGAATCAAATTTTCCCTGGCGCATACAATATCGTGTGACGGTGACATAGCCAAGTGGTAAGGCAAGGGTCTGCAAAACCCTGATTCCCCGGTTCAAATCCGGGTGTCACCTCCAAAAAGAAAGACACACTGAAAAGCGTGTCTTTCCTTTTAGGTTCTGGAAGCCGTAGGCCGCCTTCTTCTTTGATCGGTTGAAAGGCGCAGGCGTGCCCTCCGCTGAGGCTTTGCCCGGGGCAAAACGCTCGTACGGCGCAAAGGTACCGTCCCACCGTGTGGGGCCCCGGTTTGGCGGGCATGTATCCTGTTGACATATGGCAAAAAGGGACACCAGCTAAAAGCTGGTGTCCCTTTTTAAAACACTGCGGGGAGCTTTCCGTATGCGATTCCCAAGGGCAGGGGAGGAGAACAAAGCCGGGCGTCCATGGGCCGGGAGCGGAAAAATCGCCCCGGGGCCTCCCCTATGCGAAGGCCCCTTGAAAATCACAAGATCCGGGCCACCCCGGAGTCCACTGCGGCCTGGTAGACGGCGGCGGACACGGCCTGCCGCACCCGGGGGTCGAAGGCGGCGGGGATAATATAGTCCGGGGAGAGCTCCTCCTCCCCGATCAGACCTGCCAGGGCCTTGGCGGCGGCGATCTTCATGGCATCGTTGATATCGCTGGCCCGGGCATCCAGAGCACCCCGGAAAATGGCGGGGAAGGCCAGGACGTTGTTGATCTGGTTGGGAAAGTCGCTGCGGCCGGTGGCCACCACCGCAGCGCCCCCCGCTTTGGCATCATCGGGGAAAATCTCCGGGGTGGGATTGGCACAGGCAAAGACAATGGCGTCCTTTGCCATGGTGCGGACCATCTCTGTGGTGACGGCATTGGGAGCGGAAACCCCGATCAATACATCGGCCCCCGCCAGGACGTCTGCCAGACTCCCGGTGCGTTTTCCCGGATTGGTGACCTGGGCCATCTCCTCTTTTACCGGATTCATCCCCTGGGTCCGCCCTGCATAGATGGCGCCTGTGCGGTCGCAGAGGACCAGGTCCCTGGCTCCGGCGGAGAGGAGCAGTCGGGCAATGGCAATGGCGGCGGCGCCGGCGCCGTTGATGACGATCCGCACCTGCTCCAGAGTCTTGTTCACCACTTTCAAGGCGTTGTGGAGGCCTGCCAGGGTAATGGCGGCGGTGCCGTGCTGGTCATCATGGAAGATGGGGATATCGCAGCGCTCCTTGAGCTTTTCCTCGATTGCAAAGCAGCGGGGAGCGGCGATGTCCTCCAGATTTACTCCTCCGAAGGACCCTGCCAGCAGGGCCACAGTCTCTACGATCTTGTCCACGTCCTGGGTGCGGATGCAAAGGGGAATGGCATCCACGCCGCCAAAGGCCTTGAACAAAACGCACTTTCCCTCCATCACCGGCATCCCGGCCTCCGGCCCGATATCTCCCAGGCCCAAAACGGCACTGCCGTCGGTGACCACCGCCACGGTATTCCAGCGGCGGGTGAGCTCATAGCTTTTCTTGACGTCTTTTTGAATTTCCAGGCACGGCTGGGCAACGCCGGGGGTATAGGCCAGGGAAAGGGCCTCTTTTGTGTCCACGGCGGCCCGGGGGGTGACCTCCAATTTGCCTTTCCACTGGTAGTGGAGGCGCAGGGACTCTTTTGCGTAATCCATGTTTGATCGATCCTCTCTTACAATTCTACAGTTAAAAGTTCTTTCCCGGAGATGCCGGGCTGTGTCATGTCATAGGTGTTGAAGATCTTGCCCAGCTCCTCTTTGGTGAGGATCTGCTGGTCCAAGATCAGTTGCTGAATGGGGGTTTTGGTCTTCAGGGCCTCCTTGGCCAGCTTGGCGGCCCGGGCATAGCCGATATGGGGGCACAGGGCGGTGACGGTCCCCACGCTGGATTCCAGCAGCCAGCGGCAGTGCTCTTCATTGGCGGTGATGCCGCTGACGCAGTTGACAGTGAAGGTGTATACCGCGTTGGTGAGAATGGTGATGGACTGGAAGAGACTTTCAAACACCACGGGTTCAAAGTCGTTGAGCTCCAGCTGGCCCGCCTCGGCGGCCATGGAAATGGTCATGTCGTTGCCCACGATCTTGTAAGCTACTTGGGTGACCACCTCGGGAATGACGGGGTTGACCTTGCCGGGCATGATGGAAGAGCCGTTTTGCTTGGCGGGCAGGTTGATCTCCCCAAAGCCGGTGCGGGGGCCGGAGGACATCAGCCGCAGATCGTTGGCGATCTTGGAAAGGGAGATGGCGCAGGCCTTCAGCGCTCCGGATACAGCGGCAAAGCAGTCGATGTTCTGGGTGGAGTCAATGAGATCCCCGGCTTGCTTGAACGCCATCCCTGTCAGGCGGGAGAGGGTGGAGACAATGCTGTGGAAGTAGGTTTGATCGGCGTTGAGCCCTGTGCCGATGGCGGTGCCCCCGAGGTTTACGATGTACAGCTCCTGTTTGGAGTTGCGGATGCGCTCCAGCCCCCGGGCCACGGCGGTGGCGTAGGCGTGAAACTCCTGCCCCAGCCGGATGGGGACCGCGTCTTGCATCTGCGTGCGGCCCATCTTGACAATGGGGTCAAATTCCACGGCCTTTTTCTCCAACGCCTCATAGAGGCCGGTGAGGCGATCTTCCAGCGTCTGTAAAAGGACCAGGGAGGTCATCTTCCCGGCGGTGGGGATGACGTCGTTGGTGGACTGGCCGTAATTGACATGGTCGTTGGGATGGACAAGGGTGCAATCCCCCCGCTGTCCCCCCCAGGCGCTCGATGGCGATGTTGGCGATGACCTCGTTGGCGTTCATGTTCATGGAAGTTCCCGCGCCCCCCTGGATGGGATCCACGATGAACGCGTCGTGATAGTTCCCGCTGAGAATGAGGTCGCAGGCCTCACAGATGGCGTCTTTTACCGCCTCGTCCAACACCCCCGCCTGGGCGTTGGCGATGGCGCAGGCCTTTTTCAGCGTCGCCAGGGAGTTGATCATCTGGGGATTCATGCGGCTTCCGGTGATGGGGAAATTTTCCATACCCCGCAGGGACTGCACGCCGTAGTAGGCGTCGGCGGGGACTTCTTTGGTGCCGATGGAATCGGATTCCATACGGGTTGCGGACAAGTGAAGACTCATAAGCCACCTCCTGAAAAACGTGGTCTTTCCTGATATCTCCAGTATAAAGTCCTGCGTAGCCCGATTCAAATACCGATCTTCCAATGAACGCCATAGGAAAAATCTTATAAGTAGGGGGGCGGGAGGCCCCGCAGCGGCTTGCCGCTATCCCCGGGAGGAGAGGTAGGCCTGGGGGCCGGAGAGATAGAGGTCCCCTCCCTGGCTGTCCAGGATCACCGTAAGGGGAAAGTCCTCCACCACTAAACGGCGCACGGCCTCGCACCCCAGGTCCTCCCAGCAGATGATCTCCAGGGACTTGACGCTTTTGGCCATCAAAGCCCCGGCGCCGCCTACGGCCCCCAGGTATACGGCGCCGTTGCGCACCACGGCCTCCTTTACCTCCTGGCTGCGCTTGCCCTTGCCGATCATAATGGCCTCTCCCAGATCCAAGAGCCGGGGGGCGTAGGCATCCATACGGCCGCTGGTGGTGGGGCCGGCAGAGCCGATGACCGCGCCGGGACGCTCCGGGGTGGGCCCTACATAGTAGATGGCGCAGCCCTCCACAGGGAAGGGGAGGGGCTTGCCTGCGTCCAGCAGCTCCATCATCCGCTTGTGGGCGGCATCCCGGGCGGTATAGACCACGCCGGAGAGAAAAACGGTGTCCCCCGCCCGCAGAGGGGCAAGGGCCTCCCGGGTGGCGGGAGTGGTGAGATGATACTGCATCAAGATCCCTCCTTACAGTCTGGCAGTGGCCCGGCGGGTGACGTGGCAGCTTACATTCACCGCCACCGGCAATCCCGCCACATGGGTGGGGGCCGTCTCAATGGACAATCCCAGGCAGGTGGTCTCTCCGCCAAAGCCCTGGGGGCCGATGCCTGTTTCGTTGATGGACCGGAGGAGCTCTTGTTCCAGGGCGGCATAATAGGGGTCGCTGTGCCTCTGGTCGATGGGGCGCAGCAGTGCCTTTTTGGCAAGGTAGGCCACCTTGTCAAAGCTGCCGCCGATCCCCACCCCCAGCACGATGGGGGGACAGGGATTGGGACCGGCCAGGCGGACCGTCTCCAGGACGAAGGCCTTGACGCCCTCTGCACCGTCAGAGGGCTTGAGCATGGCCAAGCGGCTCATGTTTTCGCTTCCAAACCCCTTGGGGGCCACCGTGATGGTGCAGGCGTCCCCGGGCACCAAATGCACGGTGATGGAAGCAGGGGTGTTGTCCCCGGTATTTACCCGGCGGAGAGGGTCAGAGACAATGGATTTGCGCAGGTACCCCTGCTCATATCCCGCCCGGACACCTGCGTGGATGGCCTCCTCAAAATCTCCTTCGATGTGGACATCCTGCCCCAGCTCCACGAAGACGCAGGCCATGCCGGTATCCTGGCAGATGGGAAGGCGCGCCTCTCCGGCCAATTCCATGTTGTCCCACAGCAGGTCCAGGGTCTTTTGGGCCAGGGGCCAGGGCTCCTCCCGGCGCCGGCGGTCCAGGGCCGCGGCAATGTCAGGGGGCAGGTGAGTGTTGGCCTGGATGCACAGTTGGGCCACCGTCTCGGTGATGGCGGCGGCAAAGATGGTTTTCATAGCGTCCTTTGCTCCTTTCACATGAACTGGACAGATCTACTGCGTGTCCGTCAAAAGATGGATGAATGCCTCCATGGCCGGGAATAATACTTGCTGCGTTTATAGGCCACATAGATCTCCCGCCGGGCCAGGGGGGAGTCCAATTTATAAAAGCAGACGCTGTGGCAGCTGCTTTGAATATGCTTGACCAGGGCATCACTGACAATGGAGGCGGCAGTGCCCATCTCCACAAAGCTGTACAGCGTTACCAGCCGGTCGATCTCCAGCAGGACGTGGGGTTTGACGCCCCCCTGATGGAAGATGCGGTCCGTGCGGTCCCGGGTGTCGTTGTCCCGGGTCATAAAGATGAATGGGACCTGGGCGAAGGCTGTCAGGGGGGAGAGGGCATCCCGGGCAGGGTATGGCGGCCGGAGAGGATATCATCCCGCTGCATGCGGCAGTGCTCCAGGCCGCGGTTGCAGGGAAAAGCGGAGGGGACGGCCAGCAAGAGCTGTTCCGTGGTGAGAAGTTCCTGCTCAAACATTTCCTCATCCAGCACCTGGTTGTCAATGACCAGGTCCAGCTGGCCGGAGGTGATCTGATTTTTCAGTTCCGTGGAATTGTCGTCCACCAGCTGCAGCTGGATGCCGGGGCACTTTGAGAGAAACTGAGAGATGTACGCCGGCAGCACCAGGGAAGAAAAAAGCTGGTTACTGCCCAGGGCCAGCGTACCTGTCTGCAAGGTATTGAGGGCGTCCACATAGTTTATGAAGGTTCGCTCGGCGTGGCGGATGGCCTCGGTGGCCCGGATGTACTCCATGCCTGCCTGGGTCATGCCCAGGGGCTTGCGGGATCGGTCGAACAGCGGTGTGCCGATGTCATCTTCCAGCTTTTTGATAATCACACTGAGAGAGGGCTGAGCAATAAAGAGCTTTTGCGCCGCCTTGGAGATGCTGCGCTCTTGAAAGACGGTATAGATCAAGTCCTTTTTTCCAAAGAGATCGTTCATGTCATCCCTCCAATTTCGCGTGGGAGACGGAAAATGCACCTGCTTTTTCATTATAGCAACGATATTTTTCCGATACAACACCAAAATAATCCGCCTTGGGAAGGGGGCAGGGGCAAGGACGTTCCTGTGGACTTTTTGGGAAAAAGAAGGTATCATCATAAAAAAGATAAAGGGGAGGGATGGAGATGAAAAGACCCGCCATTCGCATCACACTGGTGGATCGCCTGGGGCCGGGGGGCTGCCATCGGGGACACCAGATGGGAGATTGCTTCGACTTTGACCAGGACCGGGGCAGGCTCTGCCCCATGGCGCTGCACGCGGTATTTCCCTATGTGGATATCCTGCGCTACGGGGGCACTGTGCCGCCGGGGCGCAGCGGAGAGATCCGGGTGTGCTGCCCGGATGCCGACGTGGCCAATGTTTTCCGGATTGAGATCTTAGCGGAGGAGCCCTGAAAAGGGCCCTCCGTTTTTTCATACTTCCCCTGTCTAACAGCCATACTATGGCTATATTCGGAGGTGGAGCATGGAACAACTGTCAAAGGATTACAACGAAAATACCACGTATTTTAATCAGATATTAGGTGTGGGCCGCAGCTGTGATATGGTCAGCCGGGATTACCTCATCGGGGGCCGGCGTGCCCGCCTGTGGGTCATTGACGGATTTGGCCGGGACGAGACCATTGAGCGCATGGGGGCCTTTTGGCTGACCCGGACAGAGGACCAGGTCCGGCAGGTGACGGATATGGAGACGTTCATTGCCAGGTTCGTCACATTTTCCGAGGCGGATACCAGCCGCAATCCCAAGGAGATCGTCACCTCTGTTCTGATGGGCAAAGCGCTGCTGCTGGTGGAAGGCGTGGAGGGGGCAGCCCTGATCGACGCCAAGGAATATCCCTGCCGGGGCGTTCAGGAGCCCCCGGACGGCAAGGTGCTGCGGGGATCCCACGACGGCTTTATCGAGGCGGTGGTGCCCAATATGGCGCTGCTTCGCCGCCGGATCCGGGATCCCAGCCTCACCATGGAGGGGAGAAAGGCAGGGCGGCGGGCCCGGATGGATGTGGTGATTTGCTATCTGGAGGACCGGGTGGACCAGTCCCTCCTAAAAGAGCTGCGGCAAAAGCTGGACGCCATCGATGTCAACTCCCTGACCATGGGACAGGAGAGCGTGGCGGAGGCCATCCGGCCCAAGCAGTGGTACAACCCCTTTCCCAAGGTGCGCTATACGGAGCGGCCTGATACCGCCGCCGCCAGCATTTTGGAGGGCAACATCATTTTGATGATCGACAACTCCCCGTCTGTGATGATCCTGCCCACCACATTTTTTGACTTTACCCAAGAGGCCAACGAGTTTTATTTCCCGCCTTTGATCGGCACCTATCTGCGGCTTTTGCGCATTGTGGTGTTTCTCATCTCCCTGTTTATCACCCCGGCGTGGTATCTCATGGTCAACAGCAGCGCTCTGCCGGAGTGGCTGAACTTTCTGTCCTCACCGGGGCCGGTGGCACTGAGCCTGCTCAGCCAGCTTTTGGTGGTGGAGTTTCTCATCGACGTACTGAAGCTGGCGTCTTTGAACACCCCGGACTCCCTTTCCAACTCCTTTTCCCTGCTGGGAGCCCTGATCCTGGGGGATTTCGCCGTCCAGTCAGGATGGCTGGGACCGGAAGTGCTGGTGTATATGGCGTTTGTATCTGTGGCCAGCTTCGCCCAGCCCAGCTATGAGATGGGATATGCCTTCAAGCTGCTGCGGGTGGGCCTCTTGCTTTTGACGGCATGGCTGGGGCTGTGGGGGTTCCTCCTCGGTACGTTCACCATCATCGTTTTGCTGGCCACGTCCAAGCCCCTGGTAGGAAAGGGGTATCTCTATCCCCTGATTCCCTTCAACGCAAAGGCCCTGCGGCGCCTGCTGTTCCGGGAGGCCATCAGTCCGGACAATACCTGACGGCGGCTCTGGCCGGACACAGGACCTGTCCTATAACAAAAGGCCCGCCCATGCTCGTGCATGGGCGGGCTTTTCAAATGCTCACGCGTCCAAGTCGATGGCCTCGGCGGGGCAGTTGTCCCGGGCCTCTTCAGCGCTGATCTCCGCCTCCACGGGGACAGGGCCTCCGTGAGCCAAACCGTCATCCCCCATGGAAAAGACCGCGGGGCAGGTGTCGGCGCACAGGCCGCAGCCAATACAAGAGCTGTTTACAGTGGCGTTCATAATCATTCCTCCGTTTCGTGGTGTACTTCACCTAAAATGGATCCATCCCGGCCCAGAGTGACCACCTGCCAGGGGATCTTTTTCCCGCTGGCGGCCAGGGCGGCTTCCACCGCCCGCTGGATTCCGCCGCAGCAGGGGACCTCCATGCGCACGACGGTGACATCTTGAATGTCGTTGCAGCGGAAGATCTCTGATAGTTTCTCGGCGTAATCGACCGAATCCAGCTTGGGGCAGCCGATCATGGTGATCCGGCCCTGCATGAACCGCTGATGGAAATCTCCCCGGGAAAAAGCGGTGCAATCCGCTGCCACCAGCAGTCTGGCCCCCTGGTAAAAGGGCGCCTCCACAGGCAGCAGCTTGATCTGCACCGGCCACTGGGCCAGGTGAGAGACGGGGCCGCCGGCCGGGGCAGGCACACCGGCCGCCGAGGCCTTGAGCGTCTGAACCCGGCTGCCGGGGCAGCCCTGGGAAACTGCGGGGGAAGCGGGTGCATGGCTCCTTCCGGGAATCGAACTGCAGGCAGAGCCGGGGCAGCTGTGGGGACCTTCCTTGCGGGAGGCGCTTTTTTGGGACTGGGCCACCGCTGCGGCGTCATAGGGGGCGGCCTCCCGCTCTACAAAGGTAATGGCACCTGTGGGACACACCGGCAGGCAGTCTCCCAGGCCGTCACAGTAGTCGTCCCGCAGCAGTTGGGCTTTTCCCTCCACCATGCCGATGGCGCCTTCGTGACAGGCCTGGGCACACAGGCCGCAGCCGTTGCACCGCTCCCGGTCAATTTTAATGATCCTGCGAATCATAGTATCACTCCTTTTTGAACTTCCATTCTCAAAATACGCCGCAAAAGCGGCGCTTGCTTTGCTGAAAACAGTATCGCATGGGAGCGGGAGCAAGTATGTTGTTTTTCCAACAAAAATAAAAAATCGTGCCGGCGGGATGCGACGGCCCTGGTGCCGCATTTATTTGCAGCTGTAGCGGCGGGAAAAGAACGGAGAAAATACACTGGGCGCTGTTTTGTGCGAACTGCTTGATTCCCGCAAATTCTTTTGTAAAAAATATAAAAACTGCACAAATGCACTTGACAATTTTTAAAAAGTATTGTACATTATAGACACAGGAAAGGAGTGAGTCCCATGGGCTAAGAAAGCTCAAGAGATTCCAAAAACCTGAAGACCCCAGCACCGTTCGGATAAAAAGAAACGGCAGGAAAACGACCTCAGCAAGACCAAAAACGAAACACACTCACTATGATGAGCCACACGAGCGAATTTTGGGGGATCCCAAAGCAGACGTCTGCGTGTATCCGATGTTTTATGGATTGGCAAAATCTGAGTCCCGGCATTCCAGAATTTCTCCGGCATCCGAACGGAACTAAAGAAAGCAAGAGGTAAGAGGTATTGGACAATCCAATCAACGAGTAGGCCCCCCATTGGCGATGGACCAATGGGGGGTTGTGCTGTATATATAGGCGGGACATCCGGGGGATGGCTCTGCCCGCAAAAAACCGGCGCCCGCTTGGATAGCGGGCGCCGGAACATTTTGGGAAAAACTCAGCGGTGATCCACTTCGTTCATATAGAGAACGAGGTCAAGGAGCTTGTTGGAATAGCCCCACTCATTATCATACCAAGCCACGACCTTTACAAAGGTGTCCGTGAGATAGACGCCGGCATTGGCATCGAAAATGGAAGTCCGGGGATCTCCCAGGAAATCCGAGGAGACCACGGCATCCTCCGTATAGCCCAGGATCCCCTTTAAAGGACCTTCCGCGGCCGCCTTCATCGCCCCGCAGATATCCGCCTTGGTGGCGGGTTTGATCAGATTGGCAGTGAGGTCCACCACGGAGACGTCCAGGGTGGGGACCCGCATGGAGATTCCGGTGAGCTTGCCGTTGAGGTCGGGGATGACCTTGCCCACAGCCTTGGCCGCGCCGGTGGAGGAGGGGATGATGTTCCCCGTGGCGGCCCGGCCACCCCGCCAGTCCTTCATAGAGGGGCCGTCCACCGTCTTCTGTGTAGCCGTAACAGAGTGGACTGTGGTCATCAGACCGTCCCGGATGCCAAAGTTGTCATGGAGCACTTTGGCCACCGGGGCCAGGCAGTTGGTGGTGCAGGAGGCGTTGGACACGAAGGTCATGTCGCTGCGGTAAGTATCGTGGTTGACGCCCATGACGAACATGGGGGTATCGTCCTTGGGAGGAGCGGACATAATCACATGGCTGGCGCCGGCGTCGATATGCCCCTGGGACTTCTCCTGGGTCAAGAATACGCCGGTGGCCTCTACCACATACTCTGCCCCCACCGCTTTCCAGGGAATATTGGCAGGATCCTTTTCAGCAAAAACGCAAATCCGCTGGCCGTTGACAATCAGGGCACCTTCTTCGTGACGGATCTCCCCTTGGAATTGGCCATGCATGGTGTCATAGCGCAGCATATACGCCATGTAGTCCGGCGTCATAAAGGGGTCGTTCACCCCCACGATCTCCAGTTCCTCTCCCCGGGATAAAGCGGCACGGAACATCAGCCGGCCGATACGGCCAAATCCGTTGATCCCAACTCTTGCCTTTTTCATAAGCTCTCCTTTCCAGCGGTAACGAAGTAAATTTTGGGAAAAATAAATAAAATAATAAACATGCACACTTTGCTTATAATAATATACTTTAGCACATTATTTGTACCCTTACAACAATAAAATAATATAAAATTACAAGAGATTCTCCACTAAAATGAAAAATAGAGGGCCACAGGGGGCATGCTAAGAAATCAGTAATTTGTAAAAGGTCGGAAGTTTTCCAAATGTGGCTTGTGGGGCCCACCATAGCACAGTTTTTCGGCGAATGCAAGAAAAAGCGGGCAAAACGAACGATATATGAATTTAAAGCGTATGTTATTTTAAATATTTGAAAACAAATTATTAAAAATGAAGAAAACGGTTGCGGTTTTTACATAAACAGTATATTAAATAGATATACATGACCAACAAGGAGGAGCTGTATCATGCCTAATGCTGGAAAGAAGCAAGAACTTACCCATATCAAGGCAAACACGCGCTTATCCAAAAAGCCGCCCCTGGCGGCGGAGGAATTGCGGCAGATCGACGCGTACTGGCGGGCAGCCAATTATCTCACGGCGTGTCAGCTCTATCTGCTGGACAATCCTCTTTTGCGCCGTCCGCTGACGCCGGCGGACCTGAAGCAGACCATCGTTGGACACTGGGGAACCTGCCCGGGCCAGAACTTCATCTATACGCACCTCGACCGTGTGATCAAGCGCAATGATCTGGATATGATCTACCTCTCCGGCCCCGGCCACGGGGGGAATGCCATGGTGGCCCAGGACTGGCTGGACGGCAGCTATACGGAGGTCTATCCCAATATCACCCAGGACGAAGACGGCATGCGCAAGCTTTTCCGGCAGTTTTCCTTCCCCGGGGGCATTCCCAGCCATGTTGCGCCGGAGACCCCCGGCTCCATCAACGAAGGAGGCGAGCTGGGCTATTCTCTGGCCCATGCCTTCGGCGCTGTGGCGGACAATCCCGGCCTGATCGCCGCCTGCGTAGTGGGTGACGGAGAGGCGGAGACCGGTCCCCTGGCCACCTCCTGGCACGGCAACAAGTTTGTCAATCCCATCACCGATGGCGCCGTACTGCCGATTTTACACCTCAACGGATTTAAGATTGCCAATCCCACGCTGTTTTCCCGTATGTCCCATGAGGAAGTGGAGCATTTCTTCCGGGGCTGCGGATGGGAACCGCGGTTTGTGGAGGGGGACGATCCCCCGCAGATGCACCAGAAGATGGCCGCCACGCTGGACTGGGCCATCCGGGAGATCCAGCGCATCCAGGAAAAAGCCCGCACCACCGGGGATACCACCCGGCCCCGCTGGCCCTTGATCGTGCTGCGTACTCCCAAGGGCTGGACGGGTCCCAAGGAAGTGGACGGGCACCCCGTGGAAGGAGCTTACCGGGCCCATCAGGTGCCCATTTCCATGGGGGAGGACACGGAAAAGCATCTGCCGCTTTTGGAGCAGTGGCTGCGCAGCTATAAGCCGGAGGAGCTGTTTGACGAAAATGGCCATCCGGTGCCCCTGGTGGCGGACTTCCCGCCCCGGGGCAGCCGCCGCATGGGGGCCAATCCCCACGCCAACGGGGGCCTTCTTCTGCGGGATCTGCGCACACCGGACTTCCGGGACTACGGAGTAAAGGTACCTGCCCCCGGAGATGTGGAGGCCCAGGACATGTATGTGCTGGGGACCTATGTCCGGGACGTGATGAAACTGAATATGGATGGGCGGAATTTCCGCATCTTTGCCCCGGATGAGACAGCCTCCAACCGCCTTCAGGCGGTGTTTGAGGTAACGGGGCGGCGTTTCCTGGATCCCCAGCTGCCCCAGGACGAGAATCTGGATCCTGATGGGCGGGTGATGGACTCCATGCTCTCCGAGCACATGTGCCAGGGGATGCTGGAGGGGTATCTGCTCACCGGGCGCCACGGATTTTTTGACAGCTATGAGGCCTTCATCCGCATTGTGGACTCCATGGTGGCCCAGCATGCCAAATGGCTGAAGACCTGCAATGAGCTGCCCTGGCGGCAGGATATCGCCTCCTTGAACTATATCCTTACCTCCAATGTCTGGCAGCAGGATCACAATGGTTTTACCCACCAGGATCCCGGATTTTTGGACCACGTGGCCAATAAAAAGGCGGATGTGGTGCGGATGTACCTGCCCCCGGACGCCAACTGCCTGCTCAGCTGCTTTGACCACTGCATCAAAAGCCGGAACTATGTCAATGTCATTGTGGCCAGCAAGCATCCTCGGCCTCAGTGGCTCACCATGGAGCAGGCGGTGAAGCACTGCACCCAGGGCATCGGCATTTGGGAGTGGGCCTCCAACGACCAGGGTCAGGAGCCGGATCTCATCATGGCCTGCTGCGGCGATACGCCTACGCTGGAAACGCTGGCGGCAGTGACCATTTTGCGCCGGGAGCTGCCGGAGATTAAGATCCGGGTGGTAAATGTGGTGGATCTGATGAAGCTCCAGCCCGCTACCGAGCACCCCCACGGCCTGACAGATGAGGAGTATGACATGCTTTTTACCCGGGATAAGCCCATCATCTTTGCCTATCACGGCTATCCCACCTTGATCCATGAATTGACGTACCGGCGCCATAACCGTAATCTTCATGTCCGGGGCTATAAAGAAGAGGGCACCATCACCACGCCCTTTGATATGCGGGTCCTCAACGACATCGACCGCTTTGACCTGGTGATCGACGCCGTGCGGCGCCTGCCCTCCCTGGGGAACCGGGGGGCCTATCTGGTGCAGCGGATGAACGACAAGCTGGTGGAGCACCGCCAGTATATCAAGGACCACGGCGTAGACCTGCCGGAGGTGCGCCAGTGGCGCTGGAACGGCGGAAACGGCGTGGAGTGCTGACGGAAGTGCCGCAGGAGGGTGCTTTCCGGGGCATAGGGACGCAGAGAAAACGGAAGATCCAAGATAAAAGGGAAGCGGGAGCCATACGGCTTCCGCTTCCTTTTGCTCAGTCCCGGTATTTGCCCATCAGCTCTTTAAACAGCTCCTGGGTGGAAGGAGGTGTGTAGGTGATGGCGTTGGCTCCGGCCTCGATGGTGGCCTTGATGGTGTCCGGCTTGTTGCCTCCGCTGGCAATAATGGGCGCATCCGGCAGCTTTTCCCGGATGCTCCGGACGATGTTGGGAGTGTCCGGTCCGCCGGCCACGTTCAAAATGGCGGCCCCGGCGTGGATCCGGCCCACCACATCTGTAGTGCGGGTGGTGACGGTGATGACCACCGGAATATCCACAGACCGGGCCACTGCCCGGAGATTGGGGTTGGAAATGGGGGCATTGAGCACCACGCCCATGGCACCCTGGGCCTCGGCATCCTTGGCCAGGTTAATGGTGCGCAGGCCCTTGGTGATCCCGCCGCCCACACCGCAGAATACCGGGATATAGGACGCCTGAATGATGGCGTCGCTGATGGTCTGCTGGGGGGTAAAGGGATAGACAGCGAAGACAGCGTCTGCATCGCAGTTGCGGATAATGGCCAGATCCGTGGTGAAGACCAGGGTCTTGATACGGCGGCCGTTGATGATGATGCCGCTGGCGGCATAGGTCTCTGCCGGGACCTTGAGAATGTGATGGCGCAGGCTGCTTTGAATCTCCGGCGGCGTGTTCTTGGTGATTTTCATGGCGCTCCTTTCTCCCCGGTGGCCGGGGCTGTGTGATCTTTCTATTTCTTTTATAGTTTACCACAAAGGGGGTGTCCCCGCAAGAACTGTCCCAAGGCCCCTTTGGAATGGAACATTTTCCCGGTGGGCTGCGTCCAAAGGGTGAGATCTGGAAAGGAGGTCACCGTATGGGAAGAAAGAGGCTTTTGGGGGCGCTGGCCTGCCTGCTGATGCTTTGCGGCTGCGGCGTGGGGCAGGGAGGTATGCCCTCTGAGAATGGGCCGGCGCAGCAGGTCCAGGGCAAGCCCGCCCCCCAGGGGGCGCTGGAACTGAGGCTGCTGCAGCGGGAGGAGGACGGTCAGTGGCTGCTGGCGGGAGAGTCGGGGGTCTTCACCTTCTGCCAGGAGGAGATCCCGTTCTACACGGAAGGCGGGGAACAGGTGGAAGATCCTCCCCAGGCAGGACAGATGGTGCAGGCGGCCTGCGGAGAGATTCTGGAGACCTGGCCGGCCCGGCTGGAGGAGGTACAGGGAGTATGGCAGATGGGCTGGGGAGAGGAGCGTTTTCCCAATGTGTGGGGGCTCTATCTCCAGGTGCTGCGGGATCTGGTGGCGAAGAGCCCCGCTCTGGCGGAGGGGATCGAATATGTCAATGTGGACCTCTCCGGCGCTCCCGGCGGTCTTACCCCCACGGAGCAGCAGGCCCTGGCCTGGTGCCTTGGAAATGACTGGGGCGCCCAGCCTCTGACGCTGACGCAGCAGCAGCTGGAGGAAGAGGGATATCTCTCAGACCCCATGGAGGGCTGGAACAGCGGTTTGCTCCTTATCATTACCGGGCGGACAACAGAGAATGCATCCCAAGAGGCGGGAATCGAGTTTGAAGCCACCGCCTGGCGGGGGCCCCTGGCAGCATATTACTTCGATGGGTGCACCGCCTGGTGGCCGAAGGAGGGGAGCTGGACGTCATACGCCGTTGGGCAGGAGGCCATCTCTTAAAGCCGGGAGGCGATTTGGCGGAAGAGGGGCTGCGGGAGTTGACAAGTTCCGGCAGAACCGATACAATAGACATTCAGAAAAACGCGCTGCGGAGCGGGGCTCCGCTGATATTACTCTATTTATATATAGGAAGCAGAGGAAGAGATTTATGGCACAGGATAAAAGACAGGTAGACGCCATTACCCCCCGGGATGTGGATTTTGCCCAGTGGTACACGGATGTGTGCAAAAAGGCGGAGCTGATCGACTACTCCTCCGTGAAGGGACTTTTCATTTACCGGCCTTATGGCTACGCCATTTGGGAAAACGTCCAAAACGTGCTGGATAAGCGATTCAAGGAACTGGGCCACGAAAATGTCTATCTGCCCGTCCTGATCCCCGAGTCCCTTTTGCAGAAGGAAAAGGACCACGTGGAGGGTTTTGCACCTGAGTGTGCCTGGATCACCATGGGCGGCAGCGAAAAGCTGGAGGACCGGCTGTGTGTCCGTCCCACCTCTGAGACGCTTTTTTGCGAGCATTACGCCAATATCATCCACTCCTGGCGGGACCTGCCCAAGCTCTATAACCAGTGGTGCAGCGTGCTGCGGTGGGAGAAGACCTCCCGTCCCTTCCTGCGCCACCGGGAGTTTTTGTGGCAGGAGGGCCATACCATGCACGCCACTGCCGAAGAGGCCCGGGAGGAGACCATGCGGATGCTGGGTGTCTACGCGGACTTCTTTGAAGATGTGCTGGCCATGCCGGTGATCAAGGGACGCAAGACGGAGAAAGAGAAGTTCAACGGTGCAGAGGAGACCTATACCGTGGAGTGCATGATGCATGACCACAAGGCCCTCCAGGCAGGCACCAGCCACTACTTCGGCGACGGTTTTGCCAAAGCCTTTGACATCACGTTTGCCGGGAAGGACAACCAGCCCCACCATCCCCATCAGACCAGTTGGGGCGTTTCCACCCGGATGATCGGCGGCATCATCATGACCCACGGCGATGACAACGGGTTGGTGCTGCCTCCCCGTATCGCGCCCATCCAGGCGGTGGTCATCCCCGTGGCCGCCCACAAAGAGGGGGTGCTGGCCGCCGCCGCCGGCCTGAAAGACCGCCTGGCTGCCGCCGGGATCCGGGTGAAGATGGACGACAGCGACAATACGCCCGGCTGGAAATTCGCCGAGTATGAGATGAAGGGCGTACCCGTTCGGGTGGAGATCGGCCCCAAGGACATGGAAAAGGGACAGTGCGTCCTGGCCCGCCGGGACACCGGGGAGAAGATTCCCGCCCCGCTGGAGGGACTGGAGGAGACGGTGAAAAAGCTCCTGGACGCCATCCATGACAACATGTTTGCCATGGCTTTGAAGAACCGGGAGGAGAACACCTTCGACATCTCCTCTCCGGAGGAAGCCCGGGCCGTGGCCATGGGCAAGGGAGGCTTCCTGCGCTCCAAGTGGTGCGGCAGTCCTGCCTGCGAGCAGGCCATGAAGGACCGCGCCGGCGTCAGCTCCCGCTGCATGCCTCTGGAACAATCCGGCACCCAGGGGGTTTGCCCTGTGTGCGGCAAGCCCTGCACCACCGACATTTACTGGGGCGTGGCGTATTAAAAAGAGAGGACGGGCGAATTTTCGCCCGTCTTCTTCCTGCTTTTTGCGGTTTTTTTGAAATGACGAAAAAAATTTCAGTTTTTCGTAAAAAACGGAGAAAATCCTCTTGACAGCGGGAGGATTTTCTTTTATCATAATTGAGTCTGTGGGATGACCATGCCCATAGATGCTGCGATGAACCGGGAGATTGCTCCGCAAGGAGGTAACTTCCGGGGAGTATGTCCGATAATCGGGCGGCTGAGAAAGATCTGTACGTTGCGTAGATCGCTGCGCCATGCACAGTACCGGCCGTGGGTTCCCTGCGCCGGTATTTTTCATGAGCTGGAATGATACGCACGGATAAGCGTATAGAAAAATCTCTCGCCGTAGGTCGTCGAGACTGCGTGAAAACTACCTACGAAATCAGGAGGAAACAACCATGGCACAAAAAGAAATGATCCGCATTCGCCTCAAGGCCTATGACCACCAGGTCATCGACCAGAGCGCAGAGAAGATCGTGGAGACCGCCAAGCGCACCGGCGCTGAGGTTTCCGGCCCCATCCCTCTGCCCACCAAGAAGGAGATCGTCACCATTTTGCGGGCCGTCCACAAATATAAGGACAGCCGCGAGCAGTTTGAGCGCCGCACCCACAAGCGCCTCATCGACATCACCAAGTCCTCCCCCAAGACTGTGGAGGCTCTGATGGCCCTGGAGCTGCCTGCCGGCGTGGAGATCGAGATCAAGCTCTGAAAGACCCGGGCAGGAAGCGCGTGCTTCCCCAATTCTATCTGATTTTGTTTGCTGTCCATGTCCGCCTATCTTGCGAGGCGGACGGGTCATGTCGGCAGAGCAATGCGGGAAAGACCCAACTTTCCGGTATCTAAGCCGACCAATAACCTTTCAGGAGGAGAATACACAATGAAAGCAATTATCGGCAAAAAAGTGGGCATGTCCCAGATTTTTGACGAGAATGGCCATGTGATCCCCGTCACCGTCATCGAGGCGGGCCCCTGCGTGGTCGTTCAGAAAAAGACTTCCGAGAAGGAAGGCTATGACGCGGTGCAGCTGGGCTATGAAGACGTCCCCCAGCGCAAGCTGACCAAGGGCGAGATGGGCCATCTGAACAAGGCTGGCGTCAGCCCCAAAAAGCACCTGCGGGAATTCAACCTGGAAAATGCCGCGGAACTGAACGTGGGCGACATCATCAAGGCCGACACCTTTGCCGTGGGCGACTTCGTGGATGTCACCGGCATTTCCAAGGGCCACGGCTATCAGGGCGTTATCAAGCGCTACGGCGCCCAGCGCACCCCCACCAGCCACGGCGGCGGCCCTGTCCACCGCCACGCCGGTTCCATGGGCCCTACCAGCCATATGTCCCGGATCACCAAGGGTAAGATCGGTGCCGGCCACATGGGCGTGGATCAGGTGACCATCCAGAACCTGAGCGTTGTGAAGGTGGATCCCGAGCTGAACATGCTGGTTGTCTGCGGCGCCATTCCCGGCCCCAAGGGCGGACTGGTGACCATCAAGTCCACCGTCAAGGTCCACAAGGTCAAGCAGGCCGGCGCTGACATCAGCAAGAACCCGCAGAAGGCTTCCGGACGTAACCCGCAGAAGGCCTCCGCCAGAAGCAAGTAAGAAAGGGGTGCTGAAGTAATGTCTACCATGAAAGTTTTAAACATGGCCGGCGCTGAGGTCGGCAATGTGGAGCTGTGCGACGCCATTTTCGGCATCGAGCCCAATGAGGTCGTGGTTCACGAGGTCGTAAAGAACCACCTGGCCAACTGCAGACAGGGTACCCAGAGCGCCCTGACCCGCGCCGAGGTATCCGGCGGCGGCAAAAAGCCCTGGCGTCAGAAGGGCACCGGCCACGCCCGTCAGGGCTCTACCCGGGCTCCCCAGTGGACCCACGGCGGCATCGTGTTTGCCCCCAAGCCCCGGGATTACAGCTATGTGCTCAACAAGAAGGTCAAGCGCCTGGCGCTGAAGTCTGTCCTCTCCGCCAAAGTGGCTGAGGGCAAGCTGGTGGTCATTGACCAGATCAAGATGGACACCATCAAGACTGCGGATTTCCGCAAGTTCCTGGATGCGGTGAGCGTGGACGGGAAGGCTTTGGTGGTGACGCCCGCTGTGGACACCAATGTGGTGAAGAGCGCCCGAAACATCCCCGGTGTTGTGACCACCCCCGCCACGCAGCTGAGCGTGTATGACATCGTCAACGCCAAGTACCTGGTGGCGGATCAGGCCGCCATTGCAAAAATCCAGGAGGTGTACGCGTAATGGCTATCGCATATGACATCATCATCCGCCCCATCATCACCGAGCGCGGCATGGCCGCCGCTGCCGACAAGAAGTATGTCTTCGAGGTGGCCAAGGACGCCGGCAAGGTGGAGATCAAAAAGGCGGTGGAGGAGATTTTCGGCGTGAAGGTCGCCTCCGTCAATACCCTGAACGTCCCGGGCAAGGAAAAGCGCATGGGCGCTGGCCGTCCCGGCATGACCCGGAGCTGGAAGAAGGCCTATATCCAGCTGACGGATGACTCCAAGTCCATCGAATTCTTCGAAGGCATGGTCTGATTCTAGGGAAGGAGTGTAACGCAGAATGTCTATTAAATCTTTTAAGCCGACGACCCCTTCCAGACGTCAGATGACGGTCTCCGGTTTCGACGGCATTGACAAAAAGGCCAAGCCCGAGCCCAGCCTGACGGAGCCTCTGAAGAAGTCCTCCGGCCGCAACAGCTATGGCCGCATCACCGTCCGCCATCGCGGCGGCGGCAACAAGCGCAAGTACCGCATTGTGGATTTCAAGCGGGATAAAGTGGGTTCTGCCACCGTGCTGCGCCTGGAGTATGACCCCAACCGCAGCGCCAACATCGCCTTGATCCAGTATGAGGACGGCGAGAAGCGCTACATCCTGGCGCCTCTCGGATTGAAGGCCGGCCATAAGATCATGACCGGTCCCGATGCCGATATCCTGCCGGGCAATGCGCTGCCCATTGCCAACATCCCCGTTGGTACTGTGATCCACAATATCGAGCTTCATCCCGGCAACGGCGCCCAGCTGGTGCGCGCTGCTGGTACCGCTGCTCAGCTGATGGCAAAAGAGGGCAACGATGCGCAAATCCGCATGCCCTCCGGTGAGGTCCGCATCGTGCGCACCAACTGCTATGCCACCATCGGCCAGGTGGGCAACATCGAGCACGAGAATATCAACATCGGCAAGGCCGGCCGGAAGCGCCACATGGGTTGGCGCCCCACGGTCCGCGGCTCTGTCATGAACCCCAATGACCACCCCCACGGCGGCGGCGAGGGCCGCGCCCCCATCGGCCGTCCCGGCCCTGTGACCCCCTGGGGCAAGCCCGCTATGGGTTACAAGACCCGCAAGGGCAAGAACCCCACCAATAAATTCATCGTCAAGCGCCGCAACGAGAAGTCAAGGAGGCAAGTCAATATGAGCAGATCCATTAAAAAAGGCCCGTATGTCGCCCCTGAGCTTCTGAAGCGGGTCGAGGAAATGAACGCGAAGAACGAGAAGAAGGTCCTCAAGACCTGGAGCCGCGCCTCTACCATC
>CALWXJ010000057.1 GCA_944385475.1 uncultured Oscillospiraceae bacterium
CATCCGGCTGGTGGACGAGGCCACCTCTTCCAAAGCGCCCATTGCCAAGCTGGCGGACAAAGTCAGCGGCGTCTTTGTCCCTGCGGTAATTGCCATCGCCCTGCTGGCGGCGGTGATCTGGTTTGCCTTGGGCTATGGATTTGAATTTTCCCTTTCCATCGCCATTTCGGTGCTGGTGATTTCCTGTCCCTGCGCCCTGGGGCTTGCCACTCCCACGGCGATTATGGTGGGCACCGGCCGGGGGGCGGCCAACGGAATTTTGATCAAGTCGGCGGAAGCGCTGGAAACCGCCCACAGCGTGGATACGGTGGTGCTGGATAAAACCGGTACTGTCACCCAGGGGGAACCTGCAGTCACTGCGGTTTTGCCCTATGGTATAGATGACGCCGCCCTTTTGAGGACAGCGGCCTGCGTGGAGTCCGTCTCTGCCCACCCCCTGGCCCAGGCCATCACCGCCTATGCCCAAACGCAGGGCGTTGCTGCGGAGGAAAGGCCGGAGGAATTCGAAAATCTCTCCGGCCGGGGGATCCGCTCGACCCTGGGCGGAGCGCAGGTCCTGGCGGGGAACCGCCGGCTTATGGAGGAGGGGGGTGTGGATATCTCCCCCCTGCAGACTGAGGCCGACCGTATGGCCGCACAGGGCCAGACGCCCATGTTCTTTGCCCGGGAGGGGAAGCTGATGGGACTGATCTGCGTAGCGGATCCTGTGAAACCCACCAGCGCCCAGGCCATCGCAGAGCTGAAGGCCCAGGGGATCCGCACCGTACTGCTCACGGGGGACAACCAGGCCGCCGCCAAGTATATCGGGCAGAGTGTCGGGGTGGACGAAGTCATTGCCGAGGTGCTGCCGGAGGAGAAGGCCGGCGTGGTGCAGAAGCTGCAGTCCCAGGGCCGCACGGTGATGATGGTGGGGGACGGGATCAATGATGCCCCCGCCCTCACGGCGGCGGAAGTGGGCTGTGCCATCGGCAGCGGTAGCGACATCGCTATTGAGTCCGCGGATATCGTATTGATGCGTTCGGACCTGCAGGACGTGTCCCGGGCCATCCGCCTCAGCCGCCTGACACTGCGGGACATCAAGCAAAACCTCTTCTGGGCGTTTTGCTACAATACCATTGGCATTCCCATTGCCGCGGGAGTCCTGTATTTCTTCGGCGGGCCGCTGCTCTCGCCTATGTTTGCCGGTGCCGCTATGTCCCTCAGCTCCGTGTGCGTGGTAGGCAATGCCCTGCGTCTGGGGCGTGCGAAATTGTGAGAGGAGAGAGCATATGGAAGAGCAAAAGACAGGTAATTCCTGCCCGTGCCGTCATAAGCACCGGGAGGGGGAGGAGTACCAAAAACTTCTGCGCCGCCTCAACCGGATCGAAGGTCAGGTCCGGGGAGTAAAGGGCATGGTGGAAAAGGACGCCTACTGCACGGATATTTTGGTGCAGGTGTCGGCCATCTCCTCGGCCCTGCACGCCTTTTCCAGGGAACTGCTGGCCAACCATATCCGCACCTGTGTGGTGACGGATATTCAAAATGGACAGTTGGAGGTCGTGGACGATCTCCTGGTCACGATACAAAAACTGCTGAAATAAAAGGAAAAAGGAGCGATCCAGCATGAAGAAGATCTCTGTACCGGATATGATGTGTGAAAATTGCGTAAAGCACATCACCAATGCCCTCACAGAGGCCAAACTGACCTTCCAGGTCAGCCTGGAGGATAAGACCGTAAGCGTCGACGGATGCGACAACTGCGTCAAAACGGCCATGAGTGAGCTGGAGGATCTGGGCTTTACGCCTGTGGTGCAGGAGTAAAAGAGAAAGCGGAAAAGGGAAGCCGCGGGAGCATTGCTCCCGCGGCTTCCCTACATTTTTTGGCGAAGGAAAAAACAAGTGACAACGTGTTACTTTTTTGTTACCAAACCGCTGAAAATTTCCAAAGAAAATCGGTATATTTTTTGAAAAGTGGGGATAGAAATTCCTTGTACAGCTTAAAACTTGACAATGGTGGGAAAATAGAGTATACTTGGTCCCAGTTTCTGAAAAAGTAACAAAAGTTACAAAGTCTGGCCCGCCTGGAAACGGGCGGTGAAATGTTCAGGAGGAATCGGATTTTGCATAGAGTATGTTGCGATTGGATGAGACGAATTTGCCGCGTTTTGGCCGCTTGTGTGATGGTATGCACCGTTGCGGTGGGGACCAGTGGCTGGGCCGGCGCGTTTTACATTGCCACGGGGGCAGATGGCTCTGCGGTGGAGTTGAACAGCAGTGAAGATGCCCAGGCTGCCCAGCTGACCACGGCCTATGTCAAGGGCGGTGGTCGGAGCGGCCCCAAGGTGGAGCTGGTCCGGGGGACTACTGTCACTGTGGAGCGGGATGGCCAGGTGGTCACCACCGCCTCCCGGGGGGAGACCATTGAAGAGCTGCTGGAGCGGCTGGATATGAGCGCCACGCCGCTGGAGATGGTGGGGATCGAAGAGACCAACGGGGCCGTGCGGCTGACAGTGGCCACAGAGATCATCGGCTACGAGCAGGTCACAGAAGAAGTGGCTTATACCACCCGCCGGGTGGCCAATCCGGACCTGCCGGAGGGAACGGAGCGGGTCGTGCAGGAGGGCGTGGACGGCGAGCGCACCTCGGTGTACGAGCTGGTGTGGTCCCAGGGGGAGCTGATCTCCCGGCAGTACGTGGAAGAGATCGACTCCACCATGGTGGAGGAAATCGTTGAATACGGTACAGGCACCGAGACAGTGGCCAGCGGCGATACGCTGGTTGACGTGGTGGAAAACGCCGACGGCAGCGGTACGCTGGTATTTGCCTCCGGCGCCACCGTGAAGTTCTCCAACGCCCGCCGTATGACTGCCACGGCCTATACCGCCGGATATGACGGCGTGGGCACCCTGACTGCCACTGGGACTCGTGTCCGGGTGGGCAGCGTGGCGGTGGATAAATCCGTGATCCCGCTGGGAACGGAGCTGTTCATTGTGGCGGACGGCGGAATCGTCTATGGCATGGCCACGGCGGAGGATACCGGCGTCAAGGGCAACAAGGTGGACTTGTACCACGAGACGTATGAGCAATGCATCAACTTTGGACGCAGAGACTGCACCGTCTATATTTTGGCATAAGAAAAAGACCGCCTGCCGGGATGAAAACCGGCAGGCGGTCTTACTGCATAGACTCAGGATTCCAGCTGCAGCAGAAGGGGAGGCAGCTCTTGGAGAGTGCTGATCTCATAATCCGGGCGGATGTCCGGGCGATGGGGCTGCCTTCCGGGATTGAACCAGCAGGTGCGGATGCCGGCATTGATTCCCCCTCGAATATCAGAGGTAAGACTGTCTCCTACCATGATGGAGGCCTGGGGGCAAAAGCCGGGTATGGAGGCAAAGCAGCGCTGGAAAAACAGAGCGCTGGGTTTATCCGCCCCAATTTCCTGGGAGATAAAGATCCCCCGAAAGAATGGCTGCAGGCGGGCGTCAGCCAGCCGGCGGCGCTGGACGGACAAGGTGCCGTTGGAGGCCAGGTAAAGATCGTACCGGCGGGAGAGGAGCTGAAGTGTCTCCAGGGCGCCGGGCAGGAAGTCGTGCTGCAGGGAGAGCATCGTCTCATAAAGGGTGCTGGCCTCCCGTCCGGAGTGAGCTGTGACGCCAAGGGCGGAAAACAGCTGCTCAAAGCGGCCCACCAGGACCTGCTGGCGGGTGAGCAGCCCATCTTCAAGCTGCTCCCAGCAGCGGCGGTTAATGGCGTGATAGAGGGATATGACCCTTTCCCCGGCGTCCACGCCCAGCGTCTCCAGCGTGGTGCGGAGAGCTTTTGCCTCCCCTCCGGTGAAATCCAGCAGTGTATCGTCCAAATCCAGAAAAACGGAGCGCAGCATGGGGGGGACCTCCTTGCAGTTTATGGAGACAGTGTATCCAATGAGAGAAAACTTTGCAAGAAAAACTTTCCATTGCCTGCGGCGGCCTTTCCCAGCCCCAGAGAGAATATAGACCCGCCGGGAGGAGAATCCTTCAGCATAGGGGAGGATTGACCGTCCCTGTGGAAAATTGGGGGTTTGACAGGGAAGACGATAATCTGTTATTCTAATCACAAAGTTTGAAAACAAAAGAGGAGCGTATTCGATTCATGGTCCAAACGGTGATTTCCACGCTGAATAACTGGCTTTATACGTATATTTTGATCATCCTGCTGCTGGGTGCGGGGGCGTATTTTAGCATTCGCACCGGCTTTGTGCAGTTCCGCCTGATGAAGGAGGCATTTCGGACGCTGCGGGAGAAACGGCATGGCGACGGGGTCTCCTCCTTCCAGGCACTGATGGTTTCCACCGCCTCCCGGGTGGGGACCGGCAATATTGCCGGGGTGTCCATTGCCATCTGTCTGGGGGGTGTGGGGGCTGTATTTTGGATGTGGGTGGTGGCCCTTTTGGGGTCTGCTTCTGCTTTTGTGGAGAGCACCCTGGCTCAAATCTATAAGGTTCCGGACGGAAACGGCGGCAGCCGGGGCGGCCCGGCCTATTATATTGAAAAGGCCTTGGGCAGCCGGGGGTTGGCGGTGACCTTTTCCGTGCTGCTGATCCTCACGTATATGGTGGGATTTAATATGGTGGCCTCATATAACCTTATGGACGCATTCCGGGCCTACCCCTTCTTTGACAGCAGGACACCGCTGATTATCGGTGTGGTTTTGGCGGTGGTGACGGCTGTGTGCATCTTTGGGGGCGGAAAGCGGCTTTCCAAAATCACAGCGGTTGTGGTGCCCCTGATGGGGGGCGGTTATGTGCTGGTGGCGCTGATCATGATCGCCTTGCATATAGATTTGCTGCCGGGGGTGCTGGCAGCGATTTTCCAAAACGCGTTTGATTTTCAGGCGATCTTTGCCGGATTTACTGGTTCTGCCATGATGCACGGGATTAAACGGGGCCTGTTTTCCAACGAGGCCGGCGTGGGTTCGGCCCCCAATGCCGCTGCCGCCGCCTCTGTCTCTCACCCGGTAAAACAGGGGCTGGCCCAGGTGGTTTCAGTTTTTTTGGACACCATTGTGATCTGTTCCGCCACGGCTTTCATGTGCCTTTGCTCCGGCGTGGCACCGGAGCCGGCGCTGAAGGGCGTGCCTTATGTGCAGGCGGCACTGTCTGGGACCTTCGGGGCATACGGCACCTGGTTCATCACTGCCGCCACGCTGCTGTTTGCCTTTACCACCATCTTGGGGAATTATTATTACTGTGAGAGCAATCTGCAGTATTTGCTCAAGCGCCATGCGGGAAGAAGGGAGCTGATGGCGTTTCGCCTGCTGGCCTCTTTGATCGTCCTCCTTGGGGCGCAGATGGACTTCTCCCTGGTCTGGGATACTGCGGATGTGACCATGGGGCTGATCGCCCTGATCAACCTGCCCTCTATCCTGCTGCTTTTCCGGCCGGTCCGGCTGTGCCTGGAGGACTATCTCCGGCAAAAGAAGGAGGGGAAGGACCCCTTGTTCCGCGCAGCAGACATCGGCCTTGCAGGAGAGACGGAATTTTGGCAATCATAAAGGGCGCCGCGAATTTTCGCGGCGCCCTGTTTGCAAAACTGTGAATTTTTTGGAAAGGGGTTGCAAATCGAAAAAAACACTGTATAATATAGTTTTGTAAACCATATTATATGGTCTAAGAAGACGAAAGGGGAAAAGCATATGAGACGCATGTTTCTCTGTGCCCAGGATCCGGTCAGCTGCGAGACGCATGCCATTGGCGCAGTGGCGGCGATCGGGGGCGGGGCGCTGTTTTTACTAAGGGGCCTGATCCAGCAAAGCGGAGCGCCGGCTCTGGGGGCCGCTATGTGCTTTTGCCTGTCCATGGTGGCGCTGTATACCGCCAGCGCAGTATACCACTATTATCCCGGCAACGTAAACAGCGGAGGGATCAAGCGGCGTCTGCGCAAACTGGACCACAGCATGATTTATGTTTTGATCGCCGGCAGCTACACGCCGTTTTCCCTGATGATGCCGCAGCCAAAGGGCGTGCGGTTCTGTGCGGCCATCTGGGCAGTGGCACTGGTGGGTGTTTTGGTGAAGATGTTTTGGATCAATGCCCCCCGGATCCTCTCCACCCTGTTTTATCTGGTGATGGGCTGGGCGGTGGTGTTTGCCTGGGGGGATTTTACCGCCGCACTGGGGCAGCCCTGCCTTACCCTGGTGGCTGCCGGTGGAGCCTGCTATTCCGTGGGGGCGGTATTTTACGCACTGAAGCGCCCCAATATCAACGACCAGTGGACGTTTCATGAGATTTTTCACGTGTGCATTCTGGCTGGCTCCCTGTTTCATTATCTGGCGGTATACTTTTATGTGCTGTAAGTAAAAAAACGTCTCCGGTAAAAACCGGAGACGTTTTTTCATGGAAAATCGTTTATTTGGTTCCGAAAATGCGGTCGCCTGCATCCCCCAGGCCGGGGACGATATATCCCCGTTCATTGAGGTGGCTGTCCACGGCACCGGCGTAAATATCTACGTCGGGGTGGAGGGTTTGCACCCGCTGGATCCCCTCCGGCACCGCCACCAGGACCATGAGCTTGATATTGGTGCAGCCCATACGTTTCATCTCGGTAATAGCGGCACTGGCACTGCCGCCGGTGGCCAGCATGGGGTCGACGATCAAGACCTCACGCTCGGCGATATCTTTTGGCATTTTGCAGAAGTAAAGATGAGGCTCCAGAGTCTCCTCATCCCGGTACATCCCGATATGTCCCACCCGGGCAGAGGGAACCATCCGCAGTACGCCGTCCACCAGGCCAAGACCCGCCCGCAAAATGGGGACGACGGCGATCTTTTTGCCTGCCAGAGTGGGCTCCTCCGCTGTGCAGATGGGGGTTTCCACCGTTTTGGTGGTCAGGGGGAGGTCTCGGGTGGCCTCATAGGTGATCAGCATGCCGATCTCGCTCACCAATTCCCGGAAGTCCTTGACGCTGGTATTCTTGTCCCGGAGGATGGTCAGCTTGTGAGCCACCAGAGGGTGATCCATGATGTGTACTTTTCCGCTCATATTCCCGTCTCCTTTATGTGATTTCAGAAGTTAAAAGGGTTTGTCGTGTAAAAAGCAGCCTCTTTCAGCCCCTCATCGCTCATGGAGCATCTTGGCCTGGACCGGCCGCAGATACAGGGGACTGAGTTCCTGCAGGCTGATCAATTGCCCCCGGGCGGCCAGCTCCTCTGCCTCCAGCGCCACGCAGGCGGCGTTTTGCATCAGCAGGTGGGGAGGGGCCAGGGAGCAGGAGATCCCGGATTCTTGCAAAAATCGCCAGGCCAGGACGCCGCCGTCCCCCAATACAGTTTTGGGCCGTGGGTCTTCCCGAAGCTCCTCCGCCAGATCCGAAAGAGAGATGGCCCGGTCAGGGGTCAGCCGGGTAAGGGAGCCGGCCTGGGCGGAAAAGAGAGCGTTGTAGATCTGGCTGCGGCGGGCATCCATGGCACAGATGATCACCCCGCCGGCAAAGGCCACGTTCCGGGCCAGAGCTGACAGGACGGACACTGCCACCGTGGGCTTGTCCGTCGCAAAAGCCAGGCCCTTGGCAGCGGCGACGCCGATGCGCAGGCCGGTAAAAGATCCGGGCCCTACGCCTACGGCGATGGCGTCCATGTCTCCCACCGTGAGGTTCGTATTTTTTAAGATATGTTCCACAATGGGCATCAGGGTACAGCTGTGGGTCAGCCCGGTATTTTGATAGCCGGAGGCGAGGATGGTTCCATCTTCACTGACAGCGGCCGAGACCGCCCGGGCAGAAGTCTCCAGAGCCAGGATCTTCATGGCAGCTCCACTCCTTCGATGGTGATGGCGCGCCAGTTATCCTGCTCCGGACAGCGCCCCAGGGTGACAAAGATGGTTTGGGGAGGAAGGGCGGGATCCACTTGCTCGCTCCACTCCACGGCGCAGATGCCCTCTCGGCATAGATAGTCCTCCCATCCGATATCAAAGAGAGCGTCGGCATCTTGCAGACGGTACATATCAAAATGAAACAATGGTAGCCGGCCGCCCTCGTATTCGTTGACGATGGTAAAGGTGGGGCTGGTGACGCGCCCAGCATAGCCCAGCCCCCGGGCCAGACCCCGGGTAAAGGCCGTTTTTCCCATGCCAAGCCCTCCCCGATAGGCCACAACGTCCCCGGGGGAGAGAACAGCGGACAGTTTGGCGCCTAAGGCCTCTGTCTCTGCTTCGCAGTGTGAGATCACCTGCATTTTCTGCCCTCCTTTCCCATGACTAAAAGCAATTTATTATAGCACAGTTCCCAGCAGCTGTAAAAGGGGTGGAGAGATTTTTTCCGGGTTTTCTCACAGGGAATCGAAAAAGAAAGTTCACATCCTGAGCGTTTACACCCCCTTGGGGATGTGGTATACTATAAAAACAGGTTTTGGCCCATATTCCAATCAAGAAACAAAGAGAATGGAGACCCGGCGTGAAACGACTGAAGGCAATGATCATCGATTTTATCCAGCAGGCCGATCTGGTGCTGCTGGGTTTGTGCTGTGCTGCCAGTATTTATGGGATTTTTATGATTTTCAGCGCCACCCGCTGGACAGAGAGCAATCGCTATGTGATGGTGCAGATGGCGGCCATGCTGCTGGGGATCTGCGTGTATATCGGGGTTTCCATGGTGGATGTGGAGATCGTTGTAAAGTGGTGGAAATGGATCGCGGTTTTTGAGGTCCTGCTTTTTTTGCTGCTGAAGACCCCCTTTGGCATCGGGGATGAAACAGGAAATACCGCGTGGCTGAAATTTTCCTTTCTGCCGGTGAACATCGGTCCGGCAGAGGTGGTAAAGGTCCCGTTTGTGCTGCTGCTGGCAAAGCAGATCGTCTATTTAAAAGAAGAAAAGCGGGATGTGCGCTCCTTTTCCTCTGCGGTTATGGTGGCGGGCCATGCTCTGGGGTTGGCGGGGCTGTATTTCGTGATCTCCGGGGACATGGGCAATGCCTTGATGTTCATTTTGATCTTTGTGACCATGGCCTTTGCGGCGGGGTTTGCCCTGCGGTGGTTCGTCCTGCTGCTTGGGGGCGGAGCCGCGGCGGTGACAGCTGCCTGGAACCTCGATTTGATGCCCTCGTACATGAAAGAGCGCTTTATCGTCCTGGCGGACCACAGTTATGACCCCACCGGCATCGGCTGGCAGCAGACCCGCAGCCTTTTGACCCTTGGCGGCGGGGGCCTGACAGGGCAGGGGTACCTGCAGGGGACGCAGACCCAGGCGGGGAAGGGGTCGATTCCCGCCCGGCATACGGACCTGATTTTCTCCGTCATCGGGGAGGAGTTAGGGTTTATTGGGGCACTGGTGGCCATTTTGCTGATCGCGTGCATCATCGCCCGGGTGCTGGTGGTAGCCAAGGGAGCCGCCTCTTCTTTTCACAGCTATATTTGTGTGGGCATGGCGGCCACGCTGATTTTCCAGACCATCATCAACGTGGGGATGTGCCTTTTTGTCATGCCGGTCATCGGCCTGACACTGCCGTTTTTCAGCTATGGCGGGTCTTCCCTTGTGATGCTGTTTACCGCCATGGGGGTCGTATCAGGGGTGAAAAAGCGATCGCCCCTGGTGCGCCTGGGATAAGGGTTTACCAAAAGCGGAGATGCCTAAAAAGGCATCTCCGCTTTTAAAATAGGGGAAAAGAGGAGAATTTTCGTATACTTTTGCCCGCTGGGAACAGACTACGCCTGTAACCAATTCGACAGGAGGTCATAGATTTTGAAAAGGAAGGGCATAGAAAAAGTAGCGGCGCTGGCTCTGGCAGCCACCGTGCTCACAGGAAGCGCTTCGGCGCTGTTTGGCCTGGGCAAGGAAGAAAGCGTCGCCCCGGAGGGGGCACCCGCTGTACAGGACCTGGAGATCTTCACCTACCGGGATACGCCGGTTCAAGGGCAGCTGAAAGCTACAGATGATGGGGAGGGGGTACTGGCCTTCAATTTGGAGGAGTCCCCCAAGAAAGGAACTGTGGAGCTGGAGGGGGATCTTTTCACCTACACCCCTCAAGCGGGCGCTTCTGGCAAAGATACCTTCACCTATACGGCTGCGGATGAGGAGGGGAACCGCTCCTTGCCTGCCACTGTGACGGTGCGGATTGAGAAGACGAAGTCCGGTGTGAAGTATGCGGATACAGACGCCGCCTGCGCCACCGCCGCCCAGTATCTGGCGGAGGAGGGCATTTTTGTGGGCAGCTGCCTGGGCGGCCAGTATTTCTTTGAGCCAGACCGCCCCGTTTCCCGCAGTGAGTTTTTGGCCATGTCCATGGAGGCGGCAGGCCGCGAGGTCAGTGCCGTCACCATGACGGGATTCAGCGATGACGCCAGCATCCCCACCTGGGCCAAGGCCTATGCCGCCGCCGGTGTGGCGGAGGGGATCGTATGGGGTAAGCCCACAGAAGACGGAGCGGCCTTCTCTGGTGAAGAGACTGTCACGCTTGGCGAGGCAGCCACAATTTTAGACCGTGTTTTGGACAGGGGCGATGTGGAGCTCTCCGTCTGGTATGAAGATCCTGCGGCGGCTGCTTCCTGGGCGGCGCAGGCGGTGGCCAACATGGAGGCGCTTGAGGTGCTGGAGGCCGGAAGCTTTGGCTCTGGAGCCATGGACCAGGCCCTTACCCGGGGGGATGCCGCTGGTATGCTGGCTGCACTTCACACTCTGACCCAAGACGAGGATAACGGCGGTTTCTTTGGATGACAAATGCCCCTTCGGAACGATGGCTCCGGAGGGGCGCTTTTTCTCTGCTTTTGGGGGAAGGGCGGCTGCAGGGTCGCTTTTTGCAGTTGTATTTCGGGCGGGGTTGTGCTAAACTATGGAAGATTATAATAGTATCATTATGCACACCTATCAATTTGCAAACACACAAGCGCACATAAACAGAAGGGATCGATTGAATCATGAAAATCGTTGTGCTGGCCGGCGGCCTTTCCACAGAGCGGGCAGTTTCCCTTGTCTCCGGCAGCGGCATTTGCCGCGCATTGCGGCAGCGGGGACACCGGGCCATTTTGCTGGATATTTTCCTGGGAATGAAGGAGGTCCCGGCGGACCTGGAGACGCTGTTTGACGCACCGGACGGTCTGTGCCCGGATGCCAAAATCGAAATCACCGCGCCGGACATCGATGCGGTGCGCCGCAGCCGGGGGGATGACGGCAGCTGCCGCATTGGCCCCCACGTGCTGGAGATCTGCGCTGCAGCGGACATCGTATTTTTGGGCCTTCATGGCCAGGACGGGGAGGACGGCCGGATTCAAGCCACCTTCGATCTGATGGGGATCCGCTATACTGGCAGCGGATATCTCTCCTCGGGCCTTGCGATGGACAAAGCCATGGCCAAACGCATTATGGACGCCGCCGGGATCCCCACCCCCAAGTGGGAGATCCTGCACTATCAGAAAGAAGACGTGGATCGCCTGGCGGAACAGCTCCCTATGCCCTGCGTGATCAAGACCACCACAGGAGGGTCTTCCCTGGGCGTATACCTGCCGGAGGACCGGGAGGAGCTGAAAAAAGCCCTGCTGGACGTGATGGACTTTGACGGGCAGATCTTGATGGAAGAGAGGATTTACGGCCGGGAGTTGACGGTGGCCGTTTTGGGAGAGCGGGCTTTGCCGGCAGTGGAGATCCAGCCCTGCGGGAAGGATTTTGACTACATAGCGAAGTATCAGGCCGGCAGCAGCCGGGAGCTGTGCCCCGCACCCATCACCCCCCAGCAGCAACAGCAGGCCGGAGCCATGGCGCTGAAGCTCCACAAGGCATTGGGCCTTGCGGTCTATTCCCGGACAGATCTTTTGATGGATGAGGCAGGTCAGCTGTGGTGCCTGGAGGTCAATTCCCTGCCGGGGATGACGCCCACCAGTCTGGTGCCCCAGGAGGCTGCCGCCGTGGGCATGGACTATGGTACGCTGTGCGAGGAGATCGTGAACCTTTCCTATCCGCTGAAGAGGAGATAAATGATGGAGCCAATGACGGTAAAGGAGATCGCTGCTGCCGTAAACGGCGTGTGGTGGAATCCCAGAGAAGATGCCCCCATGGTGACAGAGGTGTGTATTGACAGCCGGCATATCCAGCCCGGTAGCCTGTTCCTCCCCTTGGCGGGGGAACGGGTGGACAGCCATGACTTCATCGATGCGGCGCTGGATGCCGGTGCGGCGGGGTGCCTGTGTGCCAGGCTGCCCCGGGACCTGCGGAGCGATAAATTTTATATCAAGGTGGCGGACACCCGCCTGGCTTTGAAGGCCTTGGCCGGAACGTACCGCAGCCGCTTTGACATTCCGGTGGTGCAGATTACCGGCAGCGTGGGAAAGACCACCACCAAAGAGATGGTGGCGGCCGTTCTTGCCACCCGGCTGCGGGTATTGAAGACCCCGGAAAACCTCAATAGTACCATTGGAACACCCCTGACGCTGCTGGGCCTGGCCCCGGAGCACCAGGCGGCGGTGATTGAAACCGGGATGAACCAGGCGGGGGAGATCGCCTACCTGGGAGAGATCGTTCAGCCCAACATCGCGGTGATCTCCAACATCGGGGATGCCCATATTGAGCATTTGGGCAGCCGGGAGGGGATCCTCAAGGCCAAGTGCGAGATCTTCCAGCACCTCAACGCCGGCGGACTGGCCGTTCTCAATGGGGACGATCCCCTTTTGGCCACAGTGAAGGTTCCTTTCCGCACGGTATATTGCGGTATGGGAGCAAATTGCCAGGTGCGGATCACAGATGTGACAGACCGGGGCGTAGAGGGGATCACCTGCGTGGTGGCCACGGCACAGGCGGATTATCCCCTGTCCATTTCCGCACCGGGAGAGCACATGGTCTATCCCGCCGCCATTGCCGTGGCTGTTGGAGAAGAGCTGGGGCTGAGCAGAGAGGAGATCATCCAGGGGGTGGCCAACTTTACCCCCACGGGATCCCGGATGCGGGTGGTACGGCTTCGGGGCCAGCGGATGATTTTGGATGACTGCTATAATGCCAATCCCCAGTCTGTTACAGCCGCGCTGGAGGTACTGGCCAAAACAGACTGCGAGCGAAAGGTGGCCGTGCTGGGGGACATGGGGGAGCTGGGGAACCTGACGGAACAGGCCCACTACAACATTGGTGCCTTAGCGGCTATGCTGGGTATTGACCTGGTGGCCGCCATCGGTTCCAAGGCTGCCAAGATTGCGGAGGGCGCTGCGGAAAGCGGCGGGAAAGTCCTGCATTTTCCTACCAAGGAGGCCGCCATGGAGGAGCTGAAAGGGCAGCTGACCCCTGGTACTGCCATGCTGGTGAAGGCCTCCCACGCCATGGAGTTCGGCGCCATTGTCAAAGCACTGGAACAGGAATTTAGAGAAACGACATGATCGACATTCAAGTAAACGATATCGTCAAATCCTTTGAAGTAGGGCACAATGTCCTAAACGGCATCACCTTTCAGGTGGATCAGGGGGAGCGGGTAGGCCTTCTGGGCCGTAACGGAGCGGGAAAAACCACCCTCTTCCGGATCTTGACCGGGGAACTGGAGGCGGATGAGGGGAGCGTCAGCATTCCCCATGGCCGCCGGGTAGGGCTGATTTCCCAGATCCCCGTTTATCCGGAGGGGTACACGGTGGAAAATGTGCTGCGCTCTGCCTTTTCCCGTCTGGATTATCTGCGGGAGGAGATGCGTGCCCTGGAGCAGCGTATGGCTGCGGGAGAGAGCGATCCGGCTTTGCTCAAGCGCTATGGCGCTCTGGGGGAGAAATTTGAGGTCTTTGGCGGATACGACATGGATGTGGCTGTCAACAAGATTGCAAACGGCCTCTCTATTTCCCAGGAGATGCGATCCCAGCTTTTTGACAGCCTCTCCGGCGGGGAGAAGACCCGGGTGAATTTGGGCCGGCTGATCCTGGAGGACACGGATATTCTGCTTTTGGACGAGCCCACCAACCACCTGGACCTCCATGCCACAGAATGGCTGGAAGAATATATCCGGGGCTTTTCCGGCACGGTGGTCACCATTTCCCACGATCGCTATTTTCTGGACCGCACGGTGACCCGGGTCATTGAGATCCTGGATGGAAAGGCGGAATTTTACAGCGGGAATTACAGCTTTTACGCCGTGGAAAAGGAGCGCCGCTACCAAGAGCGGATGAAGCAGTATCAAAAGGAACAGGCTAAGATCGCCCAGCTGGAGAAGGCAGCGGAACAATTGCGGCTGTGGGCGTTTCAGGGCATGGACAAGACCTATCGCCGGGCCATTTCCATGGAAAAGCGAATCGAGCGCATGCGCACTACCGCCCGGCCCACCAAGGCCAGGAAAATGGATGCCCGCTTTTCCACCGCTGAATTTCACGGCGATGAGGTGCTGGGGATTCGGAATGTGGCCAAATCCTACGGGGAAAAGCATCTTTTTCAGGGAATCACCCTAAAGGTGGAGGGGGGCGAGCGGATCGCCCTCATCGGGGATAATGGAACCGGAAAATCCACCTTGATCAAAATGATCGTAGGAGAGATCTATCCCGATGACGGCCGAATCCGCACCGGCCCCCAGGTGAAGGAGGCCTATCTGCCCCAGATCGTCCATTTTGACCATCCGGACTGGAACCTGGTGGAGAATGTGATGGCGGCCAAGCGGGGGATTTCTGCTCAGTCCGCCCGCAATCGCCTGGCCGCCTATGATTTCCAGGGGGAAGATGTGCTAAAGCCCGTCAGCGTCCTCTCTGGGGGAGAGCAAAGCCGCCTGCGGCTTTGCATGCTGATGGACGATGAGATCAACTTCCTGATCTTGGACGAGCCCACCAACCACTTGGACATTGATTCCCGGGAGTGGATCGAAGAGGCGGTGGAGGCCTATGACGGAACGCTGCTCTTTGTCAGCCACGACCGGTATTTCATCAACCGCTTTGCTACCCGCATCTGGGAACTGTCCGGCGGCACCGTTACAGACTATCCCATGGGTTTTGCGCAATATCGGCAGATGAAAGCGCAGGAAGAGGCAGAAAAACAAGAAGTTCCAAAACCTGTAAAGGAAAAAACGGTTACAGAACGCCCCTCCAGAGGCAACAAGGTGCAGCAGGCGGCCCGCCGGCAGCTGACCATCTGCGAGCGGGACATTGCCAAGGCAGAGGCACAGCTTACAGACTTGGACGCGGAGATGGAGGCAGCTGCCTGCGATTATGAAAAGCTGCAGCAGCTCAGCGCCCAGCGGGAAAGCGCACAGAGGGATCTGGATGCGCTGTATGAGCGATGGGAAGCACTCAGCCTGGAGGCGGGGGAGTAAGGGAAAACTACTTTACCGCAAAGAAAAACAAGGAAAATTTGAATGAAATATGTTGTGAGAAGAAGACACGCCCCGCATTACTGCCGCCCCTGGAGACGGTGGAGATGCTATGACGGCAATCGCAGCAGAGGGCAGAGGATCAGCAGGATCCTCTGGTGTCTGGCGGTAGTTTTTTTGGCTATTTCCGTCTTGTACCTGACGGTTGTGCCGGGGGTCCGATTTTCCGGATATCTCTCAGCTGCGGCGGCAGGGGTATGCGCTTTTGCGGCATGGCTGCGGCGATTCGGTTCCGTCCTTGCCTGGCGGATCTTCTGCGGTTTCGTATCTCTGGGGGTCTTGTGCTTTTTTGCCGCAGAGGCAGCAGTGCTGGCGGGGGAGAGAACAGATCCCGGTCAGAGGGCGGATGCGGTGATCGTCCTGGGAGCAGGCGTTTATGGAACTGAGCCCTCTCCCGTTCTGCAAAGCCGTATCGAGGCGGCAGCGGACTACCTGCAGGCGCATCCGGACCTTGTGGCGGTCCTCTCCGGCGGGCAGGGCCCTGGGGAAGATCTTACAGAGGCGGAGGTTATGCGGCAGGGGCTGGTGGAGCTTGGCATCGACGAAAGCCGCCTGCGGATGGAGGAACAGTCTACCTCCACGGCGGAGAACTTCACTTTTTCCAAGGCGCTTTTGGAAGAGGACGGCATCAAGGCGGACAAGGCCTGCATCGCCGTGGTCACCAATGAGTTTCACTGCTTCCGGGCGGGAATGCTGGCCCGGAGAGCGGGTCTCAACGTCTTTGGCGTACCGGCAAGGACGCCCCATTGGTGGCTGGGGGTCAATTATCACATCCGGGAGGCCTTTGCGGTGATGAAGACCCTGGTTTTGGGATAAAATGCACAGCAGGAGGAGAAGCCATATGCATGATGTGTTATGTATGTATTACTCCCGAACGGGCAATACAAAACAGGTTATGGAAGAAATCGCCCAGGCCCTGGACGCGGAGATCGTGGAACTGCGGGATGGTGTGCCCCGCTCCGGCTGGCGGGGCTGGCTGCGCTGTGGGATGGACGCCATGCGCAAAAGCTGCGCTCCGGTGCTTCCCTTTGAGACGCAGCGCCGCCTTGAAAATTACTCCCTGGTGATCCTGGGCACGCCGGTGTGGGCCGGGCGCTGCAGCAGCATTGTCCGCAGCTTCCTGCAGCAGCGGGGCGGCAAATTGAAAAATGTGGCGTATGTCATCACCCGGGGCAGCGAAGACCGCTGTGAGGAGGTCTACGAACAGATGGACCGCTATGTGCCCAATGGCCACCGCTTTGCCGGCTCATTGCGGGTGGGCTCGGTGGGCCATGCATTTTGGCAGGAGGAGTTTTTGCGCCAGGCCAGGGAATTTTTGGAACAGGAGCAGTAGGTAACTCCTTTTTTCCACTGATGGAAGAGAGGGGACGAATATGATAGAAAAATTGAGGGACATTGCCCTGCGGCGGGAAGACCTGGAGACACAGCTGACAGACCCCGCCGTTTACAGTGACCCGCAGCGTCTGCGGACCATTCAAAAAGAGCTGAAGGATCTCCACCCCATTACCACCGCCTATGAGGCCTATGTGCAGGCGGAGAGGGCCCTCCAGGAGGCCCAGTCCATGCTCCACGACCCGGATCTGCGGGAGCTGGCTCAGGAAGAACTTGCGGCCGCCAAGACAGAGCTGGAGCGGCTGGAGCGGGAGCTGACAGTGCTGCTGCTGCCCCGGGACCCCTGGGACGGCCGCAATGTTATTTTGGAGGTGCGGGGCGGCGTTGGCGGCGAGGAGGGGGCGCTGTTTGCCCGGTCGCTTTTGCGGATGTACACTATGTATGCGCAGCGCCGGGGCTGGAAGACAGAGATCATCTCCCTGAGTGAGACAGAGCTGGGCGGCGTGAGAGAGGGCAGCTTGCTGATTGAGGGAGAGGACGTGTTCTCCCGCTTAAAATTTGAAAGCGGCGTACATCGGGTCCAGCGGGTGCCGGAGACAGAATCAGGAGGACGGATCCATACCAGCGCCGCCACGGTGGCAGTTTTGCCGGAGGCGGAGGAAGTGGATGTGGAGATCCAGCCCAAAGACCTGCAGATCGACACTTACCGCTCTTCTGGCGCCGGCGGGCAGCATGTCAATAAAACCGAGTCCGCCATCCGGATTACCCACTTGCCCACCGGCATTGTAGTGGAGTGCCAGGATGAGCGCAGTCAATATAAAAACAAGGACAAGGCCATGAAGGTCCTGCGTTCCAGACTGTACGATCTGGAGCGGCAAAAACAAACGGATGCTCAGGCCTCGGACCGGCGAAGTCAGGTGGGCAGCGGCGACCGCAGCGAGCGCATCCGCACCTACAATTTTCCCCAGGGACGAGTGACGGATCACCGGATCGGGCTGACGCTCTATCAAATTGACGCTGTTATGGATGGGGATTTGGACGGCCTTTTGGACGCGCTGATCACTGCCCACCAGGCGCAGAAGCTCCAGCAGGGAGAGCATGGATCATAAAGACGGACAAAGACGCGGAGATAAGGCCATGGGAGCAGATGAAACAAATCCTGCTTGATCAAAGGCGGATGGGCAAAATTTCCAAGGATGAAAGAAATAGAGGCGAAGGATATGCAGACAATTTACTATGACCTGCGCAATACGAAGGGGCAGCAAAAAGAAGTGGCGGATAAGATCTATGCCGCGGCCAAGATCCTGCGGGAAGGAGGCCTGGTGGGCATTCCCACGGAAACGGTGTATGGGCTGGCGGCCAATGCCCTGGATCCCGCGGCGGTAAAGCGTATTTTTGAGGCCAAGGGACGTCCCCAGGACAACCCTCTGATCCTTACCATTCCAGGCCCCCAATGGCTGCCCCGGTATTGCGTGGATATTCCGCCTCTTGCCTATATGCTGGCCCGGAAGTTCTGGCCCGGCCCTTTGACCATGATCCTCAAATGCAACCGGGAGGTGGTGCCGGATATCATTACCGCCGGTTTGGATACCGTGGCGGTTCGGTGCCCGGATCATCCGGTGACGCTGGCCATTATCCGGGAGGCGGGGATCCCCCTGGCTGCGCCCAGCGCCAACTCCTCCGGCAGGCCCAGCTGCACCACCGTGCAGGATGTGCTGGAGGACATGGATGGAAAGATCGAGGGCGTTGTGGATGGCGGCCCTTGCCAGGTGGGGGTGGAGTCCACTATTTTGGACCTGACTTGCACACCGCCCCGGCTGCTGCGTCCCGGCGGGCTGCCCATGGAGGATCTGGAGCGCCTGATGGGGAAGATCGACGTGGACAAGGCGGTGAACGCTGCCCTGGCGGAGGGAGAGCAGCCCAAGGCCCCGGGGATGAAATACCGCCACTATGCGCCCAAGGCGCCGGTAACGGTGGTCACCGGCGCGCCGGAAAAGTCTGCGGGGGAGATCCAGCGCCGGGCTCAGCCGGGAGACGGGGTAATCTGCTTTGACGAATACGCCGACTGCTTCCGGGAGCAGGTGGTGAAGACCCTGGGAGCCAGCGATGACAAGGCCACCCAGGCCCAGCGGGTGTTTGACGCCCTGCGGTCCTTCGACAGCTGCGATGTCCCCCAGATCTATGCCCAGTGCCCCGACAGCCGGGGACTGGGTCTGGCGGTGGCCAACCGGCTGAAAAAGGCGGCGGGTTTCCATGTGGTCAATGCTGACCGGGTGCGGGTGATTCTGGGTCTTACCGGCGGCACCGGCGCGGGAAAGACCAGCGCTCTGCAAGCCATTGAGGATATGGGGGGCACTGTTTTAGACTGCGACGCCATCTATTATGACTTGCTGCAAAACAGTCAGCCTATGCGCAACGCCATCAACGAGCTGTTCCCCGGCTCTTTCCAGGCTGACGGCACCCTCAACCGCAAAAAACTGGGGCAGGAGGTCTTTGCCCAAAAAGACCGCCTGGAAAAATTAAATGAGATCGTCTATCGGTTTGTCCTGCCGGAGCTGCAGCAGCGGCTGGAAAAGGAAGACGGCCTTGCAGCGGTGGACGCCATCAATTTGATCGAAAGCGGCGCCGGGCAGCTTTGCGACTGCACGGTGGCAGTGACGGCTCCCATGGAGCTCAGGGTCCGGCGCATTATGGCCCGGGACCACATTCCTGAGGAATACGCCCGGTTACGCATCTCCGCGCAAAAGCCAGATGAGTATTATCGCGGCAAGTGTGATGTGGAGCTGGCCAATGCCGCGGACTCTCCGGAGCAGTTCCGAAAAGAGGCGCGGGAGTTTTTCACCCGCCTGGTGGAGAAGATCGCAGAGGAGAAGCGGGGAAGCAGCCAGGGATGATAGCAGCATGAGGTAAGCGAATGATCAGGCGGCATTCTGCCACCTGGGGAAAGGAATGTGCAATATGAGTGATGAGATCAAGGAACTGAAGAAGAAACTTCTCTCAGGGAGAAAAAACGGCTATGACCGCCTTAATCCGGCGGAGCTTGGTATGATGGAGGAGTACTGCCGGGACTATATGGCCTTTTTGGACCGCAGTAAAACAGAGCGCATGTGCGCCCGGGAGGCCATCCGGCTGGCCCAGGCCGCAGGATATCAGCCCTACAGCCGGGGAATGGAGGTCAGACCCGGGGACAAGTTCTATGTCTGCAACCGGGGCAAATCGGTCCTGCTGGCCCATGTGGGGCGTCAGCCGCTCTCCGAAGGGGCGCAGATCGTGGCGGCCCACATCGACTCTCCCCGTCTGGACTTGAAGCCCAATCCCCTGTATGAAGAGAGTGAGATGGCCTTTTTCAAGACCCATTATTATGGCGGAATCCGGAAATATCAGTGGGTCACCATCCCGCTGGAGCTCCACGGTGTGGTAGCTAAAACCGACGGCAGCGTAGTAGAAGTGAACATCGGCTCCGATCCGGGGGACCCCCGCTTGGTGATCACGGATCTGCTGCCCCATCTGGGACAAGAGCAGAATAAAAAGCCTCTGGGAGAGGCGGTGCCTGGAGAGAGCCTGAATCTGCTGGTGGGCAGCCGCCCCATTGGGGACGAGGAGGACAGCGGCAGAGTCAAGCTGGGGGTGATGCAGCTGCTCTATGAAAAGTACGGTATCACAGAAGACGATTTTACCTCCGCGGAGCTGGAGGCGGTCCCCGCCTCCAACGCCTGCGAGATCGGGCTGGACCGCTCCATGTTGGGCGGGTACGGTCACGATGACCGGGTGTGCGCCTATGCCGCGCTGCGGGCGCTGCTGGATCTGAATCAAACGCCGGAGCGCACGGCGGTGTGTGTTTTGGCGGACAAGGAGGAGATCGGTTCCGACGGCGTCACAGGCATGCAGTCCGCCGCGTTCGACACGTTTATGGAGGATCTGTGCCAGGCGCAGAATGTGCCGGTGCGGGCCTGCTTTGAGCAGTCCTTCTGCCTCAGCGCCGATGTGACGGCGGCCTACGATCCCGATTATGCCGATGTGTATGAAAAGCGCAACGCTGCATTTATCAATTACGGCGTGGGCCTTTGCAAGTACACCGGCGCCCGGGGAAAATCCGGCGCTTCTGATGCCGATGCTGAGACGGTGGCCTATATCCGGGCGCTCTTTGACGAGGCGGGCATCGTCTGGCAGATCGCCGAGCTGGGAAAAGTGGATGCCGGCGGCGGCGGGACGGTGGCTGTCTATATGGCCAATCGCAATATCACCACGCTGGATGCCGGTGTGCCGGTATTGAGTATGCATGCCCCCTTTGAGGTGGTGGGAAAGCTGGATTGCTATGAGACCTACCGCGGCATGCAGATGGTGCTGCAGTAAGGGGCGGTTCCCCCACAGCGCGCGCAGCGCCCGCCAAATTTGGCGGGCGCTGCGCGCTTACTTATGGAGTCCTCCTGTTCCCTCAGGCCGTGTCCGCCGGGAGCGGGCATTGTGATCCCTAAATATTTTCAGAAAAAGAAAACTTTTTAGGGCATTGGTGTTGCATCTCCACACAAAATATGGTAGGATGATCGAGCAAAAAGACAAATGACCACAGGAGGCGGACGAATGGCGGGGGTTACGAAATACTACATTGTAGCGGCAGACGCACTGCCGGAGATCTTTATCAAAGTGGCAGAGGCCAAGCGGATGATGCAGACCGGGGAGGCTGAAACGGTGGGTGCCGCCACAAAAATGGCGGGTATCAGCCGCAGTGCCTTTTATAAATATAAGGACTCCGTACAGCCCTTTACCGACATGAAGGCAGAGCATATCATCACATTTTATGCCATGCTGAAAAATATCTCCGGGGTGCTGTCCCGGGTGCTGGCGGTGTTTGCGCAATCCGGGGCCAATATTTTGACCATCAACCAGAGCATTCCCACCAATGGCTGTGCGGCGGTGACCATCTCCGCTGAGACTTCCGCTATGGATGAGTCCATTGAGCAGCTCTTGGGAGATGTGTTGGCGCTGGAAGGCGTGATTAAATTTGAGATTCTGGCCGGATGAAATGGCGGGGAAAACAATAAAAAGAGAGGGAGACAAAAATGATCAAGATCGCAGTAATGGGTTTAGGCACGGTTGGCACCGGCGTCGTGAAGGTGGTGGAGGCCAATGAGACCCCCATTTACCATAAATTGGGAGACAAACTGGAGGTAAAGACGGCCTTGGTGCGCCGCTTTAAGGAAAACAGCCCCTACCGCTCTTTGATGACAGATCAATTCTCTGATATTGAAAACGATCCTGAGATCGCCGTGGTGGTGGAGACCATTGGCGGCGTGGACGCGGCCTATACGTATACCAAGCGGGCCCTGTGCGCGGGCAAGCATGTGGTCACTGCCAACAAGCAGTTGGTGGCAGAGCACGGCTGCGAGCTGCTGCGCCTGGCAAAAGAGCACCATGTCAATTATCTCTTTGAGGCCAGTGTGGCCGGCGGCATTCCTATCTTGCATCCCCTGACCCAGTGCATGGCCGCCAATCGAGTGGATGAGATTTATGGCATTCTCAACGGTACCACCAACTACATTCTCACCAAGATGGTGCGGGAGGGGGCCACGTTTGCCGATGCGCTGAAAGAGGCCCAGGAAAAGGGCTATGCAGAGGCAGACCCCACGGCGGATGTGGAGGGGATCGATGCAGGGCGGAAGACCTGTATCCTGTCTGATCTTGCCTTTGGCCACCAGACCGATCCGTCCGTGGTCCCCATGGAGGGAATCAGCCGCATTGACCTGAAGGATGTGGAGATCGCCGAAAAGGCAGGTTACCGCATCAAACTGCTGGGCCGCTGCCTGCGGCTGGAGAATGATGGGCGCACCGCCTATGTCGCCCCCCATGTGATCCCCGTGGACAACCCCATTGCCGGCGTGGAAGATGTATTCAATGCCGTGGTGGTCCGTGGCAATGCCACCGGGGAAGTGATGTTCTATGGAAAGGGTGCCGGCGAGCTCCCCACTGCCTCTGCGTGTGTGGCGGATGTCATTGAGGCGCTGCAGGCTACTCCCGGCCGGCCTGAGATCAGCTGGGATGATAACACGGATGGTTTCCGGGACCCGCTGGAGCTCACCAGTTCCTATTATGTCCGGGTAAAGGGCGCACCGTCGGAGAAATTCGGGGACGTGAAAATTTTGTCTCAGGAGGCAGGCCAGAGCGCTTTTATCACCTCTGCCATGACAGGCCATGAGATCCAGTCCCTTACAGCTGACGCTCTGGCCTGCCTGCGGGTCCTGGCGTGAGTTCCCTTCCGCACACTGGTGCGTATGATGGAACGGACCCATTTTAAAGCAGAGAGGGTAACAGCATGAGTTTGATCGTACAGAAATTCGGAGGCAGCAGTGTCCGGGATGCCCAGCGCATCAAAGGAGTTGCCGCCATTATCGCGGAGACGTACCTGGGGGGCAATGATGTCATCGTGGTCCTCTCCGCACAGGGAGATACCACTGATGACTTGCTGGCCAAGGCGGAGGAGATCAACGACCATCCCTCCAAGCGGGAGATGGATATGCTCTTGTCCGCTGGAGAGCAGGTCTCCGTGGCTCTTTGCGCCATGGCGCTGGAGAGCATGGGACTGCCCTGTGTTTCTCTGACAGCCTGGCAAGTAGGCATCCATACCAACAGCGTCCATCGTGAGGCGCGGATCAAAAACATCGACTCTGAGCGGATCCGCATGGAGCTGGATCAGCACCGCATCGTGCTGGTGGCCGGCTTCCAGGGGATCGACCGCAAGGGGGATATCACAACGCTTGGCCGCGGGGGGTCAGATACCAGCGCGGTGGCGCTGGCAGCCGCCTTCCGGGCGGACCTTTGCCAAATTTACACGGACGTGGACGGCATCTATACCACGGATCCCCGCATCGTCCCCAACGCCCGCAAATTAAAAGAGATCAGCTATGATGAGATGCTGGAGCTGGCCAGCCAGGGCGCGCAGGTCCTTCATAACCGCAGCGTGGAATTGGCCAAAAAGTTCCGGGTGGACCTGGAGGTTTTGTCCAGTCTGGAGCGCAAGCCCGGCACGAAAGTCAAGGAGGTCACGAAAGTGGAAAAAACCAATATTGCCGGCGTTGCCAAGGACGTCACTTTGGCCCGGGTGGCCCTGGTGGGTCTGCAGCATAACCCTGGTGTTGCCTTCCAGGTTTTTGATCTGCTGGGCAAGCATGGCATCAACGTGGATATTATTCTGCAGTCCATCGGACGGGAGGATACCAAGGACATTTCCTTCACCATCCATCGCAAGGACTTGGAAGAGTGCGAGCATATTTTGAATGAGCACAAGGAGACGCTGAAGTTTGATCACATCGAAACCGACAGCGGGATCGGCAAGGTCTCCGTGGTGGGTGTGGGTCTGATGAACAACTGCGGCGTGGCCGCCAAGATGTTCGAGGCACTCTATGAAGCGGGCATCAACATCCAGATGATCAACACCTCGGAGATCCGGGTGTCCGTCTTGCTGGACGAGGAGGATGTGAACCTGGCTGTCCGGGCCATTCACGCTAAATTTTTCGACGAAGTGTAATATATTGCGGCTTTCCAAGAGGGCGCCTGCCTGGGCAGGCGCCCTCTTTGCCCTCCCTGAGGGAGGGAACGGCTTGTAAAGAGGGCCCAAGGATGCTTTCAGACCTCTCCCAACGGGGCAAAAGGCAGGGAGAAAGCCAGAGAAACCTTTACTTTCTGCGGTTTTCATGGTAAAATGCCTCTGCTGTCAATTTATACGGCTGCAGGCCTTTGAAGGAGGAACTATATGAACGCCATCGTCACTGTTGTGGGGCAGGACAAAGTGGGGATTATCGCCGCTGTGTGCGCCCTTTTAGCCGAGAACAATGTCAATATCCTGGATATCTCCCAAACCATTTTGCAGGGGTCTTTTACCATGGTCATGGCTGTGGATGTCAGCAAGGCAAAAACGTCGGTAGGGGATCTGCGGGGCCTTTTGGAGGCGCTGGGAGAGAAGATGGGGATCTCCATCCGCATCCAGCGGGAGGAGATCTTCGATGCCATGCACAGAATCTGAGGGGGAACGGGCATGATCAACGAAAAGGACATCCTCTCCACCATTGAGATGATCGACCAGCAGCATCTGGATATCCGCACCATCACCATGGGAATCTCCCTTTTGAGCTGCTGCGATGCCGATCCCGGGCGTGCCTGCGACAAGATCTATGAAAAGATCGTCCGTCAGGCCGCGAACCTGGTAAAGACAGGGGAGGATATTGAGCGGGAATTCGGGATCCCCATCGTCAATAAGCGCATCTCTGTCACCCCTATGGCGCTGGTGGCTGCCGCCAGTGAGACCGAGGACTATGTTCCCTTTGCCATTGCCATGGACCGGGCGGCCAAAACCTGCGGTGTGGATTTTATCGGCGGATACTCCGCCCTGGTGCAGAAGGGAATGACAGCGGCAGATGAGCGGCTGATCCGAGCTATCCCGGAGGCGCTGGACCGGACGGACCTGGTGTGTTCCTCCGTCAATGTCGGCTCCACCAAGGCGGGCATCAATATGGATGCGGTGGCCCTGATGGGGCGTATCATCAAAGAAACTGCCCGCCGCACAGCGGACCGGGACGGACTGGGCTGCGCAAAGCTGGTGGTATTTTGCAACGCTGTGGAGGATAACCCCTTCATGGCCGGCGCCTTCCACGGTGTGGGGGAGGCGGAGAAGGTCATCAACGTGGGGGTCTCCGGCCCCGGCGTGGTGCACCACGCGCTGCAGTCCGTGAAGGGGCAGAGCTTTGATGTGGTGGCGGAGACGGTGAAGAAGACCGCCTTCCGGATCACTCGGATGGGGCAGCTGGTGGCCCAGGAGGCCAGCCGCCGCCTGGATACCCCCTTTGGCATTGTGGATCTCTCCCTGGCGCCCACTCCCGCTGTGGGAGACAGTGTGGCCCGGATTCTGGAGGAGATGGGCCTGGAGGTATGCGGCACCCACGGCACCACAGCGGCCCTGGCCCTTTTGAACGACGCTGTGAAAAAGGGCGGCGTTATGGCCTCTTCCAGTGTGGGAGGACTCTCCGGCGCCTTTATCCCCGTCAGCGAGGACGAGGGGATGATCGCCGCCGCCCGCAGCGGTGTGCTGTGTTTGGACAAGCTGGAGGCCATGACCTGTGTTTGCTCTGTGGGGCTTGATATGATCGCGGTCCCCGGAGACACCCCGGCGGAGACCATCTCCGCCATCATCGCCGATGAGGCGGCCATCGGGATGGTCAACTGCAAGACCACCGCTGTGCGGCTGCTTCCCGCCCCTGGAAAACAGGTGGGGGATACCATTGAGATGGGAGGACTGCTGGGCAGCGCACCGGTGATGCCGGTGCATCCCCAGTCCAGCGAAAGTTTCATTGCCCGGGGAGGAAGGATCCCCGCCCCCATGCATAGCCTGAAGAACTAAACAACAAACACCGCCGGGCCACCATTGTGGTCCGGCGGTGTTTCATGGGATGATAAAACGATTTTACACCTGGGCAAATTTTGCCCGGGCCCTGTCAATCTGCTTTTGATATCGGTCAGCTTCGGAAAAGACGCAGCCACAGTATTTTTGCATATAGAAGCCCAGCTCCCGTGCCCGCTGGTTCCCTGCCCGAAAATTGGGGCGGAAGTCCCGGTATAAAAATGTGACGCCATACTTCTGCGCACTTTTTTCCGCCGCAGCGGCAATGGCGTCGTGGTCTTGGTAAGTGCTGGCCAGCAGCGTGGTGGTGAAGGCGGAAAAACCGTGCTGAGCGGCATAGCGGGCGGTACCTTCCAGACGATGGGTATAGCAGTAAGCGCAGCGGTGGTCGATGTCTCCCGCCACATGCTCCACAAAGTCCCGCAGGCCATAGTCCTCCTGCACTCTTAATTCCATGCCGATGGAGGCGGCATAGTCCACCAGGCACTCCCGCCGGGCCTCATATTCCTTCCAGGGGTGGATGTTGGGATTATACCAAAAAGCCACTGGGGTAATGCCCTCGTGCAAAAGGGGGTCAATACAGCTGAGGGAACAGGGGGCACAGCAGCAGTGCAGCAAAACAGAATCCATATGGAAATACCTCGCGAAACAAGATGGCTTGAGTATAGCACGGTTTTGCCACGCTGAAAAGGGGAGACCAGGGAAAAGAAGCGGAAGAACTGGGATACACAGCAAGAGAATTTACAAAATTTTAACTTCCTTTGATAACATTGCCGATTGCGATTTTCTACAAAAATCGTTATGATAGAAATTGTATGTTTAATATGAGGCAGTGCGCCTATTTGTTCCGGAGCGCTGACCAAGACCCAAAAGGGGGATGTTTCCTTGAAGTTAGGACTTGACGTGGGCTCCACCACCATCAAATGCGTGGTGCTGAGCGACACGGGTGAGATTTTATACCGTACATATGAACGGCACTTCAGCCACATCGTGGAGAAGTGCCAAGAGCTGCTGGAGCGCGTGGCGGACCGCTATGGCGACCATGCGGAGCTGGCAGTTTCCGGCAGCGCCGGCATGGGCATGGCTGAGAGCGTGGGGCTTCCCTTCGTGCAGGAGGTGTTTGCCACCCGGGTGGCCGCCACCCGCCTTGCCCCGGAGACGGACTGCATCATCGAGCTGGGGGGAGAGGACGCCAAGATCCTCTTTTTGACCGGCGGCATGGAGGTGCGGATGAACGGCTCCTGCGCCGGCGGCACCGGGGCCTTCATCGACCAGATGGCGACCCTTTTGAAAATGACCAACGATGAGATGGATGCCGCGGCTCAGACGGCGGAGAAGACATATACCATCGCTTCCCGCTGCGGCGTGTTTGCCAAGAGCGATGTCCAGCCCCTGATCAACCAGGGGGCCCGGGCGGCAGATATTGCCGCCAGTATTTTCCAGGCCGTGGTGAATCAGACCATCGCCGGCCTTGCCCAGGGGCGGCCTATTAAGGGCAATATTTTGTACCTTGGGGGGCCTTTGACCTTCTGCAAGTGCCTGCGGGACAGCTTTGACAAGACCTTGGGCGTCCAGGGCACCTGCCCGGAGAACAGCCTTTTGTTTGTGGCGCTGGGAGCGGCCTTCTATGCTGACGAGCGTTTTGACCTGCGGGATGTGGCCCGCCGGCTTGCCCAGCGGGGCGCCAGCGAGACCTATCGCAGCCAGCCGCCGCTGTTTGCAAATCAGGAAGAGTATGCCGCCTTTCAGGCCCGGCACGCCAAGGCCTCCGTGCCTCGGGTGGCCTTTCCCAGGGATTACGCCAAGCCCGTCCATATTGGGATCGACTCTGGCTCCACCACAGTGAAAATTGTGGTGGTGGACCAGGACGCCGGAATTCTTTTTACAGATTACCGCTCCAACCTGGGAAATCCTGTGCCTTTGATCCGGGAGGTGCTGCAGCGGCTCTACCAGGATCATCCCCACTTGAATGTGGCCTCTGTTACCACCACCGGCTATGGGGAGGAGCTTGCCAAAGCCGCTTTCCACGCGGACTATGGCGTGGTGGAGACGGTGGCCCACTTCACTGCCGCCCGCCATTTCCTGCCGGAGGTGGATTTTATCATCGACATCGGCGGCCAGGATATGAAGTGTTTTAAGATCGAGGACGGCGCCATCAGTGACATTTTTCTCAACGAGGCCTGCTCCTCCGGCTGCGGCAGCTTCCTGCAGACCTTCGCCCAGGCTCTGGGGTATGACATCAAGGATTTTGCGAAACTGGGACTTTTTGCCGACCGGCCGGTGGATCTGGGCAGCCGCTGCACCGTGTTTATGAACTCCAGCGTCAAGCAGGCCCAGAAGGATGGCGCCAGCATTGAGAATATCTCCGCGGGACTTTCCATCTCTGTGGTGAAAAACGCCATTTACAAGGTCATCCGGGCCTCTTCTCCCGAGGAGCTGGGCCGCAATATCGTGGTCCAGGGGGGCACGTTTTATAACGATGCGGTCCTGCGGGCCTTTGAAAAGGAGATGGGGGTGGAGGTCATCCGCCCCGATATCGCCGGACTGATGGGGGCATACGGGGCGGCTCTTTACGGAAAGAGCAAGGCCTCTGCCGGCCAGTGCAGTGCTCTGCTGGGTCCCAAGGATCTGGCAGCCTTTACGCAGAAAACGGAGAGCCGGGTATGCGGTCTTTGCGGCAACAACTGCCAGCTGACCATCAACACCTTCTCCGATGGTGCCACCCTGATCAGCGGCAACCGCTGTGAGCGGCCTGTCACCGGCCACAGTGACAGCGGTGAACGGAACCTGTATGAGTACAAGCGCAAGCTCATCCTCAGCTATAAACCCGGGGAGAATCGCCGGGGGCGCATCGGGCTGCCCCTGTGCCTGAACTTCTGGGAGCTGCTGTCCTTCTGGCATACGTTTTTCACTCAGCTGGGCTTCCAGGTGGTCCACAGTCCCTTCAGCAGCCGGGAGCTCTATCTCCAGGGCCAGGGCACCATCCCCAGCGACACTGCCTGTTTCCCCGCCAAGCTGGCCCATGGTCATATCCATTTCCTCTCCAAGCTGGGGGTGGATGCCATCTTCTATCCCTGCATGACCTACAATATTGACGAGGGCCTGGGAGATAACCACTACAACTGCCCTGTGGTGGCCTATTATCCGGAGGTCATTGCCGGCAACTGCCCGGAAGTCCGCCAGACTGCGCTGATCTACGACTATGTGGGGATCCACCGTCCCCGGGACTTTGTCAAGAAGATCCATGATATCCTGGGCCGCTACTTCCCGGGGATCACGCAAAAGGAGGTCCGCCAGGCCGCCGATGCCGCCTATGAAGAGTATGCCCGCCATATGGAGCAGATCCGCCAGGAGGGAGAACGGATGATCCAAAAGGCCCGGGCAGAGGGCCGCCGCATCATCGTCTTGGCAGGACGCCCCTATCACGTGGATCCGGAGATCAATCACGGTATTGACACCCTCATCACCCGCTCTGGCGCCACGGTGGTGACGGAGGATTCCATCTCCAATCTGGTGGAGAAATTCCCCACCAGCGTCCTCAATCAGTGGACCTATCACTCCCGCCTCTATGCCGCCGCCAAATACTGCTGCTCCCAGCCGGACATGGATCTGGTGCAGCTGGTGAGCTTTGGCTGCGGGGTGGATGCCATCACCACGGATGAGACCCGGGAGATCCTTCAGGCGGGCGGTAAGCTGTACACGCAGCTGAAAATCGACGAGATCACCAATTTGGGCGCCGTGAATATCCGGCTGCGGAGTTTGTTTGCCGCTTTGGAAGAGCGGGAAGAAGCGAAGAAAAAGGAGGCGTGAGCCATGGAATATCAATACCCCCGGTTTACGCCGGAGATGAAAAAGACCCACAAGATTCTCATTCCCAATATGGCCCCGGTGCAGTTTCGCATCCTGGCGGCGGTGATGGAGCAGGCGGGTTATATTTGCGAACTATTGGAAAACTGCGGCAGCCAGGTGTGTGAGCTGGGCTTGAAATATGTCCATAACGACACCTGCTATCCGGCACTGCTGGTCATCGGACAGTTTTTAGACGCCCTGGGCTCCGGAAAATACGATTTGGACCACACGGCCCTCATCATCACCCAGACGGGCGGCGGCTGCCGGGCCTCCAACTACATCCACCTGCTGCGCAAAGCGCTGATGAAGGCTGGCTATCCCCAGGTGCCGGTGGTGAGTCTGAACTTCTCGGGCCTTGAGAAGGACTCGGGCTTTCCCATGACGGTGACGCTGATGCGCAAGCTCCTGGCCTGTATTTACTATGGGGACCTCCTGGTGGCTCTGAGGGCCCAGACAGAGCCCTATGAGACCCATAAGGGGGACGCCCAGGCTCTGCAGGAGAAATGGCTGGATACCATCTGCGGGTGGGTCCATGAGGACCGGGGCTGGAAAGGACGGGAGATCAAGGCCGCCATGCCCCGGATCGCGGAGGAATTTGCAGCCATCCCTGTCCACCGGGTGCCGAAAGTCAAGGTAGGTGTGGTGGGGGAGATCTATGTGAAATACTCTCCCCTGGGCAACAATGATCTGGAGAAGTTCCTGGCCAGTCAGGACTGTGAGGTGAACTTGCCGGGACTGATGGGTTTTGTGCAGTACTGCGCCTATAACCCCTCGGAGACGGCCCGGCTCTATGGGGGCACGTTCCTGGAAAAGCACGTCTCCGGCCTCATCCTCAAGTATATCGAGGGGATGGAGAGCGTGATGATCAAAGTCCTCAAGGACAACGGCTTCCACGCGCCGCTGCCCTTCCGGGAACTCACGAAGCTCTCCGAAGGCGTCATCGGCATGGGAAACAAAATGGGAGAGGGGTGGCTTTTGACCTGCGAGATGATAGAACTGATCCAGTCCGGATATGAAAATATCGTCTGCGCCCAGCCCTTTGGCTGCCTGCCCAACCATATCTGCGGCAAGGGCATGATCAATAAGCTGCGGGAGATGTATCCCCAGGCCAATATCACCCCCATCGATTACGACCCCAGCGCCACCCGGGTCAACCAGGAAAACCGGATCAAGCTGATGCTGGCAGTCGCCCGGGAACGCCTGGAGGAGAAGACGGGCAAGCCGGTAAAGCCCGCCCCCCAGGAAGATCCGCAGCTCACTGCTGTTTGAACGGGAAGAGAAGAGAAAAGGCAGAGCGCCGCTTGTGCGGCGCTCTGCTTTTTTATGACTGCCGGTACGGCGTCCCGCCTTTGCCGCAAAAGCGCCTTTGTCTGTCTGCGGGAGAGTCTGGGAAGAGGGGGACAGTGCATACCTCCTTCAAGGGAGACCTTTCGAGAGTACTTCAGGAGAATGGGAAAAAATGGCCGGGGATCCGGCAATTTCATTGACGGGGAAAAAGGGATGCAGTATAATAAAATGATTTGATCTGCGGCAAAACGGCTTTGCCGGCGAAACGGCGGAACATGGGATGTGGATCGCGGACCAGTGGAAGGACTATGAGCTCATTGACTGCGGCGGCGGAGAAAAGCTGGAGCGTTGGGGTAATCAGATCCTGGTGCGGCCGGACCCCCAGGCCATCTGGGAAAGCCCCCGAAAAAACCCTGCCTGGAAAAAGGCGGGCGGGCGCTATCTGCGCAGTCAGAGCGGCGGGGGACACTGGGAAAAAGCAGCTCTTCCGGAGAACTGGAAAATCCGCTATGGGGATCTGACCTTCCAGGTCAAGCCCATGAACTTCAAACACACCGGCCTTTTTCCGGAGCAGGCAGTGAACTGGGACTTTGCCATGGAGAAGATCCGCAGGGCGGGACGGCCCATCCGGGTCTTGAATCTCTTTGCCTACACCGGCGGCGCCACTGTGGCCTGCGCCAAGGCCGGCGCCAGTGTCTGCCATGTGGACGCGGCCAAGGGGATGGTGGCCTGGGGGAAGGAAAACGCCCGCCTTTCCGGCCTGGAGAACGCCCCCATCCGCTGGATCGTGGATGACTGCGCCAAATTTGTGGAGCGGGAGATTCGCCGGGGAAAATGCTATGACGCCATCATCATGGATCCCCCCAGCTATGGACGGGGACCCGGCGGCGAGGTGTGGAAACTGGAGGAAAACCTCTATCCCTTTGTGAAGCTATGCGCCGGGGTCCTGTCGGACAAGCCTTTGTTTGTCGTGATCAACTCCTATACCACAGGGCTGGCCCCTTCGGTTTTGGGGTATCTGCTGAACCTGCTGATCAGCAAAAAATACGGCGGCCAGTGCACATGGGATGAACTGGGTCTCCCTGTGACCCAAACGGGACTGGCCCTGCCCTGTGGGGCCACTGGACGCTGGTTTTGCCAATAGACGGCCGGCCCTGGAAGCGGTGCCGCAGACTGGTGCTGTTTCATAGACGTATGGAATGACCCGCCCCGTTCCGTGGGAGGAGCGCAGGGGCAAAAGTGAGGAGCAATATGGCGGAAATTATTCAAACGCAAAATTTAAAATATGCCTACCCGGTGGAAGAGGATGAAAAGCCTGTCCTGGCGCTGGCAGGCGTGAATTTGCTGATACAAAAGGGCTCCTTTGTTGTGGTGCTGGGACACAATGGCTCTGGAAAGTCCACGCTGGCCAAGATGTTCAACGGCGTGCTGCAGCCCACAGAGGGAGATGTGTTCGTAGATGGGATGAATACCCGGGACGAGTCGCTGCTGCTGTCTATCCGTCAGCACGTGGGGATGGTGTTTCAAAATCCGGATAACCAGATCGTGGCCAATGTGGTGGAGGAAGACGTGGCATTTGCGCCGGAGAACTTAGGCGTGCCCACGGAGGAGATCCGGAGCAGAGTGGACGAGGCCTTGGCGGCAGTGGATATGAGTGAGTTTACCACCCATGCCCCCCATCTGCTCTCCGGCGGTCAGAAACAGCGCATCGCCATTGCCGGCGTGATTGCCATGGCTCCGGAGTGCATCGTGCTGGATGAGGCCACCGCCATGCTGGATCCCGTGGGCCGGCAGGAGGTGCTTTCCACCGTTCACCGCCTTAACCGGGAGCAGGGGATCACAGTGATCCTCATCACCCACCACATGAATGAGGCGGAGGATGCAGACCGGGTCATCGTGATGGATGATGGGAAGGTCGCCATGGACGGGCTGCCCCAGGAGGTTTTTTCCCACGTGGATCAGCTGCGGGGAATGGGCCTGACGGTGCCGGATACGGTGGATCTCTTGGACCGCCTGCGGCGGGACGGATTGGATGTGCCGCTGGGGGCGCTGAAGGTGGAAGCGTGTGCCGATGCCATCGCCGCGGCGATGGCTGTGATTTGAGGGGGAGGACATATCGCCGATGGAACCGATCTTGCAGGTGAAAAACCTGACCCACACATACAGCCTGGGCACTCCATTCGAACGCAGTGCTGTTAAAAATATGAGCTTTGATATTCAAGAGGGGGAATTCCTGGGGATCATTGGCCATACAGGCTCCGGAAAGTCCACCTTGATCCAGCACCTCAATGGGCTGCTAAAGCCCACAGAGGGGCAGATCCTCCTCCACGGAAAGGACATCTGGAGCGAACCGAAGAAGATCCGGGAGGTACGCTTCCGGGTGGGGCTGGTCTTTCAGTATCCGGAGTACCAGCTCTTTGAGGAGACGGTTTATAAGGACATCGCCTTTGGCCCAACCAACCAGGGTAAGAGCGGGGCAGAGCTGGACCACTGCGTTCGGGAGGCGGCCCGGCTGGTGGGGATCCGGGATGACCAGCTGGATAAGTCCCCCTTTGAGCTCTCCGGCGGTCAAAAGCGCCGGGTGGCTCTGGCAGGGGTCCTGGCCATGGAGCCGGAGATCCTGGTGCTGGACGAGCCCACGGCGGGGCTGGATCCTGCGGGGCGGGAAAATCTCATGGCAAATATCCGCCACTACCATGAGAACAAACGCCGCACCATCGTTTTGGTCAGCCACAGCATGGACGAGATCGCGCAGAATGTGGACCGGATCCTGGTCCTCAAGCGCGGAGGTGTTTTGATGAGCGGTACGCCGTCGGAGGTATTTGCCCGGGCGGAGGAACTGCTCAGCGCGGGACTGGATGTCCCGCAGATTACCCGGATCGCCATGGCGCTGAAGCGCCGGGGGCTGGAGATTGATCCTGCCGTGTATACGGTGGAGGCTTTGGAGCGGCAGATCAACGCCCTTCGGAAAGGCGGTGCCGCATGCTGAAGGATATTACCCTGGGCCAGTATTTCCCGGGAAATACAGTGGCGCACCGATTGGATCCCCGGACAAAGATTTTGCTGGTGGTCCTCTATATTGTGGCGTTGTTCTGCGCCAAGAGCTGGGGCGGATATGCCACCATGGCGGTGACCCTGGCGGTATGTGTGAAAATCTCAAAGGTGGGGCTGAAATCCCTGGTGCGGGGATTGAAGCCGGTGCTGTTCATCATTATTTTTACCGGTGTTTTGAATCTGTTTTTTACACCGGATGATCACTATTTGGTGGAGTGGGGCGTCATCCATATCTCCCAGGCGGGTCTGGTGCGGGCCTTTTTCATGGTGCTGCGCATCATGCTGCTGATCATGGGGACGTTCCTGATGACCTATACCACCAGCCCTATCCGCCTGACAGATGGTCTGGAGTCTTTGCTGGGCCCGCTGAAAAAGGCCCATGTACCGGTGCATGAACTGGCGATGATGATGTCCATTGCCCTGCGCTTTATCCCCACGCTGATCGAGGAGACGGATAAGATCATGTCTGCCCAAAAAGCCCGGGGGGCCGATTTTGAAAGCGGCGGGATCGTGCAAAAGGCAAAAGCTCTGATTCCGGTGCTGGTGCCGCTGTTTATCAGTGCCTTCCGCCGGGCAGATGAGCTGGCTACTGCCATGGAGTGCCGCTGCTACCACGGCGGGGAGGGAAGAACAAAGCTCCATGTGCTTCGCTATGCCGCCCGGGACTACGTGGCCTTGGCCGGGGGTGTTTTGATCTGCGGGTTCGTATTGGTGCTGCGGCAGTTCGGCCTGTGAGGCGGAAATATTGGATGATCATCGCCGCATGTGTGTCCATTGCCCTTTTGCTGCTGATCGCCCTGGATACACGGCTGCGGGTGGTAACGTATGAGATCGTCAGCGACAAGGTCTCTGCCCCGCTGTGCCTGGCTGTTTTGACGGACCTGCACAGCTGTGATTATGGCCAGGATCAGCAGGAGCTGCTGGAGGCCGTGGCGGCGGAGGAGCCCCACGGTGTGCTCCTGGTGGGGGACATCGTGGATGATGTGCTGCCGGAGGAGAACGCCTGGACGGCAGTATCCGCTTTGGCGGAGAGGTGGCCCTGTTTTTACGTGACAGGGAACCACGAGTGGTGGTCTGGGGAAGCAGAGCGCATCTGTGCGCAGATGGAGGACCTGGGCGTGACGGTTCTGCGGGGCGACAGCGTGACCCTTCAGCTGAACGGACAGGCGGTGACGCTCTATGGGATCGATGACCCGGATTCCGGAAAGAGCGAGGAGCAACTCCTCCAAGTTGGAAGTAGTATAAAGGAAAATAACTTTACAATTCTTCTTGCTCATAGGCCGGAGGAGATTGAAACTTATTTGCAGTGGCCTTTTGACCTGATCCTTTCCGGGCATGCTCATGGCGGCCAGTGGCGAATCCCCGGGCTCCTCAATGGTTTGTATGCTCCCCATCAGGGGCTGCTCCCCGCTTATGCCGGCGGCCGATATACGTTTGGTGAAACAGTGTTTTTGGTCAGCCGCGGGCTTGCCCGGGAGACTACGCGGGTACCGCGGATTTTCAATCCTCCGGAAGTGGTGGTGGCGCGGATCGTACCTGGCAGCCCGTGAGGCCATAGGGAGGCTGATTGAAAGAGGAGCGGTGCGCAGGTACGTGAGAAGAGCCGTGGCGGCGGGGGAGAAGAGATAGGAGAGGTTTATGCGAAACATTGCCTTGAAACTGATGTATAACGGCACCGCCTATCATGGCTGGCAGGTGCAGAAAAACGCCGTCAGCGTGTGCGAAACACTGCAAAAAGCCCTGGGGCAGATCACCGGGGAACGGGTGCATCTCACCGGCTGTGGACGCACGGACGCCGGCGTCCACGCAGAGGCGTATGTCGCCAACTTTCGGACGCAGAGCCGCATCCCCTTGGAGCGGCTGCCCTTTGCCATCAATACCCATACTCCGGAAGACATCGCCGTCAAAGAGGCGCTGGAGGTGGCGGAGGATTTCAACGCCATCGGCTCATGCCTGAAAAAGGAGTATACGTACCGCATCTATAACTCCCGGATCAAAAACCCCTTTTTTGTCAACCGGGCCTATTTTTATCCAAAGCGGCTGGACGAGGCGTTTTTAAATCGGGCCGCCCATATGTTTGTAGGGACCCATGATTTTGCCGCCGTCCGCTCTGTGGGGACAGAGACGGCCACCACTGTGCGTACGATCTACTGGTGCGATGTGAGCCGCCGGGGAGAGCTGTTGGAGCTGCGGGTGTGCGCCAACGGTTTTTTGTATAATATGGTCCGGGCTATCACTGGTACGGTGCTGTATGCGGCGGAGGGGAAGTTTTCCCCGGAGGAGATCCCGGCGATCCTAAAGAGCCGGGACCGCACCGCCGCAGGGCCCACGGTGCCTCCAGGGGGCCTGTACCTGACACGACTATGGTATGAGGATGAACGACTCAATGGCTGATTCAACGAAAGATATCCGGAATGATCCTGATGATGAGGAGCTGCCTGGCGGAAAAAAGAAAAACCGCATGCGGCGGCTTTTCATCCTGCTGGCGACACTGGTGATAGTCTTTGGGGTGGTGGCGTTTGCCGCCTATCGGGACGGCACCGGCTTTGATGTGCTGCGCCGCTTTCTGCACTATGGCACGGCGGAAAATGCCGGGGGAGAGTCCGTTTATCAATACGAGGCCGATACCAGCAATTGCTTTGCAGCTGTGGGAGAAAAGCTGCTGGTGGTCTCCGGGACAAAGATCCAGCTCCTTGACCAGGAGGGCGGGGAGGCCTGGAGTACGGAGATCAGCATGGAATCCCCCGCCATCGCGCAGGGAGGCGGCCGGGTGGCCGTCTATGACGTGGGCGGTCTGGAGATTTATGTGTTGGACGAAGAGGGCCAGGTGGGGCATCTGGAGGCGGACAGGGAAGAGCCCTTCCTGGCAGTGACCGTGAACCGCCAGGGGATGCTGGCGGTGACGGCGGAGAAAAAGAATCATAAAGGCTGCGTCAGCGTATATGATGCACAGATGCAAAAACTCTTTGACTTCAACTCCTCCCGCCGATTCATCACGGATGCGTATGTCAGCGATGACGGGAAGTATCTCTCTGCTGTGACGCTGGGACAGGAGGAGGGCATCTTTGTCAGCAACATCGTAGTTTACGATCTTACGAAGACGGATCCGGAGGCAGATTACGACATCAGCGATGGTCTGGTGATGGCCATCGGCGAGGTGGAAGACCGGATCATGTGCGTGACGGACACCAGCCTCACCTCAGCCAGCTCCAACGGTGAGCTGCAGGGGACGTATTGGTATAACGATGCCTACCTGCGGGAATACACGTTGGAGGGGGAAAATTTTGCGGCGCTGCTGCTCAATCGCTATAAAGCTGGCAATTTGGGCCGGATCGTGACCGTGGACAGCAAGGGGGAGGAGATCGCCTCTTTGGAGGTCCAGGAGGAGGTGCGGGGCATCTCTGCCTGCGGACGTTATTTGGCGGTGCTGTATCCGGATACGCTGGTAGTCTATAACCGGGATCTTCAGGTCTATTCCTCTCTTCACGGAGTAGAGCAGGTGCGGGATATTGTGCTGCGCTCCGACGGGTCGGTGCTGCTGCTCTCGTCAGACTCCGCGGATCTGTACCTCCCGTAAGAGCCTTGCGATGTTCACAAACTATTTACAGGGAAAGAGGTAGGCAAGCATGCCAACGGCTGTTATAATAGACGTCGTGATTGCAGCGGTGCTGGTGCTGGGCGTGGTCTGGGGGGCCAAGAAGGGACTTTTCCGCACGTTGGCAGGATTGCTGATCATTCTTTTATCGCTGGTAGGGGCGGGATATGCGGCCAGAGTGGGCGCGCCTGCCGTGGCGGACCTGATGATGCCCAGGATGGAGCAGCGGGTCCAGCAGCAGATTGATGAGGCCCTGGCTCAGCGGGAGGAGTCCCTCTCCGAAGGGATGGAGGGGCTGGGAGTAAAAGACCTGCTGGAATTGATCGGGCTTGACAGCCAGTGGCAGGAGTCCATGGTGGAACGGGCGGAGGAAAGCGTCCGGGAGACCGGGGTCTCTGTGGTCATGGCTGTGGCCCGGGAGATGGCGGAGTCGATTTTATACGGCGTGCTGTTCTTTTTGTCCTTCGCGGCGCTGATGGTGCTGCTGCATTTGGCCGCCCGGGCAGTGGACCTTATGATGAAGCTGCCGGTGCTCCACACGGCCAATGCGCTGTTGGGAGGCGTGATCGGCCTTGCTGAGGCGGTGGTGCTGATCTATCTTGCCCTTTGGCTGATTCCCCGCCTGGGGTGGGGGATCAGCACGGAGACACAGGAGGCAAGCACGCTTCTGGCCTTCTTCTCTGACCACGCGCCCTTTGAGACCTTTGGCCTTTTTCTTTAATGCAAACACCCGGGCCCTGGCCTGGAATTTGATAAAAGCGCCGTCGCGGCGCATGGAGGTTTGGATTTGATGCAACCTACACTTTGTTCCCGATGCAAAAAAAATATTGCCACGGTGTTCATCAGCCGTATGGAGGGCGACAAGCCTGTCAATGAGGGATTGTGCCTGAAATGTGCCAAGGAGCTGGGGCTGCCCCAGGTGGACGATATGATGAAGCGCATGGGGATCTCCGATGAGGACCTGGATACGCTGAACAATGAGATGATGCAGGCGCTAAGCAGCGTGGAAAATATTGAGGATCTCCCGTCCGGTGACGAGGACGATGAGGATGAAGAGGACGGGAAGACTGCTACATTTCCCTTTATGAACCGCCTTTTCAACGGCGGGAAATCCCCCAGGGACGCCGCCTCCCCATCGGAAGAGGGGAGCCGCACGGGCCGGGAGAAAGAAGGGCGCAAAGACGGGAAAAACGGCAAGCGCAAGTATCTGGAAAATTACTGCATCTCCCTGACGCAAAAGGCCAAGAACGGGGAATTGGACCCGGTGATCGGCCGGGAAGAGGAGATCGAGCGGGTGGTCCAGATCCTCAACCGCCGCCAGAAGAACAACCCCTGCCTTATCGGTGAGCCCGGTGTGGGGAAAACCGCTATTGCCGAGGGCCTGGCTCAGCGCATCGCCCAGGGCAGCGTGCCCTTCAAGCTGCGGGAAAAAGAGGTTCATCTGCTGGACCTCACGGCCCTGGTGGCCGGCACCCAGTTCCGGGGTCAGTTTGAAAGCCGCATGAAGGGACTGATCGATGAGGTCAAACGCCTGGGCAACATCATTTTGATGATCGACGAGGTCCACACCATTGTGGGCGCCGGAGACGCTGAGGGCAGCATGAACGCCGCCAACATCTTAAAGCCCGCCCTCTCCCGGGGTGAGATCCAGGTGATCGGCGCTACCACCTTCAATGAGTACCGCAAGTCCATTGAAAAAGACACGGCTTTGGAGCGGCGCTTCCAGCCGGTGACAGTGAATGAACCCTCTATTGAAGACTCTGTGAAGATCCTCAAGGGATTGGCGCCGAAATATGAGCAGTACCACGGCGTGAAAATTTCCGATGGGATTTTGCGCCAGGCGGTGGTGCTGTCAGAGCGGTATATCACAGACCGGTTTTTGCCGGACAAGGCCATCGACCTCATTGATGAGGCCTGCTCTGACCTGAACCTCAAAGACCCGGATATCTCCCGGCGCATGCAGATCCAGCGGGAGCTGGAGGATTATGAAAAAGAGCGGGCCATGCTGGAAGAGCAGGCCAACACCGACGGGAAAGAGCCGGATTATGAGCGGATGGCCTTTTTGAAAAGCAAGGAGGCCCAGCTGCATACGGAGCTGGATGCCCTGCTGGCAAAGGGCGACCCTCAGCTCTCTATGGACAACCTGGCCCATGTGATCGAACTGTGGACCAAGATCCCTGCCGCCAAGATCCGCCAGCAGGAGTTCCAGCGCCTAAGTGAGATGGATGAGCGGCTGAAAAAGCGCATCATCGGCCAGGATGAGGCGGTGGATGCCGTGACTGCGGCGGTACGGCGCAACCGTGTGGGCATCAGCCCCAAGCACAAGCCTGTGAGCTTTATTTTCGTGGGCCCCACAGGTGTTGGAAAGACGGAACTTGTCAAGCAGCTGGCCAACGATCTTTTCAACACGCCGGATGCGCTGATCCGCCTGGATATGTCGGAGTATATGGATAAGTACTCCGTCTCCCGGATCCTGGGTTCGCCTCCGGGCTATGTGGGATACGATGACGCCGGACAGCTGACGGAAAAGGTGCGCCGCAAGCCCTACGCGGTGATCCTGTTCGATGAGATCGAAAAAGCCCATCCGGATGTGCTCAATGTGCTGCTGCAGATCCTTGATGACGGTGAGATCACCGATTCCCATGGGCGGAAGGTCAACTTTGAAAACACCATTATCGTCATGACCTCCAACGCAGGCAGTGCCACCAAAGAGGGGACAGTGGGCTTTGACCGCACGCAGAACCAGCAGGATGCCGACCGGGCCATGAAGGCGCTGCAGCAGTTCCTGCGGCCGGAATTTATCAATCGCGTGGATGCGGTGATCACCTTCAACCGTCTCAGCGAGGAGAATTTCCAGTCCATTGCCCGGATCATGCTGGAGGAGTTGAAAGCTTCGCTGAAGGAAAAGGCCATCACCTTCACCTATGACGATGCCCTGGTGGCGTATCTGACCCATAAATCCTATTCCCGCACCTATGGCGCCCGGAATCTGCGGCGCACCATCCAGAGGGAATTGGAGGACCCCATGGCCACTCGGATTATTGACAGCTATGCCCAGCCCATCACGCAGATCAAAGCAACGGCGGAGGATGAAGCCGTCAAACTCTATACCCTTTGATGGGGAGGGACAGATGATGAAGCTGTTTCGCAAAAATATAGATCCCCGGTGTGCGTATTGTAAGCGGGGCCAGCAGATCAGTGAGACAGAGGTGGCCTGCGTCAAGCGGGGCATTGTCCCGGTAGAACACCACTGCCGCGCCTTTTCCTACGATCCTTTAAAGCGTGTGCCCCCCCGTCCTGTGACCCTGGATACGCAAAAACTAAATGAGACGGATTTTTCCCTTTGAAAACTCTGAAAAAGAAGAAGCGCTCCTTTTGGAGCGCTTCTTCTTTTTGGGGCAATTCCCGAAAGAAGATGGATGGAACCTATGCTTGAAATTTTCATAGAATACAGAAACTGAAAAATTTGTATATTTTTTTAAAAAATCCTTGAAAAAAGATTGTGCTATGTTACAATGGGGGCGGAATTTCGGGCGAGGTGCCCGATGATACAGAAAATTTGATCGAGAGGAGCGCGCTTTGTGGATCAAACTCTTTCTTCCCGCCAGGTTCTGCGGGACCGCGGACTACGCACGTTTTACTCGGCATTTGGACTGATCATCTGCTCGTTCGGTACTTATCTTTCTTTGCAGGCGGGGCTGGGAGTGAGCCCCTGGCCAGCGCTGACGCAGGGCCTGGCCCAGCGCACGGGTCTTTCCTATGGTATGATCTATAATCTCATCTCCATTGCGATTGTGGCCAGCGACCTTTTGATGCGGGAGCACATTGGGGTTGGGACTCTGCTGGATATCTTTGTGGTGGGGAACTTTGTGGACGTGTTTGCCGCCATGAATCTGGTACCGGCGCCGGAATCCCTGCCGCTGCAGGTGGCGCTGCTGTTTGTCTCTATGGTGATATGTGCCGTGGGGACCATCGTGTATATGAAGGGAGCCTTAGGCTGCGGCCCCAGAGATACCCAAATGGTGGCCATCGGCAAGCGATTGAAGCGGATCTCCATCGGTACGGTCTCTCTCATGATCTTCGCGGTGGTCTTCCTGGGGGCGTTGCTGCTGGGGGGCCCCATTGGCATCGGGACGATCCTCTCTGTCTGCTGCAATGGCCCCATTATGGATCTGGTGTTTCGCATTGTCCATTTCGATCCGTATGCCGTCTGCCATGAAAGCGCCTGGAAAACTGGAAATGCGGTTGTCAACGCGCTGCGGGGCGTATCGAAAAGCGAAGCTTGAAGAGGCGTTCAAAATAGAATCGTGGATCTTAGCGGAGTCCAAATTTGGACTCCGCTGTTTTTTGCCCGTTTTGGAGAAGGACCATTGGAGCCGGCGCTGCATAGTCTGAAACCGAGAAAACATTTTGGAGGGATTTTATGGGCAAGATCACGAATTTCTTTGCCGGTGCCAACAGTGGCGGCGGGTTTCAAAATTTATTTTCCCAGATCGTGGATGTGGAAACAGCCCGGGATTTTATTATCCTCAAGGGGGGCCCCGGAGTCGGCAAAAACACTTTTATGAGAGAGATTGGCCGCACTATGGAAGAAGCCGGGCTGGATGTGGAATACCTGTGGTGCTCCGGTGATCCCAATTCTCTGGATGGGGTGATACTGCCCCAGATCGGTTGTGCTGTTGCAGACGGCACCAGCCCCCATGTGCTGGAGCCCCACTATCCCGCAGCAGTGGACCGCTATGTGAATCTGGGACAGTTTTATGATCTCACTGCCGCAAAGGCATCCGCGAAGGAAGTCCGGGCCCATACCAAGGCCTATCAGAGTGCCTATGTCAAGGCATATCGGAGCCTGCGGGCAGCACGGGAGATCGAAAAGACCCGCATGGCGGAGGCAGCGGCAACTTTTGAGAGCCAGCGGGCCTGGAAGCGCCTGCGGGGGATCATGTCCCGGGAACTGCGCCGCCGGGGCGGCGAAGGCGGACGGACCCACTATCGTTTCCTGGGCAGCATCACCCACCGGGGCTATATCTGGAGGATGGACAGCGTAGAAACACTGTGCCCGAAAGTGTATGCGCTTTGCGACAACGCGGAGCTGGCCGCTCCGTTTTTCAAAGAGCTGTGGAAAAGCGCCGTTTCCCTTGGCTGGAACACCGTGTGCTGCATGAATCCGGAGGAGCCGGAACAAATCGAACACCTGTTGATCCCGGGCCTGGGGCTGGGATTCGTCACTTCCCGTCCCGGGATGGAAGGACCGCAAAAACCCTTCCGCCGGATTCGCCTGGACGCCATGACAAGCTGCAAAAACCGCAGCCTTACGAAATTCCAGGAGCGTATGTGCGGGCTATTACGAGAGGACGCCGTGGAAAGCCTTAAAGAGGCCAAAGCTTCCCATGATGCCCTGGAGGCCGTGTACAATCCCTATGTGGACTTTGAGGGAGTTCATACCCTGGCGGCCCTGGAGGCGGGAAGGATGCTCAGCTATCTGGAGTGAGGGAAACTGCCACTTGCAATGGCGGGAAACTGTGGTATGATAAGGCAGTGACGCAAACTATACCATAAAAAGGAAAATGGGAGAAAAAAGCAATGATTCCGATTTTGTTGAATTTGATGGGGAAAATCTTCTTGATGGTGGTACTGGGGTACTTCCTGCGGAGAAAAAACATTATCACCGCACAGTTTCAGGCAGATCTTACCTCTTTTATGATGAAGGTGGCCCTTCCGGCCAATGTTCTGACTACCGCCAGCAATACGTTTTCTCCGGAGCTTTCCCGGAATCTGCTGATCACTGCGGCCGTCGCCGCCGTATATTACGTGGTAGCGCTGCTGCTCACCCGGATCCTCAGCCGCTTTTTGCCGCTGAATGACCAGGGAAAAACTATGTTCATCATCATGTCGGTATTCGCCAATACGGCGTTTATCGGCTTCCCCCTGGCCCAGGACCTTCTGGGTGAGGAGGGCCTTTTGTACGCGGTGATTTTCAACATGGTGTGGATCCTCTTTTTCTTTACGCTGGGAGTCAGCATGATCAGCGGGCAGAAAAAGGTCCAGCTCAAATCCATTTTTACCGTCCCGGTCTCTGTGGCCTCCATCGTGGCGGTTTTGGTGTATGTCTCCCCTTTCCGGTTTCCCGGGTTTGTGGAGGAGACCCTCTCGGCCCTTGGGGGCATGGTGGTGCCCATCTCCATGATCGTCATCGGCTGCTCCCTGGTGGAGATCCACCTGGTGGAAATTTTGAAGGACGTCTGCTCCTATTTCGTCTCCGCCCTGCGCCTGGCGATTTTCCCGCTTTTAATTTTACTGGCAGTGTGGCTGATTCCCGGGATCCCGCCCAAGGTGGCTCTGGTGTGCTGCCTGTCCGGCTGCCTGCCCAGCGCCTCCCTTTGCGTGGTGGTGTCCCAGCAGTATCACTGTGAGCCGGAATACACCTCCCGGGCCGTGGTCCAGGGGATGCTGCTGATGCTGATCACCATCCCCCTGTTTATTACACTGGCGGCCTCTTTGCTGTCCATCTGAGGGAAAGGAGACGCTCCGTGCCTGCAGAAAGAGCCTTTGCAAAAATCAATCTGTCCCTGGACATTTTAGGCCGCCGGGACGACGGCTATCACGATCTTGAGATGGTGATGCAGACGGTTTCCTTGTGGGACGTGGTGACCGTGGAGGAAGCCGGATCGGGGTTTTGCATTGCGGCAGAGGGATTTGACCTGCCTTCCGTCGGTCCCACCATGGAGCAGAGGGCCGCAGAGGCGTTTTTTGCCCGCATCGGCCGGCCAATGCCGCCGCTGTCTGTCCGCTTAAAAAAGGAGATCCCCGCCTATGCCGGGCTGGGAGGGGGCAGCGCGGATGTGGCAGCGCTGCTGCGGCTGCTGCGGCGGCAGTATTGTCCGCAACTTTCCTGCCAGGATTTGCGGACTGTGGGGCTGATGGTAGGCAGCGACATGCCCTTTTGCATCCAGGGGGGCACCGCTTTGGTCCAGGGAAGGGGAGAGCGGGTGCGGAATCTTGCGCCGCTGCCCCAGTGTGCCATTGTGCTGTGCAAGCCCCCCTTCAACTTCCATACGGCAGAGCTCTTCTCCCGGGCGGACGGGATGCGCCCATCCCGTCGCCCGGATACCCCGGGGATGGTAAAGGCGCTGGAAGCGGGGGACCTCTCCGGCGTGGCCCAGCGGCTGTGCAATGTCTTTGAAGGGGTTCTGCTTCCCCAGGAACGTGTCCATACGGAAAAAATCCGGCAGGTGATGCTGTGCTGCGGCGCCCTGGAGGCGGCTATGAGCGGTTCTGGTCCCACTATGTTCGGGCTTTTTCCGGAGGAGGAGGGGGCCCGCCGGGCAGCGGCGCTTTTGAAGGAGGCGTATCCCCAGACCTTTCTTGCGGCACCGGTAGCAAAGGTATAAAATTGAAAAAACTGTCCAAACTATGGAGAAACCATCATCTTAGGGAGGACAGGACATATGAAAGGGAAACAAAACCGTCTGCGGGCCGTGGAGATCCTTCTTCTGGTGGGACTGGCCGTTTTTTTGGCCTCTGGCGTAGCCGCTCTGGAGACGCAGGACCACCTGGCGGGGAAGGTCGTTCGGCTGCATGTGCTGGCCAATTCCGACTCCCGGGAAGACCAGGAGCTGAAGCTTCAGGTGCGGGATGTGGTGCTCTCTCAGGCCACGGAGATCTTAGAGTCCTCCGCCAGTCAGGCAGAGGCGGAAGAGCGGCTGCGGCAGGCCCTGCCTGATTTGCGCCAGGCAGCGCAGGCAGAGGTGTGCCGCCAGGGCTATTCTTACGGGGTAGAGGCACAGCTGGAGTGGGAGGATTTTCCCACCAAGGATTACGACGGTTTTTCTCTGCCGGCGGGGGAGTATTTGTCGCTGCGGATTCTCATTGGGGAGGCTCAGGGACAAAACTGGTGGTGTGTGGTGTTCCCTCCGCTTTGCACGGCAGTCACCTCAGATGTGCCGGTTGCGGCCCTTGCGGCGGGAATCACGGAAGAAGAGGTGGCCCTGATCACGCAGGAGAGCCAGGAATACGTGCTGAAATTTAAAATGGTGGAATGGTGGGAAACCATTAAAAACTTGATAAGCGAGGCAAAGAAAACATGACGAAGAAAAAAAGATGGGCGCTTTTTCTGTGCGCCGCAATGTGTGTTTCCTGTTTGTGCGGCTGCGGTGAGACGGCAGAAGAAAACAAGGATGCTGTCAAGGAGTCTGTGGAAGAAGGCCAGGAGGCCGGAGCTGCGGATCCGGAGCAGGAAGCTGTTCAGGAAGAGCAGACAGAGGACGAGGCCGGGGAAGAGGGACCGCTGCCTGGGGATTTTCCCGTGAGCTTCCTCTTTTCCAGCGGCGCGGGAGCCTGGGGGACCGGTCTGGTAATCGCGCAGGACGGCTCCTTTACCGGCGACTATGGGGACTCTAACATGGGAGAGACCGGGGATGATTACCCGAAAGGTACCGCGTATACCTGCTCTTTCAGCGGCCAGTTTGAAGACATTGAAAAAGTCAATGACTATACATACCGCATGACACTGGGGGATGTCACCCTGGAGACAGGAAGGGAAGAGCCCTGGATTGAGGATGGGATCCGGTTTGTACCTGCGGATCCCTATGGACTGGAGGACGGAGAGACGTTCTACCTCTACCTGCCGCAGACGCCCCTGGAGGAACTGGAGGAGACCTTTTTGAATTGGTGGCCCCAAAGGGCACAGGCTCAGGAGCAGACCACTTTGGGCTGCTATGGACTGTATAACGAGAAAATGGGGTATGGCTTCTTTTCCGATTAAGACTACATAGACATCGGAAAACGGAGGAACGGGATATGAAGCTGGAGGGCATCCTCATGGTAGTGCAGGATCGGGAGATCTCCATTGCCTTTTATGAAGGCCTCTTGGGATTGGAGGTACTTCATGACTTCGGTTCCAATGTGGAGCTTACCGGAGGCGTATTCCTCCAGACGGCAGAGAGCTGGGCACAGGAGCTCAGCCGAAATCCCCAGGAGATTGCCCTGGGGGAGGAGAGCGCGGAGCTTTGTTTTACCGCGGAGGATTTTGACGAATTTCTCCAGCGACTGCAGCACTGTCCCCGGGCCCGGCTGGTTCATCCCCCGGCAGAGTATCGCTGGGGACAGCGGGCAGTGCGGCTGTATGATCCGGACGGACATATGGTGGAGGTGGCGGAATCCCTGGGGCAGGTATGCTGCCGCTTCCGCAACAGCGGCTTGAGTGAAGAGGGCGTGGCCCGCCGTATGGAGCTGCCTTTGGAGTTCGTCCGCAGCCAGCTGAAGGAAAGAGGACTGTGAAGAAAACACCCGCCGGCATATGTGCCGGCGGGTGTTCATTTTGCAAGATATGCCGCTATGTCAAAGGGCTGCAGCTTGGTTTGGCTTTTTAAGTACAGCGGGTGGTGAGGCTGCCCAGATTTGAGCAGGGGGCCTGCGGTATACCACTGGCCTCCGGCGGCACTGGCGTCAGCGGCAAAGTCCTTCATGCAGTCCATCAGGTAAGGGCGCTTGAGGATGATATTCCCCCAGGCGGCCCACAGGGCAGGGTGCTGGCACAAGGAGAGGAGATAGCGGAAAGCCTTGCGGTTTTCCTGGTGGAGAAGGGCGTTGCATGCGGACTCCATATCATCGGGACGGGTGGCCCGTTGGGCATAGACGTTGAACATTAAAAAGCTGTCATATCCGTTGGAAAGGGCGATGCGCTGCGCGGAGCACAGCGTGGGATCCAGATTATCCGGGGCGGCGGTGGAGGGGTTGATGCCCACACAGATCAGCGGGCGGCAGCCCCGGGTGCCCAGGATATAACGGTATTCGGAGTAGTGGTTGGGCACATACAGCCAGCGGTTTACGTCATAATCCGCTGCGGGCTGCAGGGCTGCGGCCAGAGCGGAGTCAAAGGGCTCCACCTCGATGGCATGGGTGGTGGATTGGGGAATGTGCATGGAGGACCTCCTGCTCTTGTGAAATCTTGAAAAGAGCATAGCACACAGGGGGAAAAATGGCAATCCCGTTCCTTACGGCCCCGCTGGAGGGATCCTGGAAAAGGGGGTGTCTTTGGGGCGGAAAATATGATATGATAACTCCATCATGTCACACGGAGGAAAGGCACCATGCTGCACGTTATAATGGGCCGGGCAAAAACCGGAAAGTCCTACGAGATCCTTCGCCGCATCAGGGAGCTGGGGGACCAGAGCCGGCAGATCCTGCTGGTGCCGGAGCATGCCTCCCACCAGGCGGAGGTGGACCTGTGCCGTGTGTGCGGGGATACTGCCAGCCGTCACAGTGAGGTGCTGAGTTTTCGCCGCCTGGGGGAGCGGGTGCTGAGCATCACCGGCGGCATCAGCGAGGTGACGCTGGATGCCGGGGGAAAGCTTCTGACGCTGCAGCGGGCACTGATGGAAGTGGCGCCGATGATGCGGGTGTATCGCCGCCCCTCCCAAAAATCCTCCTTCTTGTGCCAGCTGATCACCCTGTTTGACGAGCTGAGGACCTATGAAGTCACCCCCCGTGATTTGGATACCCAGGCCCGGGACATGGAGGGGAGCACCCGGGACAAGCTGGTGGACCTGAGTTTGCTCTATGGGGCCTATGAAAACCGCCTGTACCGTTCTGGTATGGACCTGCGGGACCGGATGAGCAAGCTGTGCGATGATCTTGAGCCATCAGGTTATGTCCGGGATAAAGATATATTTGCAGACGGTTTTACCTATTTCAACCGCCAGGAGCGACGGGTATTATCCATCTGCCTGCGGCAAAGCCGCAGTGTCACGGTAACGCTCCTGGGGGAGCCGGACAGCCGGGAGGAGGTATTTGAGACCTCCCGCAAAGCCCTTTCGCAGCTGCAGCGGCTGGCAAAGGAAGCGGGATGCCCTGTTACGGTAGAGACCCTGACAAGGGAGGATCCCTCCCCCCTGGGACATCTGGAGCGCTGCTTTTTTGGCAGGAGCCAGGCCTATGAGGGACAGGTGGAGTCCATCCATATCCGGGAGGCAGACAACGCGTTTTCTGAGGTGGAGCAGGTGGCGGCGGATATCCGGCGCTTGGTGGCCGGCGGTGCTTGCCGCTATCGGGACATCACCGTGGCCGCCCGGAACATGGAGTTTTACGAGCCCACCATTGAGACGGTGTTCGAACGCTATGGAATCCCCGCCTACCTCAGCCGCCGCACGGAGATTTTGGAAAAGCCGGTGATGACGCTTTTGACAGGCGCCCTTTCCGCAGTGGTCAATGGATATGAATATGAGGACATGTTCCGCTACCTCAAGACGGGGCTGGCAGGCCTCTCCCCGTGGGAGTGCGATGAGATCGAAAACTATGTTCTCAAATGGCAGATCCATGGACAGATGTGGCTGCGGGATGTGGATTGGACGGAGAATCCGGAGGGGTATGGAGCGCCATGGACCCCGGAGCGCAGGGATTACCTCAGCCGGGTCAATGATCTGCGCCGGCGGGTGCGCCAGCCGCTGCTTGCTTTGTCTCAGGGGCTGAAAACCGGAAATACTGCCAGTGAGAAAGTAAATGCACTTTACAGCTTTTTGGAAGAGCTGAGCCTCCAAAATACCCTGGAGTCCCAGCGGCAGTCCCAGCAGGAGGCCGGGCGGTTGCAAGAAGCGGAGGAGACGGCGCAGCTGTGGGACATTTTGTGCGGCGTATTGGACCAGTTCGTGGAGATCCTGGGAGAGGAGCCCCTGGGAACGGAGGAATTTGTGCGGCTTTTCCAGCAGGTGCTCTCACAGTATCATGTGGGCAGCATCCCGGTCTCCCTGGACCAGGTGTCTGTCAGCTCCATCACCCGCAATGACCGCCACAGTGTCCGGTATCTCTTTCTTTTGGGGGCCAATGACCATGTGTTGCCGGACACGGGGCAGGTGGGAGCCATTTTGAGCGATGACGACCGGGAGGCCCTTGCCCTGGGGGGGATCGAACTCTCTCCCATGGGGATGGACCGGATGGACATGGAGCTGCAAAACCTCTATGCTGCCCTGGCCCAGCCCACTGCGGGGCTGACGGTGAGCTATCCTGTGAGCGATGTGGCTGGTGGACAGCTTCGCCCCGCCTTCGTGATCCAGCGGCTGCGGGCCCTGTTTCCTGCCCTGCGCCTGGAGCGGGAGCCTCAGGGACATCCCTACCGGCTGACAGCCCCGGTGCCGGCGCTGGAGGCGGCGGGGCAGGACCCGGGGGGACATCTGTGGCGCTACTTTGCCCAGGGGGAGGAGTATGGCGCTGCCCTGCAGGCCATGGATCGGGCAGCACATCTGCGCCGGGGGGCGCTGTCTCCCCAGGCCGTGGAGAGACTTTACGGACGTTCGGTGAAGATGTCGGCCTCTCGCCTGGAGCGGCTGCGCAGCTGTCATTTTGCTTATTTTATGGAATATGGCCTGCGGGCCCGGCCCCGGGAGCCGGCGGCTTTTGACGCACCTCAGATCGGTACGTTTCTCCACTTTCTCCTGGAAAACGTCACCCGGGAGGTGCTCCAGCGGGGGGGATTTTCCGCCGTGGACCAGGAGGAACTGCGGAGGCTGACCCGGCAGTATATCGGGGTTTATGTCCAACAGGAGCTTCACAACTTTCAAGACCGCAATGCCCGGTTCCGCTATCTGTTCGCCCGCCTGCGGACCACGGCCTATGCCGTTGTGGAGCAGGTGGCAGAGGAACTGCGCTGTTCGGATTTTATCCCGCTGGAATTTGAACTCTCCTTTGGAGACGGAGGCGCTTTGCCTGCCGTTGTCATCTCAGATCCTGACGGGGAGCTGCGGGTGGGAGGAAAGGTAGACCGGGTGGATGGCTGGATCAAGGGGAATAAGCTCTACTTAAGAGTGGTGGACTATAAGTCCGGCCGCAAGTCCTTTGATCTTTCCGCAGTGAAGATGGGACTGGACATCCAGATGCTTTTATACCTCTTTACCCTGCAAAAAGAGGGGAAGGCCTATTTCGGAAAAGAGATCGAGCCTGCCGGCGTTTTGTATTTGCCGGCAAGAGACGAGATCTTGTCTCTGGAGCGCAGTGTGACGCCGGAGCAGCTGCAGCGGGAGCGGGAGAAGACGCTGCGCCGCTCGGGACTTCTGCTGGCGGAACCCGCGGTGCTGCAGGCCATGGAGCACGAGGCGCTGTCCCATCCCCACTACCTTCCCCTGCGGGTATCCAAGGACGGGGAACTGTCCGGCAGCATTGCCTCCGCTGCTCAATTGGGACAGCTGGGGATGTATGTGGAAGGGCTTCTGCGGCAAATTTCCCAGGAAATCCACCAGGGCAACATCGATGCGGATCCCTGCTGCCGCACAGAAGAGGACAGCTACTGCCAATACTGCCCTTGGGCAGATGCCTGCCACTTCCAGGACGGACGGGACGGGGATCATTTGAACTATATTCTCCCGGTGTCTGCCAAGGAGTTTTGGCAGAGCTTGTCCCGGAAAGATGGGGAAGAAGAGTCGGCGAATAGTGGATCTGAAGGAGGTGAGGCGCTGTGAGCGAAGTGAAGCTTACCGTGCAGCAGCAAGCTGCAGTGGAAAACCGGGGAGGGAGTCTGCTGGTCTCTGCCGCCGCCGGATCAGGAAAGACAAAGGTCCTGGTGGAGCGCCTTTTCGCCTATGTGATAGAGGATCGGCGCAACCTTGACGACTTCCTCATCATCACCTATACCAAGGCAGCGGCGGCGGAACTGCGGGGAAAGATCGCCGCAGAGCTCTCCGTCCGGGTGGCGGACAATCCCTCTGATCTGCATCTTCGCCGGCAGCTTTTGCGGGTATATCAGGCGGATATCAAGACCGTGGATGCCTTCTGTACGGCGCTGCTGCGGCAAAATACCCACCTTTTGCCCCGGGAGGAGGACCGTCACGCCCTGACGCCGGATTTCCGCGTTTTGGATGAGAAAGAGGCGCAGATCCTGCGCCAGCAGGTTTTAGAGCGGGTGCTGGAGCGCTTTTATGAGGAGCTGGACCCCGCCCGGGAACAGCTGGCAGACACCTTGGGGGCGGGGCGGGATGACCGCAAGCTGGCGCAGCTGGTTTTGGAGGTATATGGCAAGCTGCAAAGCCATGCCGATCCAGAGGCATGGCTGGAACGCAGCCGCAGGACCTGGGAGGCCTGGCCCGCCTCCTTTGACGAAACCCCTTACGCCGCCCAGTTGCTCTCCGGCCTTGCACAAAAGGCCCTGCACTGGGGGCGGACCCTGGAGCACTGGGCCGCCCAGACAGAGATGGACCCAGCCCTTATGGCCGGCTATGGAGTGAAATTTTTGTCTGCAGCCCGGGGATTTTTGGACCTGGCTGCCTGCGGTACGTGGGAGGAGGCAAGGGTTGGGATCGGGAGGATCTCCTTCGACCGCCTGACAACGCCCCGGGGGCGGAAGGATGAGCCGCAGGTGGCGGCCATGCGGCAGGTGTGGGATGCCTGTAAGGATGAGAAAAAGAAAATGGAGACGCTGCTGTGCGTCAGTGGGGAGGAGGCACTGGAGGATCTGCGCGCCGTGTCCCCGGGGATGGAGGCGCTGATCGCCCTGACCCAGGACTTTGCTCAGGCCTATCGGGCGGAGAAGCTGCGCCTCAATGCCGCCGATTTTTCCGACCAGGAGCATTTGGCCCTGCAGATCTTACAGCAGCAGGACGGTACGCCTACAGACCTTGCCCGGCAGATCGCCCAGCGCTATACCGAGATCCTGGTGGATGAATACCAGGATACCAACGAGGTGCAAAACGCCATTTTCAAGGCCATCTCCCGGGATGGGGAAAATCTTTTCACAGTGGGAGACGTCAAGCAGAGCATCTACCGCTTCCGCCTGGCAGACCCCTCCATTTTTCTGGAGAAATACAGCCGCTTCGCGCCTTACGAGAAAGCCCAGCCGGGTCAGGAGCGGAAGATCCTGCTCTCCCGGAATTTCCGCTCCCGGCAGGAGATCCTTGAGGCGGTGAACTTTGTCTTTTCCAACATTCTCTCCCGGCAGATGGGGGAGATGGAGTATGGGGAGGACGAGGCCCTTTACTTCGGCGCGGCGTACTATCCCCCCCGGGAGGACTGTGATGTGGAGTTCCACCTCCTTGCTGCCCGGGAGACGGGAGAAGAGGGGGAGGAAGCCTCTGTCAAGCGGGTGGAGGCGGAGGCCGTCTTTGTGGCCCAGAGGATCCGAGATCTCCTGGACCAGGAGTATCCCGTCACCGGTGAGGATGGAGCTTTGCGCCCGTGCCGGCCGGAGGATATCGTGATCCTCATGCGCTCTCCCGGAAGCCGGATATCGACATTTGCCGCGGCGCTGTGGCAAAAGGGGATTCCCTGTTCCTTTGAGCAGAGCGAGGATTTTTTCCAGACTATGGAGGTCTCCGTCGCCATTTCCCTTTTGAAGATCATCGACAACCCCCGGCAGGATGTGGCGCTGATCAGTGTCCTGCGCTCACCGGTATTTGGATTTAGCCCGGACCGGCTGGCGCAGATCCGCGCCGCTGCGCCAAAGGGGGATTTTTACGAGGCCGTGGTAGCGGAAGGGGGGGAGGACTGCCAATTATTTTTGGAAATGTTGGGATCTTTGCGCCAGGCCGCCAGAGACATGAGCGTTCACCGGCTCATATGGCATGTTTACAACCAGTTGAATCTCCTGGGAATTTTTGGGGCCATGGACCAGGGGGTGGAGCGACGGGAAAACCTCATTACCTTTGGACGATATGCTGAAAATTTTGAGCGGGGTGGACATCGGGGTCTCTTTGCCTTTGTCACACAGCTGCAGAGGATGATAGATGCCGGGGAGACCCCGGAGATCCAGAGCGCGGCAGCGGCGAACGGCGTGCAGATCATGAGTATCCATAAATCCAAGGGATTGGAGTTTCCCATCGTATTTTTGGCAGATTTGGACAGGGGATTTTCCCGCCAGGATTTTGAAAGTCCTGTTCTGGTTCATCCCCAGATGGGTCTTGGCCCTCAGCGGGTGGATCTGGAGAGAAAGATCAAATATCCCACCCTGGCCCGCCGAGCGATCGAGGAAAAGCTGCGCCGGGAGAATCTGGCGGAAGAGCAGCGGATCTTGTATGTGGCTATGACCCGGCCCAAGGAAAAGCTGATTTTGGTGGACGCCATGTACCGGCCGGAGAGCCGCTTGCAAAAAATAGCCGCCCAAGCTGCCTGCCCCGTACCGCCGGAGGCGGTGGCCGCCGGGAAAAACTTCGGCGAGTGGCTGCTGCTGACACTTTTATGCCGTCCAGAGGCCCGGTGCCTGCGCCAGGCCGCCGGGGCCGGGGAGGAAATGCTGATCCCCATCCATGGAGAGCGGCCCTGGAGCGTCTTCTTCCACCCCTATGCCAAGGGCCTTGCGCGGCAAAGAGCGCCCGGGGCAGAGCTCCGCCCGGTTCCAGAGGAGGGGACAGGGCCGGCGGAAGCCGGGTTCTCCCCGGAGCTGCTGGAATATCGCTATCCCTACCAACGGGAGACCCTTTTGCCCGCCAAGGTCACTGCCACACAGCTCAAGGGGAGGCTGATTGATGAAGAGATCGCCGAGGGGACTGCCCGCACTCCCTATCTGCGGCCCCTTTCTCAGCCCAAATTCCGCCGCAGCGGACAGGGACTGACCCCGGCAGAGCGGGGGACGGCTGCCCATCTGGTGCTGCAGTATCTGGATTTTTCTGATAGGGACGCAGCGGGACAGATCCAAAACATGCTTGCCCAAAACAAACTGACGGATCTCCAGGCCCAGGCGGTGGATGTGTCAGCTCTGGAACGGTTTTTGTCCAGCCCTCTGGCTGAGGAGATCCGGGGTGCGGAACACGTGCTGCGGGAGTATCGCTTCACTCTGCTGGTGGATGCCAGAAGCTGTGATGCGGAGGCGCCGGAGGGGGAGCAGATCTTGCTTCAGGGTGTGGCGGACTGCTGCTTTGAGACCTGCCAGGGGCTCAATATCGTGGATTTCAAAACAGACCACGTTTTTACCCAGGAGGAGGTCCTCCGCCGGGCAGAGCACTATCGACCGCAGATTGAAGCGTACAGCATGGCCCTGGAGCGGGTTTTGGAAAAGCCGGTGCATCGGAAGATCCTGTATTTCCTTGCTCCGGGCAGGACCGTGGAGCTGTGAGATAGATCCCGGGGAAAAGGCCCGTGGAACTGGGGAAAATGCAAAATAAGCGCAAAAAATACTTGCATTTCCCCATATCCTGTGCTAAAATAATGATCGCCTTTGTTGGGTGAAAGCTCATACAGGGGTAGTCTGGATCAGAAAGAGGTGAACGAGAGCATGAAGGAAGGAATCCATCCCAATTATCAGCAGACTACGATTACTTGCGCCTGCGGTAATGTGATTGAGACAGGTTCTACCAAGAAGGATATCAAGGTGGAAGTCTGCTC
>CALWXJ010000058.1 GCA_944385475.1 uncultured Oscillospiraceae bacterium
GGCCTCCTCGATCTTCTCCAGATAGGCGTCCAGCTCCTCTTTTTTGGGGAAGGCGATGCCGTAGATGCGCTGCAGCGTCTCCCGGTTGGAATCGCCCCGCCAGTAGGCGGCGTTGCAGGCGGTGAGCTTCAGGGCGTTGCCCTTGATGCGGCCGGTGGAGTCCAGATGGGGTCCGGCGCACAGGTCGGTGAACTCCCCCTGCTTATAGAAGGAGATGTGGGCGTCCTCCGGCAGCTCCTGGATCAGCTCCACCTTATAGGGCTCACCCTTTTCCTCCATGAACTTCAGCGCCTCTTCCCGGGGCAGCTCAAAGCGCTCCAGCTTCAGCTTTTCCTTGCAGATCTTGCGCATCTCCCCCTCGATCTTCTCCAGGTGCTCCGGGGTGAAGGCAAAGGGGGCGTCCATATCGTAGTACCAGCCCTCGTCAATGGAGGGGCCGATGGCCAGCTTCACCTCCGGCCACAGCCGCTTGACGGCCTGGGCCATCACGTGGGAGCAGGTGTGCCAATAGGTCTTGCGGTACTCCGGGTTTTCAAAGCTATAGACATTTTCTTCGGACATGTTGGGTTCCTCCTTGTTTTGTCTAAGGGGCGAACAAAAAAATCTCACCCCTGAATGGTTCAGGGGTGAGATACGACATGCGTATTCCACGGTTCCACCCTGCTTACGGCCCCAAGGCCGTCGCTCGTGTCCTCTGTAACGGGAGGTCCCGTCCCGGTTCAAATCCCGGGCGGCTCGGGAGTGGTCGTCGCGCAGGACCCCGCAGGATACTTTCAGCCAAGGTATCCCTCTCTGCCCGGGGCGGTTTGCGGTGGTTCTCCGTCACTGCCGTTTTAACAAGCTGAGTGTAGCACCCGGCGGTCAAATTGTCAAGGCCCTGCCCCGGCCTTACTCCTGGGCCCGGGGCAGGTTCCAGTGGAAGTGTGCGGAGACGCAGCGGATGGCAATCACCGCCGCCGTGCCCACCAAAATCGCCGCCATCTCTCCCCACAGCTCCCACAGCAGGGCACAGGCCAGCGCCCCCACCAAAGAGGCGCAGGCATAGATGTGCTTGACAAAGATGTAGGGCATATCCCCCGCCATCACATCCCGCATCAGTCCGCCGCCTACGCCGGTGACCACCCCCACGAATACCAGGAGGAAGAGGGATGGCTCCCACCCCTGGTCAAAGGCCACCCGGACCCCCACCACCGTGAAGATCCCAAGGCCCGCGGTATCCATCAGAAACATCCACAGGTCAAACCGCCGCTGATCCCAGCTCAGCTTCCGGCGCACCCCCGGCAAAAATACCACCAGCGACGTGACGATGGCCACGGTGGTATAGACGGGGTTGCGGAACGTATTGGGCGGCGTATTGCCCAGGATCAGGTCCCGGATAACGCCGCCCCCCACCGCGGTGGTGAGGCCCAGGATACAAACGCCGAAGACGTCCATCCGCTTGCGGATCCCCGTCAGAGCGCCGGAGGCCGCAAAGGCCACCGTCCCCACCATCTCCAAGAGAAAGATGAATTGTTCCATGTCACCGCTCCCCTCTCCGGATCATGTCCAAAAACGCCCCCGCCGCCGCGGTGGGGGGCACCTCTTTCAAAACACACATGTCCACGCTGCGCCCCGGCAGGACAAAGTCCGTCTTCAGCTGGCGGATCTCCCCGCTGTCCAGCGCCTTGGCGGCAAACTCCAGCGTCACCCCCGCCACCCCCAGGCCGATGCGGGCCAGGGATACCAAAAGGCTCCGGGAGCTCAGCTCGATCTCCGGCGTCAGGGTGACGCCGCTTTTTAAAAACTCCTGCTCCAAAAACAGGCGGGAACTGGCCTTGCGGTCCAGCAGGATCAAGGGGAAGTCGGCGATCTCCTGCCGGGAGTACAGATGGTCGAAATCGCAGGGATAGGCGCTGCCCGCCACAAAGGCCATATGGGTGGCAAAGCAGGGCCAGTGCTCCACAGCCCCGTCTGTGGGGGAGGAGGCGAAGGCCACATCCACAGCACCGGATTTGAGCATGCTCAGCATCTTGGCGCTGCGGCCGCTGACGATCTTGAGGCGGATCCCGGGGTGTTCCCGGTGGAAGGCCTCCAGATACGGGATGAGGAAAAAGGACGTCACCGTGTCGCTGGCGCCGATGACCAGACTGCCGATGAGCAGTTGCTGAGCCTGGGAGAGCTTGTCCTCCCCCGTGGCGATCAGTCCCAAAGCGTTGCGGACATATTGATAGAGCATCTGCCCCTCCCCCGTCAACGTCACGCCCCGGGGGCTGCGGAGGAACAGACGGGCCTGCAGCGCCGTCTCCAACTGCTTGAGAGACTGGCTCACCGCCGACTGAGAGATGTAGAGATTCTTGGCCGCGGCGGAGATATTCCCCGTGTCCGCCACTTCTTTAAAGACCCGATACAGCTCCAGCTTCACTGCCATGGCGCCTTTCCTCCCCTCCATCTTTTCACGGCTCCTCCGGCCGCATTCCCTATTATAGAGGCTTTCTCTGCCGGGCGCAAGAAGCCTTTTCCCGAATTCTTGCCCCGGGGCTTTTCAAGGGGCGGTTTTTTTGGTACAATGCACAGTGACATTTTTACCGGGAGGATCCGCCATGCTCTATCACATCCTGGCAGTGGGTGACGTGGTGGGCGAGCCGGGGCTGCGGCACCTGGAGCGCCATCTGCGCCCCCTGCAAAAGCTCAAAGGCATCGCCTTCACCGTGGTCAACGGGGAAAACGCCTCCGGCACCGGTCTGACGCCGGAGCAGGCCCAGCGCATCTATGCCGCCGGGGCGGATGCCGTCACCCTGGGCAACCACACCTTTGGCCGGGCGCAGATCCAGACGTTTTTGGACGATGTCCCTTATCTGCTGCGTCCCGCCAACTTCTCCGCCGCCGCGCCCGGCCGGGGCTGGGGCATCTTCCCCATGGGGGATATGCGGGTGCAGGTGGTGAACCTCATCGGCCGGTGCGATCTGGACTGGCGGGCCGCCGATCCCTTCACCACCGCGGACAAGCTCCTCTCCCAGGGGGAGGCGGACATTACGCTGGTGGACTTCCACGCGGAGGCCACCAGCGAAAAGCTGGCCCTGGCCTATTACCTTGACGGCCGTGTGGCCGCCCTGTGGGGCACCCACACCCATGTCCCCACCGCCGATACCCAGGTGTTCCCCAAGGGGACGGGCTATGTCACCGATCTTGGGATGACAGGACCGATCCACTCCGTGCTGGGGGTGGAGCCCCAGCAGTCCATCCAGCACTTTCTGGGGGGACTTCCGGGGCGCTACCGCTGCCCGGAGGGGCCCTGCAAGCTCCAGGGAGTCATTTTCACCATAGACGGCCAGAGCCGCCGCTGTACCGCCGTGGAGCGGGTGGAGATCCGTTGATCCCCCGAGGAAACGGCGCATTCCTTATAATAAAATAAAAAGAGAGAAAAAAGCCAAAAGAAAGAGGTTGATTGCCATGTCGATTGCCCGTGTTCGGGACTATTTCCGCCCCCTGGGGCTGGAGCCGCGCATCCAGGAATTTGACGTCTCCTCCGCCACGGTGGAGCTGGCGGCGGTGGCCGTGGGCGTAGAGGGGGCCCGGATCGCCAAGACCCTGAGCTTCAAGGTGGACGACCAGCCCATCCTCATCGTGGCCGCCGGGGACGCCAAGGTGGACAACAGCCGTTATAAAGCTCAGTTCCATACCAAGGCCAAAATGCTCACCCACGAAGAGGCCCATGACCTCATCGGCCACGACGTGGGGGGCGTGTGCCCCTTTGCCCTGCCGGAGAATGTGAAGGTCTATCTGGATGTCTCCCTCCAGCGCTTTTCCACCGTCTTCCCCGCCGCCGGCAGCGACAACAGCGCCATCGAGCTCACCTGCCAGGAGCTGGAGCAATACGCCTGCAACTTCAGCGGATGGGTGGATGTGTGCAAGGGCTGGCGGGAGGAGGCGTAAGCCCCGCCGGCGTCCCCATCCCACAAAATACGAGGTGATTGCGTGCTGAAATTCATCCACGCCGCGGATTTCCACTTAGACAGCGCCTTCGGCGCCCTGACGGCCCAACAGGCCGGTTTGCGCCGCCGGGAACTGCGGGAGATCCCGGCCCGCCTTGCAAATTATGTCAACCAGTCCGGGGTGGACGCGGTCTTTTTGACCGGCGATCTCTTTGACAGCAACAGCGCCTATCGGGAGACAGGGGAGCAGCTTTTGCAGGCCCTGGGGCAGATGTCTGCCCAGGTATTGATCGCCCCGGGCAACCACGACTGGTACGGCCCCGGCAGCCCCTATGCCGCCCTTCCCTGGCCGGACAATGTCCATATTTTCTCCACCCGGGAGGTGAGCGCCTTTCCCCTTGGGGATTCCGGCGTGACCGTGTGGGGCAATGCCTATACCGCCCCCCAGCAGCCCCTCTCCCCCCTCCGGGGCTTCTCCGCCCCGGACGGGGGCATCCACATCGGCCTTTTCCACGGGGAGATGGACGCCCCCCAGTCCTCCTACCAATCCATCACCCGGGAGGAGGCCGCCCAAAGCGGCCTTGCCTATCTTGCCCTGGGACATATCCATAAGCGCACCCAGCCGTTTTTTTGCGGCAGGACGTTGTGCGCCTGGCCCGGCTGCCCGGAGGGGCGGGGCTTTGACGAATTGGGGGAAAAGGGATTTTATGAGGGCACCCTCTCCCCGGAGGGGACGGTCCAGCTGACGTTCGTACCCTTTGCCCGGCGGCAGTACCAGCGCTTGACGGTGGACGTCACCGGGAAAGATCCCCTTCAGGCGGTGGAGGCCGCCCTGCCCCCCGACACCACCCCCCACCTCTACCGCATCCTCCTCACCGGGGAGACCGGGGAGGCCGGCATCTCGCTGCCGGCGCTGCAGGAGGCCCTCTCCCCCCGCTTTTTCTCCCTGGAGCTGCAGGACCACACCCGCATGGCAGAGGATGTGTGGAGCCGCTGCCGGGAGGACTCTTTGCGGGGGGAGTTTCTCCGGGAGCTGCGGCGCCGCTGGGACGCCGCCCAGGAGACGGCGGAAAAAGATATCATCACCCAGGCGGCCCGGTTTGGTCTGGCCGCTTTGGATCACCGGGATCTGGGAGGAAGCTTATGAAACGGATCTTGCTCATGGGCACCGGGGGCACCATCGCCTCGGAATCCACAGAGGCGGGCCTGGCCCCGGAGCTCACCACGCAGCAGCTGCTGTCCTATCTCCCCGGGGTGGAGGAGATGGCCCAGGTGGAGTGCCTGCAGCTGATGAATTTGGACAGCACCAACCTCCAGCCCTGCCACCACCTTGAAATGGCCCGCTGCATCCGCCGGCATTACGATGACTACGACGGCTTTGTCATCACCCACGGGACAGACACCATGGCCTATACGGCGGCCGCCCTGAGCTATCTCATCCAGGGCAGTCCCAAGCCCATTGTCCTCACCGGGGCGCAAAAGCCCATCGGCTTTGACTCCACCGACTCCAAAATCAACCTCTTGGACGCCTTCCGCTGCGCCTGTGAGGATATGCCCGGGGTATCCATCGTATTTAACAGCCGGGTGATCCTGGGCACCCGGGCCCGCAAGACCCGCACCAAGAGCTTCCAGGCCTTTTCCAGCATCAACTACCCGGATCTGGGGGTGCTGCGGGACGGGGTGCTGCTGCGTTACATCCGGCAAAGCTGCCTGCCCCGGCCGGTGTTTTACGACCGGATGGACCAGCGCGTGGCCCTGATGAAGCTGATCCCCGGGGCCGGCCGGGAACAGGCGGACTTCCTCCTGGCGCGCAACGACGCGCTGATCATCGAGAGTTTCGGGGTAGGGGGGCTGCCGGAGTCGGGGGGCTTTGACGCGTGCATCCGCCAGTGGATGGACGCCGGACGCACCATCGTCCTCACCACCCAGGTGCCTGCGGAGGGCAGCGACCTGGGGGTGTACCATGTGGGCCACCGGCTGAAAAACGAGCTGCGGGTGCTGGAGGCCTATGATATGACCACGGAGGCTGTGGTGGCCAAACTCATGTGGATCCTTGGCCAGACCCGGGACCGCCGGGAAGTGGAGCGTCTTTTCTACACCCCGGTGGCGCTGGATATTCTCTTCCCCGCCCCGTAAGGATCGTTTCTGCCCCGTGCCCTGCCGCCTCAGACCGGCGCGGGGCCGGGGCCTTCCCGTTTTTGGAAAAGGCACAAACACCTGGGGCCCAGGGGCGCAACAAATTGTTGCTTGCCTTCCCAGACGCCCCGTGATACCCTTTGCCCGAGGTGATGAAGATGTCCATTGCGCAGAATCTGCGCCAAATGCGCCAGAGCAGGGGCATGACCCAGGCCCAGGTGGCGGAAAAGCTGAATATCGCCCGCCAGACCCTCTCCAGCTATGAGTCCGGGCGGACCCTGCCGGATATCGAGATGCTGACGCGGCTTTGCCAGGTCTATGATACGGATCTGGACGGGCTCATCTACGGCCGCAGCCGTCCCCTCCGGGCGGCCCGCACCGCCCGGGCTGCGGCCGGGGGCATATTTGCCGCTCTGGCGGCTCTGACGTTTCTCAGCTCCGCCCTTTTGTGGAGCGCCAACCGCTTCTTCCCGCTGAAAGAGGGGGTAGCGGCACCGGAGGGGGAGGCCATCATCGCCGCTCATCTGCGGCTGACCCAGGCATGGGAGAGCGTGGACGGCGTGATCCTCACCGTGTCCCTTCTGGGGTTTTTTGCCCTGCTCCTCCTTCTGCGGCGGGGCCCGTGCCCCATCTCCTTCAAGCAGGAGCTTTGCTACATGGCCGGCCTCACAGCCGCCCTGCTGCTCCTTCCCCTTCCCTTTGCCCTGACCGACCCGGTCTTTGCCCCGGTGAACTACTTCTTCACCCCGGCCCACGTCTTTTTCCGAATGGCAGTGTTCTTTGCCGTGAACCAGGCGGTAAAATGGGCGCAGCGGCGTAGGAGGCCCTAAAGGCCGCTGCGGTCCATCTCCCGGTCAAAAAAGCGCCCCCCTCCGGCATTGCCGGAGGGGGGCGGATCCGTTTTTAAAGATTCTCTTCCTCCCGGGGAGGGACGTCCTCTTCCCGGATGCCATAGAGGGCAAAGCGGCCGATGAGGTTTTGCACCGTCAGCTTCTGGGCCAGCAGCTGCTGGTAGGTGGCGCCCCGCTGCTTTCCCGCAGCCCGCAGCCGATCCAGGTCGGAGAGGACCTTGTCCCGCTCCCGCAGCACGTCGGCGTACAACCGCTCATAGGCGGCCAATTTCTCCTCTTTTGTCATGGCCATCACACGTTGAACCGGAAATAGATCATATCCCCGTCCTGGACCACATAGTCCTTGCCCTCACTGCGAAGAAGCCCCTTCTCCCTGGCGGCGGCCACGCTGCCGCACTTCATCATATCGTCAAAGGCGATGACCTCCGCCCGGATAAAGCCCCGCTCGATGTCCGTGTGGATCTTGCCGGCGGCCTGGGGCGGCTGGGTGCGCTTCTTGATGGTCCAGGCCCCGCACTCGTCCTTGCCGTAAGTGAGGAAGGAGATCAGCCCCAACAGGGTGTAGGAGCACTGGATGAGCCGGTCCAGGCCGGACTCTTTTACCCCCAGTTCCTCCAGGAACATCTCCTTTTCCTCCCCC
>CALWXJ010000059.1 GCA_944385475.1 uncultured Oscillospiraceae bacterium
GGAAGAGATAAACGCTGAAAGCATCTAAGCGTGAAACTCCCCCTAAGATGAGATCTCTCACTCTTTATGAGGTAAGGGCCCAGGAAGACTACCTGGTTGATAGGCCGGAGGTGGAAGTGCGGTAACGCATGCAGCTGACCGGTACTAATAGCCCGAGGGCTTGACCTACAAAGTTATGCAGGCTTGCCTCCCTTCCTCTTCGTTTCGTTGTTCGGTTTTCAGGGTGCAAGACAAATAGTTGGTGCTGATTAGGGCGAGGGTCCACCCGTTCCCATTCCGAACACGGTAGTTAAGCTCGTTCCTGCCCACAATACTTGGCTGGCGACGGCCCGGGAAAATAGGTAGCGCCAACATAAAAGCGAGAGTCAAAAGACTCTCGCTTTTTTATTTTATTCATGGACTTATTTGCATGGCTATCCCGTTTTATCGTTATTTACGTAGGGCAAAATCGTGGGCCGCTTTCAGCCAGCCCATGACTTCCTCGTCCAGGTCAATTTCCTCGGTAATAATGAGGTGGTGGGTCCAGCGGTGGGGATATGGCTCTACTGCCATGGCAATACGGGGAGAGTCAAGCCGATCCTCCAGGCCAAAGGAGAGGATAAAGAATTCTTTCGGGCAGCCTCGCATTCTCCTCAGGGATACGAAGGCAAAGCCGTGGCGTGCCTGGAAGGTGATCTGCGTTTTTTGTACCCGTACCACGGTATCAGGAAGCAGGCAGAGCACCCGTTCAACAAGGCCTGCATAGATCGGCAGCATATTAGGCATGGCTTGAAAAAACATTATTTCGTCTGTTGTCATGTGCCACCTCTGCAAATTCCAAACATTGAAAGATCCAACGGAGCGGTCTGTACGCCCACTCTATCAAAGGAATGGTTTTTCGTCAAGGGCATGGCTGAGGCTGAAAAAGGTCAGCGTTCCCACTTTGCCCAGGAGGAAGATAAGAAGCGGTTTCCTTTTCCCTCCTTGTGTGGTAAGATAAAGAGGTACAGGAAAATACATGTCTTCAAGGCACAACGACTCAGAAGGCCCTATTTTTTATTTGGAGGCGGAAAAATGCGAAAGAATTTTGGAGTCAAGACCTGGACCTATCCCCAGCCGGTGTTTATTATCGGCACCTACGATGAAAAGGGTGTTCCCAATGCCATGAATGCAGCCTGGGGCGGGATCAGTGACGATGATCAAATCTCCATTTGTGTGGGAGAAAATCATAAAACCACGGCAAATCTTCTTCAGCGCAAGGCCTTTACCGTAAGCATTGGGTGCGCGGAGCAAAGGGTGGCCTGCGACTATGTGGGACTTGTGTCTGGAAAAGATGTGCCGGACAAGCTGGAAAGGGCCGGTTTTCACGCGGTTGCATCTTCCTTTGTGGACGCTCCGCTCTTTGCGGAACTCCCCATGGCACTGGAATGCCGCCTGGTAAGCTATGATTTGGACAGCTGCCGCTTAGTGGGGGAGATCATCAATGTCAGCGCGGAGGAGCGGATCCTCAATGAAGCGGGAGAAATTGACCTGGAGAAGCTGCAGCCCCTTACTTATGATCCCATCCACCGGATTTATTACGGATTGGGAAGTAGGGTCGGCCATGCATTTCAGGACGGAAAAGAAATCAAATAAAAGAGATCCCACCGGAAAAACCGGTGGGATCCTTTTTTGATGCGGAAATGGCTCACTGTGGGATTTTCACAGCGCGGCGCTTTTTGGAAAGCAGAATACCGCCCGCCGCCAGGACCATCACCAAAGGAATCAGGAGGAAAAGCCACAGGGGAGGGTGGGTGCCTGTAAGGACGCAAAAGGTGGTGCTTTCTCCATCTCCGGAAAAGACCAAATAGCTGCCGTCCACAGTCGCTTCCTGCATTTCCCAGCCGTTCTCTTCCAGGACCCACAGCGCATAGCCGCCGGACTCGTCAGGCAGGCGGAAATGGATGGTGCAGTCGGTAACTTCCCCTTGCGGATCTACCACCTCAACGCTCCAGGAGGTGCCGGAATGAGGGGTGCCGTTGGGTTCGTTCCAGGCGGCCTCACTGCTGACGGTACGTATTTCGGCATTTTCGCTGAAGCTGCCGCTCACTAAGATCTGCGGCGGATTTTTTCCGTCGGAAAGGGAGGAGATATAAGGGCTGTAAAGGGCTTCCACTATTCGGCTTGCAGTGATGTGCTCATAGTCCAGTTCCGGCCAGGAGGCAGAGCAACCCTCCTTGGACGGGATATCTGGTAAAGAGGAGAGCCCCTCCCCATAGGGAACTGTGTATTTGGCGATCATCTGGCCGTCTGCTACAAAGGTGAGCTCTACCTGGGTAAAGGCAGCAGGCACATCCGGCAGGGCGCAGAGCTGCGCAAAATCTGTTGGCTCGGCTGCTCCCGCATAACTGATGCCGTCGATTCCGGCCAGGCTGCTTTGCGCAAAGAGATTGCCGCTGACAGCTGCCTCTGGATCCACCTCCCCGGCAACGGCACCCACATAGGCGCTGCCTGCATCCACCTCCACAGCGGAGCGGCAGTCGCTCATGTGATAACTTAGACCGGCGATCCCACCGATATGATGTGTTCCTGACAGGATGCATCTGCTCCAGCAATGGGAAAGGCTTCCCCAGGAGGCCCCGGCAATTCCACCTACATAGCTTCCGTCGGTGGCGGATACATCCCCGTAATTTTCGCAGCTTTCCACGTGTCCCAGGTCCATGCGGCCCACGATGCCGCCGCTGTAATCTTTCTTTCCAGTGATGATACCGGTATTGACGCAGTCAAACGCCACCGCTTTGGCCTGTAGGAAGACATTGAAGGAACGCTCGCCCTCCCGGGTCAGATCGTCTTCTGGGTCAAACTCCAAATCGATGGACATGGCGCCGATGATGCCTGCCACGTCCATATCCCCCTCCACGGTGCCTTGATTTTGACAGGCGGAGACACGGCCGGTGGTCTGACTGTGAAGGTCCTGCTGGTCAGAGACATCCTCAAACCGCTCCTGTACCTCCGGATTTTGGGCTTTTGTGCCCTCGTCCCGCAGGACATCGGCGATGGCACCTATCTGGGAATTGATGGCCTTCAAATCGGCAAGGAGGGTGTCCGCGGAAGTGTCCATCAGCGCGCCAAGGGCATCTGCCTCGTCCATCAGGCCGGAGAGTGCCGTCTGGAAGGCATCGCTTTGCTGGCTTACAGCGGTATTTAAAGAGGGAAATGCGAGCCCAGGCTGGTGGGAGAGGTCCTCCACCAGCTCATGCAGCTCCTCTGTGGTATGGGTCAAGCCTGAGAGCAGACGGGAGAGGTCCTCCCCGGCATGGAGGAGGTCGGCAAGGGCACCGCCGGTATTTTCCGCCGCCTGGCGGATGGATTCCACGGCATTTTCCAGATGGGGGAGGGACTCCTTCACGCCCTGAGACAGTCCCTGAACCAAATTCTCCAGCGCCTGGCGAAGGTGGGCTGCCGCTTCCTCTGTGGCGGCCTCATCACCCAGGGCCTGCCGCAGCTCCTTTGCGGCAGAGAGGGCCGCTGCAAGAACAGGGGAGAGCCGGGCTGCTGTTTTTTCCCAGCTGCTGAGGGCCTGCTGAAATTCCCCCTTCATCTCCCTCTTCGATGCGCCGTCTAGGCCACCCCGTTCCCCAGCCCCACTCTCTTCCCTTGACACTCCATTCTCCCGGCTATTAACCCCCCCCATCACCTGTTCCATGTACCCC
>CALWXJ010000060.1 GCA_944385475.1 uncultured Oscillospiraceae bacterium
GCTCATCGCGCGCTCATTCTGCTGCTCCTCGCTTCCAAACCGCAACCGCTCTGCTGGGTTGCGGTTTGGTTTTGGGCGCAGACCTGGAGACTGCTGCATCTTTTTCGGCAACAAAACACAGCTCGTCGCAAGCGGCAAGCCGCTTGCGACGAGTTTTTTTGTCCGGGGCAGCAGCGCGCCCGTCCGCCCCTCCCGGGCTGCGGGTTTTGGCTTAAAATCGGAAACCGTCCCCGGTCCGCACTTCGCGGGCCGGGGACGGTCTGTTTTTTCATAAGGCCGCAGGGCCGCCCTCACAGCAGCGAGGCGAGCACACTGGCTTTGGTGACGATTCCCTTGAGCTGACCATCCTCGTCCAACACGGCGATGGGGTAGAGTGTCTCGGCCGCTATGGGCATGATATCCGCCACCAGCGCATCGGCCGTGGTGGTGGCCACTCCCCGGCGGACCACGTCGGCAATGGACCTGCTCTCCCGCTGGGCCCGGATGGCGTCCTGGATGGTGAGAATCCCCACCAGGCACAGCTGGTCATCCACCACGTACACGGTGGACAGAGCGTTCTTCCGCATCTCCTGGATGGCCAGGGCGGGGCTCTCAGACAGGCGGACCAGGCTGGAGGGCGTCATCATGATGCTGCGCACCGTGGTCACCTTGGACTTGTCGGCGCTGCCGGTAAAGTCCCGGACGTAGTCGTCGGCGGGGTTGGCGCTCATTGCCTCGGGGGTGTCCACCTGGATCACCTTGCCGTCCCGCATGATGGCCACCCGATCCCCCAGCTTGAAGGCCTCGTCCATGTCGTGGGTGATGAAGACCACCGTCTTTTTCAGCTTGCGCTGGATCTGCAGAAGCTCAAACTGCATATCCCGGCGCACCAGGGGGTCCAGGGCGGAGAAGGGCTCATCCATCAGCAGGACCTCCGGGTCGTTGGCCAGGGCCCGGGCGATGCCCACCCGCTGGCGCATGCCGCCGGAGAGCTGGCCGCAGCTCTGGTGCTCCCAGCCCTCCAGGCCCACCATGGAGATGACCTTCCTGGCCTTCTCCTCCCGCTCCGCCCGGGGCATGCCCCGCACCTCCAGCCCGTAGGCCACGTTGCCCAGCACATCCCGGTGGCTCATCAGGCCGAAGGACTGAAAGACCATGGAGATCTTGCTCCGCCGGAACTCCAGCAGCTCCTTTTGGTCCATCAGGGCCAGATCCCGCCCCTCAAAGAACACCTTGCCCGAGGTGGGCCGGTTCAGCCGGTTGAAGCAGCGGACAACCGTGGATTTTCCCGAGCCCGACAGGCCGATGATCACAAAGATCTTGCCCCGGGGTATTTCAAAATTTACGTCCCACAGGGCCACGGTGACCCCGGTTTTCTTGTAGACCTCATCCTTGTTGGACCCGGCCTGCATCATCTTGGCCGCCTCGGCCTTGTTGTGGCCGTAGAGCTTGGAGACGTGCTCCACCCGGAGAATGATGTCGTTTTGTTCCTTCATCTCGTCTCCTCCTCCCTCAGCGGCGGCGGACCACATTTTGTCCCACCGTCATGTCGTGGGCGGTCTCCGCCTTCTTCCGGGCCTCCTTATCCTTGGAGAACCAGCCCTGGGTCACCCGATCCAGAATGATGGCCAGGATGACCACGCAGGAGCCGGCAAAGAGCCCCCGGCCGATCTCGATGCGGTTGACGGCGTTGAGCACCTCCATCCCCAGGCCCCGGGCTCCGATCATGGAGCAGGTGACCACCATGGACATGGCCATCATCAGAGTCTGGTTCACGCCGGTCATAATGGTGGGCAGGGCCTGGGGGATCTGGACCTTGAACAGGGCCTGGCGCCGGGTGGAGCCGAAGGCCTTGGCGGCCTCCACCACCTCCTTGTCCACCTGGCGAATGCCCAGGCTGGTCAGCCGGATCACCGGCACCACGGCGTAAATTACCGTGGCGATGACCGCCGGGGCGTTGCCCGTACCGAAGAGGAGCAGGGCGGGAATCAGGTAGACGAAGACGGGCATGGTCTGCATGGTGTCCAGGATGGGCCGGACAATACGGTTGGCCCGGTCGGAACCGGAGAGCAGGATGCCTACCGGCAGACCGATAAGCAAAGAGATGATAACGCTGGCAATGACGATGGACAGGGTCACCAGCATCATGTCCCAGTAGCCCACCGCTCCGATGAGGGAGAACAGCAGTCCGTAGAGGATGCCGCTGCGCAGGCGCCCCCGGGCCTTCCAGCTCACCAGCACCACCAGCAGCACCAGCAGGGGCCAGGGGATGTAAGTGAGCAGCGTGTCGATCCCGTTGACCATGCCCTTCAGACCGCCGCTGATCCGGGACAGGACGGGGTCCGCCCACACGGCAAAGGAGCGCACCGCGTTGTCGATGGCCGTGAGATCTGGTTTTAAGATTTCAGGGAATTGAAAGAGCCATTCCATGGAAAGCACCTCGGATCCGTGGGGTTATTCAATGGCGGCGTCCCTTACAGGGCAGCCTTGAGCGTCTCGGCCTGATCGGGTGTGAGCCACTGGTCGATAAGCTCGGGGTGGGACTCGGTGAGCAGCCACCGGGCAGCCTGCTCATAGTCGGCGTTGTTGTCCTGCATGTAGGCCAGGGCCTCGCTGATGGTGGCCGAGGGCATGGAGAATTTGGACAGGAATTCACAGAACTCCGGATTGGAGGCGGCGAAGTCGTTGCTCACCGCCACGGTGACCCGCACCGCCGGGCAGGCCCCAATGCCCTCCTGGTACTGCTCGGGATCGTAGGGATCGTCCTCCAGCAGCACAAAATCGTACTTGCCCAAAAGCCAGGTGGGCTCCCAGTAGGAGGCCACAATGGGCGCCTGCTTATCCCAGGCGGAGGTCATGGAGGCGCTGAGCACCGCGTCGGAGCCGGAGACAAAGTAGTTGTAGTACTCGTCCAGGCCGTAGGCCGCCACCTTTTTCT
>CALWXJ010000061.1 GCA_944385475.1 uncultured Oscillospiraceae bacterium
ACTGCTGTTGATGCCCCAGGCGGCCAACTGCTTGTCCAGATACAGCTTGGAAAATCGGTCTGTCACAGAAAGCCATTTTAAAAGTGTATTCATATCTGATTCCTCCGTTCTGTATCCCATTCTATCACTAAATGCGTGCGCACGCAAATATATAATATTGAAGATGATAAGAGTTTGATCCATTCTATCAACCAGTCGCAGCCAAGAAAGTCCATTCGTTGCGGCAAGCGAGGGGAGCACTGGCATCTAAAGCGTTCGGACAAGACATAAAAATAACCACACCTAACGGTGTGGTTATTTTTATGGAATCCTGGGATATCTCAAATGCTCGGGGTCGGCAAAGCCGCCCCTGCACAATTCTCCGCTGCGCTCTGAATTCACACCACACTCGCGGCGCGGCCCAGAAGGGCCGTTTGAGGATCTGGCAGAAGATCTGGTAGCGGTATCCATATCTTACAGACAAGGCAAAAAAGAAGCGCCTGCAAAGCAGGTGCTTCTTTTTTGGATATCTGGAACTTTTAAAATGTTCGGCGGAAGTGAATTCCACTTCCGCCGAGGTTTTGCCTGCGGCAAAACACTTGTAGGTTGCAAAAGCACCGCCCCACCGTGCGGGGCCCCGGTCTTGTCCGGCATCTAATCCCGTTCGCACATGATAAAAAGGAGACACGTCTTGGGGTGTGTCTCCTTTTGCTTTTCCGGCGGCAGCTGCGGGCGTAATTCTTGTTTGTATATTTTTTAAAATGCGGTATAATGGCCATATCAGACCGCAAAAAGGAGAACCGCCCCATGGACATTGAGCTGCTCTCCCCTCCCCGGGGCAAAAAGCGGGAAATCTGGCGCAGCTTTCTTCGCCGTGTCCGGCTGGAAGCCGAAGAGCCGGTGGATCAGACTGTTCTGGTCTGGGACGGCGAAGTGCTGGCGGCCACGGGATCGAGGCAGGGGAATCTTTTAAAATGCATTGCCGTGGATCCCCTTTACCAGGGTGATGGGCTGCTGGCCACAGTTCTCACCGCCCTGCGGCAGGCCGCTTTTCAGAAGGGCTTCCGCCATCTGTTCCTCTGCACCCGGCCAGCAAACGCCGCGCTCTTTTCCGCTCTGTTCTTTTACCCGGTGGCCCAGACGGAGCAGGTGCTGCTGATGGAAAACCGGGATAACGGCATCCGGGATTTTCTCCGCAGCCTGCACCGCGAAGAGCCCCCCGTCCCCGCCGGGGCGGCGGTGATGAACTGCTCCCCCTTTACCCTGGGCCATCAATACCTGATCGAGACCGCCGCCAAGGCCTGCGAACACCTGTATGTGTTCATCCTCTCCCAGGAAAACGGCCCCTTCTCCGCCCGGGATCGCCTGCGCATGGCGGAGCTGGGCACAGCGCATCTGCCCAACGTGTCCATCCTCCCCACGGGGCCCTATCTGATCTCCCGGGCCACCTTTCCCACCTATTTCCTCGAAGACCGGGAAAAGGCCGGCGAGGTGCACTGCCTTTTGGATATCGCCGTTTTTACCCGGTATTTTGCCCCCTGGTTCCATATCGTCCGCCGCTATGTGGGGACAGAGCCCCTCTCCCCCATGACCGCCCAATACAACGCCGCCCTGCGAACCCATCTGCCCGGGCACGGCATTGCTCTCCAGGAGCTCCCCCGGCTGGAGCGGGAGGGGATCCCGGTCAGCGCCAGCGCCGTCCGGGCCGCCCTGGCGGCAGGGGACTGGGACACCGTCCGCGCCCTGGTACCCCAGACCACCTTTTCCTATCTGCAGAATTTATCAAAGGAGGATCCCCTATGAAAGACCGCCAGGCCAGCCATGTGTTAAGCAGCTATTTCGCCCCCAGAGGGCACAACCGGATGTACTCCCTGGGCATGCAGCTGGCCCAGCTGTACCTCTCCCCCTTTGACAAGCTGATCGGCATCATCGGCGAGGCGGGATCGGGCAAAAGCGCCCTGATCCGGGGCATGTTCCCCGGCCTGGAGCTGACCAACGATGACGACGGCGTCTACGTCCGCCCCCTGCCCCTGCTGGAGCAGGACAGCCAGATGGGCTTTTTCTCCCCCCACACCTACCACGTGGATATCCGGTTTGAAAACGGCTTCACCCAGCTCAGCGTTCTGGCCGACGCCATCACCCGGGCCCTGCACAACGACAAGCGGGTGATCGTGGAGCATTTTGATCTGGTGTATCCGCTGCTGGGCTTCAACGCTAACCTTCTCATTGCTGTGGGAGAGCAGATCACCATTGCCCGGCCCACCCTGTTCGGCCCGGAGCCTCAGGATCTGCGTGCCGTGGCCTATGACTCCCTGTCCTACCGGCTGATGGCCCACACGGCAGAGGATCTGTGCGAGTTCTGCATGTCCCCGGAGGATCTGGCCCGCTGCGGACATGACGATGTGCGGCACGGCTTTGTGATCAGTTTCCCCGACAGGGCGCCGGAGTTTGACATCCAGCAGCTGGAGGAGCGGGTGAACCGGATGATCCAGGAGAATCTGCCCGTCACCTATGCGGACAGCCGCCACGTCTCCATCAACGGACAGCTCCACCCCTGCACCGGCCCCCGGATCCATGTCAGCCGCACCGGTCAGATCCAGAATTTCCACCTGCTCCACCATTTTATCTACGACCACTTCGGCCGCCGGTATCTGCTGGTGGGCTGCGTGGGGGACGACGCGGAGGAAAATCTGAAAAAGCTGGACGCCCAGCAGGAGAAGCAGTGGTCGTCCCA
>CALWXJ010000062.1 GCA_944385475.1 uncultured Oscillospiraceae bacterium
GGGTGACAGCGCTCCTGGTATGTATTGGTCGATGGAGGGATCGCTGACAGTCTCCGGCCCCGCCCGGATCTCCGGCGGCACCGGCATTGAGGCCAAAATGGGCACCATCGAAATCTCCGGCGGCGCCGTGATCTCCGGTATGGGGGCATATGTCAGCAGCGAACCGGAAAACGGCGGAAGCAATCCCGAGGGATCCGCGCTGCTGCTCTCCTCCCAGATGTACGGACAGGCGGCAACCCAGTTCAAAAAGGATAACGGCCTTACGGTGACCATCACCGGCGGCACCCTCAGCAGTAACTCCGGAAACGCCGTCACTGTGTACAATACGGAAAAGCAGACCGCACAGACCACCAATGTGGACATCTCCGGCGGCACCCTCAGCGGTGAATTGGCGGCCATTGCCTCTGTGACCACAGGCAGCAATACCGTCACCACCGAGGGCCAGCAGCAGATCGTAAAGAAATCCAATACCACCCTGACGGTCTCCGGCGCCGTGGCCCCTGTCTCCATTGACGCCAATGGCCGCACCACCTATTACACCAGCGTCGCCGCGGCGGTGGCGGATGTCGATCCCGATACCCAAGACCCCACCCAAATCTCCGTCTTCGGCAACGCCACCATTTCCACCGATGTGGAGCTGACGGAGAAGATCTCTTTGGTGGTGGCACCCAACGTCACCCTGAGCGCCCAGGTCACCTCCGGTGAAGGCGGCATGGTCCTGGTGACAGAGACCGATGCCCAGGGCAACACGGTGTACCGCGTGGTGCCCGCCCCGGCAGAGCCTGAGGAGACCTACGCCGCTTCCATCACTGTCAACGGCGCAACCACCTACTTTGACACCTTGGCCCATGCGGTGCAGGCCGTGCAAAACGAGCAGACCATTGAGCTCCTCCGGAGTAACAGCGAGTCCATCATCGTCTCCAAAGTGCTGACCTTTACTCTGGAGCCCAACGGAAACGCTTTCACCGGCAGCCTGGTTGCCGGCTCCGGCTATGACCTCTTTGTCAACGGCAATACCTATGTTTTTGTGACCTACACACCCTCCTATGACCACGGTTCTTCTTCCGGTTCCTCTTCCGGAAGCGGCGATTACGTTGTCAGTGTGGATGCCGGCAGACACGGCGATGTCTCCGTCTCCCCCACCCGGGCTGACGAAGGGGACACGGTCACCATCACCGCGGAGCCTGACAAGGGCTACGAGGTGGACGAGATCACCGTCACGGACGCCAATGGCGACAGCATCCGGGTCCGTGACCGGGGCGATGGAGAGTACACCTTCACCATGCCCAAGGGCAGGGTCACCGTGGAGGTCACGTTCACGGCGGAACAATCTCCCCTGTCTTTCGTGGATGTGTCCGACAGCGACTACTATTATGACGCGGTGGCCTGGGCCGTGGAAAACGGCGTCACCACCGGCGTGACGGACACCATCTTTGCCCCCGGCAATCCCTGCACCCGCGCCCAGACCGTGACGTTTATGTGGCGGGCAGCAGGCTCCCCCGATCCCCAGACCACCGTGAATCCCTTTACGGATATCAGCGAGAGCGACTACTACTATGACGCGGTGCTGTGGGCCGTGGAGAACGGTATCACCCAGGGCATCACCGCCACCACCTTTGGCCCCGGCGTCACCTGCACCCGGGCCCAGGTAGTGACTTTCCTGTGGCGCTACGACGGCAGCAGCACATCTGCCCTGTCCTCCTTTGCGGATGTCAGCGAGGGTGACTATTACTACGGCGCTGTGGCCTGGGCCGTGGAAAATGGCGTGACCCAGGGTGTTACCGATACGGCCTTCCAGCCCGGTAATCCCTGCACCCGGGGGCAGATCGTGACCTTCCTGTACCGCTATATGGCGGCGTAACAGCCTCCTCTTTGTCAGAAAGACAGCCTAAAAAGGTGGCCGGGGAATTTCCCCGGCCACCTTTTTCCCGTCAGTATTGATCTATGGGCCACCTCTGCCTTTCCCCAGCTGGTACAGGCTAAAAAGGCACTATGACAAGTCGCACTTTCGATGCAAAAAAGGACATGCTAAAAAGCATGTCCTTTTTGGTGGAGATAAGCGGGATCGAACCGCTGACCTCTTGAATGCCATTCAAGCGCTCTCCCAGCTGAGCTATACCCCCATATTCTGTTTTGCAAAAAGCGGATCTTCCAGCCGCTGTGCCTCTTCGAAAAGCCGCTTTTTGTTTCACTCGGAACATTAGCCATTATAGCAGGAAGTACCCTTGTTGTCAATAAATATTTTCTAATTTTCCGCTTTCTTTTTTCTTTTTGCCCTGCCCGCTCTTTCCTGTGAAAAAAACTTGCAAAGCAGGGGAAAAGTTGATATTATAAAAATAGGAGTCAAACAGCAAAAGGAGGGCTGCCCATGGTCCTGCACGAGTCTGCTGAGGACTATCTGGAATCCATTTTAGTCCTGCAGGAGCGGAACGGACAGGTTCGCTCTATTGACATTGTCAACGAATTGGGGTATTCCAAGCCCAGTGTCAGCATCGCCATGAAGAAGCTGCGGGAAAGCGGCTATGTTACCATGGCCCCTGATGGACAGCTTTCTTTGACAGAGTCCGGGATGAAAATTGCCCAGGCTGTCTATTGCCGGCACAAGACCATTACCCGCTTTTTTGTGCTTTTGGGGGTCTCCCCGGAAACAGCCGCACTGGACGCCTGCAAGGTGGAACATGATCTCAGCGAGGAAACCTTTTCCAGGATCTGCGCCTTCGTGGAGGCCTCCCAGGAAGCTCCTTCCCCGCCCCAGTAAGCGGAGCGCTGCAATACAGATTGAAAAAGCCCGCCCCAGAGCGTTCTCTGGGGCGGGCCGGATTTTATTGTACGCCCTCAAGGCGTTTGATCAAATAGGGGAGCTCATTTTCAAAGCGCACACCATACCAGTGGCCCTCTCTGCCCTCCATCCCCTCAATGCAGCGCAGTGTGTAATCCGCCGCGATCTGGGCCGCTTCCATTACTTTGTTGCCCCGGAGCCAGGCCCCGGTGAAGGTGGAGGCGTAAATATCCCCGGTGCCGTGGAAACTGCGGGGCACCCGGCGGTGGCGGTAATAGCTCACATGCCCTTCCTGGTAGACCGCCACTCCGCTGTCCTGGGGACAGTAGCTCACACCGGTCAAAACGATCTTTCCCGGGCATACCGCCGTCAGGGCTTCCATAAGGCGCTGGACATACGCCTCATCGTAGGATTCCTGATAAGGGGCTCCTGTCATCATGCAGGCCTCCGTGATATTGGGCAGGATGACGTCCGCCTTGCCGCAAAGGCCCCGCATGGCCTCCACATAGGAATCGTCAAAGCCGGCGTACAACTTGCCGTTATCCGCCATGGCGGGGTCCACAATGACTTTCCCCTCAGGGGTGAGCATGGTGGAGAGAATGTCCTCCACATAGGCGATCTGCCGCACAGAGCCCAAATACCCGGTATATACGGCGTCAAAGGTGAGCCCTTCTTTTTGCCAGTGGCGATGGATGGCGGGAAAGTCATCTGTCAGGTCCCGGAAGGTATAGCCCTGAAACCCGCCGGTATGGGTGGAGAGCACCGCAGAGGGAAGGATACAAGTCTCCATCCCGCAGGCGGAGAGGATAGGCAGCGCCACCGTCATGGAGCACTGTCCCACACAAGAGATGTCCTGGATGGTTAAAATGCGCTTATCAGCCATAAAAGCCTCCTATTAGGGAAATCGCACCGTCATGGTCGTGCCTTCGCCCACCACGCTGTGCATTTCAATTTTTGCCTGGTGGATCATTGCGGCGTGCTTGACGATGGACAGGCCCAATCCGGTGCCTCCCACCTCTTTGGAATGGCTCTTATCCACACGGTAAAACCGCTCAAAAATACGGCTCTGGTCTTCCGGAGGAATACCAATCCCGGTATCCTTCACCATCAGGCAGGCGTCTGTGCCCTCCCGATACACCCGGACATCCACACTGCCGCCCCGGCGGTTATACTTGATGGCATTGTCACAAAGATTGAATGCGATGACGCTGAGCAGCTGCGGAATCCCCTCCACGTTCACGCTCTCACCCTCCAGCTGCAGCGTGACCCCCGCCTCCTGGGCGTTGGGCCGCAGACTCTCCACTGCCGTTTGGGTCAGGGCATAGAGGTCCACGTTCTCCCGGGTCATATCCTCTGCGCCTTCATCCAGGCGGGAGAGGCGGAGGATGTCCTCCACCAGGTGGATCATACGCTGCGCCTCCTGATACATCTGGGTGGCAAACTGTTTTTCATCCTCCGGTTTGATCAGGCCCTGCATCATCAGTTCGGCGCAGCCGGAAATCGTGTGCAGCGGGGTCTTCAGCTCATGGGAGACATTGGCCGTGAACTCCCGGCGCATCTGCTCTGCCTGCTCCCGTTCTGTGACATCAAACATCAAAAGTGCCACGCCGGAGACAGAGCCGTCGGAGATCACCGGGCTGGCCTCCAGCTGGTAACGTCCGCCCCCCAACTCCATCACACATTCCGCCCGCTGACCGCCCTGGGCGGCATGGAGCAGTTTTTGCAGCTGCAGCGAGCGGTTCACCGTCATCAGATCCGCACCCACGCAGGTTTTATCCGCCCCCAGCAGCGCGGCTGCCTTGGGGTTGATACTAAGAATATAGCCCTTTTGGTTCAAAAGCGCAAGTCCTTCATTCATGCTGGCGGTGACGGCGTCGAACTCGTCTTTCTTCCGCCGCAGCTCAGACTCCTGCAGGGAAAGCTGCTTTTGCTGATTTCCGATACGCCGCAGAAGCGGCGCCAGCTCATCATACTGCACGTTGGAAAGAGGATGGTCCAGATCCAGCTGGTTCAGCGGCTCCACCACCCGCTTTGCCGTGTGGGAGGCCAGAACCAGCGCCAAAATCAGCGCCAGGAGCAGCACCAGTCCCACCGAGGGAAGCATCCCCATCAAAAGCGTTACCAGGGAGTGCTGACTGGTGGACAGCCGCAGCACCGATCCATCGGGCAGGCGCACGGCCTCATAGAGAAACTGCTCCATCATGGTGGGAGAATAGCGCCGGCTGGAGCCGTGCCCAAGGGCCAGCGCCTCCTGGATCTCCTCCCGCTCCAGGTGATTTTCCATATCATCCCAGTCACTTTGGTTGTCGTAGAGCACTGTGCCGTCTGCCGCGATCCAGGTAACCCGGCTGCCAGAGACGGACAAATCCTCCAGATACCCCATGCCCTCATGGATGACGCCCTGCTTTGCCAGGTCCAGCTGGGAGGAGAGCTGCGTTTGCTGGGCGTGGGCAAAATACTCATACTGCACGCCCATCACAAGAATCAGCGACGCCACCAGCACCGCCACCGCCACCAGACAGGTGGAACGAAAAATTCGTTTGATCATGCTTTCCCTTCCATTCGATAGCCCACGCCCCGAACAGTCTCGATGTAATCGCCGCAGTGGCCCAATTTGGTGCGCAATGTGCCAATGTGGACATCCACCGTCCGGGTCTCACCTAAGTAGTCCGCATCCCAAATGCGCTCTAAGAGCTGGTTGCGGGTAAATACCCGCCCCGGATTTTCCATAAAGAGGCGCAAAAGCTCGTATTCCTTCAGCGTCAGCTGGATGCGCCGGCCATTGGCGCAAACGGTGTGGGCGTTGGGATTGAGCTCCAGCTCCCCCACCTGCAGTGATGCCAGCTCCTCCGGCGGGGCTGTGCGGCGCAGCACCGCTTTCACCCGAGAGACCATTTCCATCATGCCAAAGGGCTTGGCCAGGTAATCGTCCGCCCCCAGGTCCAGCCCCATGACCTTATCGTACTCCGTCCCCTTGGCGGTGGCCATAATCACAGGGATATCCGCCGTAGCGGCATTGCCCCGCAGGCGCTTGAGGATGGTGATGCCATCCTCCTCTCCCGGAAGCATGATGTCCAGCATCACCAATCTGGGCCTGCGCTGGGCCAGAGCGGCAAAAAAGCTCTTTCCGTCAGGAAAACCCTCCGCCTCCAGACCGGAGGCGTTGAGGGTATAGACCACCATATTGCGGATGCCGGCATCATCCTCCACGCAGAAAATCATGACTCCTCCCCCTCCCGGCTGCCAGTCAGGGAGAACATCACCCACTGGGCGATATTCACCGCGTGGTCGCCGATCCGCTCAAAATACTTGGCGATCATCAGCAGATCCAGCGCGTACTCTCCATCGGCACCGGGCTGGCTGAGCCGCTGGATGAGGGTGTTCTTCACCCGGTCAAAGTAGTCGTCCACCACGTCATCATATTCCACCACCGCATGGGCGATGGCCACATCCTTTTTCACAAAGGCGTCGATGCTGTCCGTCACCATTTTGATGGTGGCCAGGGCCATCTCGTGGATATACAGGGTGTCGCTGGAGGCGGAGATATTGGCCATGGTCACGATCTCCGCGATATCCGCGGACTGGTGCCCAATGCGCTCCATGTCCGTCACCATTTTCAGCGCTGAGGAGATGGTGCGCAGATCCCGGGCCACAGGCTGCTGCTGCATCAAAAGCTTCAGGCACATCCCTTCAATATTGCGCTCTTTTTGCTCGATCTGACCGGAGAGGTCCGACACGCTCTCCGCCAGGGCCACATTGCCCTCCATCAGTGCCTTGGTGGATGTCGCGATGGCATTTTCACACAGGGCGCCCATGGTAATCATCTCGTTGTTCAAAAGTTCCAGCTGTTCGTCAAATTTCAGGCGCATCAACCAAACCTCCCCGTAATATAGTCTTCCGTCCGCTTGTCCTTGGGCATGGAGAAGATCTGCTCTGTTTTTCCGAATTCCACCAGCTCACCCAGGAGGAAAAACGCCGTGTTGTCAGACACCCGGGCGGCTTGCTGCATGTTGTGGGTCACCATGATGACAGTATACTTATTTTTCAGTTCCATGGCAAGGTCTTCGATCTTGGAGGTGGAGATGGGGTCCAACGCGCTGGTGGACTCGTCCATCAGCAGCACCTCCGGCTCCACCGCCAGGGCCCGGGCGATGCAAAGCCGCTGCTGCTGGCCGCCGGAGAGGCCCAGGGCGCTTTTTTTCAGGCGGTCTTTCACCTCGTCCCAAATGGCCGCCGCCCGCAGGGAGTTTTCCACGATCTCATCCAGCTGTACCCGGGAGCGGATGCCGTGGGTCCTGGGCCCATAGGCCACATTGTCGTATATGCTCATGGGAAAGGGATTGGCCTTCTGGAACACCATGCCGATCTGTTTTCGCAGCCATGTGGGATCTACTTGTTCTGTGTAGACATTGCTCCCCTGATAGTCCACCTCACCGGTGATCTTCACTCCGGGGATCACATCGTTCATCCGGTTGAGGGTGCGCAAAAAGGTGGATTTCCCGCAGCCGGAGGGCCCGATGAAAGCAGTGATCTCCCGCTGAGGGATCGAAACGTCAATATCGTGGAGGGCATGGTTTTGCCCATACCAGAGATTCAGCTTTTTCGCTTCAATGATCGTTGCCATAGCGCTCCTCCGTTATTTCTTCTTCAGTTTCCGGCCAACCAGGTTGGCACAGAGGTTGATCAGCAGGGTCAGCCCCATCAAAATGGTAGCGATGGCAAAGGCCACGGCGGTTTCGCCCCGGTTGCTGGCATAGACATACAGCGCCACGGTCAGCGAGGCGGAGGAGGCCTGCAAAGAGGTGAAAAAGTCGTTGAGCACCAGGCCAAAGCCCGCGGTATAAAGAAGGGCCGCACTCTCGCCTACGATGCGCCCCACCGCCAGGATGCAGCCGGTGACGATCCCGTCCACGGCATTGGGCAGCACTACGGTGCGCACCATATGCCACTTGCCGGCTCCCAGGGCCAGTGCCCCTTCCCGGTAGGACTGAGGCACCGTCTTCAGGCTCTCCTGGGTGGTGCGGACAATGGTGGGCAGGATCATCACCACCAACGTCAGACTCCCGGCCAACACGCCGGTTTTCAGGCCCATCATCTGGATGAAAAACAGCAGTCCCACCAGGCCGAAGATGATGGAGGGGATGCCTGTGAGGGTCTCAGTGGCAAATTCGATGACGTCCACCAGGCGGCGGTTGGTGGCGTATTCTGTAAGGTAAATGGCCGCTCCCACACCCAGGGGCAGCACGATCACCATAGACAATACCACCAGATAGAGAGTGTTGAGAATGTTGGGCAGGATGCCGATGGTATCTTTGATATAACTGGTCTGGGTGGAGAGCAGTTCCCAGCTGATGTTGGGGATGCCCCGGTAAAAGATATAACCGATGATCACCACCAGCAGCGCGCAGGTAAAAAACCCGCTGAGATACAGCAGTCCCCGCATGCAGATGTCATACAGCCGGCGGCGCTTGGAAAGGGGATGGACATGGGTATGCATTCCCTCAGCCCTCCTTTTTCCGCTTGATGAACACGTTCAAAAAGACGTTGATCATCATGATGAACAAAAACAGGACCAGCCCAATGGAGAACAGGGCGTTGTAGTGCAGCGTTCCCACAGAGGCATAGGACATTTCCGAGGCAATGGCGGTGGTCAAAAAACGTACCGACTTCAAAAGCCCCGGCATGTTGGCCACATTTCCCGCCACCATGATGATGGCCATGGCCTCGCCAATGGCCCGACCGATCCCCAGGACGATGGCGGTGGCGATACCGCTGCGGGCTGCGGGCACCGTCACATGAAACACGGTCTCAATATACGTGGCACCCAGGGCCAAAGAGGCCTCCTCATACTCTGCGGGGACCGCCCGCAGCGCCGTCTCCGACACATTGATGATAGACGGCAAAATCATGACAGACAGCACAATGATCGCCGCCAGGAGGGTGGCGCCGGAGGGCAGGTCAAACGCCACCCGGATGGCCGGCACCAGCAGGATCATGCCCACCAGGCCATAGACCACCGAGGGAATACCTGCCAGGAGCTCCACAGCGGTGTGGATCACCGCCGCCACCTTGTGATTGGCCACCTTGACAAGAAAAATGGCCGTCATCAGTCCAATGGGTACGCCCACTAAGATAGCCCCGGCAGTACCGGCAAAGGAGGTGAGGATGATGGCAAAGATGCCAAAGTCCCCGGTAGAGGCATACCAACGGGTTCCAAACAGGAAATTGATGGGGCCGATCTCCAAAATGGCAGGCAGGCCTGAGATCACGAGGTAGATGCTGATCAGCAGCACAAAGGCCACCGCCACCATGCCGCAGACAAAAAACAGCAGGTTCATGAAGTGCTCCAGGGCCTCCCGGCCCTTTTTTGCCCTGGGGGCTCGGTTTTCTCCTCTCCCGGTGCCGGCGGCTGCGACAGCGCCGTCTGCTGCCGCTGAAAAAGCGGCTTTTATCATTTCATTTTCCATGGAGATTCTCCTTTGCGCAGCGGGCAAACGCCGCCTGTTTTCAGCGGAAGGGCCGCCGTGCCAAACGGCACGGCGGCTTATGCCGCGGGAATCAGCCTGCCTGCTCACTGCGCCACAGGCACAGCGCCGGCAGCCTTGATCAGGTCATTGGCATCGGCGGAAGTCGCCCAGTCGAAGAAGGCCTGTGCCGCATTAGACAGAGGCTCATCGGCGCGGGTGGCAAACACGAAGGGGCGCTGAATGGTGTAGGTACCGTCCAGAACGGTCTCCTCGGAGGGAGCCACGCCGTCCACCGTCAAAACCGTGATGCCCTCCTGCTCCTGCACAGCGGACAAAGAGGCATAGCCGATGGCGCCGGGGGTGGTACGGACCGCCTCGATCACAGCGCCGGTGGAGGAGAGTTCCTGATCGCTCAGGCAGGCATCTTCCGTGCCGGTGATGGACTCAAAGCCGTCCCGGGTGCCGGAGCCGGACTCCCGGATGATCCGGGCGATGGTGCCGGCGGTGCCGCCCACTTCGGACCAGTCGTTGATCTTGCCGGTGTAGATATCAGCGATCTGCTGGACGGAAAGATCGGTGACGGTGTTCTCCCCGTTGACGATGATGGCAATGCCGTCCAGAGCCACTGTGGTCTCGGTGAGACCGGCCTCCTTCTCCTCATCTTTCAAAGCTCGGGAAGAAAGGCCGATGTCGCAGCTGCCGTTGGTAACGGCTTCAATGCCGGAGCCGGAGCCGGTGGGATCGTAGTTCACCGTGACACCGGGGTGGTCGGCCATGAACTGCTCGCCCAGGATGCCGATCACCTCTTCCATAGAGGTGGAACCGTTGGTGTTGATGCTGCCGCTGAGTTCCGTGGTGGAGCTGTCGCCGGTGTCTTCGGTCTGATTGTCCTGACCATCTTCTTGATCCTGCTGCGTATCACCGGTGCTTCCGCAGCCTGCCAAAAGAGCCAGCGTCAATACGGCAGCCAGGGCCACGCTCCATAATTTCTTGGTATTTTTCATGATGTTTGTTCTCCTTTTTCATACATTGTGTTCGGTCATTCCCGATTACGTAACAAAGAATACAGGAAGAAGGTAATGTTCTATATCTCGCTTTTGTAAAGTATTTGTAAAATCACAAATTTCATTGATCTTCCGTCTTTTTTTCATTTTTTGCCTAATTTCCCTTCCTCTTTTCCGAAAAATATAAAAAAATTCCCTTTCTTTTTGCTTTGTAAACTCTGCGGGAAACATCCAAAAATTTCCTGATTTTACAAATGGAGAGCCCTTCAAAAATCCTCTTCCTTCCCCTTGCACACATTCCCGGGGCCTTCCATTTTTTGGCGTGCTGATGGAAAAACCAGGCGGGACTTTTCCCTCTTTGCAAAAACGAACCAACACCCGTCCGGGGCCTTTGCCCCGGACGGGTGTTGGTTCGTTTTCTTTGATTTGATTTTAGGTGGGCTGCTCCATTCCGCAGGGGGCAGCTGTCTGGGCGGCAACCTCCTCCTGGGTTACAGCATGGTAGAAACGATAGCCGCCGGAGAAGTTGTAGCAATCATATCCGTACTGGCTCAGAAGGCGGCAGGCGATGTAGCTGCGCAGGCCGCTCTGGCACATGACATATACCGGCTTGCCCCGGGGGATCTCATGCATCCGCTCCCGCAGCTCATCCACCGGAATGTTCACAAAATCCGGGGCGTGCCCCTGGCTGTATTCAGCGGGCGTCCGGGCATCCAGCAGCACTACACTGCCGTCCCGGGGCAGGGCGGCCACCTCATCCCAGTGGAACTGCTTGACGCGGCCGTCCGCCAGATTATCCACCATGAAACCGGCCATATTCACCGGGTCCTTGGCGGAGGAATAAGGGGGCGCGTATGCAAGATCCAGATCCTTCAGGCCCTGGGCAGTCATACCGGTATGGATAGCGGTGGCCAGCACGTCAATGCGCTTGTCCACGCCCTCATATCCCACGATCTGGGCCCCCAGAAGCCGCAAGCTCTCCCTTTCAAAGAGGACCTTCATGGTCATGATCCTGCCACCGGGATAATAGCCGGCGTGGTTTGCCGGAGAGAGAACCACCTTATCCCAGTTCAGCCCCGCGGCCTGCGCCGTCTTTTCGTTGATGCCGGTATTGGCCACCGTCATATCAAACACCTTGATGACGGAAGATCCCTGGGATCCCAGGTACACGCTGTGGCCCCCGCAGATGTTGTCCGCGGCAATGCGCCCTTGTTTGTTGGCCGGGCCCGCCAGAGGGATCAGCGCCTTTTCCCCGGTGACAAAGTTGCGCACCTCCACCGCATCGCCCACGGCGTAGATATCCGGCACAGAGGTCTCCATCCGGTCATTGACCACGATGCTGCCCTTGATGCCAAGCTCCAGCCCGGCATCCCGGGCCAGAGCGGTGTCCGGCGTGACCCCGATGGCCAGGACTACCATATCCGAGCACAAAGGCGCCTCGTCCTTCAAAAGGGTGCGCACGCCCCCTTCCACCGGCTCAAAGCCCTGGACGGAACTGCCCAGCTTCAGGTGTACGCCCTGCTGGCGCACCTTGGCATGCACCATGCAAGCCATGTCATAGTCCAGGACGTTCATCAGCTGCCGGGGTCGCTGAACGATGGTCACCTCCATCCCCAGTTCCCGCAGGTTCTCCGCCAGCTCCAGTCCGATATAGCCGCCGCCGGCCAGCACCGCGGACTTTGGGTGCTCCCTCTCCACAAATTCCCGGATGGCCAGGGTGTCCTCCACCGTGCGGAGGGTGAAAAGGCGCTGGGCATCCACCCCGGGGAGTTCCGGCTGCGTGGGCCGGGCCCCGGGAGAGAGCAGCAATTTGTCATAGGGCTCCTCAAAAATCTCCTGGGTCTCCAGGTTACGGACGGTAACGGTCTTTTTCTCCGGATGGATGGCGGTGACCTCGTGGTGTACCCGCATATCCACCCGGAAACGGCTCCAAAAGCTCTGGGGGGTCTGCAGCGTCAGCTGTGCCCGGTCGGTAATGGTGCCGCCGATATAATACGGCAGCCCGCAGTTGGCATAGGAGATATACCCCGAGCGCTCAAACACCACCACGTCTGCCGTCTCATCCAGACGGCGGATCCGGGCGGCAGCGCTGGCTCCCCCCGCCACGCCACCAACGATTACGACTTTCATCTCTTGCCCTCCTTCATCTTGTTTCTCCATTATAAATAGATGTGCTATTCCTTCTTGTCCTCCTGGGAAAAGTCGATGATGCCATACTCCCGTTCAATCTCTTTTTCTATCCGGTTCCTTCTGCGCAGATGCTCCATCGTCCGATCCCAGTTGCCGGGGAGCAGACTGATGATGATAAGGAGCAGCACCACATCCCACACCAGCAAAAACCATATGGCGATCAGCAGGCCAGGACCGCCGGACTCCATACCGGCGGAAATCAAAACATAGTGTAAAAAAATGGTGATCACTGCCAATCCTTCTTCCTGCGTTGGCTCCTGGTTCCGTCCCTTGCCGCCCTGCGGCGGCAAATTTGGGCGCCTGTTTTTGAAAGGCGCCGTCCCATGGAGGTAACCTCATGGTACAACATCCGTCCGGCCCTGTCAAGGAAGCGGCGCCCCTGGAAAATGGTGGCCCTGGCGCCCCTTCCCTCCTCAGCGTAGCAGGGCGGGCGCCCCCTGTATGCAGCCCGCATAAAAGGGGACATGGGCGCATTTGTCATCATTTTGCCTGTCCAATTCCAGTCTTCCCCTCCCAGCGCTGTTGAAAATGAATAATCTTGTAAAATAAATGAAAATTTATATTGACTTCTGGCTTGGAAAGATATAGGATAAATATGCAAATAAAAACAAATATTTATTTGGAGGTCTTCTCTATGGATCACTCTAAAATCAAAAAGATCGTGCTGGCCTACTCCGGCGGTCTGGATACATCCGTCATCATCCCCTGGCTGAAAGAGCACTACAATAACTGCGAGGTCATTGCCGTGTCCGGCAATGTGGGGCAGGCCGATGAGCTGGAGGGCCTGGAGGAAAAGGCCATCAAGACCGGGGCCTCCAAATGCTATGTGGAGGATCTGACGGACGTCTTCGTGGATGAGTACATCATCCCCACTGTCAAGGCCGGCGCCAAGTATGAAGATTACATGCTGGGCACCTCCTTCGCCCGTCCCATCATTGCCAAGCGCATCGTGGAGATCGCCAAGGCTGAGGGAGCTGACGCCATTGCCCACGGCTGCACCGGCAAGGGCAACGACCAGGTCCGCTTTGAGCTGGCCATCAAGGCCTTCGCCCCGGATATGCCGGTGATCGCCCCCTGGCGGGAGTGGGATCTGAAATCCCGGGAGGAGGAGATTGCCTACGCCGAGGCCCACAACGTCCCCCTGAAGATCACCCGGGAGACCAACTACTCCAAGGACAAAAACCTCTGGCACCTGAGCCATGAGGGACTGGACCTGGAAGACCCCGGCAATGAGCCGCAGTACGACAAGCCCGGCTTTTTGGAGATGAGCGTCTCTCCCATGCAGGCTCCCGATGCTCCTACTTATGTGACGCTGGACTTTGAAAAGGGCGTTCCGGTAAAGTTGGACGGCCAGGCCATGAGCGCCAAGGACATCATCCTCAAGCTCAACCAGCTGGGCGGCGCCAACGGCATCGGCCTTCTGGACATTGTGGAAAACCGTCTGGTGGGCATGAAGTGCCGGGGCGTGTACGAAACTCCCGGCGGTGCGATCCTCTACAAGGCGCTGAATGTACTGGAGACGCTGTGTCTGGATAAATATGCTGCCCACAAGAAGCAAGAGCTCTCCGTCTGCTTTGCCGAGCTGGTGTATAACGGCCAGTGGTATACGCCTCTGCGCCAGGCGCTGTCCGCGTTTGTGGACGTCCTGATGGAAAACGTCACCGGCACGGTGAAGCTCAAGCTCTACAAGGGCAACATCATCAATGCCGGCGTATGGAGCCCCTACTCCCTCTATGACCCCTCCATCGCCACCTTCGGCGAGGACGATGTATACAATCAGGCGGACGCCGCAGGCTTCATCAACCTCTTCGGCCTTCCCATCAAGGTGCAGGCCAAGCTGAAAGAAAAACTCGCCCAGGGCTGATCGCCCCGAAAGGATGCCAGGTATGCAGAAACTGTGGGCCGGACGGGCCGGAAAAGAACTGGATCAGATCGCCGATGATTTCAACTCCTCCATCGCCACGGACAGCCGGATGTTCCGGCAGGACATCCAGGGCTCCCTGGCCCACGCGGCCATGCTGGCGGCCCAGGGCATCCTCTCCCAGGCCGATGCCGACGCCATCGCCGCAGGGCTGGGGCAGATCGCGGAGGATTTAGAGAGCGGCGCGCTGAAGATCGATCCCGCAGCCGAGGATATCCACATGTTTATCGAACAGGTCCTCACCCAGAGGATCGGTGACGTGGGCAAACGCCTCCACACCGCCCGCAGCCGGAACGACCAGGTGGCGGTGGATCTGCGGATGTACTTAAAAAGTGAAGTGGGACATATCCAGGGGCTGATCCGGGATCTGCTGGGCGCCATCGTCCATCAGGCGGAAAAACACGTGGACACCATCCTGCCTGGCTACACCCACCTGCAGCGGGCGCAACCCATCCGCTTTGCCCACCATCTCCTGGCCTATGCCATGATGTTCGTCCGGGACCTCTCCCGGCTGGATGATGCCCTGCGACGAATGAGCGAATCCCCCTTGGGAGCCTGTGCTCTGGCAGGTACCACCTATCCCACGGACCGGGCCATGACCGCTGCCGCCCTGGGCTTTGACCGTCCCTGCCGCAACAGTATGGACGCCGTCTCCGACCGGGATTTCTGCGTGGAGATCTTAAGCGCCCTGTCCCTGATCATGATGCATCTTTCCCGCTTCAGCGAGGAGATCATCCTCTGGTCCAGCTGGGAATTCGGATTTGTGGAGCTGGACGACGCCTACACTACCGGTTCTTCCATCATGCCCCAAAAGAAAAACTCCGACATGGCGGAGCTGGTGCGGGGCAAGACCGGCCGGGTCTATGGCCACCTGATGGGCACCCTCACCATGCTCAAGGGACTGCCTCTGGCCTACAACAAGGATATGCAGGAGGACAAGGACGCCATCTTCGACGCCCTGGACACCGTCACCATGTGTCTGCAGGTCTTCACCCCCATGCTTGCCACCATGCGGGTGAAAAAAGAGCGGATGTACCGGGCCGCCCAGGAGGGATTCATCAACGCAACAGACCTTGCGGATTATCTCACCCGGAAGGGGATGCCCTTCCGCAGCGCCTATCAGCTGGTGGGCTCCCTGGTGGCGGAGTGCATCCGCACCGGCCAGGTGCTGGAGACCCTTCCCCTTTCCCGCTATCAATCCCTGAGTCCGCTTTTTGAGGCGGACCTCTATGAGGCCATCGATTTAAAAACCTGTGTGGAGTGCCGTACCAGCGAGGGCGGCACCGGCAAGGACTCTGTCCTAAGCCAAATTCAATACATCCGGACGCTGTGCCCTGACGCAGCGCCTGCTGACGAAGAAGGAGAATGAAGATATGAAACTGGTAAAGAAATTGACGGCAGCCGCCCTGGCGGCCACCTTGTGTCTGGCTCTGACGGCCTGCAGCGACGGAAAAAGCCTGGAGGACATCCAGGAGGCGGGAAAACTGGTGGTGGCCACCAGCCCGGATTTTCCGCCCTTTGAATCTCTGGAGGGCGGAGAGATCGTGGGGATCGAAGTGGACATCATGGATCTCATTGCCGAAAAGCTGGGGGTGGAGATCCAGTTCGAGCAGATGGATTTTGACTCCGTGCTCCCCGGCGTGCAGTCCGGGAAGTTCGATGTGGGCATGAGCGGCATCACCATCACGGAAAAGCGCCAGAAAAACGCCGACTTTACCGATCCCTACTTCCTGGCCTCCCAGTCCATCGTGGTGATGGCGGACTCTGATATCACCTGCAAGGATGATCTGGAGGGCAAGACCATCGCCGTCCAGACCGGCACCACCGCTGAAAGCTACTGCATGGAAAACGGCTATGAGGTCCTGGCTTATCAGGCCAACAACGACGCCGCCAGCGCCCTGACCAGCGGCAAGGTGGATGCCTGGGTAGTGGACAACGAGGTGGCGGTGGCCCTGTCCGCCGAACAGAACGGCGCCACGGTGGTGCTGGACGAGGCCATGACCACGGAGCCCTACGCCTTTGCCTTCGCCAAGGGCAGCGACACTTTGGTGGAGGCCTTCAACGAGGCGCTTTCCGAACTGGTGGCCGACGGCACCATTGAAGAGATTTTTGAGACCTACGGCGTGCCCTATGTGGCCCCCGAGGCGTAAAGAGAGGGATCTTCGCTATGTTCAACACCCTGATCCAGGCGCTTTCAGCATGGGGGAGCCAGCTCTACGATACCTTTATCGTAGATGACAACTATCAAATGCTCATTGAGGGGTTCCAAAATACCATTGTCATCACCATCTGCGCCCTGATCATCGGTGTTGTTGTGGGGGCGTTCATCGCCATCGTAAAATTTCTGGCGGAGGAAAACGCCGCCCTCAAACCCCTGGCAGTCCTGTGCGACATCTATGTGACCGCCATCCGTGGCATCCCCGTGGTGGTGCTTCTGCTGATCTTCTACTTTGTGATCATGCGCTCGGCAGACGGACTCATCACCGGGATCGTCACCTTCGGCATCAACTCCGGAGCCTATATGGCGGAGATCGTGAGAAGCGGCATCTCCGCCGTGGACCAGGGCCAGACGGAGGCGGCCAGAAGCCTGGGCTTCGACCGCCTCCGGGCCATGCAGTTCGTGGTTCTGCCCCAGGCGGTGAAGAACATCCTCCCCGCCATCGGCAACGAGATGATCGCCCTTTTGAAGGAGACCGCCGTGGCCGGCTATGTGGCCGTGCTGGATCTGACCCGGGCGGCCAACCTCATCCGCAACAACACCTATGACGCCTTCAATCCCCTGATGGCCACCGCCCTGGTGTACCTCACCCTTGTGGTGGTGATGACCCGGCTTCTGGGCAGGTTGGAGCGGCACCTGCGCAGAAGTGACGTGCGCTGAAACAATCTCACAAGAATCGAGGGAACCATATGCTCACAGGCAGTTTACAAGGACGGGACTTTCTCAAGCTTCTGGACTTCACCCCGGAGGAGATCACAGGTCTTTTGGACCTGGCCGCCGACCTCAAGGCCCGCAAACGTGCCGGCACTCCCCACGATGTGCTGCGGGGCAAGCAGATCGCGCTGATTTTTGAAAAGACCTCCACCCGCACCCGCTGCAGCTTTGAAGTGGCCGCCCACGACCTGGGGATGAGCACCACCTACTTGGATCCCACCGGTTCCCAGATCGGGAAAAAGGAGAGCATTGCCGACACCGCCCGGGTCCTCTCCCGTCTCTATGACGGCATCGAGTACCGGGGCTTTGGACAGGAGATCGTGGAGGCCCTGGCCCAGTATGCCTCCGTCCCTGTGTGGAACGGTCTGACCAACGGGTTCCATCCCACTCAGATCCTGGCGGACATGCTCACCATCCGGGAGCACTGCGGGGGCCTTTCCGGCAAGAAGCTGGTCTATCTGGGGGACACCCGGTACAACATGGGCAACTCTTTAATGGTGGGCTGCGCCAAGCTGGGCCTTTCTTTCGTGGCCTGTGCCCCGGAGGGGTATTTCCCCCAGCCGGAACTGATTGAGACCTGCCAGGAGATCGCCGCCCAGACCGGGGCCACTCTTTCTTTTGAAACAGATCCCCTCTGTGCCGTGGCCGGGGCAGACATTTTGTACACAGACGTCTGGGTCTCCATGGGAGAGCCGGCGGAGGTCTGGCGCCAGCGCATTGAAAGCCTCGCCCCCTACGCCGTGACGGAGGAACTGATGGATGCGGCGGGGAAAAACGCCCTCTTTATGCACTGCCTTCCCGCCTTCCACGACTGGAACACCACCATCGGCAAAGAGGTGGGACAGCGCTTCGGCCGGACATACATGGAAGTCAGCGACGCTGTATTTGAAGGGCCCCGCTCCATCGTTTTCGACGAGGCGGAAAACCGGATGCATACCATCAAGGCGGTAATGGCCGCCACATTGTAAGCAAGGCGGTGAGCGCATGGAAAAGGCATATTTGGTGCTGGGAAATGGACAGGTCTTTCCCGGCTGGCGCATGGGCGCCAAAGGCGACAGCACCGGAGAGCTGGTATTCACCACCGGCATGGTGGGGTATCTGGAGACATTGACAGACCCCAGCTATGCCGGTCAGATCGTGTTGCAGACCTTCCCCCTGATCGGAAACTATGGCGTCATCACGGCGGACTTTGAGGGAAAGTCCGCCGTGCGCGGCTATGTGGTGCGCCAGTGCTGTCCCACTCCCTCCAACTTCCGCAGCGAGGGTCCCCTGGAGGACTTTTTGATCCAGGCGGGCATTCCCGGCATCTGCGGGGTGGACACCCGGGAGATCACCCGCATCATCCGGGAGGAGGGGGTGATGAACGCCCGCATCTGCTCCCAGGTCCCGGAGGATCTGGAGCCCATCCGGCGTTACTGCGTCCAGGGGGTGGTGCCCCAGGTCAGCTGCAAGGTCCCCCTGTCCTTCCCCGCCCAGGGGGAGGAGCGCTTTCATGTGGTGGTGGTGGATTACGGCGCCAAAGGCGGCATCGTGCGCTGCCTGTGCCGCCGGGGCTGCCGGGTGACGGTGGTGCCCCAGGACACCACCGCCCAGTCCATCCTATCCCTCTGCCCTGACGGGGTCATGCTCTCCAACGGCCCCGGAGACCCGGCGGAAAACACCGCCTGTATCCGGGAGATCCGCCAGCTGGTGGGGAAGGTGCCCATCTTCGGCATCTGCCTGGGGCATCAACTGACAGCTCTTGCCATGGGGGGGAGCACTCTAAAGATGAAGTACGGCCACCGGGGGGCTAACCAGCCGGTGCGGGATATCCATGGCAGCCGCACCTTCATCACCACCCAGAATCACGGCTACGCCGTGGAGGCAGCCAGCCTCACCGGCACGGCGGACCTCACCTATGTCAACGCCAACGACGGAAGCTGCGAGGGTCTTTCCTCTCCCGGCAAGCAGTGCTTTACGGTCCAGTTTCACCCGGAGGCCTGTGCCGGCCCCCATGACACGGAATTTCTCTTTGATCAATTTATCGCCATGATGGGAGGGACGCCCCATGCCAAAGGATAAAAGCATTCGTAAAGTACTGGTGATCGGCTCCGGCCCCATTGTCATCGGGCAGGCGGCGGAATTTGATTACGCCGGCGCCCAGGCCTGCCGCGTCCTGCGGGAGGAAGGGATCAACGTGGTGCTGGTGAACTCCAACCCCGCCACCATCATGACCGACAAGCACCTGGCGGATGAGATTTACCTGGAGCCCCTGGAGCCCCAGACCCTCAGCCGCATCATTGAGAAGGTGCGGCCAGACGGCCTGCTCTCCGGCCTGGGAGGGCAGACTGGGCTGACACTGGCCATGCAGCTTTCCCGGGACGGGACGCTGGACAAATACGGCGTACGGCTTTTGGGCAGCGACCTTGCCGCCATTGAAAAGGCGGAGGACCGGGAAAAATTCCGGGACACCATGGCTGCCATCGGCCAGCCGGTGGTGCCTTCGGAGATCGCCACCACTCTGGAAGGCGCCCTGCAGGCCGCCCGGGACATCGGCTATCCCGTGATCGTCCGCCCCGCCTTCACCCTGGGGGGCTCCGGCGGGGGCATCGCCCAGGACGGGGAGGAGCTGCGCACCATCGCCCAGACGGGCCTGGACGCCTCCCCCATCACCCAGATTCTGGTGGAAAAATGCATCAGCGGCTGGAAGGAGATCGAGTTTGAGACCATGCGGGACAGCGTGGGAAATGTCATTGCCGTGTGCTCCATGGAGAACTTCGATCCCGTTGGGATCCACACCGGGGACTCCATTGTGGCCGCCCCGGCCCTGACCCTCTCCGACCGGGAATACCAAATGCTCCGCAGCGCCGCCCTGGATATCATCACAGCGCTTGGCATCGTGGGCGGGTGCAACTGCCAGTTTGCCCTCAACCCCAGCAGCTTTGAGTATGCTGTTATCGAGGTCAACCCCCGGGTTTCCCGCTCCTCCGCCCTGGCCTCTAAGGCCACGGGCTATCCCATTGCCAAAATCACTACCAAGATCGCTTTGGGCTATACCCTCAGTGAGATCAAAAACGACATCACCGGCAAGACCTGTGCCTGTTTTGAGCCCACACTGGACTATGTGGTGGTAAAGCTGCCCAAGTGGCCCTTTGATAAATTCGCCGGCGCCAGCCGCCGTTTGGGCACCCAGATGAAGGCCACCGGGGAGGTCATGGCCATCGCCCCCTCCTTTGAGATGGCCTTGATGAAGGCCGTCCGGGGAGCGGAGATCTCCCTGGATACCCTCAACGCCCCGCCCCTTTCCTCGGATCCCCTGGAGGTGCGCCTGGCTGCCCAGGACGATCACCGCCTCTTCACCGTCTTTGAGGCGCTGAAGGCAGGGTGGTCGGTGGAGGAGATCCACGCCGCCACCAAGATCGACCCCTGGTTCCTTTACCGGCTGAAAAACCTGGCGGACTTTGAGCTGCATCTGACTGCCCAGGGCCTTTGCCCCGGGGACTATGAGACTGCAAAAACCCTGGGATATACCGACGAGGCCATCTGCCGCCTCAGCGGCGCCCAGGAGGTGCCGGGCCATCCCTTCTCCTATAAGATGGTGGATACCTGCGGAGCGGAATTTGACGCCGAGACCCCTTATTTCTACTCCACCTGTGACCGCGCCTGTGAGTCCCGCTCCTTCCCCCGCAGCCAAAAACCCGTGGTGATGGTCCTGGGATCCGGCCCCATCCGCATCGGCCAGGGCATTGAGTTCGACTACTCCTCCGTCCACTGCGTGTGGACGCTGCGCTCCATCGGATACGATGTGGTCATCGTCAACAATAACCCCGAGACCGTCTCCACGGACTACGACACGGCGGACCGGCTGTACTTTGAACCCCTGTGCCCTGAGGACGTGATGAACATCATCGCCGTGGAAAAGCCCATCGGCGTGGTGGTGGCCTTCGGCGGCCAGACGGCCATCAAGCTCACCCAGTTTTTAGACCGCCAGGGCGTCCCCATCTTGGGCACCAGCGCTGAGAGCATCGACATCGCCGAGGACCGCAGCCGCTTTGACGCCCTGCTGGAGACCTTTTCCATCCGCCGTCCCAAGGGGATGGCCGTCTCCACGGCCCAGGAGGCCCTGGAGGCCGCCGCCGCTCTGGGCTACCCCGTGCTGCTGCGGCCCAGCTACGTCATCGGCGGGCAGAATATGACCATCTCCCGCAGCGATGAGCAGACCCTGCGCTACATGCGCACCATCCTGGCCGGCGGCATCGAAAATCCCGTCCTCATCGACAAGTACATGCCCGGCACAGAGCTGGAGGTGGATGTCATCTCCGACGGGGAGAGCGTGCTCATCCCCGGTATCATGGAGCATATCGAGCGGGCCGGCGTCCACAGCGGGGACTCCATTGCCGTCTATCCCCCCTATAACCTCAGCGACAAATTCCTGCAGAAGATCTGCCGCTGCTCGGAAAAGCTGGCTCTGGCCCTGGGGACCCAGGGGCTGGTGAACATCCAATACCTCATCTATGAAAATGAGCTGTATGTCATCGAGGTCAATCCCCGGGCCTCCCGGACGGTACCTTACATCTCCAAGGTCACCGGCGTGCCCATGGTGGATCTTGCCTCCCGGGTGATGCTGGGCGAGAAGCTGGCGGACCTGGGCTACGGCACGGGCCTTTACCGCACGCCTCCCTACTGCGCGGTAAAGGTGCCGGTATTCTCCTTTGAAAAGCTGGGGGACGCCAACTCCATCCTGGGGCCGGAGATGAAATCCACCGGCGAGGTACTGGGGATCGGCAAGACCATGGCGGAGGCGCTTTTCAAGGGCCTTACCGCCGCGGGCTTTTCCGTTCCCTCCCTCCACGGGGGGAAGCGCCCCGGCGTCCTCATCAGCGTAGAGGACAGCGACTACCAGGAGATCCTCTCCCTGGCCAAGCGGTTTTACGATCTGGGGCTTTCTTTGTACGCCACCACCGGCACCGCCCAGGCCATCGCCCGTCTGGGCATCCCGGTGACAGCCCTGAAAAACGCCTGTGAAGGGGATGATGTCCAGCGGGTGCTGGAGGAGGGAAAACTCAGCTACATCATTTATACCGGCGCCGTCCAGGACGACACCATGGGAGACTACATCGCCCTGCACCGCAGGGCCATGCAGCTGGGGGTTCCCTGCCTCACCAGTCTGGATACCGCCCAGGCCCTGACGGAGATCATCGCCAGCCGCTTCAACTGCTCCAATACCGAGCTGGTGGACATCAATGACATGCGTCCCTGGCGGCGGCAGATCCCCTTTACAAAAATGCACTCCTGCGGCAATGACTATATCTTCATCGAGAACTTCGACGGGGCCATCACCTGCCCGGAGTCCCTGTGCGTGAGCCTGTGCCAGCCCCACTACGGCATTGGGGGCGACGGCATCGTCCTCATGGAAAAATCCAGCCGGGCCAATGCCAAAATGCGCTCGTTCAACCGCGACGGCAGCGAGGGCACCATGGCCGGGAACAATATCCGGTGCGTGGCCAAATACCTCTATGACAAGGGCTATGTCCGCAGCGAGCATCTCTCCATCGAAACCACCAGCGGCATCCACCAGGTCCGCCTCTATGTCCGGGACGGAAAAGTCAGCTCCGTTACTGTGGACATGGGTGCCCCCCGGCTGGGCACCTCCGCCATACCCGCCCTGGCATCGGCAGAGCAGATGGTGGACTATCCCCTGAAGGTGGGGGATAAGGAATACCGCGTCACCTGCCTTTCTGTGGGCAACCCCCACTGTGTCCTCTTTTTAGACGAGATCGACCACCTGAATCTGGAGCAGCTGGGTCCCCAGTTCGAGTACCACCCCCTCTTCCCCCGGCGCATCAACACGGAATTTGTCCATGTGGTGAACCGCGCCACACTTCGGATGCGGGTGTGGGAGCGGGGCAACGGTGAAACTCTGGCCTGCGGCACCGGCGCCTGCGCCGCTGTGGCCGCGGCGGTAAAAAACGGTCTTTGCGACCCCGACACGGACATCACGGTAAAACTCCAGGGCGGCGATCTCACCGTCAACTGCACGCCGGAGCACATCCTTCTCACCGGCAGCGCCGTAATGGTATACGAGGGCACCTTCGCCTATTGAGGCCTGCGCCGCCTCCCCCCTCTTTCCCTTCCCAACTGCCGGGGTGCCACCCGGCCTGGGGCGGGGCGGCGTTTTCCATGGCCCCCCGGCAAGGCCGGCGGCGGCCGCTTTCATAGAACGGCCGTGGAGCGGGATCTCTCCCCTCCGCGGCCGTCTCTTCTCCAGGCCCTTTTCCCGGGGAAACAGGCGGACTTTTCCGCCTCCTTTCTCCTTTTTGCAAAAAAAAGCGCCCCTGCCTGCGGCAGGGGTGCTTTTTCGCGTTTCAAATAGGCGCTTTGCCCCTCCAGGGCTCAGCCCTCCAGGCCCTCCAGGTAGTCCAGGATCTCATCTGCCAGGTCCTCCAGCTCCTCATGGCGGTCCGCCCAGGCCTCGTATTCCTCGCTCTCCATATCCCCCGGTTCCTCTTCATCCAGCCGGGAAATCCGGACGCGGACCACATCGAGACAGCTGGCCAGGTCCTCTCGCCCCATAGCCGCAAAGTCCAATTCGCCGAAAAAAGGATCAAGCTCCAAAATCTCTGCCATTTTCTCTTCCCCCTTCGGTGATGGTGCTTTCATTGTAGCAGACTTTTCCATTTTTGCAACGGAAAAACCCATGGGATTTTCCGGCGCAGCACATTTTCAGCAGGTGGGCCGGCAAGACGCGGCCTTTTTCCGGGTGCCCTTTCCCTCAAGGCTCCTCCGGCTTTTCCTCCCCCTTCCAGGGAGGACACTGCCAGCGATGCCTGCCCACGCTCTTTTGCCCATATTCAATGGCCTGGGTGGGGCAGCCGCAGATACAGGCCATGCAGTGGGTGCATCTGCCGCCCCAGTGGGGACGTCCTTCCCGGAGGGTGATATTCCCCAGAGGGCAAAGGGCTTCGCACTTGCCGCAGCCATTGCAGCGCTCCGTTGTCCGGAAGGGACCGGTGCGGATGGCAAAACAGTAAAAAAGGCCGTGGACCAATCCCGAGCACAGCTTGTCCCGCACGCCGGTCTTCCGGGCGGGGAAATCCCTGCGGCATCGGATACGCTCCGCCGCCTGCTCCAGGGCGGGCCGGGCCCGGGCCACGATGCGCCGCCCCTCGTCCTCCTCCGGGACGGGGAACATGGCAAGGTAATTCTCCGGCATTTTCACCGCAAACACCCCCCGCAGCTCCCAGTCCTTCTCCCGGCACAGCTGTCGGATGGACGCCTCCGGCGCGCCGATCTCACTGCCGCAGGTCATAATAAAATAGACCTCCCGGCAGCCGTCAAAGCGCCCGCTGCGCAGAAAATCCTCAAAGATCTGGGGCAGCCGCCAGGCATAGGTGGGACAGACAAAGACATACGGCCTATGAGAGGTTACGTCCGGAGCAATGCCGTCCCGGATAAAGGGAAAGGCATCAAGGGCCTCATCGGCTGTCATCTGGGCCAAAGCCTGGGCACAGTAACGGCTGTTCCCCGTGGCGCTGAAATAAACAATCATCTCGCTTCCCTCCTTTGGGTCTCGCTGCCGGCAGGGGGCATCGCCCCTCCCCGGCCCAACTGCCAAAAGGCCACGGCGCTGGCCGCAGCCACATTCAAAGAGTCCACCCCATGTCCCATGGGGATGCGCACGGTGTAGTCGCAGCTGGCAATGGTATCTGCCCCCAGGCCGTCCCCCTCCGTGCCCAGGAGGATCGCCAGTTTCTCTTTTCCCATCAGCTCCGGGTCATCCAGCAAACGGGCATCCTCCCGGAGGGCCATGGCCACCGTTTGGAATCCCAGCGCCTGCAGCCGCTCCATTCCCGGGTGAGGCCACTGATCCCCCCGCTGGACGATCCGTGTCCAGGGGATCTGAAAGACCGTGCCCATACTCACCCGGACTGCCCGGCGGTACAGGGGATCTCCGCAGGTGGGGGTCAACAGCACCGCATCCATATTTAGTGCCGCGGCAGAGCGGAAGATGGCTCCTACATTGGTGGAATCCACGATCCCCTCCAACACTGCTATGCGGCGGGCGGAGGCACATACCTGCTCCATGGGGAGCAGCGGCTTGCGGCGCATGGCGCACAGCACTCCCCGGGTCAGGGCATAGCCGGTGATCCCCGCCAGGATCTCCCGCTCCCCGGTGTAGACCGGTATCTCCCCGCACCGGCACAGCAGGGCCTCCGCCTGCCCCGCCAGATGCCGTCGCTCCATCATCAGGGCCACCGGCTCATAGCCGCCGTCCAGAGCCCGGGTGATGACTTTCGGGCTCTCGGCGATGAACAGCCCCTCCGCCTCCTCCCGGCAATGGCGCAGCTGTGCCTCCGTCAGACGGGAAAACAGCTCCGCCCCCGGCGCGTCCAGGGTGGTGATCTCTACGATCCGGGCCACAATCGCCCTCCTCTCAAAGCTTGATTTTTTTATTGTATCACAGCCGCTCTGTTTCAGCAAGGGCGGCTGCCTTGTCCAGCAGCGGCTGCCTTTGGAAAAAGCCCCCGCAAAAAGCAAAACAGCGGCATGAAAAAGGCCCATGCCGCTGTCTCAGGCATTATTTTTTCTTGTCTGTGCGGCCCAAAATGTAGTCTGCACTGCCTTGGTAAAAGTCAGCCAGAGCGCACAACGCACGCGGAGGAACCAGTCGCTGTCCACTTTCTTAGTAGGCATAGGTCCTCTGGGGGCCATTGATTGCCTCACCTACCTGATTCTGCGTCAGGTCATGGTCTTCCCGCAAATTGCGAATCCTCTGATATCGTTCCATGATAATCACCAGGGATAGCATAGGATAGAACAATTTATTCTATTTGCATGATGAGGAACTATAAAGCAGTAGCATGGTGTACTCCGTGCCGTCCTATTTATTAAGATCATAAAAAAGGCTCCGGAAGCAAATGCCTCTGAAGCCTTTGGCGCAGCGGGAGGGATTCGAACCCTCGTGGGATTGCTCCCAAACTGATTTCGAGTGCGTTAGGGCAATACGAACCTGAAATCCGTAGAGAGATTTTAGGCTCCCGCCGATCTTGAAACCACTCGCACACGCTCACGCCAGGCCATCGTTCGGAACATCAAAAAAAGCGTAGATATTCCGTAGAAACGCCGATCACTGTCCACCTAAGAATATCAGAAAAATCCAGTAAAATCAAGGGTTTGCGGGAGGTACTTAAGGGCGTGGTCCACACGATTTCGAATCCGGACCCTTCAACCACTTGGGTACACCTCCATATATTGAAAATCAGCTGCCCGATTTACAACCTGCTTTCACTTTTTCAGGAAAACTGTGAGCATTCTGTTAGCGCCTTTGTGTTTGTGAGATTTTTTCTAAATCCCGCAACCCATTGCAGCGCAAGGATTTACAGTTCTTCGCCGTGCCTTCCTGAGTGACGTTTTCGAGTCAAACTCTTT
>CALWXJ010000063.1 GCA_944385475.1 uncultured Oscillospiraceae bacterium
CCAGAACCCGCCTGTCCCGCATGGTCAGCGTCCTTTGTTTGCTCATGTTTTTTCACCTCGTTTCTCGCCGCTCCGCCACGGCATGCAAAAAAATAATGCAGAAAAAGGCGGTCAAACCTTTTCTGCATTTAATGTACTATCTCACAAATTTTGGGTATCACCACTTTGTTCTTTACTTATAGCCAACTGCCCGATATAATAGGATAGGTTGAACACCTTTTAACCGAATACGAGGAATGTTTCTTCAAAAAACCGGGAGGTTTTTCTATGTCAAACTGCGCGATCGTGGGCATCAACTGGGGCGATGAGGGCAAGGGCCGCATGGTGGATCTGCTGACCCAGAGCTATGATGTGGTGGTCCGCTATCAAGGCGGCGGAAACGCCGGCCACACCGTGGTGAACGAAAAGGGAAAATTTGCCCTGCACCTGCTTCCCTCCGGCATTTTCCGGGAGGGGGTGGTGAACATCCTGGGCAACGGCGTGGCTCTGGACTGCGAGAACCTGTGGGTGGAGATGCAGGACGTCATCTCCAAGGGCGTGTCCATCACCCCGGAAAATCTCAAGATCAGCCACCGGGCATCGTTGCTGCTGCCCTGGCACCGGGAGCTGGACGCCCTGGAGGAGGCCCGTCTCAAGGACAAGAAGTACGGCTCCACCAAGCAGGGCATCGCCCCTTTCTACTCTGACAAATACCAGAAGAAAACCGTCATGGCCGGGGAGCTCCTCTATCCCCAGCAGCTTCAGTCCCATCTCCGGGACATCCTGGAGTGGAAGAACCTGATCCTCACCAAGGTCTACGGTGCCAAGGGCTATACCATGGAGGAGCTGTGGGCGTGGGTGGAGGACTTCGGGGGAAAGATCCGGCCCTTCATCTGCGATACCGGCGCCTTCCTGCGGGGGGCCCAGGACCAGGGCAAGCGCATCCTCTTCGAGGCGCAGTTGGGCGCCCTGCGGGACCTGGACTACGGCATCTACCCCTACACCACCTCCTCCAACGCCGTGGCCGCCTATGCCCCTGTGGGCTCCGGCCTGCCCACCGCTAAGTTGGACAAGGTGGTAGGCGTGGTGAAGGCCTACTCCTCCTGCGTGGGAGAGGGCCCCTTCACCTGCGAGTGGTTCGGGGAGGAGGCTGAAAAACTGCGCCAGGCCGGGGGCGAATACGGCGCCAAGACGGGACGGCCCCGCCGGGTGGGTCCCATCGACATCGTGGCCACCCGCTACGGCGTGCAGTGCCAGGGGGCCACGGACATTGCCCTGACCAAGCTGGATGTGCTGAGCTATCTCGATACCATCCCCATCTGCGCCCGGTATGAGCTCCAGGGCCAGATCATAGAGGACTTCCCCTTCCCGGCTGTGCTGCCGGAGGCCAAGCCCGTGATGGAGTATATGCCCGGCTGGAAGTGCGATATCTCCGGCGTGCGCAAGTGGGAGGATCTGCCTCAGGCCGCCCGGGACTATGTGGAGTATGTGGAGCGGGAGATCGGCTGCCACATCACCTACGTCTCCGTGGGACCGGAGCGGGACTCCATCATCATCCGGTAAGCTGCCCCGAGGGGGAGCAGGCTCCCCCACCAGAAGGGACATCGCTCACGGATGAACGCGCCCAGGGCGCCTGCGTCAAAGCGTTTTCATCAGGCGCGCGTCCTGCCGGAAACAAACCCAATTCCATTTCGCCTCCGGCGAAACAGACGTACTCTCTGGAGGCACCCTGTGGGGTGCCTCCTAACTTTTCAAAGAAAGGTGGACCTCCTTATGTCCAAAGACCGTTACGAATCCCCCCTGGCATCCCGGTACGCCTCGGCGTTCATGCTGCATCTCTTTTCCCCGGACATGCGCTATGAGACCTGGCGGCGGCTGTGGGTGGCTCTGGCCCGGGCGGAGCACAACTTAGGCCTCCCCATCACGGCAGAGCAGGTGGCAGAGCTGGAGGCCCACCTCACCGACATCGACTATGAAACCGCCGCCGCCCGGGAAAAGGAGGTCCGCCATGACGTGATGGCCCACGTCTATACTTACGGAAAAGCGGCTCCCTCCGCCGCCGGCATCATCCATCTGGGGGCCACTTCCTGCTATGTCACGGACAATGCCGACCTCATCCTCTACCGGGAGGGCCTCAAGTCCCTCCGGGGAGAGCTCCTGGGGGTGCTGAAAAACCTTGCCGCCTTTGCGGACAGGTACAAGGCCACCCCCACCCTGGGCTACACCCACTATCAGCCTGCCCAGCTGGTGACGGTGGGGAAGCGGGCCACCCTCTGGATGCAGGACCTCCTCTCCGACCTGGAGGAGTTGGACTTCGTCACCGATAACCTGCGCTTTTTGGGCTGCCGGGGCACCACCGGCACCGAGGCCAGCTTCCTGGACCTCTTTGACGGGGACGGGGCCAAGGTGGACGAGATGAACCGCCAGATCAGCGCCGAGTTCGGCTTTGAAAAGTGCTTTGATGTCTGCGGCCAGACCTACCCCCGGAAGGTGGACAGCCGGATCCTGGGCGTCCTGTCCTCCATCGCCCAGAGCTGCTACCGCATGGCAAACGACCTGCGGCTCCTCCAGCACGACCGGCAGGTGGAAGAGCCCTTTGAGAAAAGCCAGATCGGCTCCTCCGCCATGGCTTATAAGCGCAACCCCATGCGCTCCGAGCGGATCTGCTCCCTGGCCCGCTACCTCATGGCTGACGCCATGAACGCCCCCATGACCGCCAGCGTCCAGTGGCTGGAGCGGACGCTGGATGACTCCGCCAACCGCCGGATCTCCATGCCGGAGGGATTCCTCTGCGCCGACGCCATTTTGCGCCTTGCCCAGAATGTCACCGATGGGCTCCACGTCAATGAAAAGGTGGTGGAGGCCACGGTGCGGGAGTATCTGCCCTTCATCGCCACGGAGAATTTGATGATGGAGGCTGTGAAGCGGGGGGGCAACCGCCAGGAGCTCCACGAGATCATCCGCCGCTGCTCCATGGCCGCCACCGCCAGGATGAAGGAGGGGGAGAAGTGCGACCTCCTTCACCGCCTGGCCGCGGAGCCTGCCTTCGGCATGACGGAATCGGAGATGGAGGCGCTCCTGACCCCCGGCGCCTACATCGGCCGGTGTGAAAGCCAGGTGACGGCCTTCCTGGCCCGTCTGCGCCCCCTGTTGGAGCATGTGGAGACCAAGGCGGTGGAGCTGCGGCTGTAAACGCCCCACCCTGCCGCCGGACCTCCTCCGGCGGCAGGCAAAAACCGTCCTCTCCGGGCCTGGATTTTTGTCGTTTTGGATATTGACAGCACCCCTGGCCCATGCTACACTTCTGCCATTCAGGAAATGATCGCCAAAGCGTTGATAGCGCAGGCTTTTTGCCTCTCTCTTGAGAGAGGGCGCGCCCATGATCTTCCCCTCTGGAGCGGCCGGGCCGCCGCTGCGGACCGGCAGACGCACACCCCCGGCGGGGGCAGCGCTGCCCTTTGCTTTTTTCTGGAGGAAACCCGTCTGGATGTATCCGTCAATGTGTTCCATCGTGGGCTTTTGCGCCCCCTTTTCCCGGCAGGAAGAGCTGCTGGGCCGGCTGTCCGCCGCATTCCCCTCCGGCGCCGGCGCCACTGAGCGTACGGAGGGCGCCTGCCTGTCCGTCCGTTGCCGGGCCGGGCGCCGGCCGGAGCAGGCCCTTTTTCAGCAAGAGGGAGATCTCCTGGTGTGCGACGGTGTTTTCTACAACGCCGATGAACTGCGGCGGCAGGTCCCGGCGGGGAACAGCGTCTCCTCCACCCACAGCTGCGCCATGCTGCTGCCCCTTTTTGAACAGCACGGCCTTTCCCTGTTCTCCCGCCTCAACGGGGAGTTTGCCCTGGTCCTGGCGGACAGCCTCTCCGGCAGTCTGGTGGCGGCGAGAGATCCCCTGGGGATCCGTCCGCTTTTTTACGGCTACGATGAAAACGGCTTCATTGCCTTTGCCAGCGAGGCCGCGTTTTTGGTGGGGCTTTGCCCCCAGGTGCGGCCCTTCCCCCCGGGGCACTATTACGCCTATGGCTCCTTTGTGCGTTACAGCTATTTGACCCAGTCCATCACCCCCTGCCGGGACGGGCTGGAGCAGACCTGCCGCAATATTCACGACGGCCTGATCCGGGCGGTGGAGCGGCGGCTGGACACCCGCCGTTCCACTGGGTTTCTCCTCTCCGGGGGGGTGGACTCCAGCCTGGTGTGCGCCCTGAGCGCCCGGTGCTGGGACGGCCCTATCCGCACCTTCTCCATCGGCATGGACACCGACGCCATCGATCTCAAGTACGCCCGGGAAGTGGCCCGGGTCATCGGCGCCCGGCACACGGAGATCATCATGACCCGCCAGGAGGTTCTCTCAGCCCTGGAGTCCACGGTGGCCCTTTTGGGCACCTGGGACATCACCACCGTCCGGGCCGGGGTGGGCATGGCCCTTTGCTGCCGGGCCATCCGGGAGAGGACCGATGTGGAGCTGCTGCTCACCGGGGAGATCAGCGACGAGCTCTTCGGCTATAAATACGCGGATTTTGCCCCCTCTCCCCAGGCCTTTCAGGCGGAGACCTGCAAGCGGGTGGAGCAGGTGTCCTTTTACGATGTGCTGCGGGCGGACCGGTGCATGCGCGCTTACGGGCTGGAGGGCCTCTTTCCCTTTGGGGACCTGGACTTTGTGCGCTATGTCCTGTCCATCGACCCCCGGCTGAAGATCAATACCTATGGCATGGGCAAATACCTTCTGCGCCACGCCTTTCGCCATGACGGCCTTCTGCCGGAGGACATTTTGTGGCGTCATAAGGCGGCCTTTTCCGACTCCGTGGGCCATTCCATGGTGGATGACCTCAAGGCCTATGCTGAGAGCCGTTACAGCGATGATGCCTTTCGACAACAATCCCGGCGCTATGAGTACTGCCCTCCCTTTACCAAAGAGAGTCTTTTGTATCGGGATCTGTTTGAGCAGTACTATCCCGGCCAGGGGGAGATGATCCCCGCCTTTTGGATGCCCAACCGCGACTGGCCCGGCTGCGATGTGGATGATCCCTCCGCCCGGGCACTTCCCAATTATAACGGAAGCGGCCGGTGAAGGCCGCACAGGCGGCCTTTACCCGGTCTGCGCTGCTTTATCATCAGGTATGAAGAAAGAGGAGGAACACGATATGTCCAATCCCACCAAACTTCCGGAGTTGTTTGGCAGCAGAGTCTTCAATGAAGCCACCATGAAAGAGCGTCTGTCCACCGCATCTTACCAGGCGTGGAAGCGGTCTGTCACCGACGGTACCCCCCTGGACCTGGCCACTGCCAATGAGATTGCCGAGGCCATGAAGCAGTGGGCCGTGGAGCGTGGCTGCACCCACTACACCCATTGGTTCCAGCCCACGACCGGCGTCACCGCGGAAAAACACGAGGCCTTCATCACCCCCGCGGGGGAGGGGAAGGCCATGATGGAATTTTCCGGCAGCGAGCTGGTGCGGGGAGAGTCCGACGCCTCCTCCTTCCCCTCCGGCGGCCTGCGGGCCACCTTTGAAGCCCGGGGTTATACCGCCTGGGACCCCACCTCCTTCGCCTTTATCAAGGAGGGGACGCTGTGCATCCCCACCATCTTCTGCTCCTATTCCGGCGAGGCGCTGGATAAAAAGACTCCCCTGCTGCGGTCCATGGAGGACGTGTCCCGCCAGGCAGTGCGGATCCTGCGCCTCTTCGGCGACACCCAGACCAAGCGGGTGGTGGCCCAGGTAGGCCCGGAGCAGGAGTACTTCCTCATCGACAAGGACCTCTACAACCGGCGCAAGGACCTGCGGGTCACCGGCCGGACCCTGTTCGGCGCCAAGCCCTCCCGCACCCAGGAGCTGGATGACCACTATTACGGTGCCATCAAGCCCCGGGTGGCCGCCTTCATGAAGGACCTGGATGAGACCCTGTGGGCCCTGGGGGTGTGCAGCAAGACCAAGCACAACGAGGCCGCCCCCTCCCAGCATGAGATGGCCCCCATCTACACTGACGCCAACACCGCCTGCGACCAGAACCAGCTGGTGATGGAGGTGATGAAAAAGGTGGCTGACCGGCACAACCTGGTCTGCCTGCTCCACGAAAAGCCCTTTGCGGGGGTGAATGGTTCCGGCAAACACGACAACTGGTCCCTGGGTACCGACCGGGGAGAAAATCTCTTCCGCCCCGGCTCCACCCCCAGCCAAAACGCCCAGTTCCTGCTGCTTTTGGCCGCCTTTATCAAGGGCGTGGATGAGTATCAGGACTTCCTGCGGGCTACGGTGGCCTTCCCCGGCAACGACCATCGCCTGGGCGCCCTGGAGGCTCCTCCCGCCATCATCTCCATCTTCCTGGGAGACGAGCTGGGCGCTGTGGTGGACTCCATCATCCACGGTACGGAGTACAAAGAGGCCAACAAGCGCACACTGAAGATCGGCGTGGACGTAATGCCTCCCATTCCCCAGGACAATACGGACCGCAACCGCACCTCTCCCATGGCCTTCACCGGCAACAAGTTCGAGTTCCGCATGGTGGGCTCCTCCCAGTCCATCTCCGGGCCCAATATCGCCCTCAACACCATCATGGCTGAGGAGCTCAAGCAGTTCGCCGACGAGCTGGAGGCCTCCCAGAACTTCCAGGAGGATCTGCAAAAGCTCATCAAGCGGGTCTTTACGGAGCATCAGCGCATCATCTTCAACGGCAATGGGTATGATGCCTCCTGGGTGAAGGAGGCGGAGAGCCGTGGCCTTTGCAACCTCATCTCCACCGTGGATGCCCTGCCTATGTACACCGCTCCCAAAAATGTGGACCTGTTCGTCCGTCACGGCATCTATACCCAGGAGGAGATCAAGGCCCGGGCGGAGATCCACTTTGAAAATTACACCTCCGTCCTCTCCATCGAAGCCAGGACCATGGTGGATATGATCCGCCACGAGATCCTCCCCGCGGTGTCCCGCTTTGCCGCGGATCTCTGCGCCCAGGCAGACAGGAAGGACGCCCAAGGAGTCTCCCACAAGTACGAGACGGCCACCTCCCGGGAGGTGGGAAAGCTCTCCGACAGCCTCTTTGCCGCCTGCGAGAAGATGGAAAAGGATCTCAAGGCCATCCCGGCAGACGCGGTGAGCGCCATGGTCTACTGCCATGAGACCATCGTGCCTGACATGGCCCAGGCCCGGCAGATCGCCGACACCCTGGAGACCCTCACCGCCAGCGACTACTGGCCCTTCCCCGTCTATTCGGATCTGATGTTCTCCATTTAAAGGTTCTTAAAAAACACGCCGATGGGGCAAGGTGCCCCCATCGGCGTGTTTTTTCCCGGGATCCTTCCGGCTTCGCCCCGGAGGGCGGGAAAATGGCGGGAGAGCACTCCCATCCCCAACGGCGGCTCCCAGGCCCTGCCTCCCTTTGGGCAAGACTGCTTTGCCCACCAAGAACTTCCGCTTCACCGGAGAGAATTTATGAAAATTTACCGTTGCAGAGGACAAGTCCCCCATGCTATACTGGGCGTAGACGCGCAAAGCGAATCTATCAAGGCAAGGAGCGATTACCGTTGCACAAGCGCAGCCACAAACTGTTGGCCTCCGCCCTTTTGCGGAGCGGCCGGGGCTTTTCCTCCCGCCGTTATGAATGGGCATTTCTGCTGGGTTCTTTTCAGCCGGACTGCAATCCCCTGACTTACCTCAAGGGCTCGCTGCACGGCCGTCGCTTCGGCGGGCACACCTTCGGCAACGCCCGCCCCTTTATCAATACCCGCATCCAGCGCCTGCAGGATCGGGAGAGCTGGAATGTGTGGCACTACTACACCCTGGGGAAGCTGACCCACTATCTCTCCGATGCCTTTACCTTCCCCCACAACGACTCCTTCTGTGAAAACCTGGCCGCGCATCACGTCTACGAGCGCAACCTTCACCAGGATCTCAAGGCGTATTTGTCCTGCCGGGAGCTGCAGCCTGCGCCCACCGTGGGGGATCTGGAAAGCGCTCTTGACGCCATGCACCGTCAATACCTCTCCCAGCCCTCCGCCTCCCAGCGGGATATTCAGTACATCGTGCATGCCACAGGGCTTTTGATGGCCTGCTGCCAGCCCCAGGAGCCGGCAGTTTCCCGCCATGTGCCCCGCCTGCTGGAGAGCCTGCGCCCCCTGCCCAAAAGCGCATAACCCCCATGGCGCCGGACCGAATTGGTCCGGCGCCGTGTTGCCTTTCGCCTATTTTTTCAGCGGACCGCCCGCCGCTCTTGATAAAACGGGCCCCGCCGGTTTTCCCGGCGGGGCCCGTTTCGTTTTATAAACAGCCGCTCATGTCACCGCTTCTTCCACCGCGGTAAAGCAGAACCAGCCCCGGGGATCCCGCAACGCCCCTACGTAGGGGCTGCGCAGCTCCCAGGCGGTGCCCTGGGTATACAGGGGGGCCAGGGCACAGTCAATGGCCAAAAGCAGGTCCTCGGCGTCCTGGAGGCAGCCCATCCGGGCTGTGCCGTCCTCGGCGCTGGCGATGATGGACATCAAGGTGTCAAAGGCGGTATTCTCATAGCCGATGACATTGTCCACGCTCTCGGAGGTCCACTCCATCAAAAAGCACTCCGCGTCGTTTCCCACGGCGCTCACCGGCAGGAAGGCCAGAGTGTACTCCCCCGCCCGCAAGGCGCTCCAGAGCTCCCGCTCCGTCACAGCCTGGGGGGAGGCCCGCAGGTTCAAATGCTGGCTCCACATCTCACAAAGGGCCTGGGCCACCGCCCCTGTACTGCCCTCGTCCACATACAAGAGCTGGACCTGTCCCAGGCTGCGGGCATCGTCATATCCCGCCTGCTCCAGCATGGCCACAGCCTCCCTGCAGTCCTCTTCATACTGCTCCGGATCGGTGCTGAGCAGGGGGCCCGCCTCTGTGCGGAAATCCGCCTCCACCCCCGGCACGCCGGGGGGGATCAGGCCCTCCGCCGCCTGGGCCGCAGGGCCTGCCAGCTGGGCGATGGCGCTGCGGTCAATGGTGAGGCTCAGGGCTTTGCGCAGCTCCACATCCTGTAAAATCTCGCCGTTGAAGAGCACGCTGTATGTCTCCAGCACCGGCTCGGCCTGCCAGTCCTCCTGGAATGAGAGCTCCTCCATCCGCTCCTGCGTCAGGGGCCACACGGCATCCACCTTCTTCTCCTCATAGAGGGTCTGGGCCTCCTCCGCAGAGGAGGCGAAGCGGAAGGTCAGGGAGGAGGGGCCCACACTGCCGTCATAGTCCGGGTTTTCCAGCAGCGTGAGGCTCTCCGCCGTCTCATCCCCCATCTCAAAGGGGCCGTTGGTCACCAAGGCGGAAAAATCCGACCACCAGTAGGCACTCTCCCCGCCGCTCTTTTCCTCCGCGGCCTCCTTCAAACTCTTCACCACATCCTGGCGCAGGGGCATGGTGGCGGGGGAGGTGCACACCTGGGTCAAAAACCAGTCGTACTGCCCCGACAGCACCACCTCCAGGGTGGAGCTGTTTTTGGCCGTCACCCGTAAAAGGCTCATGTCCCCGGAGGACCGGGCCTCCTCATAGCCGCACACGATGGACAGCAGCGCCGCATAGGGGGATTGGCTCAGCGGGTCCGCCAGGCGCTGCCAGGCATATACAAAATCCTCCGCCCGGATATCCTGTCCATCGGACCACTGGGCGCCCCGCAGCCGGAAGGTATACGTGACGGTGCCGTCCACGTTTTCCTCCACATCCACGCTCTTGGCCATCCCCTCGGTCACCGTGGCCCCCTGGGAGGTGGAGACGACACGCATCAGATTTTCATACAGGTGGACGATCAGCGTCTGATCCTCCGGCTCCTGGGCGTAGATGGGATCCAGAGTCACCGGCGCGTCCCCCACGCACACCACCAGCGCCGGCCCGTCACCCTGCGCGGATTGGCCGCAGCCGGCAAGCATGGTCAAAAGCATCAGCGCCGCCATCAAAAGCGCCGACACCCGTTTCAATCGCTTCATCAGCTTTCTCCTTTTCACGGGATAAAAAAGGGTGCCGCCAATCAGCGGCACCGCCTCTTGCCCTCAAGCAAGTCTTATTATAGGGAAATTTTGTGCTCTTGTAAAGGTTTTCCCCGCAAAAAGTTACAAATTGATAACAAATTCCCCGTTTCAAATCAAAAGGGCCCCGGAAAACCGGGGCCGAAGGGCGTCTTTTTCAAGCCAGGGTGAGCTTGCCCGCATCGTCAAACTTCACTTCCTGGATCTGATTGCGGGTCTTCTCCGCGATATCGTCCATCCGCATCTTGGAGGGATAGTCGGCGATGAGGCTCACCGCCACCCCCTGGCGGCGGGCGCGGCCGGTGCGGCCGATCCGGTGGACATAGTCCTGGTTTTCATCGGGAATATCGCAGTTGAAGACGATATCCACATCGTCCACATCGATCCCCCGGGCGGCCACGTCTGTGGAGACAAAGACCCGGAGCTTGCCCTGGCGGAACAGGTCCATCACCTGCTCCCGCTTGCGCTGGGGAATGTCCCCGTGGATGCACTGGGCGTCGATGCCCCGCATCTGCAAAAACTTGGTGATGCGCTCCGTGGCGCCTTTCGTGTTGCAAAAGCACATGCAGCGGTCAAACCCCGTCTCATTTAGGATCCGCTGGATGGCGTCGGCCTTGCCGTCATAGGACACATCCATGCGGAACTGCTTGATGTCGGGCTTGTTCTGCTCGTCCTCCCGGACGGTGATCTCCGCCGCGTCCCGCTGGTAGACCCAGGCGATGTCCATCACTTCCCGGGAGATGGTGGCAGAGAAGAGCCCCAGGTTTTTGCGCCCCGCCATCTTGTCCAAAAGCCGGGTGACGTCATGGATAAAGCCCATGTCCAGCATCCGGTCCGCCTCGTCCAGCACCACGGTCTGGGCGGTATCCACCCGGACGGTGCGGCGCTTCATATGATCGCTGAGGCGGCCGGGGGTGGCCACCACGATCTGGGGGTGCTTTTTCAGGGCCTCGATCTGCTTTCCGATGGGGGCCCCGCCATACAGGCACACGGTCCGCACCCCGGGCTTATAGGCCGCAAGGTCCCGGATCTCATCGGTGATCTGGAGGGCCAGCTCCCGGGTGGGGGCCAAAATCACCGCCTGGACAGACTCGTCCGCCGGGTCGATGTGCTCCACAATGGGGATCCCATAGGCAAAGGTCTTTCCGGTGCCGGTGGGGGCCTTGGCGATGACGTCCTGCCAGGCCATCATGGGGGGGATGCACCCGGCCTGAACGGGGGTGGAAACCTCGATCTTTTTCTGGGTCACGGCCCGCAAAATCTCCGGCGACAGCCCCAGCGTGTCAAACCGGACGCCTTGTGTCAGTTCCATAGTTCTCTTCCTCTTTTTCTTGACAATCGGTCTTTTTTATTATACCCGATTTTTCTCCGGTTGTAAAGGCGGCTTCCCCATGGAAGGGGCGGATCCCCGCCGCGCCCTCCCGCCGCCCCACGGAAAAGCGGCCGCCCAAGGGGGCGGCCGCTTTTTCACACCTTTTCAAATCCAAAGTGCCCCAGATCCTCCGGCAGGGAGAGGTGGCGGCAGCTGTCCGCCTCCGTAATGGGACGGGCCACCCGGCAGGGGTTGCCGTAGGCCAGGCATCCCGCGGGAATGTCCCGGGTCACCACGCTCCCCGCGCCGATGACGGCCCCATCCCCGATGTGGACGCCCCCCAGCACCACCACATTGCAGGCAAGCCAGACGTTGTTGCCGATGTGGATGTCCTGGGCGAACTCCGCCATGGTGGTGCGTCCGGCGCCGTCCCGGCCCATGCGCTCCGCCGCGGGAAGGGGGTGGTTGGTGGCCATCAAGGAGACGTTGGGCCCAAAGCACACATTCTCCCCGATATAGACCCGGGCGTCATCCATGATGGTGAGATTGAAATTGGCGAAAAAATTTTCCCCGATGAAGGTATGGCACCCATAATTGATCTGCACGGGGCCCTGGAAGTAGTACGTCTTTCCCACCGCCCCCAGAATCTGCCCCAGGATGGGCAGCCGCTGGGGATCGTACTCATCCATGGCGTTATAGCGCCGGCAGGCCTCGTGGGCCCGGTGCTTCAGGTCCTTCAGCTCCTGCTTGCGGGGATCGAAGAGCTTTCCGGCAAAAATTTTTTCCTCCTCCGTCATAGGAAGGCCTCCTTTTTTCAGCTCCCCCCCTCCCGGCGGGAAAGGGCGTCATCTGCGGCGCCCTCCCCCGGGAGCGAGGCCTCCCGGATCTCACCGGTGAGGCACATGCCAGATCTTGTCGGCGTATTCCGCCACGGCCCGGTCAGCGGCGAAGATGCCGCTGCGGGCGATGTTATAAAGGCTCATGCGGTTCCATTCGGCGGGGCGGGCATAGGTGGCCGCCATGCGCCCTTCCGCCTGGCAGTAAGCGTCATAGTCCGCCAGGAGGAAATACTCGTCCGCCGGGGAACCGCCCCATCCGCTCAGCAGCCGCTGGTAGAGGTCCTCGTAACTCACCCCGTCCCGGAAGCCGGTGCGCAGCGTCTCCATGCAGCGGCGCAGCGTCTCATTTTGGCTGTAGATCCGCTGGGGGACATACCCCTCCTGCCGCAGCTGCTCCACCTCTTGGGCCTGAAGGCCGAAGAGGAACATGTTCTCATCCCCCAGGAGGTCATACATCTCCACATTGGCACCGTCCAGTGTGCCCACTGTCAAGGCGCCGTTCATCATGAATTTCATGTTGCCGGTGCCGCTGGCCTCCTTGCCGGCGGTGGAGATCTGCTGGCTGACCTCGCTGGCAGGCATGAGCTGTTCTGCCAGGGAGACCCGGTAATCCTCCAAAAACACCACCTGCAACTTATCCTTGCAGATGGGATCGTGGGCAATGTGGTCCGCCAGAGAGTTGATGAGGCGGATGATCCGCTTGGCCACGGCATATCCCGGTGCCGCTTTGGCCCCAAACAAGAAGGTGCGGGGCCGGGTGATGACCCCGGGATCGTCCTGCAGGGCCTGGTAGAGGGTGATGATATGCAGCACATTGAGCAGCTGGCGCTTATACTCGTGAAGCCGCTTGACCTGCACGTCGAAAATGGCGTCCGGGTTCAGCACCACCCCCTGGGCGGCAGAGGCCCAGGCGGCAAAGCGCACTTTATTGCGCCGCTTGATGGCCCCCAGCTCCTCCAGCACCGTCTCATCCCCGGCATAGGCCTCCAACTTGCGCAGCGCCTGGGGATGGAGAAGATAGTCGTCCCCTCCCGCAAGGTCCCGGATCAGGGCGTCCAGCTCCGGGTTGATCTCACTGAGCCAGCGGCGGTGGTCCACACCATTGGTGATGCCCAGGAATTTCCCCGGCTCCATGGCATAGGCCTCTTGAAAAACGCTTTTTTCCAGGATCTGGGCATGGAGCGTGGACACGCCGTTCACCGCCATGCAGCCCGCCAGACACAAATTGGCCATGCGCACCTCACCGTCCCAGATGATGGCCATTTTGGCGGTGCGGGACCCGTCGGGATAGGCCCGCTCCACCTTTGCCTGCCAGCGCCGGGCGATCTCCCGGAGGATCTGCCACACCCGGGGCATCAGTTCCTCCACCAGCCGCTGGGGCCAGCGCTCCAGCGCCTCAGAGAGGACGGTGTGATTGGTGTAGGCCACACAGTGGGTGGTGATGTTCCAGGCCTCCTCCCAGGACATCCCCGCCTCGTCCAGGAAGATCCGCATCAGCTCCGGGATAACCAGGGCCGGATGGGTGTCGTTGATCTGGATGACATTTTTCTCATGGAAGTTGCGCAGCGTCCCATAGGTCTCCAGGTGCTGCTTGGCAATGGACTGCACCGTGGCAGAGACGAAGAAGTACTGCTGCTTTAAGCGCAGGGACTTGCCCTCGTAATGGTTGTCGTCGGGGTAGAGGACCTTGACGATGGTGCGGGCCATGGCGTCCTCCTCCGCCGCCTTAAGGTACTCCCCCCGGGAGAAAAGGGACATGTCCACCGGCTTGGTGGAGCGGGCGTCCCACAGCCGCAGGGTATTGACATGGTCTGTCTCATATCCCGCCACCACCATGTCGCAAGGCACTGCCAGCACATCTGTGGTGTTCTCCTGCACCACATGGAGATGGCCGTCATCCCAAAATTCCCGGGCGGTGCCGCCGAAGCGCACCATCTGGGCCTCCTCGGGTTTTGGCAGCAGCCACGCCGCCCCCAGGCCCTTCCAGTTGTCCGGCAGCTCCACCTGCTGGTGCTCTACAATCTTTTGCCGGAAGATCCCCAGCTCATAGCAAAGGCAGTAGCCGGTGGCAGGGATCTCCAACGTGGTCATGGAGTCCAGATAGCAGGCGGCAAGGCGGCCCAGGCCGCCGTTGCCCAGGCCCGCGTCCGGCTCCAGCTCAAAAAGCTCCGAGGGCTGGAAGTGCATCTGCTCCAGCGCCTGGCGCAGCTGGGGCAGGATGCCCAGATTGTAGGCGTTTTTCATCAGGCTCCGGCCCATTAAAAATTCCAGTGACAGATAGTGGACCTGCTTTTTCTCCTCCTGCCGGGTGGTCTTCCGGGTCTCCAGGCCCCCCAGGGCCATCATGTCCCGGATCACCAAGGCACAGCAGCGCACCATCTCCTGGTCCGTGGCCTCCTCCGGTGTCTTGTTGAAATTCAGCGCCAGCTTGGAGGTCAGGGCCTCCTGCAGCGCATTGGTGGTCAATTGGGTCATAGCTTACTTCCCTTCGCTGGTTTTAGGGGCGCGCTTTTTGGGGGCACGCTTTTTCGCCGCCGGGGCCTTCTCACTTTTCTTGGGCGCAGCGCGGCGGCTCCGGCCCCTGGCAGGGGCGGGTTTGGCGGCCTCAGCCGGCGCCGTGTGCTCCGGAGGCTGCTCCGCTGTCTCCGGCGCCGCAGCGGGGGCGGCCTGGGCCGGCCCCTCCTCTGCCCCGGATCCCTCCGGGGTCTGCCGGACCGCTTCAGGCGCCGGCAGGCCGGTGATGCGGGCATAGATGTCCACATAGGCCTGGGCGCTGCGGTCCCAGCTGAAGTCCTGGGTCATATCCCGCAGGCGCAGGCGGTGGAAGGCCTCGGGGTAGTTACGGTAGAGGCTCACCGCCTCCCGGATGACATAGAGCATGTCGCCGCTGGAGTAGTTGGCAAAGGTAAAGCCGGTGCCGGCGTCCCGCCAGGCCTCATAGGGCTGCACAGTGTCCTTGAGTCCCCCGGTCTCCCGGACGATGGGCACCGTGCCGTAGCGCATGGCGATCATCTGGCTGAGGCCGCAGGGCTCACTGCGGGAGGGCATGAGGAAGAGGTCCGCGCCGCCATAGATGGCCATGGAAAGCCCCTCGTCATATTCCAGCCGCACCGCCATGCGGTTTACATACTGCTGGGCAGCCCAGCGGAAAAACTCCTCGTACTGGGGCTCCCCCTTCCCCAGGATCACCAGCTGCACCGGCAGCTGCATGATCTCGTGAAGCACCTCGCATACAAGGTCCAGCCCCTTATGGCTCACCAGGCGGCTGACCATGGCCACCACCGGCACCCCCGGCTCCTGCCGGAGCCTGAGCATCTGCTGCAGGGCGGCCTTGTCCTCCGCCTTGCCCCGGGGATCCATGGCGCTGTACGGCGCGCAGAGGTACCGGTCCGTGGCGGGGTCATAGCGCTTCATGTCGATGCCGTTGAGCACGCCATAGAGCTTATCCTCACAGCGGCGCATGACGCTCTCCAGCCGGTGGGCGAAATAGGCGTGCTTGAGCTCCTGGGCATAGGTGGGGGAGACCGCGTTCACCGCGTCGGCGCAGAGGATGGCCCCCTTCAGGAGGTTGACGTCCCCGTCCATCATGATGGTGCCGTCGTCCATCCAGCCCCGATCCAGGCCGAACAGATCCCCCAGGGTCTTGGTCCCATAGCGGCCCTGGTATTCTATGTTGTGGATGGTCAGCACGGTGCGGATGGAGCGGTAGCGCTCCTCCCGCACGCCCAGATCCTTGAGATAGATGGGCACCAGGGCCGTCTGCCAGTCGTTGCAGTGGATGACGTCCGGCCAGAACTTCAAATGGTCCAGCATCCCCACCACCGCCCGGGCAAAGAAGCCGAAGCGCTCCCCGTCGTCCATGTAGCCATAGAGATCCGTGCGTTTGAAGTACCGTTCATTATCCAGGAAGTACCATGTCACGCCGTCCTGCTCCAGGCTGAAAAGGCCGCAGTAGCTGTGGCGCCAGGCCAGATCCACATAGTCATAGCACAAAAATTTCAGCTGCTGGCCGAACCGTTCCCGCACCTGCTGGTACAAAGGCAGCACCACGGCCACCTCCGCCCCCCGGGCCGCCAGGGCAGGGGGCAAAGACCCGGCCACATCCGCCAGGCCGCCGGTTTTGCAAAAGGGCACAGCCTCGCTGACCGCATACAAAATCTTCATGATCCCGCAGCTCCTTTCTTCCTTCTTATGCCGTCCGATCTGTCAAATAACGCTCTCTTTGGCCAGCACCACCGGATAGGCCGCGTGGCCCATCAGCGTGCGGTTGGGGTTCACCCGCACCCGCTTATCCGCGATGATATGGCTGAGCAGCGTCCCGCTGCCCACGCTGGTCTCCTTGAACAAGATGCAGTTGCGCACCTCCGCCCCTGCCGCCACGGTGACACCGGGGAAGAGGACGGAGTTTTCCACCCGCCCCTCGATGTTGCACCCCTCCGCCACCAGGGAGTTGATGCACACGCCGTCGGCGCCGATGTAGGTGGAGGATTTGTCCTCCCCCTTGGCCCGGATGGGCCGGTCGGGGTGGAACAGCTCCCGCCGCACCGCCGGGCACAAAAGCTGCATGGACCGCTCGTAATATCCCACCACGGAGCGGAACTGGGCCACATAGCCACCCCAGAGGTAGGTGCGGATGTTCATCTGGTCTTTCCGGGCCTGCAGCACATCCCGGCGGAAGCTGAACTGGTCATGGGCGGCACACTCATCCACCAATTCCAGCAGCAGCTCCTTGGACAGGAGGAACACCTCCATGCAGCGCCTGCCCCGGGGGGCATGGAGGCGGAAGAGCACCTCCCGTACCCGCCCTTCCTCGTCGGCCTGGATGTACGTCCCGTCGGGGGCCGCGGTGCTGTCGCTGCCGCACACCACGGTGATATCGGCGCCGGAGGCCTGATGGGCCTCATAGATCTCCTTGAGGGGGAGGTTCGCCACCAGGTCCCCGTCCATCAGCACCACATCGTCCTGCCGGATCTGCTGGAGATAACTGCGCACGCTGCCCAGCACCTCCATCTTCCCCCGGAAGGGGACGGTGCCCCACTCCCGCTCATCGCTGAAAAGCGGCAGCAGCCGCAGTCCTCCCCGCTTGCGGGAGAGGTTCCAGTCCTTCCCGGTCCCCACATGGTCCAAAAGGCTTTGATACTGGCCGTACAGCACCAGCCCCACGTCTGTGACCCCGGCGTTCACCAGGGTGGAGAGAACGAAATCGATGGCCCTGTGGCGGCCGCCGAAGGGGATGGATGCCGCGGCCCGGACCTGGGTGAGTTCCCGCAGGTCACTGCGGTTTTTATAGGCAAATACGATCCCGTGCAGGCCGTTCATCTCGCCACCTCCTCACCGTTTCGATTCAGCATGGTGCCGGGGGCCACCTGCCGCCCGGCCTCCACGCAGCACCCCGGGGCCAGGGCCGTGAGCCCCCAGGACTCCGGGGCCGTCTGATCCGGGGCGCCCCCCACATGGCACCCCGTCCCCAGGCGGCACTTTTCACCCAAAATGGCGTACTCCACCACGGCGCCGGGCTCCACCGTCACGCCGGGCAGCAGCACCGAATAGCTCACCCGGGCGCCCGCCCCCACCACCACATTGGGGGAGAGGACGGAGTTTTCCACCGTGCCCTCGATCTCATCCCCCCGGTTGACGGCGCTGTGGCTGACACGGCATGTGCCGGAGAAATAGGCCGGCGGCCCATTGACGGACCGGGCGTAGATGGGCCAGGCCTCATCCCGGAGGTCCAGTCCGGAGTCCAGGCTGAGCATGTCCATATTGGCGTCCCAGAGAGACACCAGTGTTCCCACGTCCTTCCAGTATCCCGAAAAGCGGTAGGCGGCCATCCGCTCTCCCGCCTCCAGCATGGCGGGAATGACATTTTTGCCGAAGTCGTTTTCGGAGGAGGGGTTGCGCTCGTCTTCCGTGAGATATTCCCGGAGCTTCTTCCAGGTGAAGACATAGATGCCCATGGAGGCCAGATTGCTCTTGGGGTGGAGGGGCTTTTCCTCAAACTCCGTGACAAGGTCCTCCTCATCCACTGCCATGATGCCGAACCGGGGGGCCTCGTCCCAGGGCACCTCCATGACGGAGATGGTGCAGGCGGCCCCGGACTCCTTATGGCGGCGCAGCATCCGGGAGTAGTCCATTTTGTAGATGTGGTCGCCGGAGAGGATCAGGACATACTCCGGGCTGTAGAGGTCGATAAAGCCCATGTTCTGATAGATGGCGTTGGCGGTACCCTTGTACCAGGTGCCCCCGGCGCTGCCCATGTAGGGGGGCAGGATATGGACGCCGCCGTCGCCGTCCAAGTCCCAGGGAAGACCGCTGCCGATGTAGCTGTTGAGTTCCAGGGGGCGGTACTGGGTCAGCACCCCCACGGTGTCGATGCCGGAGTTGGCGCAGTTGGAAAGGGGAAAATCAATGATCCGGTACTTGCCCCCAAAGGGGACGGCAGGTTTTGCCATATCGCTGGTGAGAACATACAGGCGGCTGCCCTGCCCGCCTGCCAGCAGCATGGCCACACACTCTTTTTTCATAGGCTCTCCCTCTCTTTTTTCACATTTCTCCCCCGGGGAGACGGATATCTCCCCTCAGCTTTGAAAAAGACGGCGCCAAAGGCCGGGATCTTGATGGCGATGGAGTGGGGCTTGCCGTGGGAGGCCACGGGCTCCACCCGGATGGGGGCGGTATCCCCAAAGCCGCTGCCGCCGTAACGGACGTCCTCGGTGTTGAAAAGGGGGACATACTGCCGCCGGGGCGCCACCCCAAAGCGGTAATCCCCATACGCATTGGGCGAGAAATTCACGGCGCAGACGATCTCCCTGCCCCGCCGGTCCCGCCGGGCAAACACCACCACGTTGTTGTGGTTATCGTCGCTCACCAGCCACTGGAAACCCGCCCAGTCGTCCTCGATCTCCCACAGGGGCCGCTGGGCAAGGTAGAGGGCGTTGATGTCCTTAAAAAACTGCATCTGGCGCCGGTTGGCCGCCTGATCCAGCAAATACCAGTCCAGCTGGCCGTTGGCGTCCCACTCATGCCACTGGCCCAGCTCCGCCCCCATAAACACCAGCTTCTTCCCCGGGTGGGCCAGCAGATAGGCCATAAAGCCCCGGACGCAGCGCAGCTGGGTCTCGTAATCCCCGGGCATCTTCCCCACCAGAGAGCCCTTCATGTGCACCACCTCGTCATGGGAGATGGGAAGCACAAAATTTTCCGAAAAGGCATACATCATAGAGAAGGTGAGGTCCTGGTGGTGGTACTGGCGGAAGTAGGGGTCCAGCTTTAAGTAGTGGCAGATGTCGTTCATCCACCCCATGTTCCACTTGAGGTTAAAGCCCAGCCCTCCCGCCTCCGGCGGCCGGGTCACCAGGGGCCAGGCGGTGGACTCCTCCGCGATCATCAGCACCCCCGGATCCACGGAAAAGGCCATGGTATTGAGCTGGCGCAGGAAGGCGATGGCCTCCAGATTTTCCCGTCCGCCGTGGATATTGGGGGTCCACGCCCCGCCCTGGCGGCCGTAATCCAGATACAGCATGGAGGCCACGGCGTCCACCCGCAGCCCGTCGATGTGATACACCTCCAGCCAAAAGCGGGCGGAGGAGAGCAAAAAGGACTGTACGGCGGGGCTTCCATAGTCAAACACCCGGGTCCCCCATCCGGCGTGCTCTTGCTTGTTGGGATCGGCGTACTCATAGCAGCAGGTGCCGTCAAACTCTAAAAGCCCTTGTTCATCCTTGCAGAAGTGAGCCGGCACCCAATCCAATATGACCCGGATGCCCAATTCATGCAGGTGATTGACAAACCACATGAAATCGTGGGGCGTGCCGAAGCGGGAGGTGGGGGCAAAATATCCGGTGCACTGATAGCCCCAGGAGTCATCCAGGGGATGCTCCGTCACCGGCAGCAGTTCCACGGCGTTGTAGCCCAGATCCTTGACATACGCCCCCAGCTCCCGGGCCAGGTCCCGGTAATCGATAAAGTCCCCGTTTTCCCGGCGCTTCCAGGAGCCCAGATGGACCTCATAAATATTCAGCGGCCGGTCATAGACCGCCTTGCGGCTGCGGCGGAACTTCCCGTCCGTCCAGGGAAAGGGCGAAAGATCATAGAGCTTGCTGGCGGTGCCGGGGCGAGTCTCCGTGTGGAAGCCATAGGGGTCCGCCTTCAGCCGGGTGACGCCGTCAGCCCCGGTGACGGCGAATTTATAGGCGGTATACTGCTCCAGATGGGAAAGGGTGACGGTCCAGTCCTCCCCCTCCCGCTCCATGGGGGCTTTGCCCGCCTGCCAGTCGTTGAACGGGCCCACCACGCTCACGGCCCTGGCCCGGGGCGCCCACACCCGGAACGTCCACTGTCCCTCTCCCACAAGATGGGCGCCGTAACGGCGAAAGGCGTCGGTGGAGACGGTGATTCCCGCCTTTGGTTTTTCCATGGCGATCCCTCCTTCCAGCGTGCGGCCGGGGCGGTTTTTTCCTGCTTTTATTATACGTCCCCCGCCATACAGCGTCAAGGACAGGCCCTGTCGAATCCCGGTCAATTTTCCTGCTGGTTTGTGTCAAATTTTTTGGGAAATTTGGATTTGCGGTATTGTCTTTTTTTGTGGAATCTGTTATATATAATAATCATTCTTTCGGGAGCCATATTTTTGAAAGTCCGGGCCAACGCGCCCGGTGGGGAGGCCATATGGAACATCTTCTCTCAGCGCTGACGGATATCACCATCGATGGTGTCGCCCTGTGGGTGGTGATTCTCATTGCCCTGGGCGTATTTTTAGCGGGATTTATGGACGCCATCGCCGGGGGCGGGGGGATCATCTCCGTGCCCACCTATCTCATCGGTCTGTCCGGCCTGCCGGTGTATTACGCGCTGAGCACCAACAAGCTCTCCGCCTGCCTGGGCGCTGTTTTCTCCGCCGGGCGCTTTATCCGGGGAGGATACGTCAACTGGCGGCTTTTTTCCCCGGCGGTGGTGCTGGCGCTGGTGGGTTCCGCCGGCGGCGCCTTTTTACAGCTGCACACCCCGGATTTTATTTTAAAATCCCTTTTGCTGGTGGTGCTGCCGGTGGTGGCGGTGGTGACGCTGCGCACCCGCACCTGGCCGGATGAGCCCGGCCAGATCGACCCCCGGCGCCAGAAGCTGATCATCTGGGGAGCCTCCTTCATCATCGGCGCCTATGACGGATATTACGGCCCCGGCACCGGCACCTTTTTGATGCTGGTGTACATCCAGCTGGGGCGGATGGATACCCTCCACGCCGCTGGCGGCGCCAAGCTTATCAATATGGCCTCCGGCCTGGGCAGCCTTGCCACCGGCCTTGCCACCGGCCACGTCCTGGTGGGGGTGGGCATTGTGGCGGCGGTGGCCTCCATTATGGGCAGCTACCTGGGGGCGGGGCTGGCCATCCAGGGGGGCAGCAAGGTGGTGCGCCCCACGGTGGTTTTGGTGCTGGTGCTCCTCACTGCCAAGGTGGGAAGCGAACTGCTCTTTCCCGGCCTTTGGGGCTGAGGGAGCGGCTCCTTTAAAAAAGAGAAAGACGGCCGGCTCCCCTGTGGGAGCCGGCCGTCTTTGCTGCGGCGCTCTTTTGTTCCGGCGGTCTTAAATACCCAGGGCCCTGGCCAAAATCAAGGCGTGGTCGAAGGCCAGCCGCTCCGGGGTCAGGGCCTCCGCCTGGGGATGCCCCTGGGCATCTTGTCCCAGGCGGAAGCGAATGACGCTGCCGCGGCAGCGCAGCTCCACCGTCTTCCCCTGACACTCCACGGAAAACCACTGGGTCTGGGCAGCGTCGTCCCCGGCCTGGGGCCGCAGGACCCCCCAGTCCACCCGGGCCTGATAGGCCTGGGACACCACCCAGCCCCGGGGATCCCGTCCCGGGGCGCTGAAAAGGCCCACCGGCGTCAGGGCAAGTCCCTCCACGCCAGTCTCCTCCCGAAGTTCCCGGGCGGCGGTGTCCTCCAGGGGCTCGTTGGGATTTGCAAAACCGCCCGGCAGGGCCCAGCAGTCCAAGAAGGGATGCTGTCCCCGGCGCACCAGCAGCACCTGCTCCACCCCCTCCCGGCAGGAGCGCACCACGATGTCCGCGGTGAGGGAGGGCTTTGGATAGCTCTTTTTGGCATAGGCGGCCAGAAACTCCGCCTCTGTCATACCGTTTCCATCCCGTTTTTCCATGATCCTTTCCCCCCAAATCCACGAAACGGCTGCCCCAAAAGGCAGCCGTTTCGCATGTTCTTTTCGAATCGAGTTTCCGTGTGCAATCTCACGCGGCCTGCAAAGGGAATGCCCTTCTCTTAGAAGTCCACCTCGGTGTCATAGTAGCAGCACTTGAGGAGCTTCTCCATCTCCTCCTGGCTGGGCTGACGGGGGTTGGAACCGGTGCAGGCATCGCCGATGGCGTTCTTGGCGATCTCAGGCAGACGCTCCAGGAACACTTCCTCGGGGACGAAGCCCTGCTCGCAGGGATAGCTGTCGGCGCCGTAGTGCTGGATGCACTGGGGGATGTTCAGATCGTCGTTCATCTTGCGCAGATAGGCGATGAGCAGGGCGACCTTCTCTTCCACGGTGCTGCCGCCCAGCTTCATGAAGTCGGCAATCTCGGCATAGCGCTTGGCAGCGGTGGCATCCTTGGCGTTGAAGGCGATGACCTTGGGCAGGTACATGGCGTTGGCAGCGCCGTGGATGATATGGGCGCCGTAATCGGCAAAGGCAGCGCCGGTCTTATGGGCCATGGAGTGCACGATGCCCAGCAGCGCGTTGGAGAAGGCCCTGCCGGCCAGGCACTGGGCGTTGTGCATGGCATCCCGCTTTTCCATATCGCCGTTGTAGGAGCCCACCAGATCCGCCTGGATCATCTTGATGGCATGCAGGGCCAGAGGATCGGTATAGTCGCAGTTGGCGGTGGAGACATAGGCCTCGATGGCGTGGGTCATGGCGTCCATGCCGGTGTGGGCCACCAGCTTCTTGGGCATGGTCTCAGCCAGGTCGGGATCCACAATGGCCACATCAGGGGTGATCTCAAAGTCGGCCAGAGGATACTTGATGCCCTTTTGATAATCGGTGATGACGGAGAAGGCCGTCACTTCCGTAGCGGTGCCGGAGGTGGAAGAAATGGCGCAGAAACGAGCCTTGCGGCGCAGGGGAGGAATGCCAAAGACCTTGCACATCTCCTCAAAGGTGATCTCGGGATACTCATACTTGATCCACATAGCCTTGGCAGCGTCGATGGGAGAGCCGCCACCCATGGCCACGATCCAGTCGGGCTGGAACTTCTCCATGGCCGCAGCGCCCTTCATCACAGTGTCCACGGAGGGATCGGGCTCGATGCCCTCAAAGAGCTCTACCTCCATGCCGGCCTCTTTCAAATAGGCAACAGCCTTGTCCAGGAAGCCAAAACGCTTCATGGAGCCGCCGCCCACGCAGATCATCGCCCGCTTGCCGGGCAGGGTCTTCAGGGCCTCCATAGCGCCCTTTCCATGGTATAAGTCACGGGGAAGCGTAAAACGTGCCATATGGGATAACCTCCTAAGTATTTTTTCGATTTTTCACGGGGTATGTGCGAACTTTCTGTCTGTTAAGAAAATAACACAACTGCTCCCTTGTTTGCAATGACAAGAATCGCATACCCAGCTTATCCAAAATGATATAGAATCACCAAAACACTGGGGCGCAAGAGACTGCTCCCCCGGCATTTTGCCGGGGGAGCCTCACCTTTTCTATAATTTACGATTCGTTCACATTTGCCGGAGGGGGAATGTGGGTCTTTTGGGCCTGACGCAGCTCTTCGAGGAAGGTGTTGTCCCAGGGGGTCATCTCATAATCCGCCCGGTAGATCAAAAGGTCCCGGTATATCCGCTGGTCATCCCGGCAAGTCCGCTGCACCAGCCCATACCGCTCCAGCTGCGTCTGGGGAACGGGGGAGACCCACATGAAGGTCTCCGGATTGGCGCACAGCAGTTCAAACTGCCCCGCCCGCTCAAATACGAAGATCCGGCGGCTGATGTTGTCCGGCGGCTCCTCTTTTCTCACCGCCGAAAGGGGAATGGCGGGGGGGACATAGGCGTCGGAGTGAGCCACCTCGATATGGGGCTCCAGGTCTTTGAAAAAGATCTCCCCCTTTTGGTTGAGGGGACAATCCCGGTGCATCAGCAGCTGGGGGCGGAACTCTGTGATGAGCTCGCAGGAGAGCCCCTTTTCCCGCAGCAGGGACTTAAAGTACTTGTCGTGCTGGCGGGGATAGCGGATGATCCCCAGGCGATAATCCGCCATGAGGATATTGCTGATGGCCTGGGAGGTATTGGTCTCATTGTAGAAGATCTCAGAGGGCTCCGGCCCGATACGCCGGGAGAAGCGGGCAAAGGCATCGGAGATATAGCTGGCCCGGGGAACAGAGATGGAAAAGCGCCGTTTGGGAGCGACCTTGTTTTTATAGAGGTTTTCCACCTCGTCGATCTGCCGCAGGATCTGCCGGGCATAGCGGAGGAACTCCTCCCCCTTGGGGGTGAGGAGCATGCCCCGGGCCGTCCGGTCAAACAGGGTGATCCCCAGATCGGACTCCAGCTCCTTGATGGCGCGGCTGATGTTGGGCTGGGCCACCAAAAGCGTCTCCGACGCCCGGTTGATGGACCCCGCCCTGGCCACTTCCACCGCGTATTTCATGTGGAGAATGTTCATCTGATCCCTCCCGGCATACCAAAGGGCGGCGCCTCCCGCCTTTTCGGTTTTTTGCATGTTCCTATATCAGATATTATATATTCTTTTCTCCACCCACGCAACGGATTCTTTTGAAAAATCATGGCCATTTCTCTGGTTTTTCCCGTTTTTTGGGGGATTTGGCGGTTTCGGAAGGCAAAAAAGCCATCCTGTGGCAAAACACTCCCATAAATTTCCCAGTATATCTGCTTTCTGGTGGCAGATAATATTGCCAGAACGCCACCCCCGACGCGAAACCGTGTCTCGGGACCCACAGATACAACGATGATTGGAAAGGTTTGAAGCTATGAAGGCAACTGGAATCGTAAGACGCATCGACGACCTGGGGCGTGTGGTCATTCCCAAGGAGATCCGCCGCACCATGCGCATCCGGGAGGGAGACCCGTCACTGATTACATTGGAGCCGTGGCAGAAATTCTGCGTTGGAATGCTGGATCTGGCAAAACGGGGCGGGTGGAGTTGTACATCCTGACGAAGAACGCCCCTCCCGCCATGAAGATTCGGGAAGGGCGTAAAGCGGCAAAATCAGAAAAAACAGCCCACATGAACAGCCAAAGAGAACACTTTCCGTTTTGAGCATTGTGGAAAAGCGCCTCTGCCGAGCCGCTTTTCCACAATGTCTATTTTCTTATCCGCAAATCAGTTTTTCAGGCAGCCAATCGGGATCACATATACTCCGTCACGGCGGCAATACGCATAATCGCCTATTCCGGTCAAAAC